>NZ_JBNDIN010000001.1:0-616846 GCF_050434425.1 Serratia sp. 2723
GACCCCATGCCGAACTCAGAAGTGAAACGCCGTAGCGCCGATGGTAGTGTGGGGTCTCCCCATGCGAGAGTAGGACACTGCCAGGCATCAAATAAGTAGAAAGCCTCATGCGAAAGCATGGGGCTTTTTGCTATGGGTCAAAAACAGAAAATGACAGTGAAAGCCCCTCACCCCAGCCCTCTCCCAATGCAACGACCGGGAACATCCTGAACACCCGAGTGAGGGAGAGGGAGCAGACCGGCGTCGTGGATAAGCCTGTGCCGCTTCGGAAAATGGGGACCATTGATTAGCCCATGACGCTTCGGCAGTGATGAGTAAGAAGAAGGAAGAAGTATTACACAGGGAAAGTCGCGAGCTCGATCGGTTCCCTCTCCCTGTGGGAGAGGGTTAGGGTGAGGGGAACATCACTCGATCAGACCAAATTAACCTGCCGGAAGACCCAGCAGGCTAACTCTTTAAAGCAGGGCCGAGTCAATCTCAGCCCAAATCAACGCCTTAGTGCGCACTCCCCTGCGAAATCCCCAGCCCGGTTTGTGAACGTACAAACTGGGAACGGAATTTCACGCGTTCTTGCTGCCCAACCAACGAATTGTCGGTCACAGAGAAGAACCAGGTGCCGATAAAGGCGACCAGCATAGAGAACAGCGCTGGATATTCGTAAGGATAAATCGGTTTGGCATGGCCGAGGATCTGCACCCAGATAGTCGGGCCCAGGATCATCAGGATCACTGCGGTTAACAGACCAAGCCACCCGCCGATCATTGCCCCGCGCGTGGTCAGGCGTGACCAGTACATGGAAAGAATGATGATTGGGAAGTTACAGCTGGCCGCAATGGAGAATGCCAGCCCCACCATAAAGGCGATGTTCTGCTTCTCAAACAGGATCCCCAGCGCGATAGCCACCACCCCGAGCAACACCACGGTGATTTTGGAAACTTTCAGCTCATCACGCTCGGTAGCTTTGCCATTCTTGATGACGCAGGCATAGAGATCGTGAGAAACCGCAGAAGCCCCTGCCAAGGTTAGCCCGGCAACTACCGCCAGGATCGTGGCAAATGCCACCGCAGAGATAAAGCCAAGGAAGAAGTTACCCCCCACCGCGTTAGCCAAATGCACCGCCGCCATGTTGTTGCCGCCCAGCAATGCCCCACTGGCATCCTTGAAGGCCGGATTGGCACTGACCAGCAGGATCGCGCCGAAACCGATAATAAAGGTCAGGATATAGAAGTAACCGATAAAACCGGTGGCATAGAACACGCTCTTACGCGCTTCTTTGGCATCGCTAACGGTGAAGAAACGCATCAGGATATGTGGCAAACCGGCGGTGCCGAACATCAATGCCAGACCCAGGGAGAGGGCGGATATAGGGTCGGAGACCAGTCCGCCCGGGCTCATGATGGCAAGCCCTTTCGGATGCACCTTCACGGCTTCGGCAAACAGGGTATTGAAGTCAAAGTTGACGGATTTCATGACCATCAGCGCCATAAAGCTGGCACCGGCCAACAGCAGCACGGCCTTGATGATTTGCACCCAGGTGGTAGCCAGCATGCCACCGAACAGGACATACAGCACCATCAATATGCCGACCAAGACAACGGCGACGTGGTAATTGAGGCCAAATAGCAGCTGGATCAATTTGCCCGCGCCCACCATCTGGGCAATCAGGTATAACGCCACCACCACCAGTGAGCCACAGGCCGAAAGTGAGCGTATCGGTTTCTGCTGCAGGCGGTAAGAGGCCACATCGGCGAAGGTATAACGGCCAAGGTTGCGCAGCCGCTCGGCAATCAGGAATAAAATGATTGGCCAGCCAATCAGAAAGCCGATGGAATAAATCAGCCCGTCATAGCCGGAGGTATAGACCAGCGCGGAGATGCCGAGGAACGATGCCGCGGACATAAAGTCACCGGCGATCGCCAAACCGTTTTGCAGCCCGGTAATGCGCCCGCCAGCGGTGTAGTAATCCTGGCGAGAACGGGTACGTTTGGAAGCCCAGTAGGTGATGTAAAGGGTAGCACCGACGAACAGCAGGAACATGATGATAGCCTGGATGTTCAGCGGTTGGCGCTGCACTGCGCCACCAATGGCATCGGCATGGCTTAGGCCTGGCAGGGCCAACAGTGCGGCAGCTGAAAGTAGGCGCTTCATTGTTTCACCTCACGCAAGATTTCAGCATTCAGGCGATCGAATTCACCGTTGGCACGATAAACATAGATCCCGGTTAACACGAAAGAAATCACGATCAATCCCACGCCAACCGGGATCCCTCGGGTAATGGTTAATCCGGCACCGAGTGGAGTCCCCAGCCACTGAGGATCGAAGGCGATCAGTAAGATAAAGCCGACGTACAGCGCGAGTGTGATCAGTGACAGGAGCCAGGCGAAACGGCTGCGCTTTTGCACCAGTTCCTGAAAGCGCGGGTTTTCTTCAATCCTTTGATAAATATCTTCATTCATCCGAGTTTCTCCAATAGGTATTGAACAAGTACGCCACGCGATACCCTTCCAGCTGGCAAATTGGCGCTCTGCGGGCCGCCTTGACCCATCCCAGCCAAATGTCTGGGATGGGGCTTTACTGCAGTTGAAAGCTTTCAGGTATACAGGCCGTTCAGCTGCGCATGGCAGACGAACGGCCAGGAGCGGCGCGGATTAGGATGGAACTTGCATTGATTGTTTTTCTTCCAACAGCTTTTCGACTACAGCCGGATCCGCCAGCGTTGAGGTATCCCCCAGGTTGCTGGTATCACCGGCGGCAATTTTGCGCAGAATACGCCGCATAATTTTGCCAGATCGCGTT
The DNA here is from genome assembly GCF_050434425.1 of Serratia sp. 2723. Taxonomy (NCBI): domain Bacteria; kingdom Pseudomonadati; phylum Pseudomonadota; class Gammaproteobacteria; order Enterobacterales; family Yersiniaceae; genus Serratia; species Serratia sp. 2723. Next base: position 2,797 of record NZ_JBNDIN010000001.1, read on the forward strand.
TTTGGCAAAGAGTCGGTCCAATGGAGAATGTCAGGCGTGGCAATCGGCCCGATTTCCTTACGCACCCAGTTACGCACTTCGGCATACAGTTCTGGCGTTGGCTCTTCCCCATGATTCAGGGTGATATAGGCATAAATCGCCTGACCCTTGATGTTATGCGGAATACCCACCACCGCGGCCTCGGCAATTTTGGGGTGGGATACCAATGCGGATTCAATTTCGGCGGTGCCCAGACGGTGGCCGGAAACGTTCAGCACGTCATCGACACGGCCGGTGATCCAGTAATAGCCATCTTCGTCACGGCGTGCGCCGTCACCGCTGAAGTACATGCCTTTAAAGGTAGAGAAGTAGGTTTGCTCGAAGCGGTCATGGTCACCGTACAGAGTTCGAGCCTGGCCCGGCCAAGAATCGGTGATCACCAGGTTGCCTTCGCAGGCGCCTTCCTGCGGGGTGCCCATATTGTCGACCAATGCCGGTTGCACCCCAAAGAATGGGCGAGTGGCGGAGCCAGCTTTCAGCTCGGTAGCGCCTGGTAGCGGAGTGATCATGAAGCCACCGGTTTCGGTCTGCCACCAGGTATCAACGATTGGGCATTTTGCGTTACCAATCTTGTTGTAATACCACTCCCAAGCCTCTGGGTTGATCGGCTCACCTACGGAACCCATAATGCGCAGCGAATCGCGTTTGGTGCCTTCGATTGCTTTGTCGCCTTCGGCCATCAGGGCGCGGATTGCCGTTGGTGCGGTATACAGGATATTGACCTGATGCTTATCCACTACCTGTGACAGACGGTTTACGCCTGGGTAGTTCGGCACGCCTTCAAACATCAGCGTAATGGCACCGCAGGCCAATGGGCCATATAACAGGTAGCTATGGCCGGTAACCCAGCCAACGTCGGCGGTGCACCAATAGACGTCGCCATCGTGGTAATCAAAGACGTATTTGAAGGTCAGCGCGGCGTAAACCAGATAGCCCCCGGTGGTATGTACCACGCCTTTCGGTTTGCCGGTTGAGCCGGAGGTATAGAGGATAAACAGCGGATCTTCCGCGTTCATCTCTTCCGGTGGGCAGTCGGCAGAGACGCCTTCGGTCAGCTCATGCCACCAGAGATCGCGCCCTTCTTGCCAGTAGCCCGGTTTACCGGTGCGTTGGAAGACCACCACGTTGTTGACGCTTTTCACCCCTGGGTTCTTCAGCGCATCATCGACGTTCTTTTTCAGCGGTACCGCGCGGCCAGCACGCAGCCCTTCATCAGCGGTGATCACCAGTTTGGAGTTGGAATCGATAATACGGCCAGCAACGGCTTCTGGGGAAAAGCCCCCAAAGATCACCGAGTGCACCGCACCAATGCGGGCACAGGCCAGCATGGCGACGGCGGCCTCAGGCACCATTGGCATATAGATGGCCACCACATCACCTTTTTTCACCCCGAGCTTTTTCAGCACGTTGGCGAACTGGCAGACATCGTGGTGCAGCTGTTTGTAGGTCACCTTGGCAGATTGGGTAGGATCGTCACCTTCCCAGATGATGGCGGTTTGGTCGCCGCGTTCGGCCAAGTGACGGTCCAGACAGTTCGCCGCCAGGTTAAGGGTACCGTCTTCAAACCAGCGGATGCTGATATGGCCAGGATCGAAAGAAGTGTTCTTCACTGAGGTATAGGGCTTGATCCAATCGAGGATCTTGCCGTGCTCGCCCCAGAATGCCGCTGGGTCTTGTACAGATTGTTGATAATACTGCTGGTATTGCTCCGGATTGATCAGGGCACGATCTGCAATTGCAGAAGGAATGGCGTGTTTGTGCAGTTGGCTCATGGTTTTTCTCCTTAGAATTGTTAATGATATGTCAACTGATGGTTAAGTATAGTTTGCCATGACGCTTTGTTTCTTTTTTGGGCGGCAGATCACGCAACGAAGATGTTGATTTGTAATAGTTACTGTCGTAATTGTGTCGTGTATCTGTTTGGTTGACGGTAAAAAGACGGTAATGGGTCTATTTCCATTAAAAAAGTTTTTAGATAACTAAAAATATTAAGCGTCAGATATCGGCTTGATGGCGTAGGGGAAAATAATGCCGGGTTATATTTTATCGCGAATCAAACCGTATTAATGGCTGTTATAAATACTCAGCGTAATTATTGGCTGCAACTGACGAAGGCTTATTTTTTTCTGCCTTTATTATGTTGGTTTTTTGAAAATCAAAACAAGAGACTTGGTGAATGATTCTAGAGTTATTTATTAGCTATACGAATATTACCAAGACTAATCTTGGGTTGTTGTGGTGTCCATAGGATGCTTTTGTTTTCTTTATTAAAACTTTTTATTAACAATATTGAAACACTAGTTGAGACTAAATATGCAAATACAACGACAAATCACGCACTTTTATTTAGATTAAAAATTGTCCTATCCAATGGGCTATTGTTCTGCCCAAGCTAATATTATGTTTTTTAGAACAAGTAATTATGTTGCGATTCGTTTTTTGTTTGTTGGTTTTTTGCTGGAGAAAAGGACAAAATCGAGATGAAACAAGGCTTGCAGAAGCCTGCCTCCAGATGGTACAGATTTATACTGCGTTACACCAAGGGCAGTTGACGTAGAGGTTCACAAACATAAGCCTGTAATAAATGATTAAGTATTCCTTCCGGAACCAGGGTGCGGTTTAACACGTTGGTACGGAGTCTTTGAGGACTTTTGGGTATGAAAAATGTAAAAATCAGCCTGGCCTGGCAAATCCTTATCGCGTTGGTATTGGGTATTATCCTGGGCGCAGTGCTGCATAATCAAACAGAATCGCGTGAGTGGATGGTCAGTAATATATTGAGCCCCGCCGGTGATATCTTTATTCGTTTGATCAAGATGATCGTGGTGCCTATTGTTATTTCCACGCTGATCGTCGGTATTGCCGGTATTGGCGATACCAAAAAGCTGGGCCGCATTGGATTGAAAACCATTATCTATTTTGAAGTGATCACCACCATCGCGATCGTCGTGGGTGTGACATTGGCTAATGTTTTTCAACCCGGGCACGGTATTGACATGTCGGCGCTGACCGCGGTCGATATCTCACAGTATGAAAAAACGACGGAACAGGTGCAAAGCGGCTCACATAGCCTGGTGGCCACCATCCTTTCGTTAATTCCTTCTAACGTGTTCTCGTCGATGGTCAAAGGCGACATGTTGCCGATCATCTTCTTCTCGGTGCTGTTTGGGCTGGGGTTGTCTTCCTTGCCAAAAGAGACCAAAGAGCCGCTGCTGAAGGTGTTCAAAGCGGTGGCCGAGAGCATGTTTAAAGTGACCCACATGATCATGCGTTACGCCCCGATCGGGGTATTTGGTTTGATCTCGGTAACGGTAGCCAACTTCGGTTTCGCTTCGCTCTTGCCGTTGGCCAAGCTGGTGGTGCTGGTTTACTTCGCCATCGCCTTTTTTGGCTTGGTGGTTCTGGGGGCCGTTGCGCGATTGTGTAACCTGCGTATCTGGACGTTGATCCGCATCTTGAAAGAAGAGCTGATCCTGGCTTACTCAACGGCCAGCTCGGAAACGGTGTTGCCGCGCATTATCGAAAAGATGGAGGCTTACGGCGCGCCAAAATCCATCACCAGCTTCGTGGTGCCTACCGGCTACTCTTTCAATCTGGACGGTTCTACGTTGTATCAGAGTATTGCTGCCATCTTTATTGCACAGCTATACGGTATTGAGCTGTCGCTGGGGCAAGAGATCATTCTGGTTCTGACGCTGATGGTGACCTCAAAAGGGATTGCCGGTGTGCCGGGTGTCTCCTTTGTGGTGCTGTTGGCGACCTTGGGCAGCGTGGGTATTCCGCTGGAAGGTTTGGCGTTTATCGCCGGCGTTGACCGTATCCTCGATATGGCGCGTACGGCTCTGAACGTGGTGGGCAATGCGCTGGCGGTCTTGGTGATTGCCAAATGGGAACACCAGTTCGACCGTAAAAAGTCGCTGGCTTATGAACAAGAGTTCCTGGCCAGTAAAGTGACTCCTGCCAATCAGGCTTAAGTCGCTCCATCTCTTTCTCTCAAAACCCGCCGTCGGCGGGTTTTTTTATTGAATGATGGCTAAATTGCTTCAATACTGGCGCTCTCTGTATGGCCTGCTCAGGATGAGATTTGCCCCATGAAAAGATATGCGCTGTTGCTGGTGCTGTTATCCCCCTATGTTCAAGGGCAGACGCTGGATGCCAACGATCCGCTACGGCGTGTCATTCTGGATCAGATGCGTGCCAATATCGGTTATCCCACCGATATCCAGTTTGTGGTTAAACAGCTGAGCGTTTCCGGCTCGCAGGCCTATTTCTGTGCCACCGCTAAAACCAATGATGGCAGCGGTAGTGCCAAAATTAACGGCAAGACGGTGGTCTATGATCGAAAATTGCAGCAGTCAACGGAAGGCTTCTGGACGACGGTGAGCAATTTTGACTCTTATGTCGACTCACCGGCGCAGGCCCAATGCCATAGCACTATTCAAGATGAACCCGCAGCGAGCGGGTGCCAAAACGTCGGCCTTTATGATGCGGAGCGTAAGCCGTTGCTGGACGCGGTCCGGCGCAGTTATCAAGGGGGGATTGTCCAACCCAGATTTGTGGTTTCTCACCTGTGCACAACCGGCAAGATGGCGTATTTCTGCGGGCGACTGGAAGGGGAAGAGAGCCAGGATCGGCAAGGGATGAATTACTACGATGCCATTATGGCCAAAGATGCCAAGGCAGAGTGGCAGGCGCTGATGGTTGAGAGCAAGACCGTGGAGAAGTGCAACTTCAGTGGGCCAGCCTCGGCGATCACCGAACAAAAGCTGTTGGATGCGGTGAAGCAGCCACTCGTTCAGGAGATCGATGATGGCATCAAGGTTGAGATGCTCACTCAGTTCCAGCTATTCCAACAGGCGGTCAAGACGGCGGATATGGCCTATTTAAAGGCGCATATTGTCTTCCCGCTTGAGAACGTCGCTGATACCTTCCTGGTAGGAACGCCTGATGAACATCAACAAAGCATAACCCCAGCACTGTTTGACCACTATGCGCAGCAAATCAGGGATGGTTTGAAGGAAATACCGCTGCTGGGTGTCAACCTCACTAAAATGCAGGTGACTGATTTCCGTGTGAATTCATTAACCCCGTTGGAGCAGGCCAGAAAATACTTCCCAGCAGAGGAGGACGGGCAGTTCTATTACAATGATGGGGCGAAGAAAGTGCTGGTTGAAGGCACCTGCGATTCGGTCGGTTCGGGTGATTTTGAGGACGGAACGCTTGCCGTATTTATCGGCACTGGTTCCAACCTGCTGATCCCTGGATTATCAGAAGCCTGTGAGGGAGGTATGCGTGTAGAGTTTACTCTGCAACAAGGTACGCTGATGCTGACCAGAATTGATTTTGTCGGTTAAGCCGCTTACCAACCTAATCAATCTCTCACTTGCGCTGCATGAACTTACGCAGCGCTATCATGCCGGTCATCAAGATGGCACCTGGCAACCAAACCCACAGTAATTCCGACATGATCACCGCATGCCCAGCAGGAGTCAGGTATTTCTCGAGGCTAAACGGCGCTACGCGGATCACCTGCCAGGGTGCAAAGAAACGCTCGTCACTCCATGGCCACAGCCAGCCGACGCCTTTGCCTCCGGTGGTCACCGAATCCAGCAAGCTGTGGGATAACAGCGAGATAAACAGGAACAGCCAGGTCTGGACGGGGTTAACCTTGAACCAGCGGTAGAACAGCAGTGCCAAGCTGGGCATCAGGAACGCAAACAGCAGTGAATGCGTGAAACCGCGATGGCCAAACTGATTGCCGTAAGCCACGCCGAATTTAAACGCTAATACGTCGGCATCCGGCAGCATAGAAAGAACCACGCCAGCGAGCAGCAAGCGGGGCGGTATGATTTTCTGACCCAGCCCTAAACCAAGGCATAACGGCACTGCGGCGTGGGTAACGATCGTCGGCATAACTCTCTTCCATGATGAGGGGCAACACTGTGTTTATTATGGCATAGCCATATCGGGCCGATCGCCACTTCGTTGCACCATCGAAATAATGATGCCGAATAACTCTTCCTTAGCCTGGGCTGCCGTAATCGCGCCACAGCTGGTGGCGTAGGATAGCCCTTCAGCAGAGCCGAGCATACCCCATAGCGCGGCATCCTGAAGTTGGTTATCGCAGCAGAAGGGGGTAAAGATCTGGCGGCATTTCTCGATGAACACCACGGCGTAATCATTCCTGATTTTCTCAAGCTCGGGAGTACCGGCTAGTGCAGCCATGACGCTAGGCATCTCACGGCCTTGCAGCAGCACGCACTCAATGTAGGAAGTGGCAATGACCGAGGCTAAGGCTTCTAGCTCCGGTTGGGTATTTTGGATAGCTTCATCCATCCGTGCGGTTTGACGACTGTCAAACTCTTGATACAGCGCGGCAAACAGGCCCGAACGGTTGGTGAAGTGGTCATACACCACCGGTTTGGTGACGCCCGAGCGGTCTGCCAGGTGGCCGAGCGTCAGCGCTTCGGTGCCTTCTTCATGAATGATTTCCCATGCGGTTGCCAGCAACTGCTGATAACGCTCTTCTCTCGATAGCCGAACTCGTGAATGTGGTTTGGAGACCATAGCAATATTTACCCGTTGACAGAGTTATATACTAAAGGTAACTTACCGATGGTAACTTACTGTTGGTATATAGAGTACGTCTTATACCTCGCCCTGACAATAGGAGTCACCCCAATGCACGCGCTCATCGTTGTTTCCCATCCTTTGGATACGTCATTAACCCATGGTGTTGCCGCAGCGATTGCCGAAGGGATAACGGCTGCCGAACCTGCCAATACGTTTGAAATTGCCGATCTCACCCAGGAAGGTTTCGATCCGGTGTACGGTGCCGCTGATATCGCCGCATTTTTAAAAACGGCCACCGTTCCAGCGGATATTCTGGCAGAACAGGCACGAATTGATGGTGCGGATGCCCTGGTTCTGGTGTTCCCAATCTACTGGTGGAGTATGCCTGCCTTGCTTAAGGGGTGGGTAGACCGGGTGTTTTCCAATGGTTGGGCTTATGAAGAGACGGCAGATGGGGCAGTGGTCAAAAAACTGGGGTATTTACCGGTTCATCTGGTTGCCCTGGGGGCGGCAAGCAAAGGCGTCTATGACCGGCATGGTTTTAGCGATGCCTTTAACGCGCAGATAACGCACGGTATTTTTGATTATTGTGGCGCTTCAGTTAAGACATCTGAAATGCTCCTGCTGCCAGAATTGGGGGAGCCTAAGGCTTACCTCAATGCAGCGCGTAACATTGGCAACGGCATCTTCCGGCCAGCATAAAGGAACTAGCTGGCCCTCAAACCATCGAGGGCCAAGCTTGGCAACGATCATTTCATCCCCAGCCGTTTTGCCAGGCAATTCACATTTCAGAAAAGCGGTTGGGATGAACGAGCAAAAGCATGTTGCCGCCGTCGGCAGGGAACTAATGCGTTCCAAACATAAGGTCACAGGTTATATTTCCCGACCCAAGGGCTATTCCGGTCGTTTGACCACAGTTGTAACAGCATCTCCTTGAATCGTTCTGCTGCCGGGCTAAGTGAGGTTTCGCGGCGTTGAATCAAACCGAGCGTTCTTCTCACCACTGGTTCAATCAAGGGGCGACTCACCAAGGTAGGGTGGTCATCTTTGGGCATGGCCAGGCTGGGAAGTGCAGCAATCCCCAAGCCCGCCTCAACCAGCCCCAACGAGGTAGAAAGATGGCGAACTTCGTAAAACCAATTCGGATCCCACTTGGTATTCTCCAGGGCTTTCTCAATGAGAAGGCGATTACCGCTGGAGCGTCTCACACCAATAAGTGGGTACCCATCCAATTCTTCCCACATCACCAATGGCTTTTGAGCCAAAGGATGGTCTCGTCGACAAGCCAGCACAAAGGGTTCATTAACTAACGGCATAAATTCAACGTTTGGATGTGTGACATTGATCATGTTAATGCCGAAGTCAGCATCGCCATTTAGCACCGCTTCCAGGCAATTATTTGTACCGTGCTCAAGGATCCGCACACGAATATTTGGATAAGAGGCATTGTAGTCACGAATAACGGTGGGCAGGAAATAGAATGCGGCAGTAGGCAGACAAGACAACGTGACTTTCCCAACCTGGTGCGAGGCCATCTCTTTAATATTCAACACTGAATCTTCAAATAAATTGAGTAAATTCAGTGCATTAGGTAAAAATCTCGTTCCGGCAGCGGTCAGACTGACCCGGCGAGTCGAACGTTCAAAGAGTGGTGTACCCAGGCTCTCTTCCAGCTTTTTAATTCTGCGCGTCAGCGCGGGTTGAGTGACGTTCAGCACCTTTGCTGCCTTGGTAAAACAACAAAATTCTGCAACTTTTACAAAAGCTTGGATCCCTTGTAGCTCATGCTGCATAGCGTCACCCTAAATGAAGAAAGAGGTTTGTTTAACCACAATGATAGCATCGGTATTAATGTCAAAATCGAATCAATCTCCCGATTTTCGGCATTAGAGTAATTGATCACCTTATGGGAATCTTGAGTCATCAAAAGTTGTTCACTGCCGAGATGATTAATTATGTTGCAGATCCCTTGTGTGCTCATGCGTGGAGGGACCTCTAAAGGTCCCGTATTATTGGCTAGCGATTTACCTCAGGAGCGGGAAGCAAGAGATGAAATGCTCTTGTCCCTGATGGGGGCCGGCCATGAACTTGAAATCGATGGTATCGGTGGTGGAAGCCCGCAAACCAGTAAGGTGGCGATAGTGAGCCCATCGACCAGCGCTGATGCTGATATCGATTATCTGTTTGCACAGGTGATGGTAAAAGAGCGGCATGTGGATACCACGCCAAACTGCGGCAATATGCTGTGTGCCGTTGGGCCTTTTGCTATTGAAAAGGGGCTGGTGGTTGCTACCGATCCCGTGACCCGGGTACGAATTCGTAATCTCAATACCGGCACCCTGATCGATGCTGATATTCAGACCCCTGATAAAATTGTGACCTACGAAGGCGATACCACAATCGATGGTGTACCGGGTAGTGCGGCACCGGTTGGGCTGACTTTCTTGAATTCTGCCGGCTGCAAAACGGGTAAATTACTCCCGACAGGTAAGGTCATCGATGTTATAGAGGGTATCGGTGTGACTTGCATTGATATGGCTATGCCCATGGTGTTAATCAACGCCCGCGATTTAGGTAAACGCGGTGACGAATCGCCACAGGCTTTAGACGCGGATAAAAATTTTCTGCAGATGCTCGAAAACATCAGATTAAAAGCCGGGTTGGCCATGGGGTTGGGCGATGTCAGTAAAAAAGTGATACCTAAACCGGTATTATTAAGTGAAGCTAGCGCGGGTGGCACATTAAAAGTCCGTTATTTTATGCCCCATAATTGTCATAAATCATTAGCCATTACGGGCTCAGTAGGCATTGCTACCGCTTGCCTGATGCCAGGGAGTATAGCCAATCAATGCGTTGATCAACCGGCGGGTGACTTTCTCGAACACGTCATCATTGAGCACCCCAGCGGAAAAATTGATATCTCTTTGGTTAAAACAGGTAGTGAAATGGAAAGTGTCCGCGCCTCAGTGATAAGGACTGCCCGGAAATTGTTTGTAGGAAATGTGTGTGTGGCTGAAGGGGATTTAGAAACGGAAGGCGCTTATTGATTTTGTATTGCTTCAATGATTAGACATGTTTTATTTAACTGTGACTTATCTCTCTGTACTTACACTTAAAATAAATATGAGGTCATAATGACTGTGTCCAAATCGGCTGATCCGCCAAGAAAAGGCAGTGGTGTTAGTGCCAGAAATTATTATCGCGTGATCCTGGCCTTGGCTATCTCGGGGTTGGCTGAACTAGCCTCATTATTTTTTATACAACCTCTGCTTCCTCGTTTAGCCATTGAGTATGACGTTGCCGTTAGCCATGTCAGTATTATTCTTTCCGCGGAGACCGCGTTATTGGCGATAGGCTTGCTATTTACCGGCACGCTCTCAGACCGATTTGGACGGAAACGGTTAATTATAGTATCGCTGTTTACCGGGGGCGTACTGACTCTCCTATGCCCCCTTGTTGAATCCTGGGCGTTGTTGGTGATGCTACGCGGTGTTATTGGGCTGGCGCTCAGCGGTATAGCGGCAGCGGCGACCGCTTATATCAGTGAGGAGGTGGCACCCGTCGTGGCTGGGGTGGTCACCGGATACTTTGTATTTGGTAATTCGATAGGCGGTATGTCAGGACGTGTTCTGGCCAGCCAACTCATTGATTATGTCTCCATCGACATTATCTTCTACGGCTTTGCCGTGCTTTTGATGTTGGTTTCGTTGATGGTGTATTTTGTCTTGCCGGAGTCTAAAAATTTCCAAGCATCAAAAAATATTAATTTCACCCGTGTTCTGAAAGAAGGTGCACAGCACTTTAAAAATAAAAAGTTGGCGTTAATTTTTGTAGTCAGTTTTATTATTTTTGGTGTTTTTACCTCTTTGTATAACTATCTTGCTTTCTTCTTGGCTAAAGAGCCATTTAATGTTTCACATGCGCAAGCTGGATTGATTTCATTCAGTTTTGCTTTGAGTTTCTTCACCGCACCACAGGCAGGGTGTTTATCAGCGAAGTTTGGTGGAATGAAGGTATTGGCTGGCCTTTTTGTAATGATGATTGTCGGGATGTTGCTGACGTTGACACAAAATACCGCCGTATTCATTGTTGGTGCGGTCATTTTTACCGGGTGCTTCTTCGGTTGTCATTCTATCGGCTTAAGCTGGGTGAGTAAAAATGCGACCCATTCTCGTGGGCAAGCAACGGGGTTATACCTGTTCTTCTACTACATGGGCGGCTCGGTAATCGGTTATTGCAATGGACAGGTTTTTGCCACATTCGGCTGGCCTGGGATGACCGGGTTCATTATCGCCTTGCTAGGGGTTGGGATTGTGGTGGCCAATTATTTAGGGGGGGTGGCTAACATCCAGCTTGTCCCCGCCAAGAGTAATGAATAACACCATTTTTAAGCAGTGAATTATTATTGCCGGCCCAGGGAAATCCAATAGGCCCTCTTATCTTGATGGATGATATTGATTATATTGAATTTGAAGTGATTTCTGTTACCGATGACGTCGTTTGGATCGGAGAGCCTGGCATTCGCCAGCCATAACGACCCGTTAATGCGTTTTGCCCACGCAGAATATTGGGCACGGGCATGGGGTAGTGAGCTGGTTGAGGTCGGTGAGGCAGGGCATATCAATGCGGGATCCGGGTTTGGTCCCTGGGACTTCGGCCTGACACGGGTGGGGCAGTTTGCTAAGCAAGTTATCAATAAATTCAATGAGTAAAATATTTTTAACATGAATATTTAATGGGTTTTCAGGAGAAAGCAATGTTAGCCGGCTATAAGCAACATAGCGCTGAGCGCGCCGAAAAAGGCATCCCCCCCAAACCGTTAACGGTCGAACAAGTGGCCCAGTTGGTTAAATTGCTGCAATCAGCGGTACCGGACGAAGGGGATTTCTTACTGAAATTATTAGCTCACCACGTGCCCTCCGGGGTGGATGATGCCGCAAAAATCAAGGCGGAATTTCTTGACCAGATTGCGCAGCAAAAAGCTGATTCCCCATTGATAACCCGAGAAGAAGCGGTGCGCCTCTTAGGTTCTATGCAGGGGGGTATAACGTACAGCCATTGATAGACTTGCTTGATTAAATGGTCGTGCCTCTCAGGTTTTTATCGGGCAATGCCTGAGGGACATTCGCGTTAACGTTATCAAATATTATTTTAATCTGTCTGAGAACAAGTTTGGTGGTGAATTATAAAGCCAGTTATTTAAACGATTAATATAATATCTAGGTGAATGATTATGATAAAAACCAAAGTATGGAAAATGGGGTTGATCTTGGTAATCCCTCTTCTGGTATTTGCTATTCCCGCACCCGAAGGCCTTTCTCCGATGGCCTGGCAGCTTTTGGGGATTTATTTGGCAGCGATTATCGGCTTGGTGATTAAGCCCTACCCCGAACCGGTGGTTTTATTGACTGCGGTTGCCGCATCCGCCGTGGTGATTGAGACATTGGGTGACGGCAAACTAAAATTCAGTGCGGCGTTAAGTGGCTATGCATCAGGGACCACCTGGCTGGTTTTTGCCGCATTTACCCTAAGCGCTGCTTTCGTCACTACAGGGCTTGGAAAGCGTATTGCCTATAAACTGATTGGCCGGATAGGCAGTACCACGCTGGGGCTTGGCTATGTCACGGTATTGCTTGATTTGATCCTTGCCCCGGCGACGCCGTCAAACACCGCCCGAGCTGGCGGCATAATTTTTCCTATCATCAATAGTATTGCGGTGGCTTTAGGCTCCGATCCAGAGAAGAGTCCTTGTAAGGCCGGGCGTTTTCTTATGATCAATATCTATATGGTGACGAAAACCACCAGTTATATGTTCTTAACGGGCTTTGCCGGCAATGCGTTGGCATTGAGCCTGATGTCCGACATCTTTCATATCAAGATAAGTTGGCTGGGTTGGGCGTTGGCAGGAGGGGTACCGGGGGTAATTATGCTGGCGGTTATTCCCTACATCACTTATAAGATCTCACCCCCAGAGTTGAAATGTATTGACAATAAAACCCTCTCTGCTGAAGGCTTGGCTACCTTAGGCCCTATGACGAAGAGGGAAAAAGGGTTGATGATTATATTTCTGTTGGCATTACTAGGCTGGATATTCTCCGGTGAGTTAGGGATTGATGCGGCGACCGTTGCGATTATTGTGATGGTGCTTGCCTTGCTGTCTGGCGTGGTCAGTTGGGATGATATTCAAAAAAACAAAGGGGGGTGGAGCACGCTGATTTGGTATGGCGGGATTATTGGTTTGAGCAGTACCCTATCCAAGACCGGTTTTTTCATCTGGTTAGCCGATTGGTTTTCTCATCACTTTACCTTTAGCGGTTCAGGCAATTATGTGGTGATTATACTGCTGTTGATCAGCATTTTTATCCGCTATCTGTTTGCTTCCGGCGGTGCTTATGTCGCCGCGATGGTACCGGTTTTTGCCACTGTCGGCATGGTGGCTGGGGCACCGCCGATGATCCTGGCTTTAGCCATATTATTCTCCAACTCCTATGGCGGGTGCATTACCCACTATGGTGGAGCCGCTGGGCCTATCGTTTTTTCTGCTGGCTATAATGACATCAAATCATGGTGGATCACCGGGACTGTGATTGCCTTACTCACGTTCGTTGTTCACGTGATGATTGGAATGCCGTGGTGGCAGTTTTTAATCAGTCAGGGTTTTTTGTAGAGAAAACGTTTAGCGGGGGGTAGTTTTAACCCAAAAGCAAAAAACCCGCCATAGGCGGGTTCTTCTAAATAGTGGTGCCGGACTCGGAATCGTAGTTTGTATTAACCATCTGAAATAAATGTAAAATAATCATAATTACCTTAAGTATACCAACCAATGTACCATCAATTTATATGCGTGATCGCAAATAAAGTCAATTATATTCAATTGGTTATGACAACATACCTTGCTAAACCTCACTGAACAATCTTCAAGTCTGGACTGATTGTTCCGCTGCTTTTCCCTGCTCTATTCAATAGATTACCGTCACCAAATTCGATATGTTTACTCATAACATATCAAAGCGATAAGTAAAGCCAGAAGGATAGATGCCTCATGACCAAAGCGGAGATAGCCAGCGCTGTTAATGAATGGTTCAACATTGAAAATTACAGCGTCCTGCAAAATTTGACAGTGGAACAGCTTTTCCAAGAGATAGAGAACAGGATTGTCGCCTATCGTATGGAACAAAACCGGGCTGAGCTGTCTCCTGAAAACCTTCGCAGGCATCAGAAATATTACGAAGAGCTGATTGAAGGCAAGGTCGTGTTTGGTGATGTTTTCGGGGGGCCAGAAAAAAGACTGTCTTCCAGCTATGCCATCAAGCCTGTCACACACCAAGGGCTATGGGAGGTGGCGGGTTATGTGGCTGCTTTCGATAAATACGTTAACCCGGAAGGAAAACCCCTACCCCATATGGAAGTCTCACACTATCTAAAGGAAGCCGGGTTAAACAACGAGGGGCTGATGCTGGTTCAAATTAATCTGGCGGAAACGTCATCTGAAGAAATCATCAATCACCTGAAAGTAATGGTTCCTGAGTGGAAAGAACAACTACAGGCTCCTGAGCCTCCAGCCAGAGATTTTCGCTTTGGGGTCAGCAACCTCAAAAGAATACTCGATTACAACATCATTCCCATCATGGATTTGCTGTTCTGGGCGCAGGATGAAGAGGTCAGGATTGGTATGCCGCAACTGACCAGCTTTTTATACCCTGATGAGTTTAAAGACGGTATTCGTGATGTTGAAAAAGTGAAATCAACAGATCATCCACTGGCAGTCAAGTATCTGACAAAGCTTGCTCAATATCAGTCTTTTGTCGATTTTACATACAGATACGACGACAGAAGACACTGGAAGGTTCAGGATCTCATCACTGATGAACTCGGCGAGGACTGACATTCCCGGAGGCGGTGTGCTGCGCAATGCAGATATCGCCTACATTCACTCAACCTGAACATACCCTATTTTTATCCACCAAAAAATCTGCGTAAAAAACTCTTTTCTGAACATCCCTCTTAAATCACAAGAAAAATCCATACAATTATCTCATCGAACAACACAGGAGATAAATATGATCAAAACCAATAAAGAAAAACACCCAAAGCTTATTCGTTTACCAGAGGTAATGAACAGAACCGGATTCGGCAAAACGTGGCTCTATGAGCTTATTAAGGCAGGTCGTTTTCCCGCACAGATAAAAACAGGTATCAGGGCGATTGCTTTTATTGAGAGTGAAGTGGACGAATGGATCGAACAGGCTATTACGGCCTCACGTGAAGTTTCAATGTAAAACGTTAATAATAAGGTGGTTATTATGATTCTAGAAATAAAAACAACAAAGCAGTTTAATGCAGTGGCAGAAAGGCTATTTAATGAGAACATAAGTAAACTGAGGGGAGATATGCCGGGTTTTTATAAATCGCTGATGAAAAATAAGAAAGAAATGGACAGGTTCATTGAGATTATTATCGATCTGACGAAAGAGCATTTTTATAAAGGACATGATGCACAAAGTGGATATTGTCTGTTCAGAAATGTAAGCCAGATAAAAGCGAGGGCATTTTTACATTCACTGGCATTCACTCACCGGTATATGTATAAAAATATCTTCTCACTGTAAACAGGTGTATCCTGACGACTAAATAATCACGATAAGTTCCTGCCATCATTTAATGATGAGGGTTGCTTATACCTGATATTGATGGCGTCATAAATAAAAATCAGATGTTAACAACAACACTTAATGAAAGAGAGGTAATAATATGTTCAGTTTTAGAAATGAAGCAACGGGTATGTTCTTTGGTATGACATTGCAAATCTATTCAGATATGTTTAACTTGGCAGATGAAGAGACGCAACGTGTGATATATACTAAGGTAATGGACCCGGAATTTATCAACAGTTTTATCGGGCTGGCAATCATCATGGCTGAAAAATGTTTTCGGGATTCTGTCTGGAAAGAAAATACAGAAGAAAAACTGGCAGAAGTCGATTTCAGAGAAGTAAAGCAAGCGTTGTTCAAGTTGTCTTCAGAAGAAGAATGTGATTACCTCATAGATAACCACGTCCATGATGTCCACATGGACGTGGTTTAAAATTATTATCTATTCAATAATAACTAATTCACGCCGTATACTTCCATATTTTTCCACAAGGGAACAACGATTTAAATCCAATTTACATCTTGAACCTATTAAAACAGTGAGATCCCAAATATCAATATCAGTATCCTCACTGTCGTTATATTCTTGTAATGTCCATCTCGATACGCTTAGAGCGGGTTCACCGAGTCCTTCAGCAGTTTGATATCTAAAACAAACATCAGAATCTTGATCTGTAGAAAGATCAATACTATTAAATATAGGGCCACACACATATCGCCCACCCAATTCCGGTGGTTGAGGATAACCTATAGCAACATCAAATATATGGTTATCCATTTCTATCCATGAATGATCAAAGCATACCTTATTAGAGTATGAAAAAACTTCACCAATTTTTAATTTTGGATTCAGTCCCAATTCGGATAGTAATATATACATCGCTGCGGAAGTTGAATGACAGGCACCTGTGAAATTATTATCTACAACATAGTCCAACATAGATTCATAAATATCTTCTAAAGAAATCATATTTGTATTGTTCATAACGCATCCTGCTATGTTACGGGGGTAATTGAAGTGATGACATACATTTAGTATAAGCTCGAGGGGTTCTAAAATAAAGTTTTTTATAAACAGTATCAGGAAGAAAATATAAACGTATTAGTATAGTTAAAGTTAATATAATGAGTTCATCCATTTCTTCGAAATCCCGGCGGCCTCAATTGTATGGTGTTGTTCTTGCTGGGATACGATATAGATTGGGTGAGATCCATACCATGATCGTGTTCTGGTAGTTCATTTTTAGGACGGCTTGGGAAACGGCTGATCTCATCCGGTGCTGGTTTGTAGTCATCTTGATTAAACTTTGCTTGTTTCTCATATTCAGCACGAGAAACATGATGACCTAATACTTCATCAAAGACATAGTTTTCAGCAATACGTCCATCATGTTCCTCACTGATAAGATCATTTTGGACTTTGTTTGCTTTAGCCCATACAAACTTTTGCTTGAAAAAATCTATGACAAGAGCCGTGAGGCGTTTAAAAATATTATCCTGACGTGGAGTAGCCTTATGATTTCTTTCATGGTCAGGGGCGCTTCTGGATGCCCTGTTTGGTTTTTTAGAAGAGGTTGTTTTCAGAAGAGTATTTGTTCCAGATTCAGAGATACTAACGGTTGGATTTTTAGTAGCAACGACCTTACTGATTTTTGTTTTATCACGGTAAGATTTAATCCCACGCATACGAGTATGAGGTGTTGGTGCAACCAATACAGGTTTTTGTTCATCACCATTGGAACTAATTGAACGTGTTTCAGGGATTATGATCTCTTCTGGCTCAGCAAGAACAGCCACAGTAAAGCTTCTGACATCAACGACGATTTCAAGGTCAAGTTCGCTGAAGGTCTTATAGACTTCAACCGCTTCCTGCTTCGCTGCGTCACGAACAGCTTGTTCTGCGGCTCTTTGCTCCTGAGCTGCTTTACTACGCCATTTAGCACTATGAATGCGTTTCATTGGAGGGCGGTTTGTTTCAGCAGCTCTGGCAAGCCATAGCGCTTTTTCTTCATTATCCAGAGCAATCGCAGCTTTCTCTAATGCTTCACCATGTTGGGTTTGAAGAGAACGATGGTCAATACGTTCTGATGAACCAGTGGCAGTGAGGTAGCTGTTAGCCATAGATGCCCATGATTCACGCCAAAAAATAGACATTTTTCTGTCGTTCCAGCTTCTTTCTTTTTTGCCAAAGCCTTCCGGGCCTATGGTTTTGAGCGTCAACATAACGTGAGCATGTGGGTTGTCGCTATCGAGATCATGAAAAGCGATATCGGCAATCATGCCTTTATCAACGAAATTTTTCTGGCAATATTCAAGGACAAGCTTTTTCTTGTCGTCATTATTTAACGCGGCAGGAATGGCTAAAACGAAATCTCGAGCCGTTTGACCATTACTTTGACGCTCAACTCTTTCAACTTCATTCCACAATGCGGTAGAGTCTTTTACAATATATTCTGGAGCATTAACAGGTGCTAATATAAAATGCCCGCATAAATCAGTACAGCGGCTATAATCATACGTATCACCTGTTCTTTCATCTGTGATTCTGCAACGAGCATGATAGGCAGCTTTCGCAACGGAAGACTTGCCTTCAGAACGTTTCACAATTTTAAAATCAAGATGAAAAATAGCCATATAATAAAAATAACCTCAATATAAATTTAAGTATCAAACAAAAATATAAATCTCCAATGCGACTATGCTGATTTTAGTTTTTCGCAAGAAAAACTCTGGTGTTGACGTTGACCTTGTTTCCGAAGGAAACGGTGTTAGCCTGCGGCAGCAACCGTCGGTAGACCCCACACGCTCACGAAGTGAGTGTATAGGTGGGCATTGCTTTATTTTTATATCTCCTAAAGGAGCTAAAAATAACGACAATGTAAAAAGTTTCTCTATGCTTAAATAATAACTCTAGTTTTAAAATATGTGAAATTTACAGGGCAGTAATCGGATGAATGGCTGAGGTAGGATAATAATATTGGTTTTTAGTCTTTAGATATCGCCCGTAAGGGAAAAAGTATTTTTTTCCCTCCCGCCGTAAGGCGGGAAAGCTTAAATAAGATTAAATTGTGAAAATAACAGATGATTTTATGCGTTGCACAATTCACAGGTTAAGACTAAAAATAAGAGTTTAAAAGCAACAGGTAAAATAGTTTCCATTAATTTGAGAAAATAAGTAACGCGAAGAGTATCAGGTAATTAATATTAGTGATTGCACTCGTATGTGTTGGATGTTTTTATTTTGAGCTTACTGGCATAATATTTTTAAAACCAAAACACCATTTCTTCGGGATAAATTCCATTATTAACAGAACAAATCTATCAGCAGGCGATTGTTTTGAACAATCTCCGAATGCTTCTAATTTGATTTATTCGAAATTAAATTGTATTTAATATGAGTATTCAAAATAATAAAAGGAGCAGAGTGATGACAGATAGATATTTAAATTTTATGGGGCTTGATTTTAATGAGATAGCTGAGAAAAAGAAAGAATTTAAAGGATTTGAAAAAGGGATACGGATAGACAACGAAGATGTGGAAGATGAGATGTTTTATTTTTGCTGCTTCATGGACTATTTTTATGAAAAGTATAAACTTGTTTCGTTTTCGTCCTATCGTCACTTTTGTACCTCTCTTCATGATTACCTATTCTCTCTGTTATATATCAATAATGAAAATACAGTGGTGAGATTAATTGGTTTTCACCCCGGCAGATTATTCTGGTATACCGCTGATATTTGTAATGATGAAACATTTTACTTACTTAACATATACTACAGGGACGAATGGACGAACAGGAAAGGAGAAATAAATGCGTGAAGATAAAGATGCTGCGTCTGTTGAACAGAAAAGCAGGAAACCACGAACTGAAAAAACAATAAAACAAAAAATAGCATCAGCACAGATGTGTCTGAATCGTTTAAAGAGTAAGGAAAAATCTCTAACCAAGAGTGCTGAAACACGGTTGAAGATTATTTTAGGTGCAGAAGTGGCTAAAGCTATGGGCTGTAAAGTTGAAGATGTCGATAAGAAATTTGTACTTGGATTTTTATTACATTTTAAAAATGTAAGTACTGAAGAAAAGATAAAGTTTCAGTTGCGTGGAAAAAAATTTCTTGCAAACATGATTGGTAGACAAGAATGAACACTCTCAAAAACAATCATCGGTTAAATTATTATATTTACCTATTTATACATCACCAAAAAATATATATCTTAACCGATTCACAGTTCCTTCAAATAGATGAAAAGGGTCTATGACCCTTTAGCACTGAAATGACTATAAATCATCTCTACACGATAGAATAATATGTTTCATATTATATTAGCTAAATGTTCACAGTATTTGGAAAATTTGGGTTTATCATCCTCTTCAAACCACATAATCCCAACAAGTCTATCTTTGCACAAGTATTCCTGAAGCCACGGTATACATTTAGGTTCATGGGGATATACAAGACACAAATTTACATCATACCCAATTATTTTTTGGTATCGGTATCTATATTCATATAACTGGCTAATTCCCTTACGGCTTTGACTTAAGAGATTTTTATCATCAATGCTTTTTACTTCAAAGAGAAATTTTTCATTATTTCCTAGTTTCGCATAAAGATCTATATGCTCATTTTCAAGTGAAAGTGCACCTTTTGAACTTAAGTATTCATTAAGTCTTTCAAGTAATATTTTATGTGTTAGATTCGCACGCTGACGCTTTATTTTAGTAAGTTCAGGATCAACATACATTTTATTTTTATAATTATTCATTTTTATTGACACATCTCTATTTATTTCTCTTAAGTCATACAGTCTATCTGAAGAAAAAATATCTATAGGTTTATCTATATCAATGAAATCAGCCTTATCATTAACGGGAATATCACTTTCATGCGTTAATTTAAAAATTGTTTCTTGGTCCAAGGTCTTTAACGCATCATAATAATTTGACCATGAACACGATCTTAATTCATCAATTAGATCTTTTTCGCTTTCAATATTATCAAATTCATCAAACTGAACTTTTATGTTATTTATAGTATGTATTTTTTCAAAAATAAAGCTTCTCTCTATTTTTGTGATAGGTGTTTTAAACTTTATTCTTGATCGTTCGATTTCAAAAATCTCTGTATGCCTCAATATATGGAAACGACTTTCATATCTCCCTTGGAATTTCTCCGATTTATTTCTTATTGAGGTTAGCCTATTTTCTATCACTATCTCATCTGGAGACGAACTTATATTAATACTCTTATCATTTGCTAAAATAAAGATCTCTTCATATGATATGCTTGCATCAAAAATATCTTTTTCATTTAATTTAGCATCCGCAAGAATTGCTTTACATATTAGTCTAAGTGGTGATAAATGAATTCCTTCCCTTATGAAACCAAGGGTTCTATCTTTTGTGTTTGCTTGGATTCTGAGATTAGAACTACCAGAGCTGTACGCTACACCCATACCATTTGGATACTGAAATATTGCTAGCTGTATTAATAGAAAGGCGGGAACATTAGGCTCTTCATTAACTAAAAACCTTTTGGCCGCTTTGCTCAAGAAAATATGCCACACGCCGTTTACGATAGCTAGTCGATATAAACCTAAATATGCAGGATACGCGCTAATTTCATCTCTAAATTTCGAAGCATCACGGGCAACTTTCGTTGCCCGTGGACTAATTTTCAATAATTCACTCTCGATAGCCATCCTATCGTAAGGATGACCATCAAATTTGTTAAAAATAGTAGCTATATCAATCAGCTTTTCAGGCCAATCATCACTACTTGAATGTATTTTGTGGCTGAAGAGATCTGTTATCAACATTTTTAAAGAACTCCAAATCAAGAATATCTATAAAATCATCAATATTTCTTTCTGTATCAATAGAGAACATTTCTTTTGCAACATGATTTGCAATTAGTGCACCAAATAATGGTGGAACAGCATTTCCAACTTGCCGGATTATATGTCGACCAGTTCCATAAAACTCCCACCAATCCGGGAATGTTTGGATTCTAGCACTTTCTCTAGGAGTTACTTCGCGTGGCTCAAAAGGATGAATATGACCTTTTCCCCCACCTGCATCTGACCCCACAATTATTGTATAGCTAGGTTTATTAGGATCTAATTTATTGATTCTTGTTTTATGATCTCTTTCACCATGTATTAATGATGTGTATCTGTCTACAATTAATTGACTGTGTTTTCTTCCAACATGCCCATTAATATAAGCCTTTGACTTCCAATCAGTAATTGGTCTGGGCAAGTCTGTCAACACTTGTTTAACTGTGTTAAAAGCTTTAAAACCAAAATTCAAACCATCTTTCTGGGCATGTGTTGGCATCATAGGATTTATTTCTTTCCCTTCCAATGATCCAATAAAAAATATCCTTTTCCTAAATTGTGGAATGCCATATTCAGCGACTTCATACTCATGCACTGATATTTTATACCTACCATCCATTGATAAAACTTTAGCTAACTCCCTATAAAGCTCACCGCCATGAATACTTTTTAATCCAGCTACATTTTCGAAAAGAAATCCTCGCGGCCTTAATTCATTAATTAACCTTACATATTCAAAAACTAAATTACCACGAGGATCTTCGAGACCTTTACGTCGGCCGAAAACAGAAAATGATTGACACGGTGGACCGCCAATAACAAAGTCAATTTTTTTATCGCTAATGATTTCTTTAATTGTTGCTTTATTTATTTTTCGAACATCTTCACATAAAACTGGATGTTCTTTAACATAAGCTTTTTTCCCCTGATTAAGCTTTAAGGTTTCGCAGGAGTGGGCATCAATATCAGAAGACAGAATGATATTATAACCTGCAGCGGAAAACCCAAGATCTAGCCCCCCACCACCAGAAAAGAAACCTAATGTATTGATATTTAACATTTAAAATTCTCTTTGAATAACTTTCTTTGATAGTTTACCATAACATCAACACTGTGTATACATACAGTTTGTTAGGGTATTGGCATTCTTTAGTTGCATAGATGAAATGGATTAATGAATTCATCTGATACTTTATCTAAGTAATCTGCCCACCATTGCACCATAAGACGTCTTTCATCTAAATGCTCAGCAAGATGGATGTAAGCGGCGCGAACGTTATTACGCTCCTGATGGCTCATTTGACGTTCAACAGCATCTTTTGACCATAAACCGGACTCGATCAAGGCACTACAGGCCATAGAGCGGAAACCATGACCACAAACTTCTGTTTTGGTGTAATAGCCCATTTTACGAAGCGCGTTATTGATGGTGTTTTCACTCATTGGTTTATAAGCATAGTGATCGCCAATGAAAATGATTTCCTGATCGCCACTGAGCTTCTGAATTTCTTTCAGGGTTGCTATTGCCTGCTTGCTTAATGGAACAAGGTGAGGGGTTTTCATCTTAGAGCCACGGCTGGAGTGTTTCACTCCTTGTAGTTCTTCACGTTCTGCAGGTATGGTCCAGAACGCATTCTTGAAATCAATTTCAGACCAACGGGCAAAACGTATCTCACTGGAACGAACAAAAGTCAGTAAAGTGAGTCGAACAGCAAGGCGGGTTAGCTGTCTTCCTCTGTAGCCCTCAATGCGGTTGAGAAGCTCTGTAATGCGTTCAAATGGAAGAGCCGGGCGATGGACTCGTTTTGCTGTTGCAATGGCTCCAGCTAAGTCCTGTGCAGGATTACTATCGATAATACTGTTATGGACAGCATATCGCATGATAGCGGTGATACGTTGCTGGATACGAGCAGCAATCTCAAGATGCCCGGATTTTTCAGCCGCCTTAATTGGTTGAAGTAGGTCACGGGTTTTGAGGTCGGTAATGTTTCGTTTACCAATGACAGGGAACACATGGTTGATAAGGCTGTTCAGCACTCTCTCTGCATGAGTTTCTGACCAGTTGATGTTGCTTGCATGCCAGTCTCTGGCAACGGACTCAAAAGCAAGAGCGCCGCTTTGCTCTACCTTTTCTGATTTTTTCTTTTCGGAGGGGTCAATACCAGCAGCAATTAATCTTCTGGCATTATCTCTACGGTTACGGGCATCAGCAAGAGTGACAGCAGGGTAGACCCCAAGAGCCAGTAGCTTTTGTTTTCCTGCAAAGCGGTATTGTAGACGCCAGTATTTGGAGCCATTGGGATGAATAAGAAGATGCATGCCGTTGCCGTCAGTGAGCTTTACAGGCTTGTTGGTGGGCTTGGCATTTCTTACTTTGACATCAGTGAGAGCCATCGTTTACCCCTCCCAGTGATGGTACAAAACATATCGAACTAACAATACCAACAGATATACCATCAAGGCAATGTGGATGTTGATGAATGTTAGTGAACGTCAGTGAGGGGGATAAAATAGATAGTTTGTTGACTTTAAAAAGAAAAACGGACGTCAATGGACGTCCGTGTATGAATAAGTGGTGCCCGGACTCGGAATCGAACCAAGGACACGGGGATTTTCAATCCCCTGCTCTACCGACTGAGCTATCCGGGCAACGGGGCGCATTAAACCGTATTGGTCGTGCGGCGTCAACGGATTTGTGACAAAAAACGTGAAAACAGCGCCGATTGCTGGCTTTTCAGGCAAAGGTCGTGTAATTCTGCCTCTGTTGCCACCAGGTCACGGCGTTGCACGCTTTAGCTTAACGCTCCGAACTGACGGCACTGGGCAATATGCAAGATATCTTCGGCCAACCGCTTGGCGACAGCAACATCCTGCAACTGGCGTTTTATCAGCAGCTTGCTCAGGCAGCCTTCCTGCACCAACTCCATTTGCTGCGCTACCGAGTCGGCGTCATCGGCATCCATCTCACGCAACAGATCGCGGGTGAAGTCCAGCGAGGTGATCTTCTGCTGCTCGGCCAGTTGATGGATCGGGTGGTCGCTCTCTGGGAAGAAGCTACAGGCGGCAATAAACAGGCAGCCAGGGTAGCGTTCATTCTGCACGTGCTCTGCCAGCACGTCATAACGCGCCAGCAGCTTTTGCTGCGGGCTCAACGTCTCATCAAGTTGCAACTGGCGGCGCCAGGTATCAATCTGCTGGCCGTGGTAGCGCAGGCAGTCATACAGCAGAGCCTCACGGTCCGGCCAGAACGGTTTGAAATCGCTGTATGGCACACCCAGCTTTGCTGCCAGCATTTCCAAGGTGGTGGTCGCCAGGCCCTGTTTTTCCAACAGCTCCAGGGCTGTATTTAAAACCTGTTCACGTTGCACTAGTGCTCCCTCCAAAAAAATGTTCTGAAACTCAGTGTCGTTTACCGAGTGGTTTTCTGCAAATGTGCGTCGAAGGCTTCCGCGTTCATAAAGCCCGTCACGCGGGCTGCGGGTAACTCTTTGCCATCTCGGTCAAAGAACAAAATGGTCGGCAAGCCAAGCACCTGCAAGTGCTTGAGCAAGGCTGCCTGCTCGGCATTGTTGGCCGTTACGTCGGCCTGCAGCAACACCGTATCAGCCAATTGGGCCTGCACTGCCGGATCGCTGAACGTATACTTCTCAAACTCTTTGCAGGCGACACACCAGTCCGCGTACAGGTCCAGCATCACCGGCTTGCCCTGCGCCTGTTGCAGCGCCTGGTCAAGCTGCTCAACGTTATTGATACGGGTGAAATTCAGATGCGGCAGGGCCGCCTGTTCAGAGGCGGTGCTACCGAATGCCCAGTCTTGCAATGGGCGCGCCGAAATCACCAGCGCTGCCAACAGCAACACCTGGATGGCTCGCGTCCAGCCACGGGATGATTTCAGGCTCAGAACGAATGCCCAGCCGAAGAATGCCAGGCCGAGCAGGCTCCACAGGCGCAGCCCCCAGACGTCGCCGATCACCCGCTCAAGCAGGAATACTGGCAGCGCCAGGATCACAAAGCCAAAGGCTTCCTTGACGTACTGCATCCACGGGCCGCTGCGTGGCAGCAGGCGGTTGCCGAACAGCGTCACAATCACCAGCGGGATACCCATCCCCAGCGCATACAGATACAACGTGCCGCCACCGGCCCACATATTACCGCTTTGGGCGATGTACAGCAGGATGGCACTAAGCGGGGCGGTAGTGCATGGTGAGCAGATCAGGCCTGCCAGAGCGCCCATCACAAATACGCCAACCAGCGAGCCGCCCTGCTGAGTGTTGCTCCAGTTGGCCAGCCGCGTTTGCAGTGAAGAAGGTAGTTGTAAGGAATAGCAGCCGAACATGGACAGAGCCAGGGCGACAAACAGCACCGACAGACCGATCAGCACGTAAGGGTGTTGCAGCGCGGCCTGGAACTGCAACCCGGCGGCGGCCACCACCAGGCCAAGCAAGGTGTAGGTCAGCGCCATGCCTTGCACATATACCACGGCCAGCACCAGAATGCGCCCGCTGCTGTGTGGCCGCTCACGGCCCAGAATAATGCCGGAAATCAGCGGATACATCGGCAACACGCAAGGGGTAAACGCAATACCGATACCAATCAGCAAGGCCCACAAGGGCGAGAAGGGCAGATTGGCGGGGGCTGTTTCCGTGGGGGCCACGGCGACCGGTGTTGCTGGCTCTGCGGCAAGCGCCACCGCGCTCAGCGGGATCACGCGGGTTTCCGGTGGATAGCAGAAACCGGCTTCAGCGCACCCTTGATAGGTGACGCTCAGGCTGGCATTGTCACCCGCCTGCAACAGGGGAATGTTCAGGGCCAATGGCTCCTTGAATATCGCCACCTCACCAAAGAATTCGTCTTTGTGCTTCAGCCCGGCAGGCAGTTCAAATTGGCCCAGCGTTGCCTGCTGCGGCACCAGTTTGATTTGCTGGCGGTACAGGTAGTAACCGGGGCGGATTTGCCAGCTTAGCGTCAGCTGGGGCCCCTGTTGTTTAAAATCAAAGGCAAATGCCTGATCGACGGGCACGAACTGGTTACCCGCGTTTTGGCCGAACAGTGAAGCCTGAGCCGCAGTGGGCAGGAAGAACAGGCTACACAGCAGCAATATCAGTTTAATGAGGCGTTGATCCATGACAGGTAATCTTTATCTCCGGCCATCACCGGCAGCACCAACAGTTCGGGTGTCTGGTACGGGTGATGTTGTTTCAGGTAGGTGAGTAGCGCCTGTTGATGCTGGCGATCGCTTTTAAACAGCATCTGCACTTCGTATTCCTGTTGCAGTTTTCCTTCCCAGTAATACAACGATGTTGCTCCGGGCAGCAGCGTGGCGCAGGCCGCCAGTTTCTCCCCCAGGACGCGTGCCGCCAGCTCTTGCGCCGTGGCCTCATCGGGTGCGGTACAGAGTATGACGATAGCTTCGCAATCAGACATCTTCGGCCCTCTCAACCAGGTTTGGTAACAGGGCACTATACCCTGAAGCGGTGTTGGCTAGAAGGTTAGATTATCAGCAAGGGGAGAATGGGGAGGGGAAAGCGGGGCCGGAACCCCGCTGGAGGATCACAGAATAACGCTGCCAATCAGGAAGCCGAAGATGACGGCAAACGCCACACCCATAGTGCCAGGGATCAGGAACGGGTGGTTAAACACGAAACGCCCGATGCGTGTTGTTCCTGTGTCGTCCATCTGTACTGCCGCTACCAGGGTTGGATAGGTAGGCAGAATGAACAGGCCAGAAACGGCGGCAAAGGAAGCGATCGCCGTCAGCGGGGTGACGTTCAGGGCCAGCGCCATCGGCATCAACGCCTTGGCAGTGGCGGCCTGAGAGTACAGCAGCGCCGAACAGAAGAAGAAGATCACCGCCAGCAACCAAGGATGGGATTGGATCACGGTACCCGCAGTCTCTTTGATCCAGTCGAGGTTGGCCTGCACAAAGGTGTCACCCAACCAGGCCACGCCCAGAATACAGATACAGGCGCTCATCCCGGCTTTAAAGGTGCTGGAATTCAGTATCATGTCGGTATCGACGCGGCACAGGATGGTGGTCAGGGTGGCCACGCTCAGCATGATGATCAGGATGGCATTGGTGGTGTTCATCAGCGGTGTCGTCACCAGACCCAAACTCGGGCTGTTGATGATGGCATAGGCTACAACGCACAGTACGCCGGCCAGGAACAGCAGCACGGAGGTTTTCGCACGTGGTTTAATCACGATCACGTTCTCACCGCGCAGGGCAACCAGACCTTCTTCGAAGCGTTGTTGATACACCGGATCGTCAGACAGCTTGGAGTCAAACAGCCAGGTGACCAGCAGCGACATCAGTATCACTGCCAGGAAGGTGGAAGGGATCACCACCATCAGTAAGTGCAGATAACTCACGCCGTGGCCTTCCATGACGGATGACATGTACACCACCGCTGCCGAGATAGGTGAAGCGGTAATGGCAATCTGCGCGGAAACCACGGCGGTAGACAGCGGACGGCAAGGCTTGATGCCCTGTTCTTTGGCCACTTCTGCAATCACCGGCAGGGCCGAGAGGGAGATATTACCGGTACCGGCGAAGATGGTCAGGAAATAGGTGACGATGGGGGCCAGAATAGTGATGTATTTTGGATTCTTGCGCAGCAGCTTTTCGGTTTGCTGTACCAGATAGTCCATCCCGCCAGCGACCTGCATGGCGGCGATAGCGGCGATAACCGCCATAATGATTGAGATAACGTCGAAGGGAATGCTGCCTGGCTTAACGCCGATCATCGCCAGCACCAATACCCCAAGACCGCCTGCAAAGCCTATTCCGATACCGCCCAGCCTGGCCCCCAAAAAAATGGCCAGTAGAACGATCACCAATTCTACTACTAGCATAGTGTTTACCCCTTAAAATGGATTTTTATGAAAACCAAACGTTACAGCTTTGTGTTTTCGGAAAGAAAAAAGGCACGCTATCCAGAGGATTAGCGTGCCTTTCAGGCTACCGGATGAGTCTATTATTGTTCATTTTCATCTGTATAGCGTTTCGCCTTATATGCCGGGTGCATCAGGTTCTCTACGGAGAAGATGTCATCCAGCTCAGCTTCGGTCAGTAAACCGCGTTCCAGCACGACCTCACGTACGCTCTTGCCGGTTTCAGCACAGATCTTGCCGACAATGTCACCGTTGTGGTGGCCAATGAACGGGTTCAGATAGGTGACGATACCGATGGAGTTAAATACGTAGTACTCGCACACTTCTTTGTTGGCGGTAATACCGTTAATGCATTTTTCCAGCAGGTTATAGCAGGCGTTGGTCAGGATGTGAATCGATTCAAACATCGCCTGGCCAATCACCGGTTCCATCACGTTCAACTGCAGTTGGCCCGCTTCGGCGGCCATGGTAACGCAAGTGTCGTTGCCGATCACCTTAAAGCAAACCTGGTTAACCACTTCCGGGATCACCGGGTTCACTTTGGCCGGCATGATGGAAGAACCCGCCTGCAGCTCTGGCAGATTGATTTCGTTCAGGCCAGCGCGTGGGCCGGAAGACAGCAGGCGCAGGTCGTTACAGATCTTGGACAGTTTGACCGCCAGGCGCTTGTGCGCGCTGTGCATCATTACGTAGGCACCGCAGTCGGAGGTGGCTTCGATCAGGTCTTCGGCAGGGACCACTGGCAGGCCACTGACTTCCGCCAGTTTCTTCACGGCCAGGTGTTGGTAACCTTCCGGGGTGTTCAGCGCGGTACCGATCGCCGTGGCACCCAGGTTCACTTCCAGCAGCAACTCTGCGGTACGGTGCAGGTTACGGGTTTCTTCATTCAGCAACACGCTGAAAGCGTGGAATTCCTGGCCCAGCGTCATTGGCACTGCGTCCTGCAACTGGGTGCGACCCATTTTCAGGATGGTTTCGAACTCTTTGGATTTACGGTCAAACCCTTCACGCAATTGGTTGATGGCGTCGATCAGTTTCTGGTTGGAGGCGTAAACCGCGATGCGGAACCCGGTTGGGTAAGCGTCGTTGGTAGACTGGCACTTGTTGAGGTGATCGTTAGGGTTCAGGTATTGGTATTCACCCTTCTGGTGGCCCATCAGTTCCAGGCCGATGTTTGCCAGCACTTCGTTGGTGTTCATGTTCAGCGAGGTGCCAGCACCCCCCTGGAACACATCCACCGGGAATTGATCCATGCATTTGCCTTTATCCAGCACTTCATCACAAGCCTGGATGATGACGTCGGCGATTTTGCGTGGAATGGTGTGCAGCTCTTTGTTCGCCATGGCGGCGGCTTTTTTCACCATCACCATGCCACGCACGAACTCAGGAACGTCGCTGATTTTACTGTTGCTGATATAGAAGTTTTCAATCGCACGCAGTGTATGAACACCGTAGTAGGCTTCTGCAGGGACTTCACGTGTTCCTAATAGGTCTTCTTCGATACGAATGTTGTTTGACATGAGAACCTTCTCTATGTTGCTGCCGAATATAATTATATGCAGGATAACAAAATAATGTTGCCGAGCGGGTCAACTGCGGAAGTATTGACCGCAGCTATTGTCGCTACCCAGATCATATGCTGGTTGGTAATAAATGAATGAACGTAGATCACTATATGGTGCTTCGGCAAATGACAGCTTTTGGTTTCTGTGAAGGGCTTCACGTTTGCGTCATGGAGAATAAAAAAGATCGGCCGGTTGAAATGGCGGCGGGCAGCCCCCATTGTATGAAGGTTGGCCGATTCGTGGCCCCATTTATCACGTATGCGCCATCGGGCGGGTACGCCGACTCTACCTAGAGGAGAGAACCAGGTGCGCTGGTTACCGTTATTGCTGATATTTCTACTGGCTTACATAGAGATATCCTTGTTTATCAAAGTTGCCGCCATGTTGGGGGTGGCAATGACGCTGCTGTTGGTGGTGTTTACCTCCTGCGTCGGCGTTTCCCTGGTGCGTAATCAGGGCATGAAGACCTTTGTGCAGATGCAACAGAAGCTGGCGGCGGGCGAAAGCCCGGCAGCGGAGATGGTGAAAAGCGTTTCGCTGGTGCTGGCGGGGTTCCTGCTGGTGATACCGGGCTTTTTCACCGATTTCCTTGGCCTGTTGCTGCTGTTACCGCCGGTGCAGAAATCGCTGACGCTGAAGCTGATGCCGCATCTTGCCGTTTATCGCCCAGGCGGCTGGGGCCAGAACGGCGGTGCTGCCAATGGCAACACCTTCGACGGTGAATTCCAGCGCAAGCAAGACGACCGCTACACCCTGGATCATCAACCTGACGATCGCGACAAGCGTGACGATCGCTGAGATCTCCCCTCACCCGAACCCTCTCCCAAAGGGAGAGGGGACTGAACGTGCTACATTTGCCCCCGGTACCTGACCGCGACTCTGGACTACCCCCTCTCCCTAAACAAGTGCCCATGTGTTATCCGGTCCGTATAGTGGGAGAGAGGCAATTGGCCGCGTTTTTGCTGATAGTGTTCACGGTAGCTCATCAAATCGAAAATTTTTTTGCTGCTGCCCCTTGAAGGGGGATGGAACGCCCCCATTTCAAATCCCACGGAGCCGGTATCAATAATCCGGCGCACAACCCTAAATCTGATAGAAACCTTCTTACAGGAGAGCGTTCAATGAGTATTCGTCCATTGCATGACCGCGTTATCGTCAAGCGCAAAGAAGTTGAATCAAAATCTGCTGGCGGCATCGTTCTGACTGGCTCTGCAGCGGGTAAATCTACTCGTGGTGAAGTGGTAGCCGTTGGTAAAGGACGTGTTCTGGAAAGCGGCAACATCCAGCCGCTGGATGTGAAAGTAGGCGACATCGTGATTTTCAACGACGGTTACGGCGTGAAAGCAGAGAAGATCGACAATGAAGAAGTGTTGATCATGTCCGAAAGCGACATTCTGGCAATTGTTGAAGCGTAATAACGCTTTATAAATCTTCTGAACTGAACGAGTTGAAGGGAAATACCAATGGCAGCTAAAGATGTAAAATTCGGCAATGATGCTCGCGTGAAGATGCTCCGCGGTGTGAATGTTCTCGCTGATGCAGTAAAAGTGACTCTGGGCCCGAAAGGCCGCAACGTAGTGCTGGATAAATCCTTCGGCGCTCCTACCATCACTAAAGATGGCGTATCTGTTGCTCGTGAAATCGAACTGGAAGACAAGTTCGAGAACATGGGTGCACAAATGGTGAAAGAAGTTGCCTCTAAAGCGAACGACGCTGCGGGCGACGGTACCACCACTGCAACCGTACTGGCTCAATCCATCATCACCGAAGGCCTGAAAGCTGTGGCTGCCGGCATGAACCCGATGGACCTGAAGCGCGGTATCGACAAAGCGGTCATCGCTGCGGTTGAAGAGCTGAAAAAACTGTCTGTACCTTGCTCTGATTCTAAAGCTATCGCTCAGGTAGGTACCATCTCTGCAAACTCCGACGAAACCGTGGGTAAACTGATTGCAGAAGCGATGGAGAAAGTGGGCAAAGAAGGCGTGATCACCGTTGAAGAAGGCACCGGCCTGCAAGACGAGCTGGACGTGGTTGAAGGTATGCAGTTCGATCGCGGCTACCTGTCTCCGTACTTCATCAACAAGCCAGAAACCGGTTCTATCGAGCTGGAAAGCCCGTTCATCCTGTTGGCTGACAAGAAAATCTCCAACATCCGTGAAATGCTGCCAGTGCTGGAAGCCGTTGCGAAAGCAGGCAAACCACTGCTGATCATTGCTGAAGATGTTGAAGGCGAAGCGTTGGCGACCCTGGTGGTTAACACCATGCGTGGCATCGTGAAAGTGGCTGCGGTTAAAGCACCTGGCTTCGGCGACCGTCGTAAAGCCATGCTGCAAGACATCGCTACCCTGACTGCCGGTACCGTGATCTCTGAAGAGATCGGTCTGGAGCTGGAAAAAACTACCCTGGAAGATCTGGGTCAGGCAAAACGCATCGTAATCAACAAAGACACCACCATCATCATCGATGGCGTGGGCGACGAAGCCACCATTCAGGGCCGCGTTACCCAGATCCGTCAGCAGATCGAAGAAGCGACCTCTGACTATGATCGTGAAAAACTGCAAGAGCGTGTTGCTAAACTGGCTGGCGGCGTTGCCGTTATCAAAGTGGGCGCCGCAACTGAAGTTGAAATGAAAGAGAAGAAAGCCCGCGTTGAAGATGCCCTGCACGCGACTCGCGCTGCGGTAGAAGAAGGCGTGGTTGCTGGCGGTGGCGTAGCGCTGATCCGTGTAGCAGGCAAAATTGCTGGCCTGAAAGGCGATAACGAAGACCAGAACGTGGGGATCAAAGTTGCCCTGCGTGCCATGGAATCTCCACTGCGTCAGATCGTGATCAACGCCGGTGAAGAAGCTTCTGTGATTGCCAACAACGTGAAAGCAGGCGAAGGCAGCTTCGGCTACAACGCTTACACCGAAGAATACGGCGACATGATCGCGATGGGTATCCTGGATCCAACTAAAGTGACCCGTTCTGCTCTGCAGTACGCGGCCTCTGTCGCTGGCCTGATGATCACCACCGAGTGCATGGTCACTGACTTGCCGAAAGAAGACAAGTTAGACATGGGTGGCGCTGGTGGTATGGGCGGCATGGGTGGTATGGGCGGAATGATGTAATTCCCCTCACCTCTGTGAGCTAACCGCAAAACCCGGCTTCGGCCGGGTTTTTTATCATTGAATAAACATCCATTAACACCTGCATGTCCCTAATGAGACAGGGACATAGAGCGTCCCCATTACGTCAGGTAACCTGTACGTCGCCAGTAGTCAAGGTAGCGCCCCAACAGGCTAGCCTCCATAACTGAAAAAGAGAGTGGGTGCTGGCTTTTCATTTGCCCGTCCTGCGCATTTTGTGCGTCATAAGTTGGCATGTTTTCATACACTTGCCAGCGCGTGAGCTCCCCATATACGGCCTCAGACAACATGGGCACGAGCGGCATTAGCGGATTACTGGCAAGATTTTCATCATTTTCCAGGCGAGTAATCCACTCCGGATAACTGACCGGTTGCAGGTTAAAACCATTGAGGTTTATCAGCTCAAAAAATGAATCGAGATCGGTGGACTGGGTGCTGTCAGGTGGCACCAGATGAAAGGCCTTGCCTAAATTATTTTCACCCAAAGCGAGATTAAGCAAGGCCCGGCTGACATAATCGACGGGAATAAATTCTTTACGCTGATTGGGTAACTGCGGATAAGCTCCAACTTGAATGCACCCTTTGATCAAACGCGCAATGAAATCTTTAGGATTACCTGCCCCGCTAGCGCTGTCCCCCATAATAAAGCCGGGGCGATAGACAGCCAGTGGGATCCCCCTGTCTCTGGCCTGCCATATAATTCGTTCCACGACCCACTGGCTTTGTGAGTAGCCCGAGTCATATTTCAGCCCTGCCAGATAAGGAAGAATATCGTCATTTTCATAAACACGCGTACGAGGCGACAGTAATCCTGCTGGGCCAAAGATGGCAATGGTGGAAACATAATGAAGAGGCTTGGCTTTCTCACTGACGGCAAAACGCAAAATATTTTCGGTGGCGGTAATATTCCCCGAATAGTGGGCGGAATAGGGCTGGATGTAATTAACATGTGCAGCCAGATGGAAAATGATGTCACATTCTCTCGCCATCTTTTCGTACAGCGGCCCGTCAAGTGCCAGCAAGGGTTTTGCCAAATCGCTGGCAAAGGCTTCTAGACGAGGATAAAAATCGTCCTGCCACAAACCATACTGCCGCAGGTTGGTCTGCACCCGCAGCAAAGCATGTTGATTATCACTTGCACGAACCAAACAAATGACACGGCGAACATCAGGTTTCATTAACAGATCGCGCAATAAAAAGGCGCCAAGAAAACCTGTCGCACCGGTCAGTAAGACATTTCCTGCCTGTGGGGCAACCGCGATTTCTGCCGGCGATGATGAAGGCAATGGCCAGATGTCATCGGGCAGCTTGCCATCATTAAGCAGCGCTGCCGTAATATCTTCCTGCTTCTGATCGCTGCGTTCAAGTAACTTAATCAGGCTTTGCGGCGTCGGCGCATCATACAGATTCTGGACCGAGAGACGCTGACCTGTTTGCCGCCCGATCTCCACAATCAGTCTGGCGGCCTGAAGGGAACTACCTCCAGACTGAAAGAAATCATCGTCTATGGTGACAGTCGGATCGTCAAGCACTCGTCGCCAGGTCTCTAGAACCATCATTTCAGGATCAACATCTCCTACGATGAGTGGAGATGAAAGTGGTTGAATGGAGGATCTGGCGAAATCAGCGAGGAGCTTTGCCCGATCAATTTTTCCGTTAAACGTGAATGGCAGACTTTCGGCCAATGACAAGCGGGGGCGCATATATTCGGGTAATTTTTTTGCCAACCAGGCTTTCACCTCTGCCAGAACGTTATCGCCGGGCTGGTTCGGTACCACAAAAGCGACCAGGTATGGCTCTGTATTATACTTTCTGATCACACAAACCGCTGCGGCATGCAGTAACTGACTTTCCAGTAGTTGCGCTTCAATCTCTTCGGTCTCGATCCGATGACCACGTATTTTAATCTGATTATCCGTTCGGCCAGCAAACATGAAAGCACCATCATCCCGTTGCCAACCAGAATCCCCGGTATCGTACAAACGTATTGGCTGATTATCATTAAAAACGTCGAGCGTGATGAAACGCTCACGGTTTAATTCCGGCCGCTGCCAGTAACCCCGCGCCAATCCTTCTCCGCTAATGTAAATCCGGCCCATTTTGCCAGCCGGAACTCGTTGAAATTTGTCATCGAGAATAAATGCTTGTGTCTGATCGATAGGTTTGCCAAGCGGGATATTGTCCGCCATAACATCCAGATGGCTGAGCACATGTGTCAACGTCAATGTCGTGCCCTCAGTCGGACCATAAGCATTAATAAAACGTTGTGGCCCTCCTGCGTCCAACACCTGACGCAGGAAAAAAGGGTTCAGAGCTTCGCCGCCGACCACTAAATAGCGCAAGGCATGAAAAGCGTGAGGACGGATGCTGGCCACAAGATGGAACAGAGCCGTAGTCAAAAACATGACATCAATCGAAAAATGCTCGATCGCTTCTTCCAGCTCATAGGGGTCAACAATCGTCTTTTTAGCAAGAATGACCAGGGTGGCTCCATTTAGCAGGGCTGCCCATATCTCAAACAGGGATGCATCAAATGTCGGATTAGAACTGCTACTGATTCTGTCGGTCTGCCGTAACTGAATAAAGTGCGGATTGGCCGTCATACGGATAATCCCCTTTGCTTCAATTTCAACGGCTTTAGGGCGACCCGTTGTTCCGGAAGTAAAAAGTATATGGCTACGGTGTGTGTTCCCCGTAGCGCTGGCGACTGAACCTGTACTGTCAGAAGGCTGTAAAAGTGCCGGTTCAAGAACAATAACGGGTGAGTAAAGCGCACGACACCGATAGGCTTCGTTGGAGATAGTAAGGGGGGCGTGGACATCTTCGAGCATAAAATTGATTCTGTCATCCGGCATCGCCGGGTCCAGTGGGACACAACTTCCACCGGCACCCATTATCGCCAGTTGGCAGATTATCTGCTCAATACCTGGTTCCATCAGTATGCCCACAGGCATTTCTTCTCGAACCCCTTTTTGCTGAAGATACCCAGCTAAAGCCTGTGCTTGTTGAGCGAGTTCATGATAAGTAATGACGTTTTGAGACGTGATAATTGCGGGGTGATCTGGATAGGCAGACACATTCTTGTTGAAAATACCTATCAAGCCCTCACGGGAAAAATGATGTTCATTCTCGCCAAAACCAGTTGAATCAACCATGACTACCTACGCCTAAAGGGTAAAGAGAAATTAAAGTATGGTTGAGAGGCTCACTAGCGTTTTTTGTTTTGCTCAATTGACCGTGTGCTTTATGTTTCCAAATGTAAAAATCGCGATAACCTTCAGAATCTGCTCCCTTAATACCGGCGAAGATTTCTGACATTCTGAGGCTTTGATCGGGTTTTTTATCGGAAAAGTGACGGCTTCTGGCGCTTTATGCAGGTGATGAACCTAGGAGCGCTGAATTTGATGATATTTTTGCAGACCGTATCTATTAAGCGTGTAAACTGATAGTTCATCAGCTGTCGCTCAAGACGTTGACCAGGCACCCGTGGCCGGTGGCAACGGATGCTTAAGAGATGGCAACGCTTTCTGATAAGCTTTTGCGTAATTCTCAACATCATATGGGGAACAAGATGCGGATTAAAGCCTTACTGGGTCTATCGGCAGCGCTGCTGCTGGCAGGGTGCAGCAGCACCAATGAACTGACCGCCGCAGGTCAACAGGTCAAATTTACCGACACCAAGCCTGCCGCAGAATGCCAGTTGGTAGGCGAAGTGACCGGCACTCAGAGCAACTGGCTGTCGGGGAGTGGTGGTGAGGGCAGCTCCATGCGCGGCGCGGCCAACGATCTGCGTAACAAGGCAGCGGCAATGGGCGGCAACGTGATTTACGGTGCGACTAGCCCAAGCCAGAACCTGCTTTCAAGTTTTGCACCGCTGGACAGCAAAATGATCGGCCAGGTGTATAAGTGCCCGTAACGCTGGTATAAGCACCCACATAAAACAAAAGAGGAATGCCAAGGCATTCCTCTTTTTGCATTCATGCAGACCACTCAGCTTTGCGTGAGGCGCAGATCCAACGGCGTTTTGCTGGGTTCGCCGCCGACTTCACGGGTCAGGCGGGGTACCAGATAGCCGGAAACCTTGCTCAGCAAACTTTTCACGATCGCTCGAGCCTCGTCGTCGCTGACCATAAAGTGGGCCGCGCCCTGCACCTTGTCCAACACGTGGAGGTAATAGGGCAGGATCCCCGCATCAAACAGGGCGTTACTCAGCGTTGCCAGCGTATCCGCGTTATCATTGATCCCCCGTAGCAGCACGCTCTGGTTCAGTAGCGTCACTCCGGCGTTACGCAACTGTGCCATACTGGCGCGCAGCGGTGGGTCAATCTCGTTGGCATGATTTATATGGGTGACCATCAGCACCTGCAGGCGCGATGCCGAGAAGCGTTGGCACAGCGTGGCGGTGATGCGGGCGGGGATCACCACTGGCAAGCGGGTATGAATACGCAGGCGTTTGAGGTGTGGGATGGCTTCCAGTTCCCCGATCAGCCAATCCAGCTCATGGTCTTTGGCCATCAGCGGATCGCCCCCGGAGAAAATAATTTCATCCAGTTCCGGGTGTTGACGGATATACTCCAACGCTTGAAGCCAGTTTGCCTTGTTGCCCTGGTTCTCCTGATAGGGGAAATGACGGCGGAAACAGTAGCGGCAGTTAACCGCACAGCCGCCTTTTACCAACAGCAGGGCACGGTTGCGATACTTGTGCAGCAACCCCGGCACCACGCTGCGCTGTTCATCCAGCGGATCGGTCGTGAAGCCTGGGGCATCGATGAATTCTGCGCTGGAGGTGAGAACCTGGCGCAGCAGCGGGTCATTGGCATCCCCAGGTTGCATACGCGCGGCAAAGGCTCGCGGCACGCGTAGCGCAAACAGGCGGCGTGCATCGCGCCCCTGTGGCAGTTCCGGGTGCGTATTTAGTGACAGAAGCTGCAGTAATTCATCGGGGTCGGTAATAACATCGGCGAGTTGATGCAACCAATCTTCTCTATGCGCCGTGTTTTGGGTTATAATGTGTGCCATTTTTTTGGCTAAGCTACCAGTTTAAATTTTCAGAGGGCCATCATGGCGACTTATTCTAGCAACGATTTCCGTCCGGGTCTTAAAATCATGTTCGAAGGCGAACCTTACGCTGTCGAATCCAGCGAGTTCGTCAAACCCGGCAAAGGCCAGGCTTTTGCGCGTGTAAAAATGCGTCGCCTGCTGACCGGTACCCGCGTTGAGAAAACCTTTAAGTCTACCGACTCCTGCGAAGGCGCGGACGTGGTAGATACCAACATGAACTACCTGTACAACGACGGTGAGTTCTACCACTTCATGCACCCTGAGACTTTTGAACAGCACCAGGTTGAAGAGAAAACCGTTTCTGACGTGGCTAAATGGCTGCAGGACAATGCGGAATGTATCGTCACCCTGTGGGATGGCCGTCCTATCGCTGTGCTGCCACCGAACTTTATCGAAGCAG
This sequence comes from Serratia sp. 2723, assembly GCF_050434425.1. Taxonomy (NCBI): domain Bacteria; kingdom Pseudomonadati; phylum Pseudomonadota; class Gammaproteobacteria; order Enterobacterales; family Yersiniaceae; genus Serratia; species Serratia sp. 2723. The sequence goes on from NZ_JBNDIN010000001.1 coordinate 40,947, forward strand.
AAATCACTGATACCGATCCAGGCCTGAAAGGCGACACTGCGGGTACCGGCGGCAAGCCAGCTACCCTGAGCACTGGCGCAGTGGTTAAAGTGCCACTGTTCGTGCAGATTGGCGAAGTGATCAAGGTTGACACCCGCTCTGGCGAATACGTCTCCCGCGTTAAATAAGTTTCAACACAGAGGAACCCCGGTGGTTCCTCTGTGTTATCCCTTCCCGTCACACGTTGGCAGATCCGCATGATGAAGAAAACGCTGTTGGCCGTGGTCTCTCTGTTGTTGCTGATGTCTCTCAGCGGCTGTAATACCTTCCGTGGTTTTGGTGAAGACGTTCAGCACCTTGGCGGCGCAATTTCCCGCAGTGCTGGCTGAAATCAATTAGCGCCATTAATCGGATAATACGGAAAAATCCGTTTATTCCTGCAACCCCCCTGATTTTTACTACGCTTAGAGAGCCATACTTTTTCACTAATAACGAATAAGGGTAATCTTATGCTGAAGAAAAGTATTATCGCCATTTTCTCTTTGTTGATCCTGTCATCGCTGGTGGGCTGCAATACCACCGCTGGCGTGGGCAAAGATGTTGAGGCTGGCGGCAAGGCAATCCAGCGTAGCGCAGAGTAATTTCCTTTGGGTTCAACGGTATTCCACGGCAACGCTTAATTTTCCCTTCCGTGGAATGCCATTTAATCGTCTTGTTTGTTGCCACTGCCGTTGGCTATAATCAACGCCTTCAATCAGCCAAGTGGGACGACCCGCCTGCGCTTCTGTTGTCTGGGGACGACCCCACCCGTTCGGGAACCAGTTTCATGGCATGGATCATCTTACTTTTTGCCGGCCTGTTAGAGGTCGTCTGGGCTATTGGCCTGAAATATACCCACGGTTTTACCCGTTTGACCCCCAGTTTGATTACCGTTGCTGCGATGGTGGTGAGCATGGTGTTGCTGGCGCACGCCATGAAAACGTTGCCTGCGGGCACGGCTTACGCCGTGTGGACCGGGATTGGGGCAGTGGGCGCGGCGGTAATGGGCATGGTGCTGCTTGGTGAGTCGACCAACATCATGCGTATTCTCAGCCTGTGTCTGATCGTGGCCGGGATCCTGGGGCTAAAATTCAGCAGTCAATGAGTGGGCAGCTGATTGACCCAGATTAACGCTTCGGTATCAAAGCCGTAGCCTTTGGCAATCTGCACTAGTCTGTCGCGCGTGGCGGCTTCCAAGGTCGGCGTGCGCGACAATATCCACAGATAGTCGCGGTTTGGGCCACAAACCAGCGCATAGCGGTACTCAGGATCGAGTTCGATGACGTTATAGCCACCATAGAAAGGACCGAAGAATGAGACTTTCAGCGAGGCCGTCTGCGGTGAACCGATAAAGTACGCCTTGCCTTCGCTCTCCTGCCACTGCTGTTTTTTGCTATCGAAACCCCGGTTAATCACCTTCAGACCGCCGTCTGTGCGCGGGCTGTAATTGGCCGTCACCAGCTCCAGGCCTCGTTCAAAGCGGTGATCCAGACGCGCGATTTCGTACCAGGTGCCCAGATAGCGTTTGCTATCGAAGTTATCTATGACCTTGACGTCCTTCGGGGGTGTCACGCTACAGGCAACGGAAATGAGGGCGGATAATATGACGCAAAGCTTTGACCAAAAACGCATGGGTGACTCCTGTTCTTCAGTTACAGGTAAACAGTGTAGTCGACAGAGTAGGGATCGCGGAATAGGCGGCCAACGGGAGTTGGCCGCCAGAGGTCTTACAGCGTGACGACCCCGATCAGGGTAACGACGCTCAGGATGGCTGCCAGGCCGTAGAACACCCATTTGCCTGCAGGCACGTGGATTTTCAGATCGTGCATGGCATGGTGGATACGGTGTAGCCCGCACCACAAGGGCAAAATGATCATCAGCAGCAGGAACAGGCGACCGATCCAGCTTTGGCAAAACGCCAATACGCGCTCATAGCCTAAAGCTTCGCCGGGGAACAGGCCGAGTGGCAGCAGGATGCCGATCAGCAGCACGATAGCTGGGGCAACGATCGCTCCCCACATACCGCCGGCGCCAAATAATCCCCAGAAAACCGGCTCGTCAGAGCGCTTAGGTGATTGATTTATCATATTTCCTCCGGATTACAGTAACGCTACGGCGAGAATGATCACGGTGACGACGATCGTCACTGCCCACAGCGCCTTAACGATCGGCTCCGGCCCCATTTTCTCGCTGTTGATGACGATATTGGCGGCTTTCGGTGCCAAATCGAACCAGGTTTTAGTATGCAGCGCGGCGGCCAGCAGGGCGATGATGTTAATCAGCAGCACTAGCGGGTTTTGCAGGAAGCCGACAAACCCGGCCCAGTTTTCAGGGCCGCCCTTCAGGGCAAAGACGCCGTAGATCAGCACGATGCTGAACCACACCGCCAGTACCGAAGTGCCTTCGCGCAGCATGTAGAAACGGTAGAAACCCAGCTTTTGCCACCAGGTTGGCGTCATGGTGCGCACATAGGGCTTACGTTGTGTTGTCATTGCTGTCTCCCTCCCTTATTGCGGTTTCAGCATTGCGATCATGAAGTCTTTGGCACTCTCTACCTTGCCCTGCTGGATCGCAGCGGCTGGGTCGACGTGTTTTGGGCAGACTTCAGAGCAGTAGCCAACAAACGTACAGGACCAGACACCGTTCTGGCCGTTAAGCAGCGGCATACGCTGTTTCTTGCCGTGGTCACGGTTATCCAGGTTATAACGGTGCGCCAGGGTAATCGCCGCCGGGCCGATAAACTCCTGATTCAGGCCGAACTGTGGGCAAGCGGCATAGCACAGGCCACAGTTGATGCAGCCGGAGAACTGGTGATACTTCGCCATTTGCGCCGGGGTCTGCACGTTCGGGCCATCTTCCGGTTTGCGATCGTTGCCGATGATGTAAGGCTTAATCGCTTCCAGGCTCTCGATAAAGTGGGTCATATCCACCACCAGATCGCGCTCGATCGGGAAGTTGCCCAACGCCTCAACCTTCATGCCATCGGTATATTCACGCAGGAAGGTTTTACAGGCCAGCTTGGGTACGCGGTTGACCATCATGCCGCAAGAGCCACAGATGGCCATACGGCACGACCAGCGGTAGGACAGGTCTGGCGCCAGGTTATCTTTGATATAACCCAGTGCGTCCAGCAGCGAAGTCTGCTCATCGTAAGGCACGCTGAAGGTTTCGAAATGCGGCTCGGCGTCGCGTTCCGGGTTATAGCGCATGACCTCGATTTTCAGGGTTTTCAGCTCAGCCATTCGCCTGCTCCTTATCCTTTCTCTCTTTGTCCTGCGCTTCGGCTGCGGCGCCATAAACACGCTTGGCCGGTGGCAGTTTGGTAATTTTCACGTCGCTGTACTCCAGGCGTGGTGCACCGTTCGGGTTATGGAACGCCAGCGTATGTTTCAGGAAGTTCACGTCGTCACGCTCGGTACAACCTTCGTCGAGACGCTGGTGTGCGCCGCGCGATTCTTTACGGTTGAAGGCCGAGTGCGCCATACATTCGGCAACGTCCAGGCCATAGCCCAGCTCGATGGTGTACAGCAGATCGGTGTTGAACACGCTGGAATTGTCGGTGATTTTGACGCGCTTGAAGCGCTCTTTCAGCTCCGCCAGCTTATCGATGGTTTTTTGCATCAGCTCCGGCGTACGGTAGATACCGCAACCTTCTTCCATCGACAGACCCATTTCATCGCGGATTTTCGACCAGTTCTCGCTGCCTTCCTGCTTCATCAGGTTGCTGAGGCGGGTTTCCACGTCGCGGCCTTGTGCTTCCAAAGCGCTGCCGTTGGCCGGGCCACTTTCCTGCGCGCGGCGGGCTGCGTGTTCACCGGCCACACGCCCAAACACCACCAGCTCAGCCAGTGAGTTGGAGCCCAGGCGGTTCGCGCCGTGCAGGCCAACCGAAGAACATTCGCCGACGGCGAACAGGCCTTTGATACGGGTTTCACAGTTCTGATCGGTTTCGATACCGCCCATGGTGTAGTGCGCGGTTGGGCGTACCGGGATCGGATCCTTGACCGGATCGACACCCACGTAGGCTTTCGACAGCTCACAGATGAACGGCAGGCGCTCCAGCAGTTTCTTCTCGCCCAGGTGGCGCAGATCCAGATAAACCACGTCGCCGCGCGGTGTGGCGATGGTGCGACCAGCGCGCCATTCATGCCAGAAAGCCTGCGACACTTTGTCACGCGGGCCCAGCTCCATATATTTGTTCTTTGGCTCGCCAAGCGGGGTTTCCGGACCCATACCGTAGTCTTGCAGGTAGCGGTAGCCGTCTTTGTTAACCAGAATACCGCCTTCACCGCGGCAGCCTTCGGTCATCAGGATGCCTGAGCCTGGCAGGCCGGTTGGGTGATATTGCACGAACTCCATGTCGCGCAGTGGCACGCCGTGGTGGAACGCCATCCCCATACCGTCGCCGGTGACGATGCCGCCGTTGGTGTTATAGCGATAAACACGGCCTGCACCGCCGGTGGCCATGATGACCGCGTTGGCACGGATCTGCACGCGGGTGCCTTCCATCATGTTCATGGCAACCACGCCGCGCGCCTGGCCATCATCCACCAGCACGTCCAGCACGAAGTGCTCATCGAAACGTTGGATTTGCGGGTATTTCAACGAAGTCTGGAACAGGGTATGCAGCATGTGGAAGCCGGTTTTATCGGCAGCAAACCAGGTACGTTCAATCTTCATGCCACCAAAGCGGCGCACGTTGATCGAACCGTCTGGCTTACGGCTCCACGGGCAACCCCATTGCTCCAACTGGGCCATTTCACGTGGGCAGCTGTGAACAAAGTGATCGACCACGTCCTGCTCACACAGCCAGTCGCCACCGGCTACGGTGTCCTGGAAGTGATAGTCGTAACTGTCGTGATCCTGAGTGACGGCGGCGGAACCCCCTTCGGCGGCTACCGTGTGGCTACGCATCGGATAGACTTTAGATATCAGCGCGATTTTCAGTTGGGGATTGGCTTCGGCGGCGGCTATAGCGGCCCGTAAACCAGCTCCCCCGGCACCAATGATGGCTAGGTCGGCGTTAAAGGTTTGCACTGCACTCCTCCAATGTTCTCGTTAAAACACAATTTAATTAATCTATGCTTAATATTTATAAAGGTGCTTCGGGTGCTAAGCTAAATTCAGTGACTTTTTAAACTAAACATTAAGGATAGATAACTGCTACCGAATATAGGGTTATCACTATACCTAAAGTTAAGTAGTAGAAATTTGATGTGATCGATTGTTTTGTCTTTTAACCGTTACGCAAGAGGCATTCCTGCAAAAATAAGGTGTTGCCTCGCCTTTGTCTTTGATTAGCGCAATTGTCGGTGATTTATATGGCTGATATGTTTTTTATGATTTTAATGTAGACCAGCGCACACAATCGCCAAGAATTTGTTTGCATGAGAGGATGCGAGTAGACTGCACCCCCTGTTTGATTTCGGAGTAATTACCATGAGCGAAACGGCAAGCTGGCAGCCAAGTGCACCCATCGCCAATTTGTTGAAGCGCGCAGCGATACTGGCTGAGATCCGGCGTTTCTTTGCCGATCGTGGCGTATTGGAGGTTGAGACCCCGGCGATGAGCCAGGCGACAGTCACCGACATCCACCTGGTCCCGTTCCAGACGCGTTTCGTCGGCCCGGGCGCGGCAGATGGCCTGACGCTGTACATGATGACCAGCCCGGAATACCACATGAAGCGCCTGCTGGCGGCAGGGAGCGGCCCGATCTATCAACTGGGGCGTAGCTTCCGTAATGAAGAAGCGGGGCGGCATCACAACCCTGAATTCACCATGCTGGAATGGTATCGTCCGCATTATGATATGTACCGCCTGATGAATGAGGTGGACGATCTGCTGCAACAGGTACTGGATTGCGACAGTGCCGAAACCCTGTCCTACCAGCAGGCGTTCCTGCGCCATCTGGATCTCGACCCGCTGTCGGCGGAGAAGGCGCAACTGCGTGAGGCTGCGGCCAAGCTCGATCTGAGCAACATTGCCGACACGGAAGAAGACCGCGATACCTTGCTGCAACTGCTGTTTACCGTGGGCGTCGAACCTCATATCGGCCGCGATAAACCGGCATTCGTTTACCACTTCCCGGCCTCACAGGCCTCGCTGGCAGAGATCAGCACCGAAGATCACCGTGTCGCAGAGCGGTTTGAGGTCTATTTCAAAGGCCTTGAGCTGGCGAATGGGTTCCGTGAGTTGACCGACGGCGATGAGCAACGCCAGCGCTTTACCCAGGATAATCGTAAACGCGTGGCGCGTGGCTTGCCAGAGCACCCGATTGATAACAACCTGCTGGATGCCTTGAAGCATGGCATGCCGGAGTGTGCTGGCGTGGCACTGGGGGTCGATCGTTTGGTGATGCTGGCATTGGGAGCCGAAAGCCTGAGCGAAGTGATCGCCTTTCCGGTCAGCCGGGCATAACGTTTTCGCATCAATGATAAAGGGTTCGGCAAGCCGAACCCTTTTTGCTTTTATAGCCCGCCTGACTCGCGGCGCGTGTTGCGGGCTGGAGTTGAAGGCGGCGTGCGGCCATTACTGGTCATGCGCGACAGCGTCTCGGTGCGAACCTGGAACGGTGGGTATGGCAGCGTGATGCCGTGTTCACGGTAACCCGCCAGGATCAACTGGTGGATTTCGTGGCGCAATGGCATACGGTGGCCCATTTCGGCGGCGTAGATGCGCAGTTCGAAGATCTGAATACCCTGTTGCAGATCGACCAGATAGGCTTCCGGTGTTGGGTTGTCCAGCACTAGTGAGCAACGTTCAGCCGAGTTGATCAGGATCTTGGTCACCTCTTCCGTATTTGCCTCTGCCGGTGCCGGTACGGTCAGCACCACACGGGTCAGCGTGTCCGACAGCGACCAGTTGATAAACTGCTCGGTGATGAAGGCCTTGTTGGGCACGATAATCTCTTTGCGGTCCCAGTCTGAAATGGTAGTGGCACGGGTATTGATCTTGGTAACCGTGCCCGTCAGGTTACGGATGGTCACCGTATCGCCGATGCGGATCGGTTTTTCAAACAGAATGATCAGGCCAGAAATAAAGTTGGAGAAGATCTCCTGCATGCCAAAGCCCAAGCCCACGCTGAGCGCGGTGACCACCCATTGCAGTTTCGACCACTCGATACCGATCCAGGAAAAACTGAGGATCGCCCCGAACAGCAATAACAGATACTTGGTGATGGTGGTAATGGCGTAGCCAGTGCCGGGCGTCAGATCCAGGTGCTGCAACACCGCCAACTCCAGCAATGCTGGCAGGTTACGCACTAGTTGCATGGTGACGATCAGCACCAGGATGGCGATCAGCAGCGCCCCCAAGGTGATCGGCTGGGCGATATCGATGCCATTCACCGTGGAGTTGACATCCCAGAGCTTGATATTTTCCAGGAAGCCGAAGGCCGAGTGGATCTCGGACCACAGGACGATCAACGAGACCAGTGCCACCATCGTCAGGATCGAGCGCACCAACCTCAGCGACTGGGCGCTGATGGCATCCAGATCGATTTCCGCCTCATCCACCTCAATCGCACCTTCGATGCTGTTCGGGGTATGCGAGGGTTCTTCTTCGCCTTTGGCGCGTTGCGCCAGGATATCGGCACGGCGCTGTTTGGCACGGTCAAAGGCGAGGCGGCGGCGTTGGATCAGCATCCAGCGGCGGATAATGTGATAAATCACCAACAGCAGGAACCAGATGGCAACCGAGGTCTCCAGGCGGGCCAGCAGCTTCTGTGCGGTGGTCAGATAGCCGACGGTGGAAGCCAGCGCAGCAATCAGCGGTGCGGAAAGCAACAACCCCCACAACGCGGTGTTGATCATGTTTTCGCCGGAGCCTTTGTTATCCAGATACAGTGGAATACCGGCCCGCTTCAAACTGTTGGTGACCAGCGCCAGCGCCAGGCAGAGCAGAATGAAGCACAGGCGGCCAAGTGTATTGGCAAATTCGCGATCGTTGAGATTGTCGAAAGTGATCAGCGCCATAATCAACGGCACGATCAGCCAGATCGACATCTGGTAGTAACGCATGGCGCGGGAAACCTGCTTCACTGGCCAGCGGAAATGCACGATGAACAACCCTTGCGGATGGGCGAAGGCGGCGCTGATCATACAGATCCACAGCACTGGCAGCGTGGCGGTGACGCCCTCTCCGATCGCGATGGCTACCGGGTACGGCCAGGCATTCTGCAAGCCAAAGCCCAGCGCTGCCCACAATACCGGTAGCGGCAAGGCTACCAGGATCGACCAAAATACGGTACGCAGCGTCAGCAGGAATTCATCTTGCGTGACCTTGCCTACTCTACTGCTGGCCCGCGCCAGGAACGCATGGTAATGCTTGCGCGAACTGATGCTGAAAATTACCAACAGCACCGCACCAAACAGCGGGATCAAGGTTTCCCGGCTGGTGACCATCATCACGAAGGCGCCGCTGAGTTGCGTCAGGGTGTCCAATGACAGTAAACGGGTCAGATCCTGTGCCACATTGAGCGGATACGACAGGGTGATGGGGCTGACGTCTGGCACCCAGAACAGGTAACGGTGCGCTGCATCCTGAATTTCGTTCAGCGCATCGACCAACTGGGTGTTGGCCACCTTCAGCTTGGTCAGCTCCAGGATCTGGGTATCACAGCCGGAAAGCAGCGAATTCAACAGCTCACGCTGGGTGCGTAGCTGGGCATCGACGATACGCTGCTGGGCGCTGGTCAGGGGCGTTCCGTCGTCTTGTTTAAACTCTTTGGCTCGCTGTGGCAGGCTTTCCAGTTGGCTTTCAAAGCGCAGGCGCTGTACCCGCAGGTCGGCCATGGCGTTGTCCAACTGCCGGGGTTTTGGCATTTCTGGTAGCGTAGCGACCTGGGCGCGCAGGGTTTCACCCAGCGCGGTAGAGGCGCTCAACCATTGGGACTGCTCAATGATGGTGCTCAACGCCTGGCGTACCTGCAACGTTTGTGCGGCGGCCTGGCGCTGTTGGGAAGAGATCAGATCCATCTGCTGCGCCTGATCGTTCAGCGCGGCGGAAAGTTCACGGTTGATTTGCAGCTGCTTGCGCAGGCTGGCGGGTAAATCGCCATTCTGTTCGGCCAATTGCTCGGTTTTTTCCAGCGCCCGTTCCGCTTCACGCTGGCGTTGGCTATTGAGGTTGTTACGCAATGCCTGTAGCTGAATATCAATTTTTTCATGCCGCGTTTTGTAGACATCGGCACGCATCCGCGCCAGTTCCTGGCGGTTATTGGCCGAGAGTTGAGCCAGATCCAGCTCATCCACTTTCGCTTTACGTGCCGCTGCCTCTGCCTGTAACAGGGCAAGCAGCGCCAGTGCCAATGGCGTGGTCTGGTTATTGCCCTGGGCTTGCAGGCGGCGCTGTACTTCCGTTAACGCGCGGCGAGCTTCGGTTTGTTGCAGTGGCAGCTGGCTGAGAGAGTCGCTGATCTCGCGTGTCCGGTCCTGTTCCTGTTGCAGCAGGCGGGCCTGTTCCAGCAGTTGGCTGCTGGTTTGCAGAATTAACTGTTCCAGATCGCTGGCGGGCAGGTTCTCGCCGTTGGGCAGGATTTTGGCTTCTTCAATGGTGAGCTGGCGGCGCAGTTCCTGCGTCATCTTCGGGAAATCGTCGATCACCCTCTGATACTGCTGGGAATTGTTCTGCGACTCCTTGCGTTCGGTGAGCCAGTTGATGGCACTTTGCAGCGCCTCAACCGTTTCCGCCTGATTAGGCGCGTTTTTATTGCCTTCGGCCAGCTTCAGTTCTTGCCGTAACTGGGATTCGTTGGGGATCGCGGCGGCGAGAACCGGCTGGATCAGTAGCAGGCTGAGCAATAAAGCGATAATCAGGCGCACAGCATCAATTCCCTTCGAAGGTGGCGTCTGGCGTGGCCGCGGTTTCTGCAAAAGCCTGGCCCATCCGGGTCACGGTGCCGTTGTTCAGGTGTGGAGCGAACTGCACGCTGCCAGGGGTGAACAGGTTGATGACCGTGGAACCGAGTTTGAAGCGGCCCATCTCTTCACCTTTAACTAGTTGGATTGCGCCTTCCGTGCCTTCGGCTGGATAGGTCCAGCGGCGGATGATGCCTTCGCGGGGGGGCGTGACGGTACCGGCCCAGACGGTTTCGATGCTGCCCACAATAGTCGCGCCGACCAGGATCTGCACCATCGGCCCAAAGGCGGTATCGAATACGCAGATCACACGCTCATTGCGCGCAAACAGATTCGGCACGTTGGCGGCGGTCAGCGGGTTGACCGAGAACAGATCGCCCGGCACGTAGATCATTTCGCGCAGTACGCCGTCACAAGGCATATGGACACGGTGATAGTCGCTTGGGGCCAGATAGGTGGTGGCGAACAGGCCATTACGGAAAGGTTCCGCCAGCAGATAGTTGCCGGCCAACAGAGCTTCCAGCGTGTAGTTATGGCCTTTGGCCTGGAAAATCTGATCGTCACGGATCGCACCGAGCTGGCTGATGGCACCATCTGCCGGCAGTGCCAGTACGTGAGGCTCTGCTACGATCGGGCGTGCGCCATCGCGTAATGGACGAACGAAGAAATCGTTAAATGTGGCATAGGAAGCTAAATCCGGGTTCTGTGCTTCCTGCATCTGAACGCGGTAATAGCGGGCAAACGCTTTTACCACCAGCGTCGTCAGCCAACCGGCCTTTTTATCTGCGCCCCAGCCCGCCAGGCGGGTCAACGCCAGCTTTGGCAGCCAATACTGTAATTTAATCTTGATGCTATCCAGCACATTAACCTCTTAAAAGGGGATATCAAGGGCGGGGGTGGCGATTAGCGCTATCCCCGCACTGTGGATCAGTTATCTGCGTCCGGGAAGTTTTTGCGGGTTTTAACCTGCGCCATACTTTCCAGGATGCGGTGATAGTTGTCGAAACGCTCTTTGGCTATCGCGCCACTTTCCATCGCGGCGCGTATGGCGCAACCCGGATCGGTGTCGTGGCGGCAGTCGCGGAATTTACAACCGCCCAAATAGTCGCGGAATTCGACATAGGCCTGAGTGACCTGCTCTGGCTCCAGGTGCCACAGACCGAATTCACGTACGCCGGGGGAGTCGATAACATCACCGCCATGTTGGAAGTGATACAACCGCGCCGCCGTGGTGGTATGTTGCCCCAGGCCGGAGACGTCGGAAACCTGATTTACCAGAATTTGCTTTTCTGTCTGCGGCAGCAGGGCGTTCAACAGGCTGGATTTACCCACGCCGGACTGCCCGGCAAAGATGCTGATGCGGTCGACCAGCGCCTGTTCAAAGGCTTCCATCCCTTCGCGGGTCTGGCTGGACACTTCCAGTACGCGGTAGCCAATATGACGATAAATCGCCATCATTCCGTCGACCACCTTACGCGCTTCGGCGTCCAGCAGGTCGATCTTGTTGAGCACGATCAGCGGTTCGACTTCCAGCGTTTCGCAGGCGACCAGGTAGCGATCGATCATATTGAGTGAAAGTTCGGGCAGAATGGCCGAAACGATGACGATCTGATCGATATTGGCGGCGATGGGTTTAACGCCGTCGTAGAAATCAGGGCGATTCAGCACCGAGGTTCGTTCATGCACCGCTTCTACGATGCCTTTGACCCCCGCATGAGTGCCTACGCCAGGGCGCCAGACCACGCGATCGCCGGTAACCAGCGAACGCAGGGTGCGGCGAATGTTGCAGCGATGCTGGACGCCGTCTGCGGCTTCCACGTCGGCATGCATGCCAAAGCGGCTGATGACGATCCCGTCTTGCGGTTCGCCCAATTGGGAATCATCCAGCTCCGGCTTATTGTCAGTGCGCTTGAGGCGACGCTGATGGTTGGCCTGTACGCGGCGTTCTTGACCTTTGGACAGTTTGTTCTTACTCACTGAGCCTCACTTGAATCGGCATTTATCGCTCGGGGCGAGCAAAAGGGCTATGATACACGCTATTTTATATTAAATAACCGTTCTTGGCCGCCACACCGGCTGGCATTGGCTGCGGGCTTGCCCGTGGTTTGTTTATCTTTCGGCTTTTACGCAGGAAAAATCATGACAGGAAACGAAAACAACCTGATTTGGATCGATCTGGAGATGACCGGGTTGGACCCTGAACGCGATCGCATTATCGAGATCGCGACGTTGGTGACCGATGCCAATTTGAATATCCTTGCCGAAGGACCGGTGATCGCGGTGCATCAATCAGATGAGCAACTGGCGCTGATGGATGACTGGAATGTGCGCACGCATACCGGCAGCGGGCTGGTGGAGCGCGTTAAAGCCAGCCAGCATGACGATCGTGCCGCCGAACTGGCCACTATCGCTTTCCTGCAAGCGTGGGTGCCAGCGGGTAAATCACCTATCTGTGGCAACAGCGTTGGCCAGGATCGCCGTTTCCTGTTCCGCTATATGCCGCTGCTGGAAGCCTACTTCCATTATCGTTATCTGGATGTCAGCACGTTGAAAGAGCTGGCGCGCCGCTGGAAACCGGAGATCCTGCCAGGCTTCAAGAAGCAGGGCACTCATCAGGCGTTGGATGACATCCGCGAATCCGTTGCGGAACTGGCGTATTACCGCGAGCATTTTATCCAGCTATAGTCGGAATGAAGTTCATAAAAGGGGGCGGAGGGTCAATCCACGCCCCCTTTTATATTGCGGGGATAAATCAATGGCTAGGGTTTGGCTTTAGGGACGAAGGGCGGTTTGGCAAACCAAACCAGCACAATGGCTAGCAGAAACACGCCTGACAGCGCATAAGAAATATCATTGAAGGCGATCTGTGTGGCTTGTTCGCCGACCAGGTTATTTAACCGTTCATATCCTGGCTGCGCCTGGCCCTGCCCTAAAATGGCGACCGCCTGCCGGGTACCTTGATCGTAGACGGTCAGGGATTCACCTAATTGGGCGTGATGGGAAATCGTACGCCGATCCCACATCAAGGTCGTAACGGATACCGCCAGGCTGGCACCTAATGTTCGCATAAAGGTGGCAAGCCCTGAGCCTGCTGCAATCTCGTCCGGCTTGAGGTCGGAGAGCAAGATGGCGTTGATCGGCATGATAAACAGAGCCAGCCCCAACCCCTGTAACAGTTGGATCAGCGCGATATGCTGGAAATCAATATCAATGACAAAGCCTGAGCGCAGGTAACAGGCCGTGGCCAGCAGTAAGAAAGCCCCACACACCAGCCAGCGCATGTTGAAACGTGGTGCATATTTGCCCATAAAGGGCATCAGCAGCAGCGGCAAGATCCCCATGGGAGCGACAGCCAACCCAGCCCAGATGGGGGTGTAGCCCAATGAGCGCTGTAGCCAAAGCGGCATGATGACATTGGTGGCGTAAAAAGCGGAATAGGCACCGATCAGCGCAAGCGTGCCCACCCGGAAATTGCGATGACGAAATAGCTGCAGATTGACGATAGGCTGTGGGTCGGTCAGTTCCCAGATAACAAAAAACAGCAGGCTGACCACGGCGACGATAGCCAGCACGATGATCTGGGTAGAGTTGAACCAATCCTCTTCATTGCCTTTATCCAACAAGATCTGGAGTGCGCCAACCCCTAGGATCAACGCGACTAGCCCAACTCGATCCACCTTGGCATGTGCGGTACTCTCGGGGCGGCCATGCATTTGGCTGGCAACCAGGGTGCAGGCAAAAATGCCGACCGGAATATTGATCAGGAAGGTCCAGCGCCATGAATAAGTATCGGTGATCCACCCGCCGAGCAAGGGGCCAGCAACCGGAGCGACCACGGTGACCATGGCGATCATGGACAGTGCATAACCTCGCTTTTCTGGCGGGTAGATCGACAACATCAACGCTTGGGTCGTCGGGATGAGTGGCCCCGCCACGGCTCCCTGCAGCACACGACACAGAATTAGCATCTCCATGTTGAATGCCATGCCGCACAGCAACGAAGCCGCAGTGAACAGCCCCATTGACCAGAGAAATAGCCGCAACTGGCCAATGCGACGCACCAGAAAACCCGTGAGTGGCAAGGCAATCGCGTTGCTGGCGGCAAAACTGGTGATCACCCAGGCGCTTTGGCTGCTACTGGCTCCCAGATTACCGGCGATCGTCGGTAAGGACACATTGGCGATAGTGCCATCGAGCACGTACATAAATACCGCCAGAGCCAGACCTACGGTGGTCCAGTTGACGCTGGGGGGACGGAAATCCTGGGCGGGGAAGGTAGAACTCATAAGTCCCCCCGATTAGCCTTGAGGATCTGTTCGATCAAGGCGTCTGACTGGCTCAGTTGATCGCGGTAGACATCGGTAGCCAACAAGGGTTCTGGCGATCGTTGGGCTAATAACGCACCGTTACGATCATGCAGATCCACATTGGCCCGCATGGACAATCCAATACGTAGCGGATGGCTAACGAGCTGCTCGGGCTGAGTTAGGGAGATCCGTACCGGTACACGCTGAACGATCTTGATCCAATTCCCCGTGGCATTTTGTGCTGGCAGCAGCGCGAAGGCGGCACCGGTTCCAATACCCAGACTCAGTACCTGGCCGTTATAGCGTACGGTTTTGCCATAGACATCGGCATAGATCTCTACCGGTTGATCAATGCGAATATCACGCAATTGAGCTTCGGTGAAATTAGCCTCGATCCAGACTTTATCCAGCGGCACGACGGCCATCAGCGCTTCGCCTGGCTGTACTCGCTGGCCCAATTGCACCTTACGTTTGGCGACATACCCCGTGACAGGGGCGACGATGGTGGTACGTGAGCGATTGAGGAACGCGACACGCAATGCCGCTATCGCTGCCAGCACTTCGGGGTGTGAAGCCAGGCTGGTATTATCAACTAATGAGAGATTTTGTTGATACTGTTGCTCGATAGCGTCCAGCGCGCTCTGTGCCTCCAGAAAAGCGTTGTTGGCGTGGGCTAATTCCTCTTTGGAGATAGCGCCAGAAAGGGTGAGTGCACGGCGCCGTTGGTAATCGGCGCGAGCTTTGTCCCGCGTGGCTTGGCGGACAGCGATCTCGGCCTTGGCACCGCTGACCGCACTATACAAACCACGTACTTTACGCACCACGTTGGCCAGATGGGCCTCGGCATTGTCCAGTGCCAGTTGGCTGTCACCAGGATCAAGCATAACCAGCGTATCGCCAGCGAACACCAATTTGCCATCATCGGCATTGATGGATACCACGGTGCCATGAAACTGTGGCGTGATCTGTACGACATCGCCCTGAACATAGGCGTTATCGGTGCTGGCATACCAGCGACCGTACACACCATACCATCCCCCCCAGAGGATAGCGGCAAGCAGACATGCTGCCCCCAGTAAATACAGTAGCCAAGGGCGTTTACTTTTCGCGGGGGTGGGGGGAGCGGTCTTAACGTCGTTCATCAGGAGCCTCTGGTTGGTCAAAGAGTGGAGGAAGTATGAATAATGGACAACTGGCGAAAAGTTGGATAACGTTATTTATGCTAAAAATAATGAGAAACAATCATGACGGTAGCGGCGCTTGCCAATCATCCATCCGACCTCAGTGAACGTGCCGATGGCCCTTCGCTGATCGCTATGTGGGGGGAAGACGATCCAGGTCTTGAGTTTCGTCTAGGGACGCGCGAATACGATTGGCATCAGCATTTGCGGGGGCAGTTGTTCTGCGTGGAGAACGGTTTGTTGCATGTACGCACCAGGCAGGGCTCCTGGCTATTACCACCGAATCGTGCCGGCTGGATCCCCTCACATGAGCCGCACAAAGTCAGCATCAGCGGCGTCATGAGCGGCTGGACGGTGCTGATTACGCCTGATGCGAGCAAAGACTTGCCCGATCAACCCTGTGTGATTGGCATCAGTGAGTTGATGAATGCGTTAGTACGCCGTGCGGTGTCCTGGTCGTTTGAAGAGGCTTTGCAGGTTGAACAGGAGCGCATGATTGCGGTTTTGTTGGATGAAATCCGGCGTTCGCCTCATCAGCCGCTGCATTTGAGAATGCCTACCGACCGGCGCTTATTGCGGATCACCAATGCGATCCTTGCCGAGCCTGATGATACCAGGACCTTGCAAGCCTGGGCGACTTGGGGAGGGCTTTCGCCTAGCAGCCTGTCGCGTTTGTTTATGGCCGAGACTGGCAACAGCTTTGCACAATGGCGTCAACAGGCCAGGCTGTCTCATGCGTTGGAAATGTTGGCTAATGGTATGGCTGTGAGTAGTGTTGCTGATGCCCTGGGGTATGCGACCCCCAGCAACTTTATTGCTATGTTCAGACGGTGTTTTGGCGATTCCCCTGCCCATTATTTCTCCAAACGTAAGTCGTTGTGATTGGCGATGTTGACCACTCACCGTTATCAGGGAGCAAATTCTGACCTTGGTTGCCCGCAAAACAGGGGGTTGGGGTCTCTGCGGCACGAAAATTCACCATTTAGGTGCTTAAAGCAGCAATCAGACAAAATTCGCGTTTTTTTGCTTTCAGGGGCTTGCGGCGAAAAGGATTTCTCGTATAATGCGCACCCCGTACCGATGAAGAATTTCATTCCATTCACCATCGTTACGCCGGGCGGGAATAGCTCAGTTGGTAGAGCACGACCTTGCCAAGGTCGGGGTCGCGAGTTCGAGTCTCGTTTCCCGCTCCAACTTCAAAAATGCTGCTGATGTAGCATGATGAAGAAAAAGTAGTTAAAGTAACACCCATGCGACGCGGGAATAGCTCAGTTGGTAGAGCACGACCTTGCCAAGGTCGGGGTCGCGAGTTCGAGTCTCGTTTCCCGCTCCAAAAATTTCAAAGGCCATGCTGTTCATTGTTGGCCGGATGCTTCAAGCATATCAATGCGGGAATAGCTCAGTTGGTAGAGCACGACCTTGCCAAGGTCGGGGTCGCGAGTTCGAGTCTCGTTTCCCGCTCCAAATTTTATCTCCAGTTTAGATTCAATCCTACGCCGCTTCCGGTGTGACTTTTTGTCAGTTATACATACTCAGAAAATAGGTTGTGAACAGAGTTATCCACAGCTCCTGTACATAATACCTTCTGTGCAAAATTGCAACGTCGCACAAATGAAATTTATATCTTATTGATAATCATCAATATTTATTTCTTATAAAACGTTATCTCGATCACTTGCTCTTTTTGTGACGCTTGAAAGACAACGCATTTTTATTTTTATGCACAAATCCACAGGGAGAGTCTAACGGTTTTCTAAGCATCTCTCGGTAATCCTTTCTCGACTGCCCGAATTAAACGTTTTTTCTGCATAGTCTGCACTTCAACCGCCAGGGCCTCACGGCGTGCAAGCTGCTGAGCCAGTGCCCAACTGATGTGCTCGTCCAGCATCGGATCCTGACCTTGTCGGGTCTGCAAGCTGATAACGATCTGATCTGAATAAGGGGCGTTGCCGAGGGCTACCGCGATATTGCGTAACCAGCGCAAATGGCCAATACGCCGGATGGCAGAGCCTTCGGTGATACGTAGAAACTTCTCCTCGTTCCAGCCAAACAGCTCGATCAGTTGCGGGGCATGCAGGGCAGCGCGGGGGCTGAAATCATCTTCATCCGTCAACTGCGAGAAGCGGTTCCACGGGCAAATAAGCTGGCAATCGTCACAGCCGTAGATTCTATTGCCCATCAGAGGGCGGAATTCTTCTGGAATAGCGCCTTCCAGCTCGATGGTCAGGTAGGAGATGCAGCGCCGGGCATCAACGGTGTAAGGGGCAACTATTGCACCGGTGGGGCAAGTGGTGATGCAGGCGACACAGCGGCCACACTGCTCTTCCTGCGGTTTATCCACCGGCAGGGGCAGATCGATTAACAACTCGCCCAGGAAAAACCAGGAGCCGGCGTCGCGGTTGAGGATCAGTGAGTGTTTACCAACCCAGCCGATGCCGGCTTTTGCGGCCAAGGCTCGCTCCATGATGGGGGCCGAATCCACAAAGGGCCGGAAATTCAGTTCACCGCAATAAGCCTGGATTTGATCGCCGAGTTTTTTTAGCCGCTGGCGTAGCAGTTTGTGATAATCACGTCCTAGCGCATAACGGCTAACGTAGCCCAGTTGCGGGTTTTTTAACGTACTGGCGAACGCGGCTTTCGCAGGCAGATAGTTCATGCGCACGCTGATAACCCGCAGCGTGCCGGGCAATAATTCATGTGGCCGTGCGCGCATCATGCCGTGGCGTGCCATCCACTCCATCTCGCCGTGGTATTGCTTATCCAGCCACGCCTGCAATCTGGGTTCTTCCGCGCTGAGATCGGTATCGCTGATCCCCACCTGCTGGAATCCTAGCGATTGCCCCCATTGCTTGATATGTTGGGCGAGTTGATCGAGATCGAGGGGGTGTGTCATGACGGGCCATAGTGAGAAACAATACTGCTCCAGTTTACCACACTCTGTTTGGTCTGCAGACTGGATCCGCCAGGCAGAACCTGCTGCTGCCGCAACGCTTGGCCTCTCCTTGTATTCGTTAATGCAGCGCGCCGGTGCGGCGGCTTATGAGCTGGCGTGCGACCGGTATCCGGCCAGCAGGCATTGGCTGGTGCTGTGTGGGCATGGCAATAACGGTGGCGATGGTTATGTGGTTGCTCGTCTGGCCCGTGCGGTGGGCATCAAGGTGACGCTCATTGCCTGCGAAGGCGTTCGTCCATTACCGCTGGAGGCCGCCACTGCTCGGCAAGCCTGGTTGGAAAGCGGCGGAGAAGTCCTGCCCGCGACCAACCGTTGGCCAGAGGATGTCGATCTCATCATTGATGGTTTGTTAGGTACCGGGTTGGGAGCGGCTCCCAGAGCGCCCTATGATGCACTGATCGAAGCGGCCAACCGAGCCAGTGCGCCAGTGATTGCCCTGGATATTCCTTCTGGCCTGCTGGCTGAAAGCGGGTCCGTGCCGGGTGTCTCGATCCGCGCGACCCACACGCTGACTTTTATTGCGCTCAAGCCAGGGTTGCTGACCGGGCAGGCTCGTGATTGGGTGGGGCAACTGCACTACAGTACGCTAGGATTGGCGGGTTGGCTGGAAACACAGTCCTCGCAGATCGAGCGTCTGACTGCTGGCGATTTGACCAGATGGCTGAAGCCTCGCCGTCCTTGTTCTCATAAAGGGGAGCATGGTCGTCTACTGCTGATTGGTGGCGATCACGGTTTTGGCGGAGCTATCCGCATGGCAGCGGAAGCCGCACTGCGTGCCGGGGCTGGGTTAGTGCGAGTGCTTACTCACAGTGAGAACATTGGGACGCTGCTGACCGCCCGGCCTGAGTTGATGGTGCAACGCCTGAGTGATGATATCCTGCAACAGGCGTTGGACTGGGCCGATGTGGTCGTGATTGGCCCGGGGCTGGGCCAGGGCGATTGGGGTAGCAAGGCGTTGCAACAGTTGCAAGCCAGTGATAAACCAACATTATGGGATGCTGATGCGCTTAACTTACTGGCATTACACCCCGAGAAGCGTCAGAATCGTATTATTACCCCGCACCCTGGTGAAGCCGCGCGATTATTGAGCTGCCGCACCGCTGATATTGAGAGTGATCGCTTACTTGCAACCCGCAGGTTGGTGGCGCAATACGGCGGGGTTGTGGTGCTGAAAGGCGCAGGCACCTTGATCGCCGATGAGCAGGGACAGATGGCGATCGCCGACGTTGGCAATGCGGGCATGGCGTCCGGTGGCATGGGAGATGTGCTGTCGGGTATCATCGGCAGTTTGCTGGCGCAAAAGCTGCCGCTGTATGATGCTGCCTGCGCGGGCTGCGTAGCGCACGGCGCAGCGGCGGATCATATTGCTGCAAAACAAGGAACAAGGGGATTACTGGCCACCGATCTGCTGGCGGTGATCCCTCATTACGTTAACCCTGAGTTGGCAAAATAGACATTATCGAATGAAAGAACTCGTTTTACCGCTGCCGGATGAGGCAGCCACAGTCGCACTGGGTGCCGCCTTGGCCCAGGCGTGCGATCGTGCCAGCGTGATTTATCTTTATGGTGATTTAGGTGCCGGTAAAACCACCTTCAGCCGGGGCTTTTTGCAGGCGTTAGGCCATCAGGGCAATGTGAAAAGCCCAACCTATACGCTGGTGGAACCCTATGCGCTGCAACCGCTGGCGGTCTATCACTTTGATCTTTATCGCTTGGCCGACCCGGAAGAACTTGAATTTATGGGTATCCGCGACTATTTCGCCCAGGACTCGATTTGCCTGGTGGAGTGGCCGCAGCAGGGTACCGGCGTGCTGCCCGAACCCGATCTGGAACTGCATCTCAGTTACCACGACGAAGGGCGTCAGGCGAAGCTCCAGGCGGTTTCCGCCTATGGAGAACAATTATTAGAAAGTATCCAGAGGCAACCAGGATGATGCAGCAATGATGTATGGGTTAAGAAGATTTGCTGTGATTGCCTTGCTTGCGTTGTTGGGGCCGTTTGGTGCCTGGGCGGCATCGTCCCTCTCCGACGTCAAAGTGACCAACGCTCAGCGTGAAGCCACGGTGTCGGTGAGCTTTACTGGCCCTCCCTCGTATAGCTTCTCAACAATACATGGTCCAGAACGTGTGGTGCTGGACGTGAACCAAACGGGCAAAGTGGGCGGCCTGCCGTTGAACTTCAGCGGCCAAAACCTGGTAAAAAGTATTCGCTCCAGTAAGCCGAAAGATGCGCAAAGCGTACGCTTGGTGTTTGATTTAACCCAACGTGCCAAAACCCGTGTGGCGACGCGTCAAGAGGGCAACAGTTACATCGTCGTCTTCACCATCACCTCAGAAGCCAGGACGACGACCAACACCGTCCGTAAGGCGCCGGTGCCTGTGCCGGTGGTGAGTGAGCCAGTGCGTAAAGCGCCGGTCACATCGAGTAGCGCCAATCCATTTACTCCGAAGTCGGATGCGGTATCAGGTACGGCAACCAGCATTACCCCACGTAGCAGCCGGGTGTCCGCGGGTTCTGGCGATCGGGTAGTGGTGGCGATCGACGCTGGCCACGGCGGGCAAGATCCTGGCGCTATCGGGCCAAACGGTCTGAAAGAGAAAAACGTCACCATTGCTATCGCGCACCGTCTGCGTGCGTTGTTGGATGCCGATCCGATGTTCAAAGCGGTGATGACGCGTAACGGGGATTACTTTATTTCGGTGATGGGCCGTTCTGACGTGGCGCGTAAGCAGGGGGCCAACGTGTTGGTTTCTATCCACGCAGATGCCGCGCCGAATCGTAGCGCCAAAGGGGCTTCGGTTTGGGTATTGTCCAATCGCCGGGCGAACAGCGAGATGGCCGGTTGGTTGGAACAGCACGAGAAACAGTCCGAACTGCTGGGCGGCGCGGGCGATCTGTTGGCCAACAGCCAGGCCGACCCTTATCTCAGTCAGGCGGTGCTGGATCTGCAGTTCGGTCATTCGCAGCGCGTGGGTTATGACGTGGCCGTTAAGGTCTTGCAACAGTTACAGGTCGTAGGTTCATTGCACAAACGCCGTCCGGAACACGCCAGCCTGGGAGTGCTGCGTTCACCGGATATTCCATCGCTGCTGGTGGAAACCGGGTTTATCAGTAATAGCACGGAGGAGCGACTGCTGGGCAGTAGCGCATATCAGGATAAAATTGCACGGGCGATCCACAACGGCCTGCGCAGTTATTTCCTGGCGCATCCGCTACAAGCCGACCCAAAGGTGGAAAACCGCCCGCTGGACGTCGCAGCGGCGGTTAACTCCACGACAGACGCTCTCAGACAGCCTGAGCCGGTGACCAGCCCGGCCAGAAGCCGTGCCAGCGTAGGGAAAACGCAGATCCATGTGGTGAAGCGGGCGGAAACGCTTTCCGGCATTGCCGATAGCTATGGCACCAGCATGGCGGCGCTACGTGAGCTGAACAAGCTGAAAAAAGACGGCGTCTGGGTCGGCCAGCGTCTGAAGGTCCCCGCCGGGAAAACGGCGGCAGCACCGGCTCAGACCAAGGTAAAAAGCACCAAACCGAGCAAACATAAGGTGACTCGCGGTGATACGCTGTCATCTATCGCCGCGCGATATGGTGTCAGCGTCAGCGAGCTTAAACGGGTTAACAAATTAAAGTCGGATGTTGCGCCGCTGGATCGGACGCTGACTATTCCGTAGGCTTGATGCCAACAACAGAGGGAGCCGCATGTCTATCCAGGTGTTACCACCACAGCTAGCCAACCAGATTGCCGCCGGAGAAGTGGTCGAACGGCCTGCGTCGGTAGTCAAAGAGCTGGTAGAAAACAGCCTGGATGCCGGGGCAACGCGGATTGATATTGATATCGAACGTGGTGGGGCCAAACTGATCCGCATCCGTGATAACGGTTGCGGCATTGGCAAAGCCGACCTGGCCTTGGCCCTGGCGCGCCATGCCACCAGTAAAATCAGCACGCTTGACGATCTGGAGGCCATCGTCAGCCTGGGCTTTCGCGGCGAAGCGTTGGCCAGTATCAGCTCGGTCTCCCGTCTGACGTTGACCTCACGCACGGCGGAACAGACCGAAGCCTGGCAAGCCTACGCGGAAGGGCGCGATCAGGCGGTCACCGTCAAACCGGCAGCTCATCCGGTGGGCAGCACGCTCGAAGTGCTCGATCTGTTTTACAACACCCCTGCACGGCGCAAGTTCATGCGCACCGAAAAAACCGAATTTGGCCATATCGACGAAGTGGTGCGGCGTATTGCGCTGGCGCGTTTCGATGTGGCGATCAACCTCAGCCATAACGGCAAGCTGATGCGTCAGTATCGCGCGGCAAAAGAAGAAAGCCAGCATGAGCGGCGTCTGGCCAGTATTTGTGGCCCCGCCTTTCTGCAGCATGCGTTGGCGATTTCCTGGCAGCATGGCGATCTCAGCATTCGCGGCTGGGTGGCCGATCCGCAAGGGGCGCGTCAGCTTGGCGAAATGCAGTATTGCTACGTCAATAGCCGGATGATGCGCGATCGGCTGATTAATCATGCCATTCGCCAGGCATATCAGGACCAGTTGAAAGACGATCAACTGCCTGCCTATGTGCTGTATCTGGAAGTGGATCCGCATCAGGTGGATGTCAACGTCCATCCGGCCAAGCACGAGGTGCGTTTTCATCAGGCTCGGTTGGTACATGATTTTATCTATCAGGCGGTTACCACGGTGTTGCAGCAGGCGGGTAATGTCGCGCGGCCATTGGCCGAAGAGTCCACAGCGCAGGAGGCTCCCGTCTGGCAGCCGGAGAACCGCGTTGCCGCCGGTGGCAATCATTTCTCCCAGCCTGCGCCACAGCGTGAACGTCAGCCTGCTGAACCCGCCGCCGCCCGTGAACGAGCCCCACAGCCAGCCTATCAAGCCGGTGCGGGTTACCAAAAACGTGAAGGCGAGCTGTATGGCAAGCTGTTACAGGCTACGCCGTCAGCAGATACGGTAAAACAGCCGCTGTTCCCGCCGGTTAACCCCGTGCAGGAAACTCCGCTCGCCGGTAGTCAGCACAGCTTTGGCCGCGTCCTGATGATCTGCCCACCAAGCTATGCGCTGGTTGAACAGCGTCAGCAGTTGGCGTTATTGAATCTGACCATGGCCGAACGTTGGCTGCGTCAGGCACAACTTTGCCCGCCGGAAGAGGGATTACGGCCTCAGCCGCTGCTGATCCCGATTAAGCTGACGTTGAATAAAAATGAAGCGGCCGCCTGCGTGCAACATCAGGCGCTGCTGGTCAAAATGGGGTTGGAGCTGCAAACCGATCACGGGCGTGTGACCTTACGCGCAGTGCCTTTACCATTACGCCAACAAAATTTACAAAAGTTGATACCCGAGCTGTTAGGCTATCTGGCCGAACATCAGGAGATGTCGCCAACGGTGCTGTCCATCTGGATCGCCAGCCAATTAGGCAGCGAACACGAAGTGTGGAACAGCTCGCAAGCGATACAATTGTTGACAGAAGTTGAACGACTTTGCCCGCAACTGGTCAAATCCCCTCCTGCCGCTCTTTTACAACCCGTTGATTTGCAGGCTGCATTGGCAGCGCTTAAGCATGACTGAAATTGAAATGACCCCTCGTCCCCCAGCCATTTTTATCATGGGGCCAACGGCCTCAGGCAAAACCGCCTTGGCGATGGCGCTGCGTGAGCGCTTGCCCGTCGAACTGATCAGTGTCGATTCCGCTCTGATTTATCGCGGTATGGATATCGGCACGGCTAAACCCTCGGCGGAAGAGTTGGCCCAGGCACCACACCGTTTGATTGATATCCGCGATCCCGCGCAAGCTTACTCGGCGGCCGATTTTCGTGCCGATGCGTTGCGGGAAATGGCTGATATTACTGCCGCCGGGCGTATTCCGCTGTTGGTGGGGGGCACAATGCTTTACTTTAAGGCGTTACTGGAAGGTTTATCGCCGTTACCCTCTGCCGATCCCGCAGTACGCGAGCAGATTGAGCAGCAGGCAGCGGAGCACGGTTGGGAGGCTTTGCACCGCCAATTGCAGGCGATAGACCCGGTTGCCGCGTTACGTATTCATCCGAATGATCCACAGAGACTCTCCAGAGCACTGGAAGTTTTTTTCATTTCGGGTAAAACTTTAACCGAGCTGACTAAAATTTCGGGTGAATCGTTGCCGTATCATGTTCACCAATTTGCGATAGCGCCAGTCAGCCGGGAGTTGTTGCATCAACGTATCGAGCTGCGGTTCAATCAGATGTTGGCGGCGGGTTTTGAGGCGGAAGCGCGTGCACTTTTTGCACGGGGTGATTTGCATACGGATTTGCCTTCCATTCGCTGTGTCGGTTATCGCCAGATGTGGTCATATTTCTCTGGCGAGATTAGTTACGATGAGATGGTTTTTCGAGGTATTTGCGCAACACGTCAGTTGGCCAAACGCCAGATGACCTGGTTACGGGGTTGGGAGTCGGTTCGGTGGTTGGACAGTGAAAAGCCGGGAGAGGCTTTAGACTCGGTAACACAGGTTGTTAGTGCATAGGTTGAGTGATTGTGTACAATTGATGAGTATTCAGCGCGCAAATTTTTTAGGTCGTTTATTTTGAGCCGACAGGTTCTTGGTTAAAAACAACAAACAAATAAGGAAAAGATAGAATGGCTAAGGGGCAATCTTTGCAAGATCCGTTCCTGAACGCATTGCGTCGTGAACGTGTTCCGGTTTCTATTTATTTGGTGAATGGTATTAAGCTGCAAGGCCAGATTGAGTCTTTTGACCAGTTTGTCATCCTGTTGAAGAACACGGTGAGCCAGATGGTTTATAAGCACGCTATCTCTACCGTTGTTCCATCGCGCCCGGTATCGCACCACAGCAACACCCCGAGCAGCGGCGGCACCAGCAATTATCACCATGGTAACAACCCGTCTGCGCCGCAACAGCCGCAGCAGGAAAGCGATGACGCTGAATAAAGCGCGTTGCGAGTCAACCATGACGGGGAGCATAAGCAGCACAGTGCTGTTTATGTCCCCCAAACTCGCGGTTTTGTTCCGTTTGAGAGGTTGCACGCTTGTTTGACCGTTATGAAGCCGGTGAGCAGGCCGTCCTGGTTCATATCTATTTCTCGCAAGACAAAGATACAGAAGATCTCAGTGAGTTCGAATCGCTGGTGTCCTCTGCGGGTGTCGAGGCTTTGCAAGTGGTTACTGGTAGCCGCAAAGCGCCTCACCCAAAATACTTTGTCGGTGAAGGAAAGGCCGAAGAAATTGCAGATGCGGTGAAAGCCAGCGGCGCGTCTGTTGTCCTGTTTGATCATTCCCTTTCCGCAGCGCAGGAGAGAAATCTCGAACGCCTGTGTGAATGCCGGGTGATCGATCGCACCGGGTTGATTCTCGACATCTTTGCCCAGCGTGCCCGTACCCATGAAGGTAAGCTGCAGGTAGAGTTGGCGCAGTTGCGTCATATTGCCACTCGTCTGGTTCGTGGTTGGACTCACCTTGAACGTCAGAAGGGGGGGATTGGCCTGCGCGGGCCGGGGGAGACCCAGTTAGAGACTGACCGTCGCCTGCTACGCGATCGCATCAGCCTGATCCTGCGTCGCCTTGAGCGGGTAGAGAAGCAGCGCGATCAAGGGCGGCGAGCGCGTACCCGTGCCGATGTGCCAACCGTATCGCTGGTGGGTTACACCAACGCAGGCAAATCAACCCTGTTTAACCGAATTACGTCTGCCGGAGTTTATGTGGCGGACCAGCTATTTGCCACCCTGGATCCTACCCTGCGGCGTATTGACGTGGCGGACGTAGGCGATACCGTGTTGGCGGATACCGTAGGCTTTATCCGGCACTTGCCGCACGATCTTGTTGCCGCGTTCAAAGCAACGTTGCAAGAGACGCGCCAGGCATCTCTGTTGTTACATGTGATCGACGCTGCGGATACCCGGGTGGATGAAAACATTGAAGCGGTGAACTCCGTGTTGGCAGAGATTGAGTCGGATGAGATCCCTACACTGTTAGTGATGAACAAAATAGATATGCTGGATGATTTTGTCCCGCGTATCGACCGCAACGAGGAAAATTTACCGATCCGAGTGTGGCTGTCCGCCGCCAGCGGTGAAGGTATCCCGTTGCTATTTCAGGCGTTGACGGAGCGCTTATCGGGGGAAATCGCGCATTATGAGCTGCGCTTACCGCCACAGGCAGGCCGTCTTCGTAGCCGTTTCTACCAGCTTCAGGCGATCGAAAAAGAGTGGAATGAAGAGGACGGCAGTATCGGCGTGGTGGTGCGTATGCCGATCGTGGAGTGGCGTCGCCTCTGCAAGCAGGAACAGGAACTGATTAACTTTATCGTATGATCATATCCTGTTACATTTGTGTGCCCGCTCAATAGATAGAGTGGGCCAAGCATTAGCCTGAAGTACCCAATCACAGAATAATGGAGCTAAAACATGGCGTGGAATCAGCCCGGTAATAACGGACAGGACCGCGACCCGTGGGGGAGCAGCAATAATAATGGCGGCAACTCTGGCGGTAACAATAAAGGCGGTCGCGATCAAGGGCCACCGGATTTAGACGATATCTTCCGCAAGCTGAGCAAGAAATTGAGCAGCCTGACCGGCGGCAAAGGTTCTAACGGCAATAACAGCGGTGGTACGGGTTCAATCGGGCCGGGCTTCAGTGGCAAGATTGTCGGCATCGCTGCGGTTGCGGTGGTGGTGATCTGGGCCGCCAGCGGTTTCTATACCATCAAAGAAGCCGAGCGCGGTGTGGTCACTCGCTTTGGCAAATTCAGCCATCTGGTGCAGCCAGGTCTGAACTGGAAACCGACGTTTATCGATCAGGTTCGCCCGGTTAACGTGGAGTCGGTTCGTGACCTGTCCGCGTCCGGTGTCATGCTGACCTCCGATGAGAACGTGGTGCGTGTTGAGATGAACGTGCAGTATCGCGTTTCCGATCCGGCAGCCTATCTGTTCAGCGTAACCGATGCCAACGACAGCCTGAGACAGGCGACAGACAGTGCATTGCGTGGTGTTATCGGTAAATACACCATGGACAAGATCCTGACCGAAGGCCGTACCATCGTCCGTAGCGACACTCAGCGTGTACTGGAAGAGACCATCCGTCCGTACAAAATGGGTATCACTCTGCTGGACGTCAACTTCCAGGCTGCACGTCCGCCGGAAGAGGTGAAAGCCGCGTTTGATGATGCGATCGCCGCGCGTGAGAACGAGCAGCAATCCATTCGTGAAGCAGAAGCTTACGCCAACGAAGTTCAGCCGCGTGCCAACGGTGCTGCACAGCGCCTGCTGGAAAATGCGCGCGCCTATCAGGCCCAGACCGTTCTGGAAGCCCAGGGTGAGGTTGCTCGTTTCGCCAAGCTGTTGCCGGAGTACAAAGCCGCACCGGAAATTACCCGTGAGCGTCTGTACATCGAAACCATGGAAAGAGTGTTGAGCCACACCCGTAAGGTGTTGGTGGCAGACAACAAAGGCAATAACAATCTGATGGTGCTGCCACTGGATCAGATGCTGCGCGGTGCCGGTAGGTCGGCTACCGAAGGCAGCAAAGATGCCGGGCAGAACCTTCTCGCCCCTGCGCCAGCCTCCAGTCCTTCATCGGATGCGAGCACCAGCAGTTCCAGCAGCGGTTCCATCATGGACCAACGCCGGGCTAATGCGCAGCGTAGCGACAACACACGCGTAGGGAGAGAATAATCAATGCGTAAGTCTTTCATAGTTATCCTCGCGGTGGTGTTGGTAGCCTTTTACGCCTCAATGTTTGTGGTTCAGGAAGGCGAGCGTGGCATCGTGCTGCGTTTTAGCAAAGTACTGCGCGACAGCGAAAACAAACCGCTGGTCTATGCACCGGGTCTGCACTTCAAGATCCCGTTTATTGAAACCGTGAAAATGCTGGATGCCCGTATCCAGACCATGGACAACCAGGCCGATCGCTTCGTGACCAGCGAGAAGAAAGACCTGATCGTTGACTCCTATCTGAAATGGCGTATCAGTGATTTCAGCCGCTACTACCTGGCCACCGGTGGTGGTGACGTTTCTCAGGCGGAACTGTTGCTGAAACGCAAGTTCAATGACCGTCTGCGTTCCGAGATTGGCCGTTTGGACGTGCGTGATATCGTGACCGACTCCCGTGGTCGTCTGATGGCAGACGTGCGTGATGCGCTGAACACCGGGACCGTGGGTGACGAAGAAGAAGTCGCAACCACTGAAGCCGATGACGCTATCGCTTCCGCCGCCGCCCGTGTTGAACGTGAAACGACCGGCAAACAGCCAGCGGTTAACCCGAACAGCATGGCAGCACTGGGTATTGAAGTGGTCGACGTCCGTATCAAGCAGATCAACCTGCCTGCGGAAGTGTCCGATGCGATCTTCCAGCGTATGCGTGCAGAGCGTGAGGCGGTAGCCCGTCGTCACCGTTCACAAGGTAAGGAAGAGGCTGAGAAGCTCAAAGCTACCGCCGACTACGAAGTGACCCGTACCATCGCGGAAGCCGAGCGTCAGGCGCGTATCACCCGCGGTGCGGGCGATGCGGAAGCGGCCAAGCTGTTTGCCGATGCCTTCAGTCAGGATCCGGATTTCTATGCTTTCATCCGTAGCCTGCGTGCTTATGAAACCAGCTTCGGCCCTGGTAACCAGGATGTGTTGGTGCTGAGCCCGGACAGCGATTTCTTCCGCTACATGAAGTCGCCGGTTGCTACGCGTAAGTAAGCGCAATAGCCGATCACCAAGGCCCGTTTAAACGCGGGCCTTTCTTTTTTGGGGGAAGGGATGAATTCGACAATCTGGCTGGCGCTTGGCTTGGTTTTGGTGCTGGAAGGGCTGGGGCCGATGTTGTTCCCACAGGCTTGGCGTAAAATGGTCCAGACAATCTCGCAGCTACCCGATGCCACGCTGCGGCGTTTTGGCGGAGGATTAGTGGTTGCAGGCTGTGTGATCTACTACATGTTGCGTGCACGCACGGGGGTTTAAAGTTTAGCCGAAAAAGTACGCAATCGTATGCTAAAAGTGCTGAAACTGAAGAATTACGGTGGTAGAATCCATTTTTAAGCAACCTGGTGATTTTAAAATGGGTAAGAACGTCGTCGTACTGGGCACCCAATGGGGTGACGAAGGTAAGGGCAAGGTCGTAGACCTGCTGACTGAACGGGCTCAATATGTTGTGCGCTACCAAGGTGGCCATAACGCTGGCCACACTCTGGTTATCAACGGTGAAAAAACCGTTCTTCATTTAATTCCTTCAGGTATCCTGCGTGAAAACGTGACCAGCGTCATCGGCAACGGTGTGGTGCTGGCGCCAGACGCGTTGATGAAGGAAATGGGTGAACTCGAAGCGCGTGGCATCCCGGTACGCGAACGTCTGTTACTGTCTGAAGCCTGCCCGCTGATCCTGCCTTATCACGTTGCCCTGGATAATGCGCGTGAGAAAGCGCGTGGCGCCAAAGCCATCGGCACCACCGGCCGTGGTATCGGCCCGGCTTACGAAGATAAAGTTGCCCGTCGCGGTCTGCGCGTTGGCGATCTGTTCGATAAAGCCACCTTCGCCGTCAAGCTGAAAGACATCATCGATTACCACAACTTCCAACTGGTTAACTACTACAAAGTTGAAGCCGTCGATTACCAGACCACCCTTGACTATGTACTGTCAATTGCCGATATCCTGACCGGGATGGTAGTAGACGTCTCCGAACTGCTGGACGGCGCGCGCAAGCGTGGCGATCTGATCATGTTCGAAGGCGCACAGGGTACGTTGCTGGATATCGATCACGGTACCTATCCGTACGTAACCTCCTCCAACACCACCGCTGGTGGCGTGGCAACCGGTTCTGGCATTGGCCCACGTTACGTGGACTACGTGCTGGGCATCGTGAAAGCCTATTCTACCCGTGTAGGTGCAGGCCCGTTCCCAACCGAACTGTTCGACGAAACCGGCGAGTACCTGTGCAAACAGGGTAATGAGTTTGGTGCCACCACTGGCCGTCGCCGTCGTACCGGCTGGCTGGATGCGGTTGCCGTTCGTCGTGCCGTGCAGATCAACTCCCTGTCTGGCTTCTGCCTGACCAAGTTGGACGTGCTGGACGGCCTGAAAGAAGTGAAGATCTGTGTGGGCTATCGTATGCCGGACGGCCGCGAAATGACCACCACGCCGCTGGCTGCAGAAGGTTGGGAAGGTATCGAGCCAATCTACGAAACCATGCCGGGCTGGAGCGAAACGACTTTTGGTGTGAAAGACTACAGCAAACTGCCACAGGCAGCGCTGAACTACATCAAACGTATCGAAGAGCTGACTGACGTACCGGTAGATATCATCTCTACTGGCCCAGACCGTAGCGAAACCATGATCCTGCGCGATCCGTTCGACGCATAATCAGCTTTCCTACCGTCACCAAACAAACCGGGCCAAGTCCCGGTTTGTTTGCTTCATGTATCCTTCCCGATGGCGTTTTCACCTCACAAAATCCTTTCGTTGCTCCGGTTGAGAGTCAGCTATGTACTAAATAATTAGCTGCGAACTCTCTGGCTGGTTTATCATCCAATAAGATAGTAAAGAAAATCGCCGAAAATCGGCGGATACCCAGAGGTAAACGTGCAGTTAACAAGTTTTACTGACTATGGCCTACGGGCATTGATCTATATGGCATCATTGCCTGCGGACAAAATGACCAGCATCTCTGAGGTTACGGAGGTGTACGGGGTTTCCCGTAACCATATGGTAAAAATTATCAATCAGCTGAGCCGTGAAGGCTTTGTGACCGCCGTGCGGGGTAAAAACGGCGGTATACGTTTGGGTAAACCGGCTGAGAGCATCCGTATTGGCGACGTGGTGCGGGCGCTGGAGCCGCTTTCGTTGGTTAACTGCAGCGGCGATTTTTGTCATATCACCCCAGCCTGCCGTTTGAAGCAAGTGCTCCAGCAGGCGGTAAAGAATTTCCTTGAGGAGCTGGATAGTCACACATTGGCCGACATGGTCGAAGACAATCCACCGCTCTACAAGCTTTTGCTTGTCGAATAAAGCGTTACTGAGAAGACAAGGCTCAGCGACACCCTGCTGATGACAACGGAGGAACCTCAATGTCACAAGATCCATTCCTGGAACGAGAAGCAGAAAAATATGAATCCCCAATTCCTAGCCGCGAATTTATCCTGGCCCATTTGGCGAAACGTGAAACGCCGGCCAGCCGCGAAGAGTTGGGCAATGAACTGAACTTATCCGGCGAAGAAGCGCTGGAAGCCCTGCGCCGTCGTCTGCGTGCGATGGAGCGTGATGGTCAGTTGGTCTTTACCCGCCGCCAGTGCTATGCCTTGCCGGAGCGTCTGGACCTGCTGCGCGGCACGGTGATCGGCCACCGCGATGGCTTCGGCTTCTTGCGGGTTGAAGGGCGTAAAGACGACCTTTATCTCTCCGCCGAGCAAATGAAAATGGCCATCCACGGCGATGTGGTGTTGGCTCAACCGCTGGGCGAAGATCGCAAAGGCCGCCGCGAAGCGCGTATCGTGCGCGTACTGGTGCCGAAAACCAGCCAGATTGTTGGCCGCTACTTCACCGATGCCGGTACCGGCTTCGTGGTACCGGACGACGGCCGCCTGAGCTTCGATATTCTGATCCCTGCCGATTCGGTCAGTGGGGCGCGGATGGGCTTTATGGTGGTGGTCGAGCTGACTCAGCGCCCAACGCGCCGCACCAAAGCCGTGGGCAAGATCGTCGAGATCCTGGGCGATAAAATGGGTACCAGCATGGCGGTGGATATCGCATTGCGTACCCATGAGATCCCGCATACCTGGCCACCTCAGGTGGAGAAGCAGGTTGCCGACCTCAGTGAGCAGGTGCCGGAAGCCGCCAAGAAAGGGCGTGTGGATCTGCGTCACCTGCCGCTGGTCACCATTGATGGCGAAGATGCCCGCGATTTCGATGATGCCGTGTACTGCGAGAAGAAACGCGGTGGCGGCTGGCGCCTGTGGGTCGCGATTGCCGATGTCAGCTACTATGTACGTCCTCGCACGGCGTTGGATGACGAAGCCCGTAGCCGTGGCACCTCGGTCTACTTCCCGTCGGAAGTGGTGCCAATGCTGCCGGAAGTGCTTTCTAACGGCCTGTGCTCGCTCAACCCGCAGGTCGACCGCCTGTGTATGGTGAGTGAGATGACCATCTCCGCATCGGGCCGTCTGTCTTCGTTTAAATTCTACGAAGCGGTAATGAGCTCCCATGCGCGCTTAACCTACACCAAGGTCTGGCATATTCTGCAGGGCGATCAGGAGCTGCGTGAGCAGTATCATCCGCTGGTTAAACATCTGCAGGAGCTGCATGCGCTGTATAAAGTGCTGGATCAGGCTCGTGCCGAACGCGGTGGTATCGCCTTCGAAACCGAAGAAGCCAAGTTTATCTTCAACGCCGAGCGCCGTATCGAGCGCGTTGAGCCAACGGTACGTAATGACGCGCACAAGCTGATCGAAGAGTGCATGATCATGGCGAACGTTGCAGCGGCACGCTTTGTTGAGAAGCATAACGAACCTGCGCTGTTCCGTGTGCACGATCGCCCAAGCGACGATCACATCTCTGCATTGCGCAGCGTGTTGAGTGAGCTGGGCCTGACCCTGGGCGGCGGCCTGAAGCCACAGCCGAAAGATTACGCCACCTTGATGGACGAAGTGTCAGAGCGCCCGGACCGTGAAATGCTGCAAACCATGTTGCTGCGTTCGATGAAACAGGCGATCTACGATCCGGAAAACCGTGGTCACTTCGGCCTGGCGCTGGCTTCTTATGGCCACTTTACTTCACCGATCCGCCGTTACCCTGATCTGTCGCTGCACCGTGCCATCAAGTACGTATTGGCGAAGGAGCAAGGCGAACAGAAAGAGCGCTGGACGCCAACCGGTGGCTGGCACAGCGATCTGGAAGAGATGCTGCAACTGGGTATGCACTGTTCGATGACCGAGCGCCGTGCCGATGAAGCCACGCGTAACGTGGCGGACTGGTTGAAGTGCGACTTTATGCAGGATCACGTCGGCGAAGTGTTTAGCGGCGTTATTGCCAGCGTCACCGGTTTTGGTTTCTTCGTCCGTCTGAGCGATCTGTTTATCGATGGGTTGGTACACGTGTCCACGCTGGATAACGATTACTATCGTTTTGATAATATCGGCCAGCGTCTGATCGGTGAATCTTCCGGCATGGTCTATCGCCTGGGGGATACGGTGGAGATCCGCGTTGAGGCCGTGCATATGGACGAACGCAAGATCGACTTCGCCCTGGTTTCCAGCACCCGCAAACCGCGTGGTGAAGGTAAAACCGAGCGCGAACGCGCCAAGAATGGCGGCCAGCGTACGCTGCGCGACGGTGCCGGAGCGGGCCGTAGTCAGGCTCAACGCAAACGCCGTGGCGGCAAGACGCCTGCCAACTTTGAGCCAGACAGTGCCTTCCGTAAAAAAGATGGGGCCAAGGCCAAACCCGCAGACAAGGTGAAGCCAGATCCGAAGGCGAAAGCGAAAACCGATCCGAAGGCGAAAGCCAAAAAAGCGTCTGATAAAACCAAAAAGATAGCGGCCGCGACCAAAGCCAAGCGTGCCAGCAAGAAGAAAGGTGCCGAGCAGGGTTAACCTGCCGCACGTTATTATCCCCGGCCGGGTTATCCCGGCCGCACTAGTTAAAAGAGCATCATGAGCGAAATTATCTACGGTATTCACGCTGTCAAAGCCCTGCTAGACAACGATCCACAACGTTTCCTGGAAGTGTTTATTCTCAAGGGGCGTGACGATCGCCGCTTACAGCCTTTGATTGCCGAGCTGGAAGCGACCGGTATTGTGATCCAGGTGGCTAACCGCCAATGGCTGGATGAGAAGGTCGAAGGGGCCGTCCACCAGGGCATTATTGCGCGGGTGCGTGAAGGGCGGAAATATCAGGAGAACGATCTGCCTGGGCTGCTGGAAAGCGTTGAAACGCCGTTCCTGCTGGTGCTGGACGGCGTTACCGATCCCCATAACCTGGGAGCCTGCCTGCGTAGTGCCGATGCTGCCGGTGTCCATGCGGTGATCGTCCCACGCGATCGCTCAGCTCAACTGAACGCAACGGCGAAGAAAGTGGCCTGCGGTGCGGCCGAGAATGTCCCACTGATCACCGTCACCAACCTGGCCCGTACCCTGCGTTTGCTGCAAGAGATGAACGTCTGGATCGTGGGCACGGCGGGTGAAGCCGACCACACGCTGTATCAAAGCAAAATGACCGGCCCGATGGCGCTGGTGATGGGCGCGGAAGGTGAAGGTATGCGCCGTCTGACCCGTGAACATTGCGATGAACTGATCAGCATTCCGATGGCCGGTACGGTTTCCTCGCTGAACGTCTCGGTAGCGACCGGTGTCTGTCTATTTGAAGCGGTGCGTCAGCGCAGCTGATGATTTAATAGGGGTGAAATCTGTCACCCCTACCCCTAATCTCCCATCTTGTGATCCCGCCAGCGGCAGAAATCCAGCTAATGACCATAATTACCCCTGAAGCGTTAATCAGGGAGCAATCTCATGGTCTGGACTACGCATACCGTCTTTAACCAACCCAAGCCCTTGGGGAACAGCAACCTTTTCCTGTCCGATACGCCGTTGCGTGAAGCGTTGCAGCGCGAGTTGGCGGGTTGGGATAGCGATGTTCTAGCCTCGCTTGGGCAGCAGTTAGGCACGCAGGAGTCATTGGAGTTGGGGCGGCTGGCCAATACCAACCCACCGGAGTTGTTGCGCTATGACGCTACCGGGCAACGCCTGGACGACGTGCGCTTTCATCCAGCCTGGCACATCCTGATGCAGGGGCTGGTCGCTAACCGGGTGCATAACCTGCCATGGCAGGAAGATGCCCGTATTGGCTCCTTGGTGGCCCGTGCCGCCCGCTTTGTATTGCACGCTCAGGTGGAGGCTGGCACGCTGTGCCCAATCACCATGACCTTTGGCGCTATTCCACTGCTACAGCGTTCCCTGCCAAAAGAGTATCAATGCTGGCTATCCCCGTTACTTTCCGATCGTTATGACCCTCATCTGCTGCCCGGTGCGCAAAAGCGCGGACTGTTGATCGGCATGGGGATGACGGAAAAGCAGGGCGGATCGGACGTGCTGAGCAATACCACCACCGCCATGCCGCTCGCCAGCCGGGGTAATGGCGAGGTCTATCGCCTGGTGGGTCACAAATGGTTTTTCTCAGTGCCGCAAAGCGATGCTCATCTGCTATTGGCACAGGCTGAGGGAGGGCTTTCCTGCTTCTTCCTGCCGCGGCTCCTGCCTGATGGTACGCGCAATGCTATCCGTCTGGAGCGTCTTAAAGACAAGCTGGGCAACCGTTCCAATGCCAGTAGCGAGGCCGAGTTTCAGGACGCCACGGCCTGGTTGTTGGGCGATGAAGGGGATGGCGTCAGGCAAATCCTTAAAATGGGGGGAATGACGCGATTCGATTGCGCTTTGGGTAGCCATGGGCTGATGCGCCGTGGCCTTTCGGTGGCGCTGTACCATGCCCTGCAACGGCAGGCGTTTGGTAAATGCCTTATTGAACAGCCATTGATGCGGCAGGTGTTGGCCCGTATGGCGTTACGGCTTGAAGGGCATACCGCTTTACTGTTCCGTTTGGCGCGAGCCTGGGAAAGCCGGGGGGATGAAGGCGAAGTGGTCTACAGCCGCTTACTGACCCCGGCGGCAAAATACAGTATCTGTCATCAAGGCGCGGCATTTATCGGGGAAGCCATGGAAGTGCTGGGAGGGATCGGCTATTGCGAAGACAGTGAACTGCCGCGTCTGTATCGTGAAGCACCGGTAAACAGCATTTGGGAAGGGTCAGGTAATATCATGTGCCTGGATGTGATGCGCAGCCTGCATAAGTTGCCTGGTGCTTTGGAGCTGCTACAGCAGGAACTGTTGCCGGTGCGCGGACAGCATCGGTTGTTCGATCGCGCCTGGCGGCAATGGCAGCAGCGTATGCGCCAGCCGCGTGAAGAAATGGGGCGCTTGTTAACCCAGCAGTTATTCGATCTGTGCTGTGCCGCCCAACTGCTGCAGCATGCCAGTCCGCCAATTGGAGAAGCCTGGTGCCAATTAACACTGGATTATCGTGGAGATAGAGTGCTGCCCGCCGAGGTGTGCGATACGCTGCTTCAGCGGGCTATGGGGGTCTAAAACAGGAACTCAGTGCTTATAGCCCCGAGGGAAATGCCATCAGATAATATGTTGATGGCATTGGGCGTTTAAATGCCTGCCATTATTTCAACTCGAATGATTAATTATAGAAATATCCTGAATGATATTAATTTCGCGTAAGCGTTAAAGATATATTATGCCTTGGTGCTCAGGATAATTCTTGATTATTTCGTGGATACCACCTATTTTTTTGCTCTATTTGAATAATTGGCTGAGTGCGTAACGGGTTGTATGCTACATTTTAATGTAATGGGGGTTAAGCACAGCTCCCGAATGCCAATCTGCGGTTATTATTTTTTAAGTAATACCTTATTTCTATCGCGGCTTATTTTGGTCAGTCCACTGGCTTTCCGATTGTGTAAAAGGAATTAACAGCATGATATATAGTAATCACTCGTCCACGACCGATTTGTCGACGCGTAAAGAAAAGAACAATGCATCTTTGCGAATGAATCTTTCGCCACTCTACTTTGCCGGGCTGTTGGCTTTTGGCTGCGTCTCTGTGGCTAATGCGGCTATTGTTGCCGATGCCGGGCAGGCATCTAGCCCTGCAGTTAATGCCGGGGCGAATGGGTCGACCGTGGTAAATATCAACGCCGCGGGCAAAGGAGGTGTTTCACATAATATCTTCAACCAGTTCAACGTTGATAAAAACGGTGTTGTGTTGAATAACAGCGTTGACGGGGCGAATAGCCAACTGGCGGGGAGCCTCGCGGGTAATGCGAATTTAAGCGGCGGGGCAGCCTCGGTGATCCTTAATGAGGTCAACTCTAATCGGGCCAGCGTGTTAAATGGCATGGTGGAAGTAGCAGGCCAGCAGGCTCAGGTGATTATTGCCAACCCGGCAGGTATTACCTGTAGCGGTTGCGGCTTTATTAATGCCGGCAGAGCAACGCTGACCACCGGTACTGCCCAGCTTGCCGATGGCGCTATACAGGGATATAAAACGGAGAAGGGCACCATTGTTATTAATGGCGATGGCCTAAAAAGCGGCGACAGTAATTATACCGATCTGATTGCTCGCTCGGTGGCGATTAATGCCGGTGTCTGGGCCAAGGATTTAAAAGTGACCACTGGCCGTAATAACGTCAATGCGGATAATACCCAAGCGACTGCGCTGGCATCGGCGTTGGGCAGACCTCGCTTCGGGATTGACGTTGCTGCTTTGGGCGGGATGTATGCCGGCAAGATCACCCTGGTGGGTACAGAAAGAGGAGTGGGCGTTCGTAATGCCGGTACCGTCGCGGCTTTGACCTCAGACCTGGTGATGGATGTTAATGGTGTGCTGGAAAACCGTTCAGGGAACTTATTTGCCGAACGTGCCAACAAATTGAACACCGCAGGCACTATTGATAATACCAACGGGCAAATCACCAGCAACGGTGGTGTCATCATCAATACCAATAAAAACCGCCTTACCAATACCAACGGGAAAATTGAATCCATCGGCTCTGTGAGCATCAATAGCGGGCAACTGAACAACACTAACGGTATGGTGCAAGCCATTGCACAGGTCACTATCGATACCAATGGGCAGTTGCTGACCAATACTGGCCGCAATAAAGAAACCGGCATACACAGCGCCATGGGGATGACCCTGAAAACGGGTCAATTGAACAATAACAATGGCGTGATCACCACCAGTGGTAACGCCACTATCGTCAGCGGTGCGCTGGATAACCGTAATGGGCAAATTTTTGCCATTGGTTCTTCGTTGTCCGATCTGTCGATGGCCGTTGGCGGCACGCTTGATAACCGTGGCGGCGAAATAGCGGCTCAACGTCACGTCAATCTGTCTACCAGCGGTACGTTGAACAATACCGCTAACGGCAAAATGAGTGCGGGTAACGATTTTAAGCTGGCTACAAACAAAACTGCGCTCAATAACACCAACGGTTTGATTGAAGCTGCTGGGACGTTGGACATCAACAGTGGTCTACTGACCAATAGAACCGGTAGTCTGCAAGCGAACAAGATGCTGAACGTAAACACCAACGGCAGTAACCTGCTCAACGGGAGTGGCCAGATCTCTTCAATGGGGGGTGTCAACCTCACTAATATCAACGCTATGGACAACCGGGATGGCAATGTTAGCGGTGATAAACTGTTGCTGCAAGCAAACAGCCTGGATAACCGCACGGGTGGGTTAACCACGGAAAAGGGCAATGACATTAGCATCAAAAATGCCCTTAATAACAACTATGGCGTGATCCGTAGCGTGACGGGGCGTACGGAGGTGAACGCCAGCTCGGTCAACAACAATGCGGGCATGTTGTGGGGCGGGGAAGTTTATGTGCAAACCGACACATTGCGCAATGATCAGGGTCTGATTTTTGCCAAGAATACGGCAGAAATAACGGCGGCGACTCTCTATAACCGTAATAGTGCGAATTTTGGTCGGGTGATGGGGGTGTATATCGAGATGCCGGAAGATACCTGGGGTGGCATTGTCAGCGCGGGCGATCTGAGCTTGACTGGTAATCGGTTGTACAGCAGCCAGGGTCTGATTGCTGCCAGCGGCGGCAACCTGGATATGAAGTATACTGGCAACGTGGATAACAACCGCGGCACCATTTCAAGTGTGGCTCATCTGTCGCTGCTGGCGAACCGGTTGGAAAATGGCAATGGCGCGATCCATTCAACAGGTAGCATTAGCGTAGAACTGGCTTCAGCCTTTAACAACAGCGGTGTAGTCCACGGTAGTGAAGGGTTGGATATGCGCGTCAGCGGGGCGTTGACCAACGGTGGTCTATTATCGTCCGACAAGGTCACTACGATCAACAGCCAGAATTTAACCAACCGGAGTGGCGCGATAATCACCGGCCTGGACGGTGTGAAACTGAACCTGACGGGGAGATACACCAATAACGGTGAAGTAAATGGGCCGGTAATCAAAGAGTAATTGCGGACCCCCTATCACGGGTGCCTATTCAGGCACCCGTTTTTACTTCTACCTCAGAACCAGCGTTACCGATAAAGTATCGCCTGTGAATACCACTGGCCAGGCACGATGGTTTCGCTGTTCATGATGATCATGTAATAGCGTGCCCCGCTAGCGTCAGCTTTGCGCTGGATCTCGGCTTCCACGTTCATCGGGCTGCCATGCACCAGTGCGCTGATCGTTCCCATCTTCTCCAACTCGGTGGTTTGGGCGCGGGTGATCTCTTGTGCCTGGGCGGTAGGCGGTGGTGGGGGTTTGGGCGTGGTTTTAAATACGCTGCAGCCGGATAGTAAACCAACCAGCAATAGGGTGATCAACGTACGGGAAAGATTCATGCTGGCCTCATTACTGTTTCGCATAGAGTAGAACGGGTTGAACTACGGTTTCGGGCCGATGTTTGTCATCATAGAGAAGATTGGCTACAGGGGGAACACATGATCGAGATCCATGATGAGCGGGTGGGTGACGTTGCGGTGATCCATGCGGTGCCGGTCGGGCGCTATGAGCAGTCGTTACCCACGATCTTCTTCTATCACGGTTATACCTCATCGAAAGAGGTGTACGCCTATTTTGCCTATGCGCTGGCCAAAGCCGGTTTCCGGGTGGTGCTGCCCGATTGTGCGATGCACGGTGAGCGGTTTGATGGTGATGAAGCACGACGGTTGGCGCATTTCTGGGAAATCCTCAAAAGTAACGTCGATGAATTGCCCGCGCTCAAGATGCACTATGAGCAGCGTGGGTTGATTGCCGGGGATCGCATTGGCGTGGCGGGCGCTTCGATGGGGGGCATGACCACTTTGGGTGCCTTTATCCGTTATCCTTGGGTGAAAGCAGCCGCCAGCCTGATGGGGTCAGGCTACTTCACTTCACTGGCGCAGACGTTGTATCCGCCATTGGATGCGCAGGGCCAACCGTTGGAGCAGTCCGCGCTCAAGGCACGTCTTGCGCCCTTGGCCGCTTATGAGGTTGAACATCATTGGGAGAGTTTTGCTGGGCGGCCACTGCTGTTATGGCATGGTGAAACCGATGATGTGGTGCCAGCGGAGCAGAGTGAGCGCTTGGCCGGTGAGTTACGTCAGCGCGGCCTGGATCGGAGGTTGACCTACCTCACTGAAGCGGAAGTACGCCATCGCATTACTCCTGGCGCGTTGAACGCTACCGCCGCTTTCTTCCAGGATTCACTGTAAAAAGCCCCCGAGGGAGGGGGCAAGGTATGGCTGTTAATGTTATAAAATTTGCTTGCGTTTGAGCTTTTGAGTGGATAATGTTACAAAAGTTACATTTTTTTTACTTTCTGAAAATGGATTTTCATGAAAAAGACTTTTCTCCCGCACGGGTGTCTGTTAAAAGCAGTAGCGCCTGTTTTCGCCGGTTTTTTGTTAGTCGGCGCTTTTCCGATTATGGCTGCCACATCATCCGATGCCCCCGAAAAGGCGGCTTCCGCCCTTGATGCCCGCGAACAGCAGCGACAGCAGGAGCGTGAACGCGCCCTGCAAAGCCAAAATGCCCCGCAGGCCGACGCGCGTCTTTCTCGTCCCGAGGTTGCGCTGCCCGATTACCCCACTGATGAACGCCCCTGTTTCACCATCAACCGGCTAACTCTGGTTGGGGAGTCGACCGAGCGCTTCCAGTGGGCGCTGGATGCCGCTGCGGATGCCAAAGGCCGCTGCCTGGGCGGCCAGGGTATCGTGCTTGCCATCAACAAGGTGCAAAACGCCCTGCTGGCCAAGGGCTATGTCACGACGCGGGTGATGGCACAGGAGCAGGATCTGACCCAGGGCATACTGACGCTCACGCTGCAACCCGGGCGTATTGGCGAGATCCGTTTTGATGAACCGGTCTCCTGGCGTGGACGGCTGTGGAATGCCATCCCTGCCTCACGCGGGGATATTCTTAATCTGCGCGATATCGAGCAGGGGTTGGAAAACTTCAGGCGAGTCCCCAGCGCCGTTGCCGACATTAAAATCGTGCCCGGTGCGCAGGAAGCCACCAGTGACCTGCAGATCAACTGGCACGAGGGGCGACCGGTGCGCCTCAGTCTGGGTTTGGATGACAGCGGTTCAAAAAGTACCGGGCGTTATCTCGGTTCGGCCACCCTGGCCCTGGATGCCCCCTTTGCGCAGAATGACCTGTTCTATGCCAACATCGGCAAGGATCTGTTTCAGCACGGACCGTTCGGCAACCGTTCACATACCCTGAACTACTTTTTCCCGGTGGGATACTGGGCTTTTTCGGCCAACTACAACGACTACACCTACCATCAGAATATCCCCAATGCCAACGAGGTGCTGAGTTACAGTGGCAAGAGCGACAATATCCAGTTGACCGTCTCCCGCTTGTTGTACCGTGACCAGTCGCACAAGACCACGCTCAACCTGCGCGGCTACCGTAAGCACTCCACCAACGCCGTGGACGGCATTGATATCGTGTCGCAAAAACGGCGCATTGCCGGCTGGGAGGTGGGGCTAAATCAGCGCAGCTACTTCGGTACCACCACGTTGGATGCCAATATCAACTGGCGTCGCGGTACCGGCGCGTTCAATGCCCTGCCGGCCCCGGAAGAGTCCCGTCATGAGGGCAGTGCGCGAACCGGCATGCTGCTCGGCGATCTGGGCATCAACCAGCCGTTCACCTGGGGCGAGCAACCCTGGCGGGTTTATACCAGCGTGCGGGGCCAGTGGAGCGCGAACGCGCTGACGCCGCAGGAGCGGATGGCCATCGCCGGGCGTTACACGGTGCGCGGCTTTGACGGCGAACAAATGCTGTCTGGCGAAAAAGGCTTGCTCTGGCGTAACGAAATCGCCTGGAATGTCTTTTCTCGCGGGCACGAGCTGTACCTGGCTGCCGACTACGGTCGGGTAGACGGGCCGAGTACCCGCCACCTGGTTGGCCATCAGTTGGCGGGCAGTGCGCTCGGTGTACGCGGCGCACTGTGGGGACGATTCAGCTATGACCTGTTTGCCGGTATGCCGCTTTACAAGCCTGCGGGGTTCCACACTTCGGGAGCCACCGCGGGTTTCAGCGTGAACCTGGAAATCTGAATATCAACTGTCGCCAGACTGACCGCTTTACTGATACTGACCTGAATACACGGACGTGACCCATGAACAAACATTGCTATCGCCTTATCTTCAGCCGCACCCACGGGGAACTGCGGGTGGTGTCCGAACTGGCCCGCAGTTGCAGTACCGAGCCAGGACAGCGCTGCGGCTCGGGGATAACGGACGGGAACCGTGTATGGGTGACCGTCCGTCGTGCCGTGTGGCTGCTAGGGCTGGCAATGTTTGCCGGGCCGGTGATTGCCGGGGGTATTGTGGCGGACGGTGGGGCTCCCCCTTCCCAACGACCGGAGGTCATTGCCACCCAAAACGGGTTACCCCAGGTCAATATCACCGCGCCCAATCAGGCCGGGGTCTCGCATAATCAGTATCAGCAGTTCGACGTCGATGCCAAAGGTGCCATCCTCAACAATTCGGCCGTGATGACGTCGACCCAAATGGCCGGGATGATCCAGGGCAACCCTAACCTCAATCCCAATGCGGCACCGGCTCGCGTCATCCTGAACGAAGTCAATAGCAATAACCCCAGTCAGCTGCGGGGCTTTATGGAAGTGGCTGGCGGCAAGGCACAGGTGATTGTGGCCAACCCGGCCGGGATTGTGTGCGATGGCTGCGGCACCATCAATGCCGGACGTATGACGCTGACCACTGGCAAGGCACAGCTGAATGCCGATGGCAGTGTGGCGGGCTACCAAGTTGAGCGCGGCGTGGTGCGTATAGACGGTGGCGGACTCAACGGCGATGCCCGTCATGATACCGAATACGTTGATATTCTGGCGCGCGCGGTGGAAGTCAACGCTGGAGTCTGGGCCAAAGAAGGGGTGACAGTGGTGGCCGGCCGCAATCGCGTGAGTGCGGACGGTAA
The DNA here is from genome assembly GCF_050434425.1 of Serratia sp. 2723. Classification (NCBI taxonomy): domain Bacteria; kingdom Pseudomonadati; phylum Pseudomonadota; class Gammaproteobacteria; order Enterobacterales; family Yersiniaceae; genus Serratia; species Serratia sp. 2723. The sequence goes on from NZ_JBNDIN010000001.1 coordinate 84,245, forward strand.
AACAGTGACGCCGCTTGAGGATGACGGCAGCGCCAAACCAGTGCTTGCCATCGATATGGGCCAGATGGGCGGCATGTACAGCGGCAGTATCCGTATGATAGGGACCGAGGCTGGCGTCGGTGTGCGCAACCAAAACGGACAGGTACAGGCTGGCAAGACGCTGACCGTGAGCAGTGAAGGCCGGCTCAGTTGGCAGTCTGATGCACAAGACGCCTCCACACAGGCTGGTGGCGATATCAGCCTGGCGGCGAAAGGCGACATCGAGACGCACGGCAAATTGCACAGCGGCGGTCAGCTTACCGTACAGAGTCGAGAGGGGGTGTTGGCGCAGTCCGGCACCCTGGCGGCGGCCGGGGATGTGCGCCTGAGCGCTGCGCGCGGCATACAGAGCAGCGGCCACCTGCTGGCGGGCAGCGATGTCAACAGCCAGGTTGTGCGTGACGCCAGTCTGCACCTTGACAGCCAGGGTGACATTCGTGCCAGCGGCAGCTTGCTGAGCAAAAAGGACGTCAGCGCGACCGGACGCCGGGTGGATATCAGTGGTGCGAAGGTGGCAGCTGGCCGGGCCACGCTGAGAGCCCAGGAAGGGGGTGTGGCACTGCGTCAGTCGACCGTCGACAGCGGCGAGCTTGTCGTGAACACGGGCGGTGATGTGGATGCGCAGCAGGCGCAGGTCAAGGCCGGGCGATGGGAGGTCGATGCCGGTAACCTGTTCAATCAGCAGGCTACCTGGTCACAGACCGGTAGCGGCGAGAGCCGCTTCACGTTGACAGGTGAGCTTGATAACCGCGACGGTGCCATTGAGGCACAGCGCCTGGCGCTGACGGTGGGCCAGCTTGCCAATCAGCGCGGTCGCCTGGTGGCGCTCGATAACGCGGCGCAATACTGGAGGGTTGGCGGCCTGTTCGACAATGCCGGGGGGATGGTAGGCAGTAATGGCGACCTTAGGCTTGACGTCGGCCGTCTCGACAACCAGGACGGCACGGTAAAAACACAGGCGGGGCTGGCGATTCATGCTGGCGGGTCGGTCACCAATGCCGGGGGTAACCTGCTGGCTGGCCAGGCCCTGACGCTTGAGGCGGGCGGTGACCTGAATAATCGGTCAGGTACCCTGAACGCTGGCAACGTGCGACTGGCGGTGCAGCAGTTGGATAATGTGCAGGGGCAGGTCATCAGCCAGGACAACCTCAACCTGACGGCAAGCCGGTTGGACAACCAGCGTGGCCTTATCGGGGCTGGCAAGGCGCTGGATGTGCGTACTGGCGACTGGGATAACCGTGGCGGCACGGCGCAAGGCGAAACATCGGTCACGGCAACGGCGAACGCCGTCAACAACGACGATGGCAAACTGCTATCCGGTCAGCAGTTAGCCCTGAATGCTACGGGCAACACCACCAACCGCGGCGGCGAAATCAGCGCCGCGGTGCTGACAGTGAATACTGACCGTCTCGACAACACGCAGGGCAAGGTCATTGGCCAGCAGCGGCTTGACCTGAATGCCCGTCAGGGGCTGGATAATACGCAGGGTCTGCTGGGTGCCGGTGAGGCACTGACGGTGCGCACCACAGGCGTACTGAATAACCGTCGTGGTACGGTGCAAGGGAAGGGGCAAACGACCCTGGCGGCGCGGGATGTAAACAACGAGGCTGGCAAGATACTGGGGGGGCAACAGTTGACCCTGACCAGCGCGGAAGGCTTGGGTAACCGCGAGGGTGAAATCAGCGGCGAGTCGCTTACGCTGACGGTACAGCAGATGGATAACACTCAGGGGAAAGTGGTTGCCCGACAAAACCTGGGCCTGACAGCGCAACAGGGACTGGTCAACACGGCAGGCTGGTTGGAAGCAGGAAACACCCTCTCCGTGTATACCGACGGTGACTGGGACAACCGCAGTGGTACTACCCAAGGTGGCCATCAGGTGACCGCTACCGCGCATACCCTCGACAATACCGGTGGTCGGCTGCAGTCCGGCGGTGACCTTCGCCTTGACGCTGCGGGCGATATTCTCAACCGAACTGGCAAGCTGACTACTCAACAGGCTCTCAACATCAAGGGCGGTGCTGCCAGCCTGTTTGACAACGACGGCGGGGCGCTGCAAAGCGGTGGTGCCTTGTCTCTGCAGGGCGGGCAACTGACCAACCGCGTATCGGGTGTGGTGCTTGCTGGGCAGGCGCTTTCTCTGAATCTGTCGGGGGGCTGGGACAACCAAAACGGTACCTTGACCGGCAATGGTCGCACACAGGTACGTGCCGCCAGCCTGCGAAATACCCAGGGTACCATTAATGGGCTTGACAGCCTGGACATGCAATTCACCGGCAAACTGGATAACAGTCAGGGCCGTATTTTCAGCAGGCTGTCTCAGCGTTTGCAGGCGCAGGATATTTCCAATGCGCAAGGCTGGATGGGGAGTCAGGGCGGCTGGCAGGCCGTCAGCGGCGGTTTTGACAACGCGGAAGGCAGCGTGCAAAGCCAGCAGGCGATGACGCTTGCGGCAGACTGGCTGGGTAACGCCTGGGGGACACTGCAGTCGGCTCAAAACCTGGTACTGCGCATCAAACAGGGTATCGATAATAGCAATGGCAAGGTCTCGACGCAGGGGCAACTGGTTGCTCAGGGTGCCGACGACGGTGCGCGCGCTGGTCACATAAATAGCGCCAGCGGCCAGTGGCTGGCCGGTGAGTCACTGAATATCGCCGCCCTCAGTTTAGATAATACCCAGGCTGGTCAGTTGTATAGTCAAAAGCAATTGCGGCTAGACCTGAATGGCGGGCTGGATAACCGTGGTGGGAAAATACAGGGCGGTGACGCGCTGACGCTTAACGCACAAACGCTGAACAATGCTGGCGGGACGATAGACGGCCAGCAACAGATGGCACTGCACATTCTTGGCCTGTTGGATAATGCCGGCGGCGCAGTGCGCAGCAATGGCGGGCAGCAGGTGTCAGCGGCCGGTATCGATAACCGTCAGGGCGTGTTCAGCAGCCTCGGTGGCATCACGATGACCACCGCGCAGCTGGATAATGCCGAGGGTACGCTCATCAGTCAGGGCTCGGGTGTCTACCGTATCGACACGCTCAACAACCAGCAGGGCAAGGTGCACAGCGGCGCAGCGCTCACGCTTGATGCTGTGCAGGTGAACAACCAGGGCGGGCAACTGGTGGCGACCCAGGGGATGACACTCAAGGCCGGTGCGCTCGACAACAGCGGCCAAGGCACGCTTAGCAGCCAGGCGGAGCTTGACGTACAGACTGACCACCTGAACAACCGCGATGGCGGCCTGATACTGGGCACTGCCCGTACCAGCATCACCGCCCGCAACATCGATAACACGGCCGGCCGGTTGCAAAGTGCGGACTCCCTTACCTTCACGGATGTCACCACATTGGATAACCGCCAGGGGCGTATCCTGGCTAACGGCAATATCGACATCAACACCGGGCGCTCCCCCACCGACTCGCCGCTGGCATTGCTCAATCAGGGCGGGCGACTGGAGAGTGCCGGCGCCTTGACCCTGAATACACACACTCTGGACAACCAGAACGGTACCCTGCTGGGGTTGCAGGCGCTGACGCTGTCCGCGCAGCAGGACTACACCCGCAATGCAGGTGAAACGGTCAGCAGCAACGGCACGGTGACGTTCTCCCTGAGCGGCGTCTTTAGCAATCTGGTGGACTGGCTGCTGCCAGGCAATCTTATTCTCAATGCGGCCAGCATCACCAACCCGGCCACCCTTGCAGGCAAAACGCTGCAATTGACGACCGGCGCGTTGCAAAACACCGGGCGTATTGAAGCGGACGTCATGACACTCAACGTCGACACCTTGGATAGTGCTGCTGCGCTGATGGGGGATGATATCACCGTGCGCGGACGCGTTATCGACAACCACGGGCAGTCAGCGGTGATGGCGGCAACCCAGAGCCTGATACTGCAGACCGGTGAGCGCCTGACCAATCGGGATGGTGCGCTGCTCTACAGCGGCGACCGCCTGTCACTGTACAGTGATGACCTGATTGAGAACCGGGCAAGCTTTATTGAGGCGGACGGCGACGCCACGGTCGAGGCCCGTCGTCTGAACAACCTGCGCGAAGGGCTGGTGATTGAGCGCGACGCCGAGAAGAGCGACTACAAATGGCACCGCTACAACTATTACTGGCGCTCTTACGGTGAAGACGTCAATACCGATGTCAGCACTATGGCACCGAATACTCAACAACTGACCTTCCGTGATGAGGCGGCCGCTGAGAGCAATCCGTACGGTACATTGCTGAACATTGACGCGGCTGCCAAGCGGGCGGAAGTACGAGTGAAAGACCATACCGGGCAACTGACCAACCTGTGGGTCAACTATCTGGCGCTCAAACCTAACGCCGATGGTAGCTATGCCATGACGTTTTACGACGTACGGGGGTGGAACCAGGACGTTATCCCAACCCCTTATCAAAACTCTTTCCGCCGGGAGCATGATATCGGGCAAGCCGTTGTGTGGGATCCTGAGAAGTTTCTGGATATTGCCTCGGCTCCGTTTGTGAGTGACTACAACAATCTGCGTGAGCGCACGGTGACCGGCACGGTGACCGCAGACAAACTGATCTCCGAAGGCGTTGGGGCTCGTATTCTAGCGGGCGGCAATATGGTGTTGCGTATCACAGGATTGTTGCTCAATGACGCCAGCGTCATCACGACCAACGGTAACCTGACGCAGGACGGCGGTGGTAGTGTGGACAACCGGGGCTATTCGGTCAATGAGCGGCGCCAGGAGTTCATCGTTGACCACTACGACAGGGATGAGTCCCACTGGTATCCGACATTCAACCGAGACGAGACCACGGCTCTGACTACCGTTGACGGTGTTATCACCGGCAACGGCACGGTCACCATCAACGGAGCCAACATCACCAACACCACGGTCAATCAGGCGCAAGTCAGCCAGCTAGAGGCGGCATTAAACGCCGTGGATGCCGAACGCGCCGAACTGGAACGCAACCCGCTGGCCTTCGTGGTGGAGGGGGCAGCCCGACCTGACGGCGACATGACGCTGGCACCGGGCGGACAGATGACGCAACCCGGCACCACGTCGACCTCACCGCTGGGACGCCCACTGTTGCCGTCGGAGCTGGCGTTGACGGCTCTGCAACATCTGGGGAATGTGGCCACCACCATTCCCAATAACGGCCTGTTCAGCCAGCACACGGCGGCTGGCAGCCCGTTCCTGGTAGTGACTGATGAGCGCTTTACCCGCCGCGACAACTTTATCAGCAGCGACTATATGCTCGAGCGCGTAGGGTATGACCCCGCGCAAGCCCATAAGCGCCTGGGAGACGGTTTTTACGAGCAGCGCCTGGTGCGCGAGCAGGTGCTGGCGCTTACCGGCAAACCGTCCGTCAAAGGGTGGGATGCGATGACGCAGTATCAGCAACTGATGAACAACGGCACTAAAGTTGCACAGGACTTCCACCTGGTGCCGGGCGTGGCTTTGACCCCTGAGCAGATTGCCGCGTTGCAACAGGATATCGTTTGGCTGGTCAGCGAAACGGTCGATACCGCCGACGGCCCACAAACGGTGTGGGTACCGAAGGTATACCTGGCGCAGACCACGCTGCGCCTGACCGGTGATGGCGCGGTGATTGGCGGTGGCGACCTGCAACTCTCGGCGGGCAGTATCGTCAATGCCGGCAACCTGTTTGCCGACAAGGCCTTGTCGGTCGACGCCGGGCAGTTCCTGCATCAGGGCGGCGATATCAAGGCTGGCAGCATTGATGTGCAGGCCGACCGCCTGACCCTGAGCACCAATCTGCAGGATGCGCTGCGCCAGGCGACGATGAGTGCCGACGACATCCGTCTCAGTGGTACTGATATTACGCTCACAGGGGCGAAACTCAATGCCACGGACGCTCTCAGCCTGAGCGCGCGCAATGACCTGACCATCACTGCCGCGAAAAGCAGTCATACTGCCGACCTTGAGGTTATCTCGGGCTCTCTGGGTAACCGTACCCGCGGTGGCATGGAAGAGGCCGGCGAGCGGATGGCGCACGTTAGCGGGGAATGGCAGCAAGCACAGGGTAGTGAGCTTAACGCTGGAGGCAACCTCACGCTCAATGCCGGGCGGGACGTCACGCTCGTGGGCAGCCAGGCCAAGGCTTCCGGCAACACCCGTGTGCAGGCCGGAGGCGATATCAACATCAGGGCCGAGACTACCACCAACACCTCTCACCTGGACGCCAACAGCCGTACCTCATCGGTCGGCAACGACCGCCAGGAGGATCGCCTGACGCTCAGCACCCTCGGCGGCGACCAGGGCGTGACTCTGGTGGCGGGTAATCGCCTGTTGGCCGAAGGTGCGCAGGTAGACAGCTCCGAAGGCCGTATTGGCGTCAGCGCGCAGGACGTGACCATTAAGGACGCACGTACCCACACGCTCGACCAGGACAGCGAAGACAAACAGCAGGGTAAGACCCGTAACCACCGCGAAGAGGTAACCGAACGTGAAATCAGTACGGGCAGCACCTTCAGTGGTCAGCAAGGTGTGACGGTCATTGGGCGTGAGGGGGACGTGACGGTCACCGGTAGCACCCTGCACAGCGAACAGGGTGGCATCGCGCTCCAGGCAAAAAACGATGTGACCCTCAATACGGCTACCGAGCGAGAGTCGCGCTACAGTGAAGAACGTTCGGAGAAAAAAGGCTTCCTGAACAAGAGCAGCAACCACACCGTGACCGACGACCGCCTCACGCGTGAGAAAGGTACCCTGCTCAGTGGGGACAGCGTCAGCGTCACTGCAGGCAATGACCTGACGGTAACCGGGTCGGCCATTGCCGCCGACCGGGACGTGACCCTGCAGGCCGGCCATAACGTCGATATAGGTGCAGCCACCGAAACTGAGTCCCACTATCTGCTGGAAGAGAAGAAAAAAAGCGGCCTGCTGGGCAGTGGTGGCATCGGCTTTACGATAGGCAAGCAGTCGAGCAAACATGAAGTCGACGAGAAAGCCACTACCCAAAGCCAGAGCGTCAGTACCGTCGGCAGCAGCCAGGGCAACGTCACTATCACGGCGGGCAACCAGTTGCATATTGGCGGTGCCGACCTCGTTGCAGGCAAGGACCTGAACCTGACCGGCGACAGCGTGACCATCGACCCCGGCTACGACCAGCGCACCCGCACGGAGACCTACGAGCAGAAGCAGAGCGGTCTGAGTGTGGCGCTGTCGGGCAGCGTGGGCAGCGCACTCAACACCGCCGTCAGCTCGGCACAGCAGGCGAGGAAAGAAGGCGATGGGCGCCTCAATGCCCTGCAAAACACCAAGGCGGCGCTGTCCGGTGTGCAGGCCGCGCAGGCCTGGGAGCGGGATAATGCCCTGACCGCCTCGGCGGAGGCGAAAAACGCTGCTGCAGGTTTGAGTGCAGATGACCCAAAAGCCGCGCAAGGCGCTACCAACACAGTGGGCATCAGTGCCTCCTATGGCAGCCAGTCGTCGAAGAGCGAAACCCGCACCGACAGTCGTCAGTCGCAGGGTAGCTCGCTCAACGCCGGGCAAAACCTGTCGATAACCGCGACCGGTAAGAACAATACTGCGCAAAGTGGCGACATCACCATTGCTGGCAGCCAGCTGAAAGCGGGCAAAGATTTGTCGCTTGATGCAGCGCGGGACATTACCCTGCAGTCTGCGCAGAACACCGAAAGTACCGTTGGCAAGAACAGCAGCAAAGGCGGTAACGTCGGCGTGGGTATTGGTGTCGGTTCGGGCGGTTACGGTATCAGCGTCTCGGCCGGGGTCAATACCGGCAAGGGACATGAAAACGGCAACGGCCTGACCCATACCGAAACCACGCTGGATGCAGGCAACCATCTCAGCCTGAGCAGCGGCCGGGATACCACATTGAAAGGTGCACAGGCGAGCGGGGAAAAAATCACTGTTGATGTAGGCCGTGACCTGACGCTCACCAGCCAACAGGACAGCGACCGTTATGACGCCAAACAGCAGAACGTCAGTGCGGGCGGCAGCTTCACCTTCGGTTCGATGACCGGTTCGGCCAACGTGAGCGCCAGTCAGGACAAACTGCACAGCAACTTCGACTCGGTGAAGGAGCAGACCGGGCTGTTTGCGGGCAAAGGCGGGTATGACGTCAAGGTCCAGGAGCATACCCAGCTCGATGGTGCTGTTATCGCAAGCACGGCGGACAAGGAGAAAAACCGTCTCGATACCGGCACCCTGGGCTGGAGTGATATCCACAATCAGGCCGATTACTCGGCCGAGCACAGCGGTGGCAGCCTCAGCACCGGCGGACCGGTGGGCAAGGACCTGCTGACTAACATGGCCGGTGGCATGCTGTCGGGTGCCAACAATAGCGGGCATGCCGAGGGCACGACAAAAGCCGGCGTCAGTGAAGGTACGCTGATAGTCCGGGATACAGACAAGCAACAGCAGGATGTGGCGGAGCTGAATCGAGATACCGACCATGCCAACGACGGCAGCATCAGTCCGATCTTTGATAAAGAGAAGGAACAGAACCGGCTCAAGCAGGCACAGCTTATCGGGGAAATTGGCGGTCAGGCGATGGATGTTATCCGCACTCAAGGAGACATCGCCGGGTTGAAGGCGCAGAAAGATCCGGCTGCACTGGCGCAGGCCCGAGAGCAGTTGGAGATTGATGCGAAAGGCAAACCGGTCAGCGACGCGGACGTGATGCAGCGGGCGTATGACAATGCCATGAAACAGTACGGCACCGGCAGCGACCTGCAGAAAGCGGCACAGGCGGTGACGGGGGCGCTGACGGCACTGGCAGGTAACAACCTGGCCGGGGCGCTGGCCAGTGGCGTGTCACCGTATCTGGCGACGGAAATCAAGAAACTGACCACCAATCCGCTGACCGGCAAGGTGGATGTCGCGGCCAATGCGATGGCACATGCGGTACTGGGTGCGGTGACCGCACAACTTAACCACCAATCGGCGGTAGCCGGTGGGCTAGGGGCTGGTGGGGCGGAACTGGCGGCGCGATTTATCGCAGGCCAGCTGTTCCCGGACAAGAAGCTAGAGCAGTTGAGTGAAAGCGAGAGGCAGCAGGTGAGTGCATTGAGCCAACTGGCGGCAGGACTTGCAGGTGGCCTGTCTACAGGCGATACTGCGGGTGCGGTAACTGCCGCCCAAACGGGCAAAAATGCGGTGGAGAATAACTTGCTGGGTGGTAATGAAGAGACTCAGACCAAGTTCGTGCAGGAGCATGGCAAGAATATTGCGTCTTGCAGCACTGACCCAAGCTCTGCATCCTGCCAAAAAGGGCTGGCGATGAATGATGCGCTGATGGTGGCGCTTCCGGCGGGTCTGGGTGGTGGTTTACTGGCAGCGGCTACACCTGAAATAGCAGCGGCTGCAAAAGCCGCGATACAGGCGTGTGCGGGTAGTGTGGTGTTGTGCCTGAATAATGTCGGTATCCAGATGTCGGAAGCCATTGTGCCGGGCGGTGTTGGCGCTGGCGGTGCGGTAGGTATCGGTAAGACAGCGGCAGAGGCGACGGCGGCAAAAGCTGAAGCTGCGGTGGCCAATACCGCGAAGGAAGTCTGGAAAGGCTCGATCGTTCAGTCCAGGGTCAACCTCAGAAATGGTGATGGTTCGACAGCCTCAGGGCTTGAATACGCCTGGAAGAAACACGGCGGTGAATGGGGAGCTAATAAATCACACTTCACAATGACGAAGGATGAGCTGAAAACGGTCTTGCAGTCAGATACTGTTGTGAAGACACCGGTGCAATACTCACCATCTACTGGTAATTATATTCGTACTGTGGATATGGGGAAAAATATTGGTGTTGATGCAATGAACAACAGTATGCCAACGTCAATTATGACGGTCATCACTGATAAGAAAGGTAATTTGGTTAATACGTTCCCGGGTAAGACGGTGGTGAGGTAACTATATGTTTATTGTTTACTTATGGGATAAAGTTATTGGTGAAAGCATTGCCTCATTGGAAGACTTTCCGGGAAATGAAAGTTTTTTAATCAGGAACGATCACTGTAAATACCCATTGTTATCTGAGTTATCTAACTGTGACATGGAGCTTTTTAGTGATGAGCAACTTGCAGATCTTCGTAAGGAGATTAATAACCTGATGAAAGATGAATCATCAGAGCAAGATGTTCATGATTACCTATTATCTGTGGTTGCACTAATAGATCAGGCTGATCGCGATAATAAGAGTATTTTATTTTCTCCGTTTTAATGAACCACCTCGACCGATGGCCGAGGTGGTTGCTCTCAAATCTTAAATCCCCCATCTTCCCGCCGCCGCAACCGGATCACCCCGGGTGCGGCGGTGATCTCCATCTGTTCCACATCGGTGATCCCGGACTCGATGATCCAGTCGCCGCCGATGATCAACTCACCGTTATCTCGCACCCAGTCCGCCCCGGCGAGCCACCAAGGCAACCTGACCGACGATAAGCGGTCCGTATGCGGATAATCTGCATTATGTCGTGCGCCCCGCGTTGGGCTGTGGGGTGGGGCCGCCGTCCCTGGCGGCGTCGGGTTGGGTGCAAACGCTCGGCCAACCCCACAGTGGAGGTCGGCCCACAGGGCCTCCGCTAAAAGCGTTGATGCCCGCCCAGGCGTGGTCTGTCTGCGCCGGGTCGTGCCACGCGGTGAAGCAGCGTGTCACTCCTTACCGTCTCGCCAGCCAACGCCTCCCACCCCGGTTCGGTGCTGGCATGCACATCCTGCGTTCCCTCCCCCTTCCGCGTTCCAGAGTGCCGTTCCGTCACTAGTGGGCCTCGCCAGCCCACACCCGGCAGGCGTCCAGGCAGTGGGCAGCCAAAAGACGCTGCCCACTGCCCGGCCACCGTCACAAACCCCGACAGCGGAGGTGGCATGGGTGAAAAGCGCTGTTATGATGTTGCGGTTGGTTGCTCTTTAACAGCGTTGGGGAAAATGGCGTAACGGGCTGAAAAAGCGCGTCTGGGGAAAAAGTTGCCCGGGCCAGAATGCACAGGGAAAAAGCGGTTGTAAGCTGCTGAGTGTGCTAGGAAAAATGCTGTTCGCTGGCTGACTCCGCACAGGATAAAGTTGTTGTGGAGAATAACTTCTTGAGTAGTACAGAAGCCAGAGCACTTGATAAAGAGCTATCCGACTGTAAAGCATCTGGTGGTGACTGCAAGTCCGTTGTTGAGAAATATATCGAAATCAGTAACAAAAACAGCAAAGAACTGGTTGATGCCTGTTCCGGTGGTGGTGTTCGCTGTGTTACATGGGAAGAGCTTATTCAAGGGGCGACCAATGTCGCTAATGACGCACATCCGTCACAAATTCGGCTGGATGAAAAGCTGAAAGATCCAGATGCTGCTGCGTTGGTGAATTATCTCAATGGCGCTGATCTTAAATTCCTGCAAGACAATATTACGCAGGGTGATCGAATATTATCCGTTATCAGCGATCCGACATCATGGCCGGTTGCGGTGATGGGGGGGAAAGCTATTCTCACGAATGCTGTTACTAAAGGTAAAGAGCAGTTAATTGTGGTAGGTGTATCTGCTGGAGTTAATGCTGGTATTCAATACGGCACGACTGGTGAAGTGAAACTCTCTGACGTGATCGGCTCTGGAGTGATTGGAGCAATTACTGCGGGTAAGGGGTATAACCCAACAGTGACATGGAATGCAGCCGGTGGTTATTACCAAGCCGAGATGAAAGGTGATGATCCGTTTATGGGGGCGATAGTGGGTAAAACTGGTGCATCAGTGGGGTATGTTGCTGGTAACATTCTAAAAGTACCTTTTGATAAGGTGCTTAATCCGGTATCAAAACAGTACGAGTGGGTGTCAACAGGAGTGTGGACCATAACCAAGCCAGCACCACTGAGTTCGGTTCCCTCTGTTGCCGGTAACATTGGCGGTTCTTCTGCTTTAGAATCCTTTAATAAAGGAGTTGATGGTTATTTAAAGAATACAGGGGGAAATAATGATGCGAAATGAATCAAGGTTCGTAATGATTTATCTTTCCTGTGCATTTTCTCTTATGCTTTTTTTTATGAGCTTAATTTTTCATGTTCTTGGTTATTGGGTTAGTGGAGGGGAAGGTATTATAGAGTTCATAAAAACTAATATACATATCTACCTGAAAATGGCTGGGTTAGGATTTATTGCAGGTTTTATCCTTTGGTTATTTAAGATCCGTTAGTTCATAGCCCCCGACATGTCGTCGGGGGGCTCCTAAACTCAAAATACTGCCACTTCCCGCCGCTGCAACCGGATCACACCGGGTGCGGCGGTGTGATCCAGTTGTTCCGCATCGGTGACGAGGGTGATCCACAGGCCGTCGGGCCGCAGCGTGAGCTGTAACGGTGTGCCGGGGGTAAAACCAAGCCCGGCCAGCATGCCGCCGTCGATCGTCAGCTCCGGGATCGGTTGGGGTGTGAAGGTGATGTTCATGCTGCCCCCATATCGATATAGCGCCGGAAGTCGTCGCCCTCGAGGCTCTTGCACAGGGCCTCATGGGGGCCTGTGATCAGCTGTTCCAGCATCTGGCGCTGGGTCAGGCCGTGATGGTGCGCCAGTCGTTCAAGCGCAAAATGGGCGACGAGGCTCACCTCGATGTTCAGGCGTGTGCTCACCCCGTCGCGGCGACGGCGTGCGCGGTACTCGGCCTGACGTTGTGCGTTGGTCTTGGCCATGATGAACCTCCCTGTTACTGCGTAACGACGCGGATGATCAACTGCCCCGGCTCAACGGCCACCCTGACCGGGGTATCGGTCCCAAACTTTACTGATAGAGCTACAGCAGAAGCTGTGACAAGCAAAGTTATTGATAGCAATCAGTCGAAGATCCAGAGTTATTTATCTGGTAGCCAAAAGGGTTACCTGGAACTTGATTATCAATCTTCTACTGCTATTGGTATTAGTGTTACTCGCGGGGCTACAAGTGCTGTACCAGCCACAAATGCCAGAATTATCATTGGAAGAGATCCTTCAATGCCTGATGGGTATAAAATCATTACTGGGTATCCAACACCATGAGTATTAAAGAAAAGTATCCTTCTTTGTCATATCTGCTGAGGTGTTACTTTAACCAGGATTTTGAGGTGCTGTTTGGTAATGCGGATGAAACATTGGCTGCTTACAAAGCTACCGAGACTGCGGAGGAGCGGTTGCAGATGAAATCTGAAATAGATTATCTGCTGGCACTTTCTCTATCAGATGAAGAATTACAGGACATCCTACTTAACAAAATTGATTGTAGCTATTATTACCCTAATGAATGGTCTTCTTCTGAAGAGTGGTTGAAGCATATATATAAAAAAATGAGCTGAAAAGCTCCCGGCCAACTGGCCGGGAGCTTTGCTTCTACGCCTGAAATCCCCCATCTTCCCGGCGCTGCAACCGGATCACCCCGGGCGCAGCGGTGATCTCCAGTTGTGCCACATCGGTGATCCCGGACTCGATGATCCAGTCTCCGGCGATGATCAGCTCGCCGTTCTCCCGTACCCAGTCCGCCCCCAAATCCTGCGTTCCCTCCCCCTTCCGCGTTCCAGAGTGCCGTTCCGTCACTAGTGGGCCTCGCCAGCCCACACCCGGCAGGCGTCCAGGCAGTGGGCAGCCAAAAGACGCTGCCCACTGCCCGGCCACCGTCACAAACCCCGACAGCGGAGGTGGCATGGGTGAAAAGCGCTGTTATGATGTTGCGGTTGGTTGCTCTTTAACAGCGTTGGGGAAAATGGCGTAACGGGCTGAAAAAGCGCGTCTGGGCAAAAAGTTGCCCGGGCCAGAATGCACAGGGAGAAAGCGGTTGTAAGCTGCTGAGTGTGCTAGGAAAAATGCTGTTCGCTGGCTGACTCCGCACAGGATAAAGTTGTTGTGGAGAATAACTATCTGAGCGTGTCTGAAAAGACAGAGCTTGAGCTGGCGAAGCAGAAACTCCAGAACAGCAAAGACCCGGCAGAGCGTGAGCAGGCCCAGCAGAAAGTTAATGAACTGCGTGAAAAGGATATCGCCAGCGACAAGGAAGTGATCGATGCCTGTAGTAACGGAAATGCCGGGAGTTCGGCTTGCGCGGGAGCAAGACTGAAGGCTATCGAGGCGAAAGAAGGGTATGAGGGCCTTGGTAACTACAACTCGAAAGCGAGCCAGCAATACTCGGATGCTTACGGCCAGATAGTAAACCTGCTGAATATCACCAGTGTTGATGCGCAGAATCAGCAGCAGATCCAAGACGCAATGATCAACTTCTTTATGACCACGAAAGGGGTTGATTACGCTACAGCGAAAGATTATACCGAGTTGAAGCAGGGAGCCGATATTATTGTTGCTTCGGTCACTCCGGTACTTGGTGCGGCAGCGGCGAAACAACTTGGCAAGATTGTAGATGCGAATGTGAAGGTCGTTGCGAAAGGTAATGTTGATGGTAATAAATTCAGTGATACTAACCAGGGAGCAAGGCCTTCACAGTTAGCCGATTTTAATAAACCGACTCTCATCAATGATGTTGTTCAAGCTAAGATTGCCAAAGATCCTAGTAAAAGCCCGCCTAATGGAAACATGGGAACCGCTCATGCAGAAATAGGTGTTATCCAGCAAGCCTATGAGAAAGGGATGACTAACGGCAAAGATATGCTCATGTCCGTGAAAGGGGAACCAGTTTGTTCTTATTGCCTTAGTGACGTAAAAGCTATGGCTGCGAAATCAGGGCTTAAGTCGCTAACAATTTTTGAAGAAGATACTGGTAGGACTTTATATTGGGAAGCTGGTACGAAAAAATTCCGTATAAAAGGAGCTAAAGATGAGTAAGTTGCAGCTCTCATGGTCTATCTTGCAAAAAGGTGGGGCTAAGGAATTTCATTGTTGGGATGAAGTGAGTAGCGTACTAAATAATCTTCGATCATTTAGTGGTTGTGTAACATTGGATAAATTAGATGACGAAGATTACTTAATCTCGGAAATTCAAGTGAGAATGGAAAAAGGCTTCTATTTGGTTACTTTTTTGAATGAAGATGATGAAGTTATGACACTTTCCGATTTAACACAGCCGGATGAAAATATTTTAATCCTAGGAGATTATTGGTCAGCAAGACAGGTAACAAAGGACTTTGATCTTGTTGTCAGGACCTTTAAAGAGTTCTTTGATACTGGCAATGTATCGACGGATCTTCTGAATTAAAGCAGTAACCCCGGCCTTGGCCGGGGTTACTGCTTCTACGCCAGAAATCCCTCAACTTCCCGCCGTTGCAACCGGATCACTCCGGGTGCGGCGGTGATCTCCAGTTGTGCCACATCGGTGATCCCGGACTCTATGATCCAGCCTCCGGCGATGATCCGCTCACCGTTCTGCCGTACCCAATCCGCCCCTAAATCCTGCCGCTGCTGGCTGGCTTCGCACAGTGCTTCCAGGTGGCCGCATCGGTGACGGGGGTGATCCACAGGCCATCGGGCCGGAGCGTGAGCTGTAACGGTGTGCCGGGGGTAAAACCCAGCCCGGCCAGCATGCCGCCGTCGATCGTCAACTCCGGGATCGGTTGGGGTGTGAAGGTGATGTTCATGCTACCCCCATATCGATATAGCGCCGGAAGTCGTCGCCCTCGAGGTGCTTGCACAGGGCCTCATCGGGTTCGATGAGCAGCCGTTCCAGCATCTGGCGCTGGGTCAGGCCGTGGTGGTGGCTGATCCCGGTCAGAGAACGTGCGTTGTGCTGGGTACAACACTATTTTGGAGCCATTACCAAAAAAAGGGGGATGACCTTATTCAAAAAATGATAACGATTTCCCATGGGCTGATGATTTTGTTGCAGGATTTTTAAAACCTAGGGATCGGCATACATCGCTTTCTCTGCCAGCAAATCGTGCTATTTCTCGCGGCCTTACGCATAAACCTCAATAAATCCCACTCAGTCCTTGAGTTCCCCCCCTTGCGCCGGTATGATTACGCGTCATTTTTCAGCCGCACACACATACACGTTCCTTGCTTCCATGGGCCGCGGTTGACCCTGACAGGAGGCTGAATAATCCGTAAGGAGCAATTCGATGCGTCATTACGAAATCGTTTTTATGGTCCATCCTGACCAAAGCGAACAGGTTCCGGGCATGATCGAGCGTTACAGTGCTACCATCACTAACGCGCAAGGTCAGATTCACCGTCTGGAAGACTGGGGCCGCCGTCAGCTGGCTTACCCGATCAATAAACTGCACAAAGCCCACTACGTTCTGCTGAACGTTGAAGCTCCGCAGGAAGCGATCGATGAGCTGGAAACTAACTTCCGCTTCAACGACGCCGTTATCCGTAGCATGGTTATGCGCGTTAAGCACGCGGTAACTGAAGCATCTCCGATGGTTAAAGCGAAAGATGAACGTCGTGGCGATCGCCGCGAAGACTTCGCTAACGAAACCGCAGATGATGCAGATGCTGGGGATTCTGAAGAGTAATTGCTGTCGTGACGGCTAATCGTCTGGTGTTGTCTGGCACAGTGTGCAAGACGCCGGTGCGAAAAGTGAGTCCTTCCGGGATACCCCACTGCCAATTTGTGCTTGAGCACCGATCGTCGCAGATGGAAGCCGGATTCAGCAGGCAAGCATGGTGCCGAATGCCCGTGGTTGTCAGCGGACAACAGTCACAAGCTTTAACTCAAAGATTAACGGTCGGCAGTCAGGTTACCGTTCAAGGCTTCGTTAGCTGCCATCAAGGGCGCAACGGGCTGAACAAATTGGTCCTGCATGCCGAGCAGATTGAATTGATAGATTCTGGAGACTAGCCAAATGGCACGTTATTTCCGTCGTCGCAAGTTCTGCCGTTTCACCGCGGAAGGCGTTCAAGAGATTGACTATAAAGACATCGCTACGCTGAAAAACTACATCACTGAAAGTGGTAAAATTGTCCCGAGCCGTATCACCGGTACTCGTGCAAAATATCAGCGCCAGCTGGCCCGTGCTATCAAGCGCGCGCGCTACCTGTCTTTGTTGCCGTACACTGATCGTCATCAGTAATCGGCCACTGTCCATTAACGACTTTGAGAGGATAAGGTAATGCAAGTTATTCTGCTTGATAAAGTAGCAAACCTGGGCAGCCTGGGTGATCAAGTTAACGTTAAAGCGGGTTATGCCCGTAACTTCCTGGTACCACAGGGCAAAGCTGTTCCTGCTACCAAGAAAAACGTCGAGTTCTTCGAAGCACGCCGTGCTGAACTGGAAGCCAAACTGGCTGACGTTCTGGCTGCAGCTGAAGCTCGCGCAACCAAGATCAACGAACTGGCAACAGTAACCATCGCGTCTAAATCAGGCGACGAAGGTAAACTGTTCGGCTCTATCGGCACCCGCGACATCGCTGACGCAGTTACTGCGGCAGGCGTTGAAGTTGCCAAGAGCGAAGTTCGTCTGCCGAATGGCGTTCTGCGTACCACTGGTGAGCACGAAGTGCACTTCCAGGTACACAGCGACGTGTTCGCACAGCTGAATGTAGTTGTGGTTGCTGAAGCTTAATCGGCTTTGGTACACCAAGTTAAAACGCCAGCCTAGTGCTGGCGTTTTGCTTTTCAGCGCCGGGTAAAACGCGTTACTCTGAGGCCATCCGTTGGCGGGGAGAGGCGAGAATGGCAGAAATTATCTTACAGCGAGTCTACGATTTCAGCGGCCCGGCACCGGACCACTGCTATCTGACCGATCGACTTTGGCCGCGCGGTGTGAGCAAGGAGAGGTTGCAGGGCGTCATCTGGCTTAAGCAGGTGGCACCGGATACGGCGCTACGCCAGTGGTTTCATCAGCATACCGACCAGTGGGATGAGTTTGTTGCACTCTATCGCCAACAGCTGGTCGCCAATGAGGCCTGGCAGCCGCTGGTGGCGTTGTTAAAGCAAGGTGAGCCGTTGACCCTGCTGTATGGCAGCAAGGACACACAGCACAACCAGGGGGTTGTACTGCGTGATTTTTTGCTGGATCAGCTTAAAGATTAGCGAATGCGCAGGTAGCTGCCATCGCTCTGGCGGCGGAACAGGGCTTCACTGTTATCCACGGTGGTGACTGAGAGCGCGGTGATCACACCGTTTGCATTACGTTCGATACGCACTTCTTGCCCGGCCTTCAGATTGCTGAGCGGCTTGTCGTTCCCTTCAACTCGCGCCATGGCAAACACCTCGTTCACCGGCAGGTTGTTGTCACGGAACAGCTGCGCCAGAGTTTGGCCAGCCTGGATCTGATAACGCTGCCAGCTATCGCTTTCGCCTGCCGTTTGCTGGCCATCGTTTTGTAACTGAGCCTGCAAGGGTATCTGGTTTTCCTGGCTGGTGACCGGGAATGGCCGCGCGTTATCGTCGGAATACGGCCAAAGCAGCGACAGTAGCAGGATAGCACCAAAAATAATCACCCAACGGCGGTGAAAATAGGGCAGAGGTTCCATCCAGTGGAGGCTGTCCGGCAGGTGCCATATTTTCAGCAACAACGCTTTGAGCCTTGGCCCCTTGCCGCTCTGTTGTGGCGGTGGTGAGTCCGGCTCATCGGTGGTTGCTGGCGTTTCCGGTACCGGGCCAGGCTTCAGGCGTTGGCTCAGGTTCAGCCAGGTGCGCAGCAATGGCTGGTAGACACGGGTGGTTTTCCTTCTCCTGGGCGCGATTCTGCCCATGGTGACCTCTCTTCAACTGCGTAAAATTGTCACTTTACAAAAAGTGTACCGCTGACCCCAGTATACCCTATGGATTTCAAGCCGCAGTGCACTTGTGCACCTTGAGGGGCGAATAGTCGCTGTACCGTGGCACTACGATGCCGGCCTTGGGCCGTACCGGGTCTGATATCGCTAACCGTTTGAAGTGATGGGGAGCCGAGAGAATCATGACAGCAAAGGTTAACAGCTGGTTATTGTTTCTTTTTCTACGACAAAAGTCATCATTCTCCACACAAGATTTTACCCGGCTTTGCCGCGCTGTTATGCTGCGCTTTCGACTTTTTACAGACTAAAGGAAAACCCCATGACAACCCCTTCTTTTGATAGCGTTGAAGCGCAAGCAAGTTACGGGATTGGTTTACAGGTCGGTCAGCAACTGCAAGAGTCCGGCCTGCAAGGTTTACAACCAGAAGCTCTGCTGGCTGGCCTGCGTGACGCGCTGGAAGGGAATGCCCCGGCGGTTCCGGTAGATGTGGTCCATCGTGCGCTGCGTGAAATCCACGAACGTGCGGATGCTGTGCGTCTTGAGCGTCAGCAGGCGATGGCCGTTGAAGGCCAGAAGTTCCTGGAAGATAACGCCAAGCGTGATGAAGTGACGCTGACCGAGTCTGGCCTGCAGTTCTCCGTGCTGGAGCAGGGCAATGGCCCTATCCCATCTCGTCAGGATCGCGTGCGTGTGCATTACACCGGCCGTCTGATCAACGGTGACGTGTTCGACAGCTCCGTTGAACGTGGTCAACCGGCTGAGTTCCCGGTCAGCGGCGTGATCCCTGGCTGGATCGAAGCCCTGACACTGATGCCGGTTGGCTCCAAGTGGCAGCTGTATATCCCTCACAACCTGGCCTATGGCGAGCGTGGTGCGGGCGCATCCATCCCGCCATTCAGCGCGCTGGTGTTTGATGTCGAGCTGTTGGAAATTCTGTAATCCACGTTATGTCCCCTCTCCCTTTGGGAGAGGGTTAGGGGCTATCTGCCGCTCAGTGCGCGTGGGAACAGCAGGTTGTTCTCCAGATGGATATGCTCCATCAGATCGCTGATAAACGTATTGATACCGTTGTACAGCGCCTGCCAGGTATTACATGCTCCTTCCGGTGGCGTGACGTTGTTGGTGAGGAATTTCACCACTTCCAGCTGTTCGCCTGCCTCATCATGTTCATGCTCCATCACTGAAATCGGCCCTGCCGCCTGTTGCCCCAAACCTTG
Organism: Serratia sp. 2723; assembly: GCF_050434425.1. NCBI lineage: Bacteria > Pseudomonadati > Pseudomonadota > Gammaproteobacteria > Enterobacterales > Yersiniaceae > Serratia > Serratia sp. 2723. The sequence goes on from NZ_JBNDIN010000001.1 coordinate 104,065, forward strand.
TTTAATCAGCGGGAACAGGATCTGTTCTTCTTTCATCATGTGATTTTCCAGATCGAGACGGATCAGGTTTAGCTGCTTGGCCAACCCACGTGGGCAGGTAGGCTTGTCGCCATGGACGCGTTCAACCTTTTCCGCCATTAACACCAGTTCTGACAGTTGTTCACGGTGGCGTTGGTGGAAACGTGGCAGGATGTAATCGATGATCTCAGACAGCGGAGCCAGGCGCCAATCGCGGGTATCCATGGGTTCTGCCGCCAGCGCGGCCAGCTCACTTTCCAACTTATCCAGATCCAGTTCTTTGCGGCTGGCAGCGCGCTCCAGGGTTTGTTTACCCCCGCAGCAGAAATCCAAATCGTAGTCGCGGAACAGCTTGCTGGCACGTGGGATTGCAATGGCGAGTGCGCCTAGGGATTGGTTACGGTAATCCATGGTGATACCCCTTTAAAGGAAGAAATTAATAACATGTATTTTATATGCAACTTAAAGGGCGCGCCATGGATAAAAAGGGGTAGAGCAGTTTTGTGATGGGCGAACTGACAACCATGAATGAGTATGGTAAGCGTAGGGCCTGATGCGGATAAAATCGTGATTGTGGCATTCGAATCGTCAGAAGAAGCGCAGAAATTTATGGGTGAGCACACGAATGAGTCGATATAATTACCTCTAACCTTGAGAAGGTATTTTACTTTTCCTCCGGTGAAAATAGATATACCATGAAAACCTGTAGCAATGCCACAATAATAGCTATTAGTCCTAGCTTTCCACACATTTTTAATAATCAGGGTGCAATGCCATTTGAGAGAATATCACTTAGATATGAATCAATCTTATGTCAACATAAAATAGCTGGGACCTCGGGTTATAGCATATGGGACGATAGAGTTTATTGATGCAGTCCATTATGTCGCCCGTGCATTCAAGAAGCAATGTACAGGCGATATAATGAGAATTAGCGTTTAAATTTCTTTTTAAAATAATCCTGTAAAAGATAGGATAAGTAAAATGATAAAAAGAAGCCACCATACACAATGTACATCATAAAGGACTCAGGTACTTGCCAGGATAGGAATATGAAGAATGCGAAAAACAAGAGAGCTAAGGCAATAAATGACCACCCTGCCAGTATACTAATTAAGAGCTTCATAGAGTCCTCATTGTTGTAAAATTTCATTCAACGTTTGGACTACATCATCAGCTGACTTCTCCTTGACAGCATTGATGAGTGTATCCACTTTTTTCTCGATTAAGAAATAAAGCATCTCTATTTTCATCTGGTATAATTGATTGTAAATAGCAGTGTTCTCACGTCTCAATTTTCGCGCAGACCTTGATGCCTTTTCTACGATGGATTTTCTACAAGAATGAGATCTCGGTTGGCTGATAAATGACTTTTAATGACCCGGTTATACTGGGGAAACATCGTCAGTTCAGGCACAAGCTCAGGTGCAACGGTCATAAACGTTCTCTCAGCACCTAACCCCATAGTTTCAACTGTATCAATAATCACGGTCGATGACTTTTTGACAAACGCATCAAAATATCTTTCTAATACGGCATCTGCGGATTGTTTGCTATAATTCATGTCAACAAATTCCTTTTTTAATCCCTATATAGTAACCAAGCAGGTTAACCATTGGGTAATCCTCATCGTCCTGCCAAAAACTCATTCCTATGTTTTCGGCTGTATAGGCATACTATCAAGCAAAACCCCATGTAGCCAGATTGTTGTTAAATTTTCTACTCGTCAGCCCTGTATTGAGGTATAAAATGGCAAAGGCGCGCCGTAACGCGCCTAACGCTCAATTATTTGGCTTGTAGGTCGATCTTATACAGCTCAAAGCCGATGCTGTCGTTACCCGCCGATTTCATAGGATACTGGGCGTTATCCTTAATAAATGCAGCAGCCTTCTCGCTAGGGGAGGTCTCAAAGCGGATATCCAGCGGCTGCGGGCTGTGGAAGTTGGCCAAACGCCAGTTATTGTCCGCCTGTGGATGCACCGCGCCGTGTTTCTGGGTTTCTGCGCTGATGTAGGCCGCTAATACCGCGCGGTTCTCATCCGGAGAAGCAAAGGCGATATGCTTATCGCCCGTTCCGGCAAACTTGCCGCCGTAGGCACGATAGTTGTTGGTCGCAACCAGGAACTGGGCGTCAGGATCGATCGGCTTGCCCTTGAAGGTCAACTGCTTGATACGCTCCGCCTGGTCATTGATCAGCGTACATTCTCCGTCGTAACGTGCCGGTTGGCTGACGTCGATCTGATAATTGACGCCGTCGATCACGTCGAAATTATAGGTGCGGAAACCGTCCCAATTGATCAGCCCCTGTGGTTTTCTGCTGTTAACGTCAATTTGGTTGAACTGCCCGGCGGAGCACTCTAGCCACTCTTTCACGTCCTTACCGCTGGCTTTAACCACCACCAGGGTATTGGGATAAAGATAGAGATCGGCGGCGTTGCGGAAGGTGAGCTGGCCTTTTTCCACCTCGACAAAGCTGGCGGGATCGTTCTTGCGGCCACCCACTTTGAACGGCGCTGCAGCGGCCAATACCGGCAGATCGGCCAGATCCGGATCGCCTTGAATATAGTGCTCGACGTAGGCTCTTTGCGCATTGTTGACGATCTGCACGGTAGGATCGTCCTGGATCAGGGCCAGATAGCTGTACATATTGCCATCGGACTTGCCGATGGGCTTGCTGACGAACTCACGCGTTCCGTTATGATCTTCCTCTAACACTTTGATCAGTGCGGGAACTTCCGTTGCCAACGAGCGCTTGTTCTCTTTGTCATAAACCGGTCTGGCCTGTGCCTTCGCTGCGGTAACCTTCCAATTTCCCCCATCGTTGTTCAATTGCAGATCCACGATGCCGAGATGATCGCCCCATTGGCCGGGCATCACCGCAGGTACGCCGTTCAACAAGCCTTTATCGATATCCGCGCCTTTGATATTGGCGAAATCCTTGCTGGGGAAAACCGCGTGCGCATGGCCGAACATGATGGCATCGATGCCAGGAACCTGGCTGAGGTAGTACACCGAGTTTTCCGCCATGGCCTTATAGGGGTCGCTGGAAAGGCCAGAGTGGGGGATCGCGACGACCAGATCGGCCCCTTGTTTGCGCATTTCCGGTACGTAGTGCTTGGCGGTTTCGGTGATGTCGTTAACGGCCACTTTCCCCTGCAGGTTGGCTTTGTCCCACACCAGGATCTGCGGCGGCACAAAACCGATATAGCCGATACGTAAGGTATGAGCTGTGCCATCACGGTCTTTTACCGGGGTATCGACAATAATGTAGGGCGTGAACAACGGTTTTTGCGTGGTGGCATCAATAACGTTGGCGTTGACGTAGGGGAATTTGGCACCGGCCAGGGCATTCTTCAGATAGTCTAGCCCGTAGTTGAATTCGTGATTACCGATATTGCCCACCACATAATCCAGGGTATTCATCGCCTTGTAGACCGGATGGGTATCGCCGGGTTTCAAGCCCTTGGCGGCCATATAATCAGCCATTGGGCTGCCCTGGATGAGGTCACCATTATCGACCAGTACGCTGTTGGTCACCTGCTGGCGAGCGTGTTGGATCAGGCTGGCGGTTCGCACCAGGCCGAATTTATCGGTGGGTTTATCCTTGTAATAGTCGAAGTCCATCATATTGCCGTGCAGGTCGCTGGTTTCCAGCACGCGCAGGTCGACCGTGGCTGCCTGCGTTGAGGCGCAGACCAGCAGGGCCAGGGCAGATAGTCCCAAAGGGCGCTTGATCATGGTTATCTCCATTGGATTATTCTTCGAGGGGCATCCCAAAGGGGTATGTAATTACCACTCCCTCTCTCATAAAACAGTGAAGTCTGGCATAAACTGACCGAATGTAACGTACCGAGATGCAAAGTTGTGACGGAGAAGACTTGAATAAATACCGCAGCTTAGCGAGTTGGGATGGATATTCCGCCCAAAAAAAACTAGGCTGCAAGCTATAGCAAGGGGAAATGTCCCACGGAACTGAATGTCTGAGGTGCACTATGTTGGAGCAGATTTGCCAGCTGTCCCGCGAGGCGGGTACGGCGATCATGGCGGTATATCATGGTGAACAGCCGCTTGATATGGCACAGAAAAAAGATGATTCACCGGTGACTGCCGCGGATTTGGCCGCACACCATATCATCAAACGAGGTCTGGCGGCACTGACGCCGGAGATCCCACTGCTGTCAGAAGAAGACCCTCCCGCTTGGGAAGTCCGCCGCAACTGGACGCGTTACTGGCTGGTCGATCCGCTGGACGGTACCAAAGAGTTTTTAAACCGTAACGGTGAGTTTACGGTCAATATCGCGCTGATCGAAGAGGGTGAGGCGGTAATGGGCGTGGTCTATGCTCCGGCGATGGACGTGCTCTATCTGGCCGAACGCGGCAAGGCCTGGAAGGAAGAAGGGGGCCGGCGTCGTGAGATTAGCGTCAGTAATGCCGAGCTACCGTTGGTGGTGGTCAGCCGCTCCCATAGCGATGAGGAATTACAGGATTACCTGCAACAGTTGGGCGAACACCAAACCATCTCGGTAGGCTCATCACTGAAGTTCTGTCTGGTGGCTGAAGGGCGGGCGCAGCTTTACCCACGGTTTGGGCCTACCAATATCTGGGATACGGCGGCAGGGCACGCGGTAGCGGTAGCAGCCGGGGCTCAGATCCACGATTGGCAGGGCAAGCCACTGTTATACACCCCGCGTGAGTCTTTCCTGAACCCTGGCTTTAGGGTTTCTCTGTTTTAGACTGCGCCCCGCTCAACGCCGTGCGGGACGCCGTTTAAGCGCTATTTCAGCAACTGGTGCAGCATCTCCATCACCTGCTGCACCTCTTGCGGCGTCAGTGCACCATCTTTGGCAAACTGGATCTTGCCTTCTTTATCGAGCACCACAATTGCCGAGCCTTTTGGTTGCAGGTCCCAAGCTTTTTTGACGTTGCCATTACTGTCGACAATGAACTGCGACCAGGGGAACTCTTTCTTGCTGTCTTCAATACTGTTACGCACAAAGATGGCGGTGCCGATGATGGCGTCGTCGGTATTGACGATGGTCGTCGTTTGGTAACGATCGTGCGGTAGCTTGGCGGCTTTGATGGCTTCAATCAGCGGATCGTTGAGCTCTTTGGCCGAAGTGCGGCCAGCAATATGCTGCACCACTCGCACTTTTCCACCGAGCTGCGCGCTATTCCAACCTTTGTAGCTAAAATTATTATCAACATAGTCCAACTCGCCTTTATCGCTGACGCCGATCGGTGCCACGCGCTGGTGGAGCTGAAGGTTGTGAGCAGAGGCCAACATTGGGGCCAACAGCAGCGTTATCATTAGCATGCTATTTTTCATGCATTCTCCTGCAGAGGGAAATAAATCTCAATATGACTCAGGGTCGTTAAAGCATAGGCGCTCATCCGAGGTCTGTCCTGTTAACCGGATCGCAGTTTTTTCTTCTGGGAGAAATCACGCGCTTTTTGAATGGATATACTGAAAAGGTTATAAATAGGTATACACAATTCTGTCAAAAAGTGTAAATCCAGGATAGAAATCCAGGCGGAGTTGAACGAAATGGTCTTTACTCAGTCTACTAGAAAGCAATCAAGTTGCGCTCCGAATGTCGAGGTGGCCACTTTGGCCGCTCGCTGAGCGCATGGATCCAACGGGAGGAGAGTAACAACTATGAGAATCTTCCAGCGTTATAACCCACTGAAAGTGGCGACGTATGTAAAAACCCTGTTCCGGGGGCGGCTGTACATCAAGGATGTGGGGGCGTTCGAATTCGACAAGGGGAAAATCCTGTTGCCGAAGGTTCGAGACAAGCGCCACTTCAACGTGATGTCAGAAGTTAACCGACAGGTGTTGTTGCTACAGGCAGAAATGGGCTAAAGCGCGATGTATGGAGTACCTGCAAAGCAAAGTAACTGCGGCCCCCTTAGGGGCCGCTAATGTTTCTACCGTAGGGGGATTTATGCCTGAGGCGTTTCGTCCGGAGCTTTTGGTAGCACCGTGATCGGTTTGTCGACCAGTCTGGTGACCAATAGCTGGTCAATCTTGTAGCTGTCGATATCGACTACTTCGAACTTGTACCCGGCATATTTCACAAAGTCGGTGCGTTTCGGGATTTTGCGCAGCATGTACATCATGAAACCGCCGATGGTTTCATAGTTGCCAGCCTGTGGGAACTCATCGATATGCAGCACACGCATCACGTCTTCGATTGGCGTCCCGCCTTCAATCAGCCACGAGTTCTCATCACGCGTCACGATCTGCTCTTCCTGACCTTGGCCTACCAGGTCACCCATCAGCGTGGTCATCACATCGTTCAGCGTAATAATCCCGACCACCAAGGCATATTCATTGAGGATCACCGCAAAGTCTTCACCGGCGGTTTTAAAGCTTTCCAGCGCTTCTGACAGGGTCAAGGTATCGGGCACGATCAGCGCCGAGCGGATCTGCACGCCGCTGCTCAGTACCAGGCTCTGGTTGCCCAAAACGCGGTTCAGCAGGTCTTTGGAGTCAACATAGCCAACGACCTGATCGATATGGCCGTCGCACACCAGGAACTTGGAGTGCGGATGGGTGGAGATCTTTTCCTTAATACTGTCTTCGCTTTCGCGCAGGTCGAAGTAAATCACGCTTTCGCGGGATGTCATCGAAGAGGGCACGGTGCGTGATTCCAGCTCGAAGACGTTTTCAATCAGCTCATGTTCCTGTTTGCGCAGTACCCCGGCCAGCGCGCCGGCTTCCACCACCGCGTAAATATCTTCGGAGGTGATGTCGTCTTTACGCATCATCGGCAGCTTGAACATGCGGAAAATCAGGTTAGCCATGCCGTTGAAGAACCAGACCAGCGGGCGGAACAGCATGATCGAGAAGCGCATCGGGTTGATGATCCGGACGGCAACTGTCTCCGGTGCAATCATACCGATGCGCTTCGGTGTTAAATCCGCGAACAGGATGAACAGGCTAGTCACCATCACAAACGAGCACATAAAGCTGATTTGCTCGGAGAGTTCGGGTGACAGGAAACGATCAAAAAGCACTTTGAAGCTGGGGGAGAAGGCTGCGTCACCGACGATACCACCGAGGATGGCTACGGCGTTAAGGCCGATTTGCACCACGGTAAAGAAGATCCCCGGGGTTTCCTGCAGCTTAAGGACTCTGGCGGCATTGATGTTGCCTTCGTCAGCCATCAGTTTGAGTTTGATCTTGCGTGACGCAGCCAGAGAGATTTCTGAAAGCGAGAAAAACGCACTCACTGCGATCAGAAAAAGAATCAGTAAAATACTGTTTAACATAGTCTATCCATTCGTACCGACGGGATGTCGGCGATCTTTCGCAGGGGTAATACCGTGTAAAATGTGAATCAAAGGGGGCGTTATTATATCACGCGCCCATAAAAGCGGGCCGCAAACGCGGCCCAACACAGTATAGCAGTTGCCCCGTGAGGGCCGCCAGTGGTTAAAAATTAACAGATTAACCCTGTGCAGGCAGGCATACCCCAATGCCGCCCAGGCCACAATAGCCGCCTGGATTCTTATGCAGGTATTGCTGGTGGTCATCCTCGGCGTAGTAGAAAGGCAGTGCCGGTGCGATTTCAGTGGTGATGGTGCGTTGATCGCCCGCTTTATCCATGGCCTGTTGGAAAGCTTGCAGACTTTGCTCCGCTTCGGCCTGTTGTTCTGCATCCAGGTAGTAAATAGCAGAGCGGTATTGGGTACCGATATCTCCGCCCTGGCGCATACCCTGCGCAGGATCGTGGTTTTCCCAGAATACCTGCAACAGTTGGCGGTAACTGATGACCTGCGGATCAAAGACTACGCGTACCACTTCGGCATGGCCAGTCTGGCCGCTGCATACTTCACGATAGGTTGGATTTGGCGTATAGCCACCGCTGTAACCTGCGGCAGTGCTATACATACCCGGCTGCTGCCAAAACAGGCGTTCAACGCCCCAAAAGCAGCCCATGCCGAAGATGGCCGTTGCCATTCCCTCGGGTACGAAGGTCATGGAATGGCCGGTCACCTCGTTAAGCGTAGCGACGGGCATCGGCGTAGTACGGCCAGGAAGCGCACTTGCCTTATCGATGTTTTGAGACTTATCAAAAGATTGCACCACGTTTCACTCCTGTTGCCATAATAAGAATTCGCCTAATAGGGACGCGTGTCAGTTGTAACTGGCCGCTTCTTTGCCCACAATAAGCCCTATCTAAGGTTATGTATCAGCTTAACGCAGTATTTTGAGCGCCAAAAGCTAAGAATGCGTCTTGTTTTCGGTCTCGATCGTTGCCGTATGGGCAACGTCAGGGATCTCAAGGTAAAGAGGGCAGTCTGATAGCGCAGCACCGCCCCAGCACCAGAGCAAAGGTACTGACAGGACAGAAAAATCAATTAAGGAGCACCTGTGCCACGATATCGTGTCCTTTGCATGTTATGTGCGCTATTCGTTATGCCGTCGGTGTTAGCGGCGAATGTGCGGCTGCAGGTTGACGGCCTGAGTGGGGATCTGGAGCGCAACGTGCGTGTGCGCCTGTCGGCGATCACGCCGGAAGAGGTCAATGCCGAGGGGCGTTTTCGCGCTCGGGTGGATGCTGCCATCCGTCAGGGGCTACGGCCTCTGGGATATTATGAACCCACTATTGACTTCACCTTTGACGATAACCCAAAGCTCTCGCGTCCGGTGTTGCGTGTTCATGTCACTCCAGGTGAGCCGGTGCGCATTGCCGGGGCGAATATTACGCTGGAAGGCGGCGCAAGAACGGATGAGGATTACCTGCGCCTGGTCAGAACCGACCGGCCAACCGTGGGCGAGATCCTCAATCATGGCCAATACGATAGCTTTAAAAGTTCCCTGACCGGGATTGCGCTGCGTAAAGGCTATTTCGATGCCAACATGAAAAAGAGCCAGCTTGGCGTAGCGCAAGAGCTGCATCAAGCATTCTGGGATATCGATTTCGACAGTGGCGATCGTTATCACTTCGGCAAGGTGAATTTCAAAGGCTCGCAAATCCGCGAAGATTATCTGCAAAACCTGGTGCCCTTTCACCAGGGCGATTATTACAGCTCAAACGATCTGGCCGAACTGAACCGTCGTTTGTCTGCCACCAACTGGTTCAACTCGGTGGTGGTATCTCCTGACTTCACCGATGCCAAAGAGAGCAAGATTTTGCCGTTGGATGCGCTGGTAACCCCGCGTAGCAGCAATATTATGGAGCTGGGCGGCGGTTTTTCTACCGATATTGGCCCAAGGGTGCGTGGAACCTGGCGCAAGCCCTGGCTGAACGATCGGGGCCACAGCCTGATCACCACCGCCAGCATCTCCGCGCCGGAACAGCAGTTGGATCTGACCTACAGGATCCCGTTGCTACGTAGCCCGCTGGAACAGTATTACCTGTTGCAGGCCGGTTTCAAACGTACCGATCTGAACGATACCCAGTCTGACAGTACCAAGGTTGTGGCTTCGCGTAACTGGGATCTCTCCAGCGGCTGGCAGCGAGCGTTCAACCTCAGTTGGCGCCTGGACCACTTTACCCAGGGCACCGTCACCAATACCACCATGCTGCTTTATCCTGGTGTGGCCATCAACCGTACGCGTTCACGCGGTGGCCTGATGCCGGTATGGGGCGACAGCCAGCGCTACTCCATTGACGTGTCGGACACCACTTGGGGCTCCGGGGTCGATTTTGCGTTACTGCAGGCGCAGAACGTCTGGATCCGCACCTTAGGGGAGAAAAACCGCTTTGTAGTCCGTGGTCAGGTTGGCTGGATTGAAACCAATGATTTTGACAAAGTGCCGCCGGATTTGCGCTTCTTCGCCGGTGGCGATCGCAGTATCCGTGGTTATAAATTCCAGGGTATTTCCCCGCGTGGAGATGACGGCAAGCTGACAGGTGCCTCTAAAATGGCGACGGGGTCGCTTGAGTATCAATATAACGTCACTGGCCGTTGGTGGGGGGCGATGTTTGTGGATTCTGGGCAGGCGGTCAATAAATTCTCAGACAGCGATTTCAAGACGGGGGCGGGTGTCGGCGTGCGCTGGCAGTCACCGGTAGGGCCGGTGAAACTGGATATCGCCGCGCCGGTTGGGGATAAAGAGACCCACGGCCTACAGTTCTATATCGGTTTGGGGCCTGAACTATGAGCCTGATAAAAAAGATTTGTCTGGGATTTTTGATCCTGCTGTTGTTGCTGATTGGCACGTTGGCGTTTCTGCTTGGCACCACTTCCGGCCTGCATATGCTGATCAACGGCGCTGCCCGTTGGGTACCCGGGCTGGAAATTGCGGCGGTCAGCGGCGGCTGGCGCGATCTGACCCTGAAAGGCGTGAAGTATCAGATGCCGGGCGTGGCGGTTAACGCCGGGCAGTTCCATCTCTCGCTCGATCTCTCCTGTTTCAAACACAGTTCATTGTGCGTCAATGCGCTGACTGCACAGGATGTCGATGTGGTGGTGAAAACCGCTGAAATGGCTCCTGCTGCGCCTGTTGAGGAAAGCAGCGAACCGATCGGCGATCTCAGCACGCCTTATCCCATTACCTTGCGTAAGCTGGCGTTGAACAACGTCAAAGTTACCGTGGACGATACGGCGATCTCGCTGGGGGAATTCAGCACTGGCGCGCAGTGGCAGGAACGTGCGTTGACGCTGAGGCCAACTACGATCCGAGCTTTGCTCATTGCCTTGCCAAAAACACCTGCAAATCCTTTGCCGGAGGTGCTGCAGCCTGCAGTGGAGAAAGTGGCGGACAAGGTGGTAGAGAAAACGACGGTTGCGCCAGCATTGGTGCCACCGCCAGTGGAAGAGAAACCGTTGGGCGAAACCCTGAAAGCGCTGTTTGCCAAACCGTTGCTGCCGGATCTGCCAGAAATTCGTCTGCCGCTTGATATTAGCGTTGAGGATATTAGCGGCGAGCAACTGCATCTGACCGGGGACACAGAGGTATCGATCACCCGCTTGCAGCTACAGGCCAGCACCAAAGATCAGCATATTCAGCTAGATCGCTTCGACGTGAGATCGCCACAAGGTATGCTTTCCGCCAAAGGGCAGGCAACGCTGACCGGTAGTTGGCCGGTGGAGATGGTGGCCAACAGCACGCTGAATATCGATCCATTGAAAGGCGAGAAGGTGAAGCTGAATGTGACGGGTGGCCTGCGTGAAGAGCTGAAAGTGGCGCTTAATCTGTCTGGCCCCGTTGGTGCGCAGCTGGATGTGCAAACCCAGCTGGCAGAGGTGGGTTTACCCTTGGCGCTGACGCTGCAAAGCAAACAGCTGAAATGGCCGCTGACCGGCGAGGCGCAGTATCAGGTTAATGACTTCCGCCTGCGCTTTAACGGCAAGGCCGCAGATTATGCGCTCTCTACCCGTGCCAATTTCAAAGGCCAGGATCTGCCACCGGCAGTGCTACAGCTTGATGGTAAAGGTAATCTTGAACAGTTCAGACTCGAGCGCCTGCGGTTGGTTGCGCTGGAGGGGAACACCGATCTGACGGCGTTGGTGGACTGGAGCAAAGCGATCAGCTGGACGTCACAGCTGACGCTGTCGGGTATTAATACCGCCAAGCAATGGCCGGAATGGCCGGCGCGGTTGGAAGGGAAAATCACCACCCGTGGCAGCCTGCATGGCGGCAGTTGGCAATTACAGGTGCCGGTGCTGCAGCTCGACGGCAATGTAAAACAAAACAAGGTATCGGCGCGAGGCTCTCTGCGTGGCAATGCGGCCGGGCAGTGGGCGATCCCCGGTATCGATCTGGCCTTAGGGCGCAATACGCTCAGCGTTAAAGGCCAGTTGGATGAGAAGAGCTGGGTGCTGGATGCCAATGTTGATGCAGCGCATCTCGACGGTGCTTTACCGGGGCTTGCCGGCAATGTCCGTGGGCAGTTGAAGCTGCGCGGTAATCTGCAGGCACCGCAGCTGTTGGCAGACCTGACCGCGACAGGCTTGCAATGGCAGGCGTTGCATATCAATCGGGTGAAGATTGACGGCGATGTCCGTTCCAGCGATCAGATCCAGGGGCAACTGGCGGTACGGGTTGAACAGTTGAAACAGGATGCATTGCAGATCAATCTGTTGACGTTGGATGCCAGAGGCAACGAGCGCCAGCACCGGCTGCAAGTGAATATCGACGGCAAGCCGGTTTCCGGGCAATTGGCCCTGGAGGGCAGCTTTGATCGTCAGCAACAGCGCTGGCGAGGCAACCTGAACAACACTCGCTTTGATACACCGGTGGGTGAATGGCGTCTTAGCCGTGCCATTGCGTTGGATTACCTGAACACGCAACAGAAGGTCAGCGTAGGACCGCATTGCTGGGTGAACCCGAATGCCGAGCTGTGCGTACCTAAAACCATCGAGGCGGGGGCCAGCGGCCAGGCTAGTGTGGTACTCAACCGCTTCGACCTGGCAATGATCAAACCGTTCCTGGGGCCGGATACCGCCATGAACGGGGTCTTTAGCGGCCGAGCTGACGTGAGTTGGCAACCGGGTGGCGCATTGCCACAGGCGAAGGTTTCACTGGTGGGCAAAGGGGTAAAAGTGGTGCAGCAGGTGCAGGGCAGCGCATTGCCGATCGCTTTTGACACGCTGAACCTCAATGCGGGTCTGAACAATGGCCGGGCGCAGGCAGACTGGCTGATCAAGCTGACCAATAACGGCCAGTTTAACGGCAACGTTCAGATCGCCGATCCGCAGGTGCGTCGTGCCATCAGCGGCAACGTAAATATCACCAATGTGTCGCTGGCGCTGCTTAACCCGATTTTGACGCAGGGCGAAAAAGCCGCGGGGATGCTGAATGCCAACCTGCAATTAGGCGGCAATGCGCAGAACCCGCTAGTGTTTGGCCGTCTGGCGCTGGATAAGGTGGCGATCGCTGGCCACTGGATGCCGTTCGATATGACCGAAGGCCGCCTGGCGCTGAACTTCAATGGGATGACCTCGACCCTGGAAGGGTTGCTGGCGACCACGCATGGGCAGCTCAATCTGGCCGGGGATGCCGACTGGCGGGATATCAATGCCTGGCGTGCACGTATTGCCGCCAAGGGCGATCGGTTGCGGGTGACCCTGCCACCAATGGTACGTATTGATGTTTCACCGGATGTGGTGTTTGAAGCCACGCCGCAGCTGTTCTCACTCGACGGTAGCGTGGCTATTCCTTGGGCTCGCATCACGGTGCAGGAACTGCCAGAAAGCGCAGTCGGGGTTTCTCCTGATGAAGTGATGCTGGATAACCAGCTCAAGCCGATCCAACCGGCGACAGCAGGGATCCCAATCAACAGCAATCTGACGATCCGTGTGGGTAACGACGTGCGTCTGGATGCATTTGGCCTGAAAGCCAGACTGCGTGGCGACCTGCGTGTGGCACAGGATCGCAATGGTCTGGGGGTGCATGGCCAAATTAATATTCCATCGGGGCGTTTCCATGCTTATGGGCAGGATCTGCTGGTGCGCAAAGGCCAACTGATATTCTCTGGGCCACCGGATCAACCGCTGCTGAATATCGAGGCGATCCGTAATCCGGATGCTACGGAAAATGACGTGACCGCCGGTGTCCGCGTGACCGGCATGGCCGATGCGCCAAGGCTGGAAGTGTTCTCTGATCCGGCCATGTCTCAGCAAGAAGCGCTGTCTTACCTGCTGCGCGGCCAGGGATTAGGGGCTGGCGGTGCCGATGGCAATGCCATGACCTCAATGTTAATTGGTATGGGGGTTGCACAAAGTGGTCAACTTGTGGGTAAAATCGGCGAGGCGTTTGGCGTAAGTAATCTGGCCCTGGATACCGAGGGAGTTGGTGACAGCTCTCAGGTAGTGGTGAGCGGCTATGTCCTCCCTGGCTTACAAGTAAAATATGGGGTGGGGATCTTCGACTCATTGGCCACGCTGACGTTGCGATACCGCCTGATGCCTAGGTTGTATCTGGAAGCGGTGTCTGGTCTAGACCAGGCACTGGATGTGCTCTATCAGTTTGAGTTTTAGCTATGCGAATAATTGTCTACGGCAGTTTACGACGCAAACAGGGAAACAGCCATTGGATGACCAACGCCCAATGGTTGGGTGAACATGAGTTAGAAGGCTACCAGCTTTATAATCTGGGCCACTACCCGGCTGCGATCCCTGGAGAGGGCACGGTACACTGCGAAGTGTATCGTATTAACTCATCGATTCTGGCCGAGCTGGACGAGTTGAAAAGCAATACCAAAGACTACAAGCGCGAGCTGATCCGCACGCCTTATGGCAGTGCGTGGATCTACCTGTATAGACACAGTGTGGATGGTTTCCCGCGGATTGAAAGCGGTGACTGGCTCAAGCGTCTTGACGAAAAGCAGTAAAAAAAACACCGCTCATCTGGGCGGTGTTTTTTCATCAGAAATTCGGGCAGCGCATTACTTCTTGGCGCGCTCGAAAGAGGCAACGATCTCAGCTTTGGCTGCGGCAGCGTCTGCCCAACCTTCCACTTTCACCCATTTACCTTTTTCCAGATCTTTGTAGTGTTCAAAGAAGTGGCTGATCTGCGCTTTCAGCAGTTCTGGCAGGTCGTTCACATCTTTAATGTGATCGTACTCTTTGGTCAGTTTGCTGTGCGGTACGGCAATCAGTTTTGCATCTTCACCGGCTTCATCGGTCATTTTCAGCACGCCAACTGGGCGGCAGCGGATCACTGAGCCCGGTTGCAGTGGGTATGGGGTTGGCACCAACACGTCTACCGGATCACCATCCAGTGACAGGGTATGGTTGATGTAACCGTAGTTGCACGGGTAGAACATCGCCGTGGACATGAAACGGTCAACGAACAGCGAGCCGGTTTCTTTGTCGATTTCGTATTTGATTGGATCGGCGTTAGCCGGGATTTCGATAACTACGTAGATGTCTTCTGGCAGGTCTTTGCCAGCAGGGACCAGGTTCAAGCTCATGTCGGTTTCCTTTAATCAAACCAGAAATGGAGTGGCGGCTATTATAGCGGAGTCTTTTGTGATTTCCCGCCCTTTTCATCATTGAGCTACTGCCTGGTCGATAACAGCAACTTTTCCAGATTAATCCCTTAATGATTGAAGTTTACTCCTCGGCTGCCGATAACTTCCCCAAATAATAATGGTCCAGTAGCTAGCTGACCCTGTCTTTTTGCCTCCTCTACATCTGATGCCACTTATTTTCTAAAGCCGGGAAACACTCATGTTAAAGAAGATCACCGTTAAGGCCGGGCTGATTGCCCTGTTGAGCCTGATGACGTTGCTGTTGATTGTTGTCAGCATCATCGGGGTTAAAGCCATTAACGAAGGAACGCGTTCGCTACAGACTCTGAACCAGATCCTGGGGGAAGAACTGGGTTCGTTGGCCAACAGCTCCAATTTGGCGCTACGGGCCAGAACGGCTGCTTCGCTTGCAGTACGCCAGCGCGAGATTGGTCAGATTGAGGTTGCTGACGCCTCGGTGGGGCGCATTTATGGCTATCTGGAACAGTCGAAAAAGGAAATGGCGCGCTTTGTCGATGTGGGAACAGTGACCGAACGGGGTCGCCAATTCTCTTTGCGGATGCAGGCGAGCTATCGTGCCTATCTGGAACAGGGCATTGCGCCCATGGCGGCGGCGATCAAGGCGGGGAAGTTGGATGACTATTATGCCATTCAAGAAAATCATATCTCCAGGCTGAGCATTGCTTTTGAAGCCGATCTTAGTGAATTCCGCGCGTTTGCCATGGATATTGGCCAGCAGCGTGCGCATGAGGCAGAAAGTAATGCCAGCACCAAGATTATCCTGATTGTCGTGGCTGGGCTGCTCAGCGTGTTACTGGCGGTGCTGGCCTGGTTTGCTATGCGCGTGATCTTGCTGCGCCCGTTAGATGAGTCGATCGTCCAATTGGAGCATATCGCCGCCGGGGATCTGACCCACGATATCAGCGGTGAGGGCGAGACCGAAATGGGGCGCTTGGTACGCGCGATGCAACGTATGCAGCAATCGCTGGTGATGTCGGTCAGTAAAGTCCGCGATGCCAGCAGCCAGATCGATACCGGTTCCCGCGAGTTGGCTGCGGGCAACGTTCATCTGGCGCAGCGTACGGAGGAATCGGCCGCTTCGCTGGAGCAAACCGCCGCCAGCATGGAGCAGTTGACCTCTACGGTGAAAATGAATGCTGAAAACTGCGAACAGGCTAACCAGTTGGCACTGAGCGTCTCCGATATTGCCGAGCAGGGCAGTGACGTGGTCAGCCAGGTGATGAGCAAGATGCAGGCCATTACCGACAGCTCCCGACGCATCGCCGACATCATCAGCGTGATGGACGGGATCTCCTTCCAGACCAATATCCTGGCGCTCAACGCGGCGGTAGAGGCGGCACGTGCCGGTGAACAAGGCCGTGGTTTTGCCGTGGTGGCCGGTGAGGTACGCAGCCTGGCTCAACGTAGTGCGCAATCGGCCAAAGAGATCAAAGGGCTGATCGAAGTTTCACAACACCGCGTGCGGGAAGGTGAACAGATGGCGGCAACGGCGGCGAAGACCATGAACGGAATAACCGGTGAAGTCGGGCGCGTCACGGCGCTGATGCGTGAAATCTCGGCGGCCACTCGCGAACAAAGCAGTGGTATCGAGCAGGTCAACCTGGCGGTAGTGCAAATGGATCAGGTGGCACAGCAGAATGCGGCGCTGGTGGAAGAGTCTGCGGCGGCAACGCGCTCTTTGGAAGAGCAGGCGCAGCTATTGGCACAGAGTATGGCTGTGTTCAAACTGTGATGTGAAGGGGCGGCACGCCGCCCCTTTTATCTCGTTACTGGTCCGGGAAATCAGCAATAAAGCGTTCGGCGTCTTCTACCATCGATTTGGTTCCGACGAAGAATGGCGCACGCTGGTGCAGTTGCTCCGGCACGATATCCAGAATGCGGTTTTTGCCATCGCTGGCTTTACCCCCGGCCTGTTCCGCCAGGAACGCCATCGGGTTGCATTCATACAGCAGACGCAGCTTACCCTTTGGGTGGCTGGCGGTGCTTGGATAGATATAGATGCCGCCTTTGAGCAGGTTACGGTGGAAGTCGGCAACCAGTGAACCGATATAGCGTGAGGTATAAGGGCGCTGGGTGGCTTCATCCTGCTCTTGGCAGTATTTGATGTATTTCTTCACCCCGAGCGGGAACTTGATGTAGTTACCTTCGTTGATGGAATACATATTGGCTTTTTCCGGGAAGCGCACTTTCTCGTGGGAGAGGCAGAACACCCCCAGAGACGGATCGTAGGTAAAGGCATGTACGCCATAACCGGTGGTGTATACCAGCATGGTGGAAGAGCCATAAACCACATAACCGGCCGCTACCTGGGCATGGCCAGGCTGCAGGAAATCTTCTTCGGTGACTGGCGTGCCAATCGGAGTGATGCGGCGATAGATAGAGAAGATCGTCCCGACCGAGACGTTCACATCAATGTTGGACGAGCCGTCCAACGGATCCATTAGCACCACATACTTGCCATTCTCAGCTCGCTCGCCGTCGAAAATCACGATCTCGTCTTCTTCTTCCGAAGCGATGCCCGCTACTTCACCACGAGCCTTCAACGCGGCTTTCAGCTTTTCGTTCGCGAACAGGTCCAGTTTCATCTGAACTTCGCCCTGAACGTTGGAAATGCCGTTAGCCCCCAAGATATCAACTAAACCCGCCTTGTTGATATCACGGTGAATGATTTTGGCACCCAGTTTAATGGCTGAAAGTAATGAAGTCAGCTCACCGGTGGCGTGAGAGAAGTCGTGTTGTTTCTCGACGATAAATTCGCCTAACGTTTTCATGACACAATCCCTGAATCTACGGATGGATAGCGGCTTGTTAACATACCGCCAACGTTTTCGTCAGCAGTGTAGCCCAAAGCAACTTGCGATTCATAGGCAAATCCATTTCTTCTGAGCGATTCTGAGCGCTAGAATAGGCAGCAAATCGATGCACTAAAATGAGAAACCTAATGCGCATACATATTCTTGGGATCTGCGGCACCTTTATGGGGGGGCTAGCCATGTTGGCTCGTTCACTGGGGCACGAGGTGACCGGTTCAGATGCCAACGTCTATCCTCCGATGAGCACCTTACTGGAAAAGCAAGGGATCGAACTGATCCAGGGCTACGATCCTGCCCAATTGGATCCGGCTCCGGATCTGGTGATTATCGGCAATGCCATGAGCCGTGGTAATCCTTGCGTAGAAGCGGTGCTGGAACAGAGCATTCCTTACATGTCTGGCCCTCAGTGGCTGCATGATTATGTCCTGCGCGATCGCTGGGTGCTGGCAGTAGCGGGAACACACGGTAAGACCACCACCGCCGGAATGGCGACCTGGATCCTGGAAGCCTGTGGCTATCAGCCGGGCTTTGTGATTGGCGGCGTACCGGGCAATTTCGATGTCTCGGCCCGTCTTGGCGGCAGCCCGTTCTTTGTCATCGAAGCCGATGAGTATGACTGTGCCTTCTTCGACAAACGCTCCAAGTTTGTTCACTACTGCCCGCGCACGCTGATCATGAACAACCTCGAGTTCGATCATGCCGATATCTTTGACGATCTGAAAGCCATCCAGAAGCAGTTCCATCATCTGGTGCGCCTGGTGCCGGGCCAAGGCAAGATTATCCTGCCGGAAAACGACACCCATCTGAAACAGGTGATGGCGATGGGATGCTGGAGCGAACAGGAATGGGTTGGGGAAGGGGGCGCGTGGCGCGCGCACAAACTGGCGACGGATGCCAGCCATTACGAAGTGTTCCTCAACGGCGAAAAGGTGGGCGAGGTTAACTGGGCGCTGGTGGGCGAACACAACATGCATAACGGCCTGATGGCGATCGCCGCCACCCGCCATGTTGGCGTACAGCCAGCCGATGCCTGCCGAGCGCTGGGTGACTTTATCAATGCCCGCCGCCGTCTGGAATTGCGCGGTGAAGCCAATGGCGTCACGGTGTATGACGACTTTGCCCATCATCCGACCGCCATTCTGGCCACCTTGGCGGCGCTGCGTGGCAAAGTGGGCGGCACCGCGCGCATTCTGGCCGTGCTGGAGCCTCGTTCCAATACCATGAAAATGGGGATCAGTAAAAACGATCTGGCCCCGTCACTGGGCCGTGCTGACGAAGTGTTCTTGTTCCAGCCTCACCACATTCCGTGGCAGGTAGCGGAAGTTGCTGAAGCTTGCGTCCAGCCTGCGCACTGGAGTGCCGATCTGGATACGCTGGTGGAGATGATCGTGAAAACCGCACAGCCGGGTGACCATATTCTGGTGATGAGCAACGGCGGATTTGGCGGCATTCATGACAAGCTGCTGGCGGGGCTGGCTAACAAGGCCGAACCGAAAGAAACCTACTGACATTAGCTAAACGGGAGCTGCATGCGGCTCCCGTTGTAATATTAAGGCCGCTGAGCGGCCTTTTTTACACCCATAAAAAAGCCCTCGCGAGCGAGGGCAATGGGGTTCGTCGGATAGGACGACGACAATTTCCGAGGATATAACGTTTACCTGAGAACTCGGCAGTGGCAGTGACGAGGGTAGTCAGTTCAGTAAGCGCGACCTCGGTTTTTTACTTGTAGATTTCAGCCGTTGCGTGCCAGTTGCCATTTTCATAGGCTTCGATCACTCGGTAGGCTTTGGCCCCTTGCTGGTCCGCTTTATCAGACAGCGCCTGACGGATATCAGAAGGTGCGCCACCCACGCCGCTAGCGGTAATGGTGCCGACAGACTGCAGATTGCTGGCTTGGGCATCAGTGACCAGGTTAGCCGCAGAAGCACCGAAAGAAACGGCAGACAGCAGGCTAAGTGCAACGAGAGTCGTTTTCATGTTCATGATACTTGGATCCTTAATCGTTCAGAGATAACGGCCTGGAAGGGCTTTACAGCGTTTTTTATACTTGAAGGCGGTTATCTACTTGGGTTTTTACCAGAGAGTTGTCGTGCAATGCTCAAATAATATCTTGTACTTATTTGTAAATCTCGGCGGTAGCGTGGTAGTTGCCTTCGTTACGAGCTTCGATCACGCGGTAAGCGGTCGCGCCTTGGGCATCGGCTTTAGCAGACAGTGCCTGACGGATATCAGAAGGAGCTGCACCGACGCCGCTTACGGTGATGGTACCGGCAGACTGCAGTTTTTCAGCCTGGGAAGCATCGATGGATTGTGCTGCAAATGCGCCGAAAGACAGCATGGACAGCAGGCTGATTGTTGCTACGGTAGCTTTAATTTTCATGATTTATCCTCTTCGTATTCTTTTATCAGTTCCAATGAACTGTGATTTACGTCACGGAAATGAGTATACATCTAGTAACGGCAAATATTAATAGCTGACTAACAGTTTCTAGTGAAACTTTATTGGGGTGGGCGTTACTTTTAATAACCTTATGGAATAAAAAACGGCGATAAAATGCGCTTTTGATGTTAAATTTTTGTAATTTCAATGAGCTAAGTGTTTTTGACTAAAAGTGCGGAAACTTCCAGTCACTATCACCAGTCACCCAGAAATGTCTTTGAAATGTGCTGTCGGTCGGCTTATTAGCAGTTTTAAACGTGGTAGGCAGCGCAGAAGAAGTAAATGAAGGGTTAATTAATAAAGGATGCACCGCCCGTGACAGAAAGCCGCAGGCGGTACTGAATGCATCAAAGTTCCTGTTCGAACAAGGAGAGAATGGCTTCAAACAGTTGGCGTGCGGTAAAGGAGCTGGCCGGAGTGACAAAAATAGTGTCGTCACCGGCAATGGTGCCCAGGATCCCTTCGGATTTGCCCAGCGAGTCCAACAGGCGGGCAATCAGCTGCGCCGCACCAGGGCTGGTATGGATCACCACCACCGCGTCGTTATGGTCCACGTCCAGCACCAGATTCTTGAGCGGGCTGGTGGTGGTTGGGACACCGAGTTCGGCCGGGAGGCAGTACACCATCTCCATCTTTGCATTACGCGTGCGCACCGCCCCGAACTTGGTCAGCATGCGTGATACCTTGGACTGGTTAATGTTCTCGAAGCCTTCTTCTTGCAGCGCCAAAACGATCTCGCCTTGAGAACTGAATTTTTCTTCTTTCAATAACGCTTTAAACGCCTTGATCAGATCTTCCTGCTTTGCGGGATTACGCATTTTGCACCGTGGAATGTTGGTAATAGAGCTGATTATTATGCATATAAATGCATTTTTATGCAATGTGGGGCTGTCTGGAAAATTAAAAATGCCCAGACAGAAAGGCAAGAGCGCAATTTTAACAAAATCCGTTGCTCATGAATATGCCCTTTTGGTGCGGGAAGCGAGCCAGCTCTCCGGTAACGAAAATGTTATTAAAATGATGTTGTTCTGATGTTACGTAAGGGTGTAATGTAACCGCCGGTTAACGTGATCGTGAAAAGCTTGGCACTATTTTCGATTAGTGTGCGCTATGCCCTTAATGCATAAGCTATTTACTTTAAAATGCTCGCAACATCGGCCATTTTATTGCGTCAGATCTAAAACCGACTGTTAAGAGGTTGTTTTTAAAGGCGTGATAAATTAAGGTCCGTGACCAAAGAATTCACGGCGCTTTTATATTTAAGACAATAAAGGAGTATAGGATGAAAGTTGCAGTTCTCGGTGCTGCTGGCGGTATTGGCCAGGCCCTCGCCCTTCTACTCAAGACCCAGCTTCCTTCAGGTTCTGAACTCTCCCTCTACGACATTGCCCCTGTTACCCCAGGCGTTGCCGTTGACTTAAGCCACATCCCAACCGCAGTTAAAATCAAAGGCTTCAGTGGCGAAGATGCGACCCCTGCGCTGCATGGTGCGGACGTGGTGCTGATTTCTGCTGGCGTTGCGCGTAAACCAGGGATGGATCGTTCCGATCTGTTCAACGTTAACGCTGGCATCGTACGCAACCTGATCGAGCAAGTGGCCAAAACCTGCCCGAAAGCCTGCATCGGTATCATCACCAACCCGGTGAATACCACGGTGGCCATTGCGGCAGAAGTGTTGAAGAAAGCGGGTGTGTACGACAAAAACAAACTGTTTGGTATCACATCGCTGGATATCATCCGTTCCAACACCTTCGTTGCGGAACTGAAAGGCAAACAACCGGAAGAACTGAACGTACCGGTGATTGGCGGCCACTCAGGCGTGACCATCTTGCCTTTGCTGTCGCAGATCCCAGGCGTAAGCTTTAGCGATCAGGAAGTGGCTGATCTGACCAAACGTATCCAGAATGCGGGTACCGAAGTGGTTGAAGCCAAAGCCGGTGGCGGTTCTGCAACCCTGTCTATGGGCCAGGCTGCTGCACGTTTTGGCCTGTCTCTGGTGCGTGCGCTGAGCGGTGAGAAAGGCGTCGTTGAATGTGCCTATGTTGAAGGGGATGGCAAATATGCCCGCTTCTTTGCACAGCCACTGCTATTGGGTAAAAACGGTATCGAAGAGCGTAAAGACATCGGTACCCTGAGCGCCTTCGAGCAAAAAGCGCTGAGCGAAATGCTGGACGTACTGCACAAAGATATCGAACTGGGCGAGAAGTTTATCAACAGCTGATCTCTCAGTATGTGATGTTTTGATAAGCCGCCGGGCCGAATCCGGCGGCTTTCTTATGTTTATCATGATTTGATTCGACTTTTCCGATCTCGCAGATGATGGGTAAGCGGATCAAAATACCTGCTCGGCCAGATCTCTGCCGGATGCACGTTCAGTGCGTCAGCAATCAACCATTCTCCCTTTGGCCAAGGACGTGACAGCGCGTTGGCCAACGTCGAAGAACTTAGCCCTGCCTCTCGTGACACCGCTGCCAGAGTGGTACCTCTCTTCTTCAAAGCCGCGATGACGTCTGCTGGATGCCAATCTGGGTCCCGTGAATTCATATTTTCATTCCTTTTTTGATTAGAGAAAGTTCTGTTAGTGGTATAACTAACAGGTAAGTATTAATCGTTTGAACAACGTGAAGCGTTTATTCAGAAACTAGGATACCACCAAGTTTCCAGAAAATACCTTATGGTTTCTGAAAAATTTGTCTTGCCACACTATTGTCCCGAGATCATGGCTATGAAAAACGAGTGGTTTGCTGCCAAGGAGTTGATAGGCATCGCAGGATTACCGTCCTCTACACAGGGAATCAATCTGATGGCCCGGCGCGAAAATTGGCTCAGCCGTCGCCGCAAAGGCGTTCAAGGCAAGGCGCTGGAATACCATTTTGACAGCTTGCCTACCGGCGTCAAAAACCTGCTGGTATTGCGTGAAGAGCCTGCGGTCTATGAGGCCGGGCGTCAGGACTCGCTGGCGGTGTGGATCGAATACTATTACCACCTTTCAGACAGTGAGCGTGGCAAAGTGATGGCGTTTTTGATGCGTGAAGGTATGGATAGCCTGCTGACCTGGATTGCTGAAAAAAATAAGCAGTGAGCCATTCCCTAACTGACCTGCGCTACATAAGGGGCCGCATTGAACCGCGCCCGATTAGCCATATGCGGCTCCCACCAAGCTGCTTTCTGCGTTGCTTCAGTGTTTCCCTTCCTTTGTTTGGTAAATATTTCTTGAGTATTGCGCCAGTTTTTTGGTTATTGGCAACGGCCTGGTTAATGTTATAACTAGCTTATTGGCATTAGTTGTTCATGCAACTGGAAGGTCTGATAAGTCAGTTAGGGACAACGCCGAGATCAAGGAGGGGGAATGGACAAGGAATGGTTTACCGCCAACGAACTGAAAGGGAAGGGGGAATTGGGCAACTCCCCGCAAGGGATCAATAAGCGGGCACGTGAGAAAAACTGGCGATGGCAGCGGCGTTTTGGCAAGCAGGGGGTGACTAAGGAGTATCATATCAGCAGCCTGCCCCTCTCGACCCAAAACGAGTTGTATCCCCAGAGCTACCCCCTTGCCGCAGAGGAACCGGCGGCTTATACCGTCGCCCGTGATGGCGATCCCTGGCTACGTTTGCAGAGCTATCTGGCAGGTATGAAACCAGACGAATACGCGGTTTTATTGACTTTTCTGGCGGCGAAGGGGGCTGCGGGGCTACTGGATCTCATTAGCAAGGCAAATAAATAGGCCCGCAACGCAGGCCTATTTGAATATTTGGAAACTTAAGTTTCTTAAAAGTCTCGTTGAACCGCCAGATGCGCTAATCCTTCCAGTGCGGTTCGATAAGGAGAGTCGGGCAAAATCTGCAATGCGGCGATCGCCTTGTCCGCTTCTTCTTCTGCGCGCTGACGTGTATAGGTGAGTGAACCACACTCCTGCATGGTAGCCAGAACCGGCTCCAGCAGATGGCGGCCATTCCCCTGTTCAATCGCGCCACGGATCATCGCAGACTGTTCGGCATTGCCATTATGCATCGCATGCAACAACGGCAGCGTCGGCTTGCCCTCGTTCAAGTCATCGCCGGTATTTTTACCCAGGGTCACGCCGTCTGCACTGTAGTCCAGCAGATCGTCGATCAGTTGGAATGCCGTGCCAAGATAGCGGCCATAGTCTTGCAGCGCCTGCTCTTCGGCCGGTTTGGCTTCGGAGAGGATGGCTGATGACTGGGCCGCCGCCTCAAACAGACGAGCGGTTTTGCTGTAGATGACCCGCATATAGTTTTCTTCACTGATGTTCGGATCGTTGACGTTCATCAACTGCAGCACTTCACCTTCGGCGATCACGTTGACCGCTTCGGACATCACTGCTAACACGCGCAGCGATTCCAGGCTGGTCATCATCTGGAAAGCACGTGTATAAATGAAATCGCCCACCAACACGCTGGCGGCATTGCCAAACGCCGCGTTGGCGGTCGCCTTGCCACGACGCATGTCGGACTCATCCACCACGTCATCATGCAGCAGGGTCGCGGTATGAATGAACTCTATCAGGGCAGCGACGGCAATGTGTTTATCGCCTTGATAGTGCAAGGCCCGTGCCGCCAGAACGGCGATCATTGGGCGAATGCGCTTACCGCCACCGCTGATAATGTAATAGCCAAGTTGATTGATGAGCGTGACATCGGAATTCAACTGTTCGAGAATTGTTGCGTTCACGGCCGCCATATCTTGCGCGGTTAACTCAGTAATTTGTTCTAGGTTCATTGTATTTTTTTCAGCTGTGTTTCTGTTGACCGCGATGAGAACGCTGCTCACATCGGTACATGGCGGTAACTGTCCTGTTGATTGTACTTGAAAATCGGCCCAGATAAACGTTGTGAGAGAAACTGTGTTTTTTTTCTTCTTTTTTCACCTTCTGGCCCTAATCTGCTCTTGTCATATGCGGGATTATTGCGTAGAATTCGCGCCCTATTGTGAATATTTATAGCGCGCTCTGTACTGAACAGTTGGGCACGCGGAAAGCGGAGTTTTATATGTACGCGGTTTTCCAAAGTGGTGGTAAACAACACCGAGTAAGCGAAGGTCAGACCGTTCGCTTGGAAAAGCTGGACATCGCAACTGGTGAAGCGGTTGAGTTTGACCAGATTCTGATGATCGCTAATGGCGAAGATATCAAAATCGGCGTTCCTTTCGTCGATGGCGGTAAGATCAAAGCTGAAGTGGTTGCTCACGGTCGTGGCGAAAAGATCAAGATTGTTAAGTTTCGTCGTCGTAAGCACTATCGTAAGCAGCAAGGTCACCGTCAGTGGTTCACTGATGTTAAAATCACCGGCATCAGCGCTTAAGTTAGGAGAGCGGATTAATGGCACACAAAAAGGCTGGCGGCTCGACTCGTAACGGTCGCGATTCAGAAGCTAAACGTCTGGGCGTAAAACGCTTTGGCGGCGAAGCAGTACTGGCAGGCAGCATCATCGTTCGTCAGCGCGGCACCAAATTCCACGCTGGTACCAACGTGGGTTGCGGCAAAGACCACACTCTGTTTGCTTTGAAAGACGGTAAAGTCAAATTCGAAGTTAAAGGCCCGAGCAATCGTAAATTTATCAGCATCGAAGCTGAATAATTTTTCGAGCCTTACGAAATAGATGTTAAGCCCCGCAATTCGTTGCGGGGCTTTTTACATTTATAGCTTGCTTGTGCTTGGTGGCACAACGCGCAGACAGTGAGAAGATGGACAAAAAACAGCAGGCTGGTGTTGGTATTTTTCTGGCGGTTACCACAGCGGTTTGCTGGGGCGCGCTGCCTATCGCAATGAAAGAAGTGCTGGAAGTGATGGAGCCGTTTACCATCGTCTGGTATCGCTTTACGATTGCCGCCATCGGCCTGGGGATGATCCTGGCAGTGCGCGGGCGTTTACCCCCGGTAAAAATGTTCCGTCAACCCCGCTGGTTGCTGTTGCTGGCGATCGCTACTGCCGGGTTGTTGGGCAACTTTGTCTTCTTCAGCTCTTCGCTGCAATATTTGAGTCCGACGGCCTCGCAGGTTATCGGCCAACTCTCGCCGGTGGGCATGATGTTCGCCAGCGTAGTGATCCTGAAAGAAAGGATGCGTATCACTCAGGTGATTGGCGCTCTGATGCTGATCTGCGGGCTGATGCTGTTTTTCAACGTCAGCCTGATCGAGATCTTCACTCAGTTCACAGACTACACGCTCGGTGTGTTGTTGGGCGTGTGTGCGGCCATGGTTTGGGTGACCTATGGCGTGGCGCAGAAAGTATTACTGCGTCGATTGGCCTCACCGCAGATCCTGGTATTGTTGTACACTTTATGTGCGATCGCGTTATTTCCGCTTGCGAAGCCAGCGGTGATTTTCCAGCTCAGCGGCTGGCAATTAGCCTGCCTGCTGTTCTGTGGTGCTAACACGCTGATTGGTTATGGTGCGCTGGCGGAAGCGATGGCGCGCTGGCAGGCGGCCCAGGTGAGTGCGTTAATCACGCTGACTCCCCTGTTTACCCTGCTGTTTTCAGATTTATTGGCGCTGGCCTGGCCACAGGTATTTATGGCCCCGGCATTGAATGTCGTTGGCTATATAGGTGCTTTTGTGGTGGTTGCAGGCGCCATGTTTTCCGCAATTGGTCACCGTTGGTGGCCGCGACGGGCAGAAACCAACCTGGTTGCTTCTTTGAAGCGGCCCGGTGAATGAGTTACGGAGACGGTAAATGAAGTTTGTAGATGAAGCAGCGATCCTGGTCGTGGCAGGTGATGGCGGTAATGGTTGCGTCAGCTTCCGCCGCGAAAAATACATCCCGAACGGTGGGCCAGATGGCGGTGACGGCGGTGACGGCGGTGACGTCTACCTGGTGGCAGACGAAAACCTGAATACCCTGATCGATTACCGCTTTGAAAAATCTTTCCGTGCCGAACGTGGCCAGAATGGTCAGAGCCGTGACTGTACCGGTAAACGCGGTAAAGACGTCGAAATCAAAGTGCCGGTCGGTACCCGTGTGCAGGATCAGGGCACCGGTGAGATCCTCGGCGATATGACCCGTCATCAGCAGCGTCTGATGGTGGCGAAGGGCGGTTGGCACGGCCTGGGCAATACCCGCTTCAAATCCTCGGTAAACCGTGCTCCGCGCCAAAAAACGCTGGGTACCAAGGGCGAGATGCGCGATATCCTGCTGGAGCTGCTGCTGCTGGCGGATGTGGGCATGTTGGGCCTGCCGAACGCCGGTAAGTCGACCTTCATTCGCGCGGTTTCTGCCGCCAAGCCAAAAGTGGCGGACTACCCGTTCACCACGCTGGTACCGAGCCTGGGCGTGGTGCGTATGGACCATGAACAAAGCTTCGTGGTGGCGGACATTCCTGGCCTGATCGAAGGCGCACATGAAGGTGCTGGCCTGGGGATCCGTTTCCTGAAACACCTGGAGCGCTGCCGCGTGTTGCTGCATCTGGTGGACATTGCTCCGATCGACGAGTCCGATCCGGTAGAGAATGCCAAGGTCATCATCAACGAGCTCAACCAGTACAGCGAGAATCTGTCGCACAAGCCACGCTGGCTGGTGTTCAACAAAGTTGACCTGCTGGACGAGGAAGAGGCCGCCGAGCGCGCCAAGGCGATCGTAGAAGGCATGGGTTGGGAAGGTAAGTACTACATGATCTCCGCTGCGAACCGCGAAGGCGTTAACGCGCTGTGCTGGGACGTGATGAACTTCATCAATACGCAACCTAAAGCCATGGCGATCGAAGAAAGCGCGCCAGAAAAAGTTGAGTTCATGTGGGATGATTACCACCGTGAGCAAATCGCTGAACTGGAAGCCGAAGCGGACGACGATTGGGATGATGACTGGGATGAAGATGACGACGAAGGCGTCGAAATCATCTACCAGAAGTAATTCTGCGTAATAGTAATAAAGTAAGGGCTCGGTTCAGTGAACCGAGCCCTTGTTGTTTGTTGAGGTTGCTGAGACCTCAATCGATGATGCGACGTTAGTGATTCAAAATATTATCTGGTAACCAGCACTGTGCATCCAGGCCGCTGGCATCGGTGCGGTTTTCCAGGCGTAGACAGCCACGATGCAGCTGTACGATACGGATCACGATATTCAATCCCAGCCCGCTACCGCCATAACGCTGGTCCATCCGGCGGAAGGCCTGAGTCAACTCTCCAGCCATCTCTTGTTTGATACCCGGTCCCTCGTCGAGCACCTGTAAGCGTTGCCCATTATTCTCTGAGGTGAGCTGAACTCGAATGACACTCTTCTTGGGGCCATAGCGGTGCGCATTTTCAACCAGATTACGCAGCATCAGGCGCAGCAGCACCGGATCACCATGGATCGGGGCACTGGCCGGCAGTTGCCAGACAATCTTTTGCCCGCGCAAAGCGGCTAACTCATTCAACTCTTCCTGCAATGGCTCGATAACGTTGGCCACCCAGTCAAACTGCTGGTAATGGCCACTGGCAAAATCCTGCCCGGCGCGTGACAGCATCAGCAATTGCTCAACCACGTGCATCAGTTGGTCAATGCGACCGATCAGTGGCTTACTGCCCGTGACCCCTTGTTGCTCCATCAGTTCCAGATGCAGACGGATCCCCGCCAGCGGCGTGCGTAACTCGTGGGCCGCATCGGCAGTAAACAGGCGTTCCTGCTGGATGGTATGGTCAAGACGTGACAAGAGCTGATTCAATGCCTTGGTGACCGCCACCATCTCCAGACTGTCGCTGGTTATCGGCAACGGCGTCAGATTATCTGCCGAACGTTTCTCCAGCTTTTCCTGCAGTTGATTCAGTGGCCGGATAATCCAGCTGATGGCCCAGAAGGAGGCCAGCAGGGTCACCACCATCATGATCAGCGAAGGGGCGAGCAGGGAAGCGATCGCTTCGGTAATCTCGGTATCGACCCGCTCGTTGCGGACTTTGGCCGATAGGGTTTCATCCACCAGGAAACTGATCTGCTCCTGGCTTTCATGCCATAGCCAAAACGCGCTGATAAGCTGGGTGACCAGCAGGATCAGTGCCAACATCAGCAGCAAACGACGGCGCATGCTGATCAAGATGCGGGCTCCAAACGGTAACCGATGCCACGTACGGTGCGGATACGATCTTTACCCAATTTACGGCGCAGGTTGTGCATATGCACTTCAAGGGTATTCGAGCCCAGATCGTCGTTCCAGGTATAGAGATCCTGTTGCAACAACTCACGGTTGACGGTTTGCCCGGCCCGCATCATCAGACGCGACAGAATGGCAAACTCTTTCGGCGTGACGTCTATCGCCTGCTGTTGCAGATACACCTGCTGGCTGGACAGATTGAGCGTCAGATCGTCCTGTTGCAGCAGGTTATCGCTGTGGCCCTGATAGCGGCGGAGCAGTGCCCGTACCCGGGCTTGCAGCTCAATCAGCGCAAAGGGTTTGACCAGATAGTCGTCGGCACCGGCGTCCAGGCCATCGACACGGTCTTGCAACGCGTCGCGTGCGGTGAGGATCAATACCGGGATGCCGATTTGCTGACGGCGCCACTGCCGCAGCAGGGTGGCACCGTCAGTATCTGGCAAGCCGAGGTCGAGGATCACCATGCTGTACTGGCTGGTGACGATCAGGCTATTGGCCTGCGCAGCACTGGCC
The DNA here is from genome assembly GCF_050434425.1 of Serratia sp. 2723. Lineage (NCBI taxonomy): Bacteria > Pseudomonadati > Pseudomonadota > Gammaproteobacteria > Enterobacterales > Yersiniaceae > Serratia > Serratia sp. 2723. The sequence continues at coordinate 133,883 of NZ_JBNDIN010000001.1, forward strand.
GCACAATCACAGGCATAGCCTACGTTGGACATTGCCAACGCCACGCCTTGCTGCAATAACTCATCATCCTCAACAATCAGTAGCTTCATGACCTTGGGCCTCAATTGTTCTGATAGATATCCCGATACAACCGGCTTTCGAAGCGTACCAACGGCGCTCGGCGCTGTTTCTGATCTTCTGGTGGCACGGCGTAACCCGACAGATATTGGACAAAGGCAAAGCGCTGGCCGCTGGCCGTAGTGATAAAGCCAGCCAGGTTATAGACCCCTTGCAGTGCTCCGGTTTTGGCAGAAACCTTACCGTCAACTCCGGCTTCGTGCAGGCCACCGCGATAGCGCAGCGTGCCATCATGACCGGACAGCGGCAGCATTGAGATAAAGTTAAGCTCGCTGTCGTGCTGAGCAATATATTGCAATGCCTGCATCATGGTAGCGGGTGCCAGCAGATTGTGGCGCGACAGGCCAGAGCCGTCCACCACGATGCTGTTACCCAGATCTACCCCGGCCTTCTGGCGCAGGACCTGGCGTACTGCATCTGCTCCCGCGCGCCAGGTGCCCGGTACGCCAAAGCGTTCATGGCCGATGGTGCGAAACACGGTATCGGCAATCATGTTGTCCGACTTCTTGAGCATGATTTTCAGCAGGTCATGCAACGGTGCAGACTGCGTCTGGGCGATCACCGTTCCCGTCATGCCTGGCTGGGTTTGGCGTTTCAAATGGCCGCCAATCTGGATCCCTGACTTGACCAGTTCATCTTTCAGGATGGCACCGGCATAGCTGGCTCCGTCTTGAATGGCGAATGCCAACGGCAGTGGTTCACTGCGCTGGGTCAGGCATCCGGTCAGTGTAAAGCGGTTCAATTCGCCCGGCACCACATCCAGTTCACAATATTGTGCATCCGCAGAGCCTTTCGCCAGCGTTCTCACCTGGCTGAACATATTGACCGGGTAGAATGAGGCCACGCGAATAAACGCCATCTCACCGGGGTTAGGGGCGCTGTAAAGGGAAACCGAGAAACAGTTGCGATCGACAATCGCCGCCGCTGGCGGGGCGCTGAAACATTGGGTCATATCGTTCCAGGGCCAGCCGGGCGCTTTGTCATGGCTGGCAAATACCGAGGTATCGACCAGCACATCGCCGCTGATTTCGCGCACTCCCTGTTTTTTCAGTTCCGCCACCATATTGCGCAGATTCTGCCGCTTGAAGGTGGGATCTCCGCTGAAACGGGCGATAAGGTTGCCACGCAACACGCCATCCGTGATGTTGCCCTGACTTTCCAGTGTCGTGGTGAAGCGATAATCCGGCCCGAGCTGTAACAAAGCCGCCAGCGCGGTAAGCACCTTCTGGGTGCTGGCCGGGAGTGCCATTTGCTGTGAGTGATAGTCGATGGTTGGCGTGGTCGCGCCAATCTTCTGAACTATCAGGGCCAGGTTTGCCCCATCAGGCAAATATTGTGTGTAATCTTCAACCGGGGCCGCATGGGCATTAACAGCAAATGCGCAGGCCAATACACTGACAATTCGTGAAAAACGCATAATCTCGGGGTAACAGCTGGATAACGTGCTGTCATACTACGGTGCATCAAGGGATAAAGTAAACGATGACCCTTAAGGAACTCTAGGCTAAAATGCGTATCAAAATGCAAAATCGACGCTGACTTGGAGCAAACCTCCGAGCTCGGTTTCTTTTGTTTATCGCCTGGAGACGGAAGGCGCAACGCCTGCCGTAATTTCATACGAACACGTCAGGATGACGCAAATGCCCTGGGGATGTTGAGCTGCGGTTAGCTTGCAGGACCACGGGTATATTTGAACAGGATAGATTTAGAGGTATTTAACGATGAAACAGATCCCGATGACCTTGTTTGGCGCAGAACAGCTGCGTGAAGAACTGGAATATTTGAAAGGTGTGCGTCGCCCGAAAATCATTGCCGACATCGCCACCGCACGCGAACACGGTGACCTGAAAGAAAACGCCGAGTACCATGCTGCCCGTGAACAGCAGGGTTTCTGTGAAGGACGTATCCAGGAAATCGAGGCCAAACTGTCCAATGCGCAGGTGATTGACATCACCAAAATGCCTCAGACTGGCCGCGTGATTTTTGGCGCCACCGTCTCGGTGATGAACCTGGATAGCGAAGATCAGGTGACTTATCGCATCGTGGGTGATGATGAAGCAGATTTTAAGAAAAATCTTATTTCCGTCAACTCGCCGATGGCTCGTGGCCTGATCGGCAAAGAACAAGATGATGTTGTTGTCATCAAAACCCCGGGTGGTGATGTAGAATACGAAATTCTGAAAGTGGAATATCTTTAATTTCGCCCGGGTTGGTTAAAAGTTCAGCAGGGTTTTGTAAAGAAAGGAAAAAGGCCGCAAGCGGCCTTTTATCTGAGCCCGGCACATGGCACCGTCTCAGCAAACAGATTGCGGATTAGCGCGGCAAAGTGATCTTGCGCTCTTTCGACGGGCGGTAAAGAATAAGCGTACTGCCGATCACTTGCACATTGCAGGCACCCGTTTCACGCACAATAGCGTCGGCGATCAGGGTTTTGGTTTCGCGATCTTCGGCTGCAATTTTTACTTTGATCAGCTCGTGATGCTCCAGAGCTAGCTCAATTTCAGCCAACACCCCTTCGGTGAGACCGTTATTACCCAGCATGACCACCGGTTTTAACGGATGTGCCAGGCCTTTCAGGTGTTGTTTTTGTTTATTATTCAGATTCATTGTCTTTTTTGCTTAAGTTGGGATTGAAAACGGTACATTCTACCGCCATCTCATGTGTATCACCAAATCGGTCTGCACCGAATTGAGTCTACGTGAGAAGCGAACCTGGCATGAGACTCTTTTTAGGATAGTTGGAATACTCGATGGCAAATAAAAAGCGTTCGGCCAGTTCCAGTCGCTGGCTCCAAGAACACTTTAGCGATAAATATGTGCTGCAGGCGCAGAAAAAAGGGCTGCGCTCGCGCGCCTGGTTTAAACTTGATGAAATACAGCAAAGTGACAAACTGTTCAAGCCGGGTATGACGGTCGTTGATTTGGGGGCTGCGCCGGGCGGTTGGTCGCAATATGTGGTAACTCAGATTGGTGGTAACGGGCGTATCATTGCCTGTGATATTTTGCCAATGGATCCCATCGTTGGCGTCGATTTCCTTCAGGGCGATTTTCGTGATGAACTGGTCCTCAAAGCACTGTTGGAACGTGTAGGTGATAGTAAGGTTCAGGTGGTCATGTCTGACATGGCCCCGAATATGAGCGGCACCCCGGCGGTCGATATCCCAAAATCGATGTATCTGGTGGAATTAGCACTGGAAATGTGTCGTGATGTTCTCGCACCAGGCGGTAGTTTCCTGGTGAAGGTGTTCCAGGGAGATGGTTTTGACGAGTACCTACGGGAAATTCGCTCCCTGTTTACGAAGGTTAAGATTCGTAAGCCAGACGCTTCTCGCGCACGTTCGCGTGAAGTGTACATTGTAGCGACAGGGCGGAAACTGTAGTACCCTAACGCTGTTTGTTAACACAGTTGTAATATGAGGTTAATCCCTTGAGTGACATGGCGAAAAACCTAATTCTCTGGCTAGTCATCGCGGTCGTGTTGATGTCGGTATTCCAGAGCTTTGGGCCCAGCGAGTCTAATGGCCGAAGGGTAGATTACTCTACCTTCATGACCGAACTGACCCAAGATCAGATCCGTGAAGCGCGCATTAATGGGCGTGAAATCAACGTTGTCCGTAAAGACAGCAACAAGTACACCACTTACATCCCGGTCAACGATCCGAAGTTACTGGATACGTTGTTAACCAAAAACGTGAAAGTTGTTGGTGAGCCGCCGGAAGAGCCAAGTTTGCTGGCTTCCATCTTTATTTCCTGGTTCCCGATGCTGTTGCTGATTGGGGTCTGGATCTTCTTTATGCGGCAAATGCAGGGCGGCGGCGGCAAGGGCGCGATGTCCTTCGGCAAGAGCAAGGCCCGTATGCTGACGGAAGACCAGATTAAAACCACTTTTGCCGATGTCGCAGGCTGTGACGAAGCAAAAGAAGAAGTGAGTGAACTGGTAGACTACCTGCGCGAACCGAGCCGTTTCCAGAAGCTGGGCGGCAAGATCCCGAAAGGCGTGCTGATGGTCGGCCCTCCGGGTACCGGTAAAACCCTGCTGGCGAAAGCGATTGCCGGTGAGGCGAAAGTCCCGTTCTTCACTATTTCCGGTTCTGACTTCGTCGAAATGTTCGTCGGTGTGGGTGCATCCCGCGTTCGTGACATGTTCGAACAGGCCAAGAAAGCGGCTCCGTGCATCATCTTTATCGATGAAATCGACGCCGTAGGCCGCCAACGTGGCGCAGGTCTGGGCGGCGGTCACGATGAGCGTGAGCAAACGCTGAACCAGATGCTGGTTGAGATGGACGGCTTTGAAGGCAACGAAGGCATTATCGTCATCGCGGCAACCAACCGTCCTGACGTACTGGACCCGGCGTTACTGCGTCCAGGCCGTTTCGACCGCCAGGTGGTGGTTGGGCTGCCAGACGTGCGTGGCCGTGAGCAAATCCTGAAGGTGCACTCCCGTCGCGTGCCGTTGGCGCCAGATGTTGATGCTTCTGTGCTTGCACGTGGTACTCCGGGCTTCTCCGGTGCGGACTTGGCCAACCTGGTCAACGAAGCGGCCCTGTTCGCAGCACGTGGCAACAAGCGCGTGGTGTCGATGGTGGAGTTCGAAAAAGCCAAAGACAAGATCATGATGGGTGCGGAACGTCGCTCCATGGTGATGACGGAAGCGCAGAAAGAATCGACCGCCTATCACGAAGCGGGCCACGCCATCATTGGCCGCCTGGTTCCTGAGCATGACCCGGTGCATAAAGTCACGATTATTCCTCGTGGCCGTGCGCTCGGCGTGACCTTCTTCCTGCCGGAAGGGGATGCGATCAGCGCCAGCCGTCAGAAGCTGGAAAGCCAAATCTCCACCCTGTACGGTGGCCGTCTGGCAGAAGAAATTATTTACGGGCCGGAAAAAGTCTCTACCGGTGCATCGAACGACATTAAAGTCGCTACCTCGATTGCCCGCAACATGGTGACCCAATGGGGCTTCTCCGAGAAGCTGGGGCCATTGCTGTATGCGGAAGAAGAGGGCGAGGTGTTCCTGGGCCGTTCCGTGGCCAAGGCGAAACATATGTCGGACGAAACCGCACGTATCATCGACCAGGAAGTCAAATCCCTGATTGAGCGCAACTACATTCGCGCACGTGCGTTGCTGATGGAAAACATGGACATCCTGCATTCGATGAAAGATGCACTGATGAAATATGAAACCATCGATGCACCACAGATCGACGACCTGATGAACCGTAAAGATGTGCGTCCGCCAGCAGGTTGGGACGACGCGGCGAAAAGTAACAACTCCGACAACGGTGGCACACCAAAAGCACCAACGCCGGTAGATGAGCCACGTACGCCAAACCCAGGCAACACCATGTCTGAACAGCTCGACAAGTAACATCGGCTGTAGCGTAAAATAAAACCCCGGCCAGCCGGGGTTTTTTATTGCTGGCAGAAAATTGCTGCCTCTCCTTGGATGAGAGGGGCGGGCTCCACTCCAGGCAACAGAGTAGTATTGACTCCAAGGTAGATTAATCATGCAGTTAACCGTGCGCGACCAAATCCTCGATCTTAACCATCCTCGGGTGATGGGGATCCTCAACGTTACCCCAGACTCCTTCTCTGACGGCGGGCGGCATAATTCGCTGAATGATGCTCTGCTGCATGCACACGCGCTGATTTCGGCGGGTGCAACGATGATCGATGTGGGGGGCGAGTCCACGCGTCCGGGCGCTGCCGAGGTCAGTGAAGAGGAAGAGATTGAGCGTGTCGTGCCGGTAGTGGAGGCTTTGGCGCAGCGGTTTGAGATTTTTATCTCGGTGGATACCTCAAAAGCTGGCGTGATCCGCGAATCCGCTATAGCTGGTGCGCACCTGATCAACGATGTTCGCTCTCTGCAGGAGCCTGGGGCATTGCAGGCAGCCGCCGAAAGCGGTCTGCCAGTCTGCCTGATGCATATGCAAGGTGAGCCGCGTACCATGCAACAGGCACCGCATTACGATGACCTGATGGCGGACGTTAACGCGTTTTTCCAGCAGCATATCGACCGCTGTATTGCAGCCGGTATAACAAAACAGAAATTGTTACTCGACCCAGGCTTCGGTTTCGGTAAGAATTTAGCGCATAATTATCAGCTTCTGGCCCGATTGGCGGAATTTCATCACTTTGGCTTGCCACTGTTGGTGGGGATGTCGCGTAAGTCGATGATTGGGCAGCTATTGAATGTCCCCCCCGAACAGCGGGTTATCGGCAGCGTGGCCTGTGCGGTGATTGCCGCAATGCAGGGGGCGCAGATAGTCAGAGTGCATGATGTCAAAGAAACCGTCGAGGCGATGCGTGTCGTCGAGGCAACACTTTCAGCTAAGGGATAGTAGAGACATGAGCGAACGCAAATACTTTGGTACCGACGGCATTCGTGGCAAGGTGGGTGACAACCCGATAACTCCAGAGTTCGTCCTCAAACTGGGTTGGGCGGCCGGTAAGGTATTGGCGCGTCACGGTTCCCGCAAAATCATCATCGGTAAAGACACCCGTATTTCCGGCTACATGCTGGAGTCAGCGCTGGAGGCCGGTTTAGCGGCCGCGGGGCTGTCCGCTTCGTTTACCGGCCCGATGCCAACCCCAGCGGTGGCGTATCTGACCCGAACTTTCCGTGCGGAAGCCGGGATCGTGATTTCTGCCTCGCATAACCCGTTCTATGATAACGGCATCAAGTTCTTCTCCATCGACGGCGCCAAACTGCCAGACGATGTGGAAGAGGCCATAGAAGCGGAAATGGAAAAACCACTGACCTGTGTCGAATCTGCCGAGCTGGGTAAAGCCAGCCGTATTGTCGATGCCGCAGGGCGCTATATCGAATTCTGTAAAGGTACTTTCCCGAGCGAACTGAGCCTGAACGGGCTGAAGATCGTGGTGGACTGCGCCAACGGTGCTACCTATCACATTGCCCCAAGCGTTTTGCGTGAGTTGGGTGCCACAGTGATCGCCATCGGCTGTGAGCCGAATGGTATGAACATCAACGAAGAGTGTGGCGCTACCGATGTACGTCAACTGCAGGCGCGCGTGCTGGAAGAGAAGGCACATGTGGGTCTGGCCTTTGATGGCGATGGCGACCGCGTGATGATGGTGGATCACCTGGGTAACAAGGTAGACGGCGATCAGATCCTCTACATCATCGCCCGTGAAGGTTTGCGCCAGGGGCAATTGCGCGGCGGTGCCGTGGGTACCCTGATGAGCAACATGGGCCTGGAGCTGGCACTCAAGCAGCTCGGCATCCCGTTTGCTCGTGCCAAGGTGGGTGACCGCTATGTTCTGGAAAAACTGCAAGAGCTGGGCTGGCGCATCGGGGCGGAAAACTCTGGCCACGTGATCCTGCTGGACAAAACTACCACCGGGGACGGTATCGTCGCTGGCCTGCAAGTGTTGACGGCAATCGTGCGTAATAACATGAGCCTGCACGACCTGTGCAGCGGTATGAAATTACTGCCACAGGTTCTGGTCAACGTGCGCTTTGTCGGTGAGCATAATCCGCTGGAGTCAGAGGCGGTGTTGAAGGTCGCTGAACAGGTCGAAGCCGAATTGGCTGGCCGTGGCCGCGTGCTGCTGCGTAAATCGGGCACTGAGCCACTGATCCGCGTGATGGTGGAAGGCGAAGATGAACAGCAGGTTATCGCGCTGGCGCATCGTATCGCCGATGCGGTCAAGCTGGCAGGGTAACACGCTGTTTTTACGCAGGTACGCTGTCGGTGCCTGCGAAATTTCCCGATTGGCCATGCTTTTGCTGTTTTTTTCCGCAAACGCATCGGTGGTTGCAAATTGCCCTTGCGCGCTTTGATGGCTTTGGTTAGTATTCACACCCGCTTCAGTGGGCTGTTTTAATGACACGCCACGCCTTCTTTAGTTTGGAAGCATCTGGGGTGAGAAGCATTTGGCACGCGGTGAACCCGCAAGGATACAGGTACCACTATGTACGAAGCTCTTCTGGTAATTTTCTTGCTGATATCGATCGGGCTGGTTGCTCTGATCATGCTACAGCAAGGTAAAGGCGCTGATATGGGAGCCTCATTCGGAGCAGGTGCTTCTGGCACATTCTTCGGATCGACCGGTTCAGGCAACTTTATGACCCGCATGACGGCTGTTCTGGCGACGCTGTTCTTCGTCATCAGTCTGATCCTGGGCAACCTGAGCACCAATCAGGGCAAGAAAGGCAGCGAGTGGGAAAACCTGGGTCAGCCAGCGCAAACTGAGCAGACTAGCACTCCGGCAGCACCAGCTAAACCGGTCAGTGATATCCCGCAGTAAGCCGCTGAAAAGTTTGAAAACGGTTGTTTTGGACCTCAATAGAAACAGCCGTCAGCAGTAAAAATCAGTACCGAGGTGGTGGAATTGGTAGACACGCTACCTTGAGGTGGTAGTGCCCTAACGGGCTTGTGGGTTCGAGTCCCATCCTCGGTACCAAATCCCAGAGATAACTTGCGTTTTTGCAATTATCGGCGTAATATTTGCCACGTTTTCGGACGCGGGGTGGAGCAGCCTGGTAGCTCGTCGGGCTCATAACCCGAAGGTCGTCGGTTCAAATCCGGCCCCCGCAACCACTTTCCTTTAAGTGTTTATTTTCAAATACACTTTTCGATTGAATTCCACTTTTCTCGATCAACATTTGAAAATGACACTTGCTAGAAAGTTGCACCGAAGCCGCTTTGCGGCAAACAGGGTCCAGTTGCATAAAGCCCCGAATTTTCGGGGTTTTTTGTTATTTGGCAACAGAATCACTGGGCTATTAGGCCCTTTTTTTATGTCTTGGGGGTGGGCTTGTCCACATTAGAGCAAAAATTAACAGAGATGCTTTCCGCACCGGTAGAGGCGTTGGGCTTTGAGCTCGTAGGCATCGAATTTATTCGGGCGCGCCAATCGACACTACGCATCTATATTGATAGTGACAACGGAATCAATGTTGATGATTGCGCTGATGTCAGCCACCAGGTCAGCGCTGTGCTGGACGTCGAAGATCCGATTACGGTCGCTTACAACCTGGAAGTTTCCTCTCCTGGCCTTGAGCGCCCTATGTTCACCGCGGAACACTATCAACGTTTTCTCGGTGAAGAAGTCAGCGTTGTTCTGCGTATGGCGATACAAAACCGCCGCAAATGGCAGGGCATCATCAAGTCCGTAGAGGGTGAGATGATCACGGTTACTGTGGATGGGAAAGATGAAGTGTTCGCGCTGAGCAATATTCAGAAGGCGAACCTGGTACCCCACTTTTAAAGTTTGGATGAGGCAACTAGGATGAACAAAGAGATTCTGGCTGTTGTTGAAGCAGTTTCCAATGAAAAATCCCTACCACGTGAGAAGATTTTCGAAGCCCTGGAAACCGCTTTAGCCACCGCCACCAAGAAAAAATATGAGCAGGAAATCGAGGTCCGTGTCAGCATTGACCGCAAGACTGGCGATTTCGACACCTTCCGCCGTTGGGTTGCCGTTGATGAAGTGACCCAGCCAACGCGTGAGATCACGCTGGAAGCTGCACAGTATGAAGATCCGTCCATGGAACTGGGCGGCTATATCGAAGATCAGATCGAATCCGTGACCTTCGACCGTATCACCACTCAGACGGCGAAGCAGGTTATCGTCCAGAAAGTGCGTGAAGCCGAGCGCGCGATGGTGGTTGATGCCTTCCGCCAACACGAAGGTGAGATCGTCACCGGCGTGGTGAAAAAAGTTAACCGTGACAGCATTGCGCTGGATCTGGGTAGCAACGCCGAAGCGGTCATTGGCCGTGAAGACATGCTGCCACGCGAAAACTTCCGCCCGGGTGACCGTATCCGCGGTGTACTGTACGCAGTACGTCCGGAAGCGCGCGGTGCGCAACTGTTCGTCAGCCGTTCCAGCCCGGATATGCTCAAAGAGCTGTTCCGCATCGAAGTGCCGGAAATTGGCGAAGAAGTGATTGAGATTAAAGCGGCAGCCCGCGATCCTGGCTCCCGTGCAAAAATTGCCGTGAAAACCAACGACAAGCGCATCGACCCGGTCGGTGCCTGTGTCGGTATGCGCGGTGCCCGCGTCCAGGCCGTTTCGAGCGAGCTTGGCGGGGAACGTATTGATATCATCCTGTGGGATGATAACCCTGCACAGTTCGTCATTAACGCCATGGCCCCGGCAGATGTTGCCTCGATCGTGGTGGATGAAGATCGGTGCACGATGGACATCGCCGTTGAAGCCAGCAACCTGGCACAGGCGATCGGCCGTAATGGCCAAAACGTGCGTTTAGCTTCCCAACTGTTGAAACAGCATCGTGATGATGATCGCTGGGAACTGAACGTGATGACGGCGGACGATCTGCAGGCCAAGCATCAGGCCGAGGCTCATGCCGCCATTGATACCTTCACCAAGTATCTTGATATCGACGAAGATTTCGCCACCGTTCTGGTCGAAGAAGGCTTCTCTACGCTGGAAGAACTGGCCTACGTGCCAATCAAAGAGCTGCTGGAAATCGACGGTCTGGATGAAGATATGGTTGAAGCGTTGCGCGATCGCGCCAAAGCTGCATTGACCACGCTGGCCCTGGCACAGGAAGAAAGCCTGGGCGACCAAAAACCTGCTGATGATTTGCTCAACCTCCCGGGTCTTGAGCGTAGCATGGCCTTTAAACTGGCCGCGCGTGGGGTTTGTACGCTGGAAGATCTTGCCGAGCAGGGTGTTGACGATCTGGCTGATATTGAAGGGCTTAGCGATGAGCAGGCCGGCGAGCTGATTATGGCCGCACGTAATATCTGTTGGTTTGGCGACAACGCGTAATAACTGTAGCAGGAAGGAACAGCATGACGACAGATGTAACCGTAAAATCGCTGGCAGCAGAGATACAGACACCGGTTGATCGCCTGGTACAGCAGTTTGCTGATGCAGGGATCAACAAGTCTGAGACCGACTCTGTGACACAGCACGAGAAAGAAACCTTACTGGCGCACCTGAACCGTGAACACGGTAGTGCGCCAGGCAAACTCACGTTGCAGCGCAAAACGCGCAGCACCTTGAATATTCCGAGCACCGGCGGTAAGAGTAAATCGGTGCAAATTGAGGTCCGCAAGAAACGCACTTATGTAAATCGCGATCCGCAGGAAGCCCAACAGGCTGAAGCGGCTGAGCAGGCACAGCGTGAAGCGGAAGAGCAGGCAAGGCGCGAAGCGGAAGAGCTAGCGAAACGCGAAGCAGAAGCCAAGCGCGTTGCCGAAGAGCAAGCCAAACGTGAGGCCGCGGAGATTGCTAAGCGTAATTCAGCGGAAAAAGAAAAAGTGACCAATCAACATACCGACGAAATGACCAAGCCAGCTCAGGCAGAAAAAGCACGCCGTGAAGCCGAAGCCGCCGAACTGAAACGTAAAGCGGAAGAAGAAGTACGCCGTAAGGTTGAAGAAGACGCCAAACGCGTAGCGGAAGAAGCGCGCCGTATGGCCGAAGAGAACGGTGAGAAGTGGGCCGAAGCGGAAGCCGCAAGCGCTGCGGTTGAAACAGCCGACTACCACGTAACCACCTCCGAGCACGCTCGTGCAGCCGAAGACGAAAACGACGCCAAAGTTGAAGGTGAGCGCCGTAGCCGTACTCGCGGTGGCAAAGCGACCAAACAGAAGAAAGGCAACAAGCTCTCCGAGTCTAAAGCAGACCGCGAAGAAGCTCGCACCATGACCCGTGGCGGTAAAGGCAAACGTAAGCCAAGCACCCTGCAGCAGGGCTTTAACAAGCCAGCTCAGGTGGTGAACCGCGACGTGGTGATCGGCGAGACCATCACCGTTGCCGAACTGGCCAACAAGATGGCGGTAAAAGGTTCTCAGGTCATCAAAGCGATGATGAAGCTGGGCGCGATGGCCACCATCAACCAGGTCATCGACCAGGAAACCGCACAACTGGTTGCCGAAGAGATGGGCCACAAAGTTATCCTGCGTCGTGAGAACGAGCTGGAAGAAGCGCTGATGAGCGACCGTGACACCGGCGCCGGTGCCGAATCTCGTGCGCCAGTCGTGACCATCATGGGCCACGTTGACCATGGTAAAACCTCTCTGCTCGACTACATCCGCTCCACCAAGGTGGCGGTTGGCGAAGCAGGTGGTATTACCCAGCACATCGGTGCTTACCACGTAGAAACCGAAAACGGCATGATCACCTTCCTGGATACCCCAGGCCACGCAGCGTTTACCTCAATGCGTGCTCGTGGTGCTCAGGCGACCGATATCGTGGTTCTGGTCGTAGCAGCAGACGACGGCGTGATGCCACAAACCATCGAAGCCATTCAGCATGCTCAGGCGGCTAAAGTGCCATTGGTGGTTGCGGTTAACAAAATTGACAAACCAGAAGCCGATCCGGACCGCGTTAAGCAAGAGCTGTCTCAGTATGGCGTTATGCCAGAAGAGTGGGGCGGTGAAGCTCAGTTCGTCCACGTATCTGCGAAAGCCGGTACCGGTATCGACGAACTGTTGAATGCTATCCTGCTGCAGGCCGAAGTTCTTGAACTGAAAGCGGTTCGTAGCGGCATGGCGAGCGGTGTGGTAATCGAATCCTTCCTGGATAAAGGCCGTGGCCCAGTGGCTACCGTACTGGTACAGGAAGGGACGCTGAACAAGGGCGATATCGTCCTGTGCGGCTTCGAGTATGGCCGTGTTCGTGCGATGCGTGACGAATTGGGCCGTGAAGTGACCTCTGCGGGTCCTTCTATCCCGGTTGAGATCCTGGGCCTGTCCAGCGTTCCGGCTGCGGGTGACGAAGCGACCGTCGTGCGTGACGAGAAGAAAGCGCGTGAAGTTGCGCTGTACCGTCAAGGCAAGTTCCGCGAAGTTAAACTGGCTCGCCAGCAGAAATCCAAACTGGAGAACATGTTCGCCAACATGACCGAAGGTGAAGTTTCTGAACTGAACATCGTGCTGAAAACCGACGTACAGGGTACCTGTGAAGCGATCTCCGATTCACTGCAGAAACTCTCCACCGACGAAGTGAAGGTGAAGATTGTGGGTTCTGGCGTCGGTGGTATCACCGAAACCGACGCGACCCTGGCTGCGGCATCCAACGCCATCATCCTGGGCTTCAACGTGCGTGCGGATGCTTCTGCCCGCCGCGTGATCGAGTCAGAAAGCCTGGATCTGCGTTACTACTCCGTGATCTATAACCTGATCGACGAAGTGAAGCAGGCGATGAGCGGTATGTTGGCGCCTGAGTACAAACAGCAGATCATCGGTCTGGCTGAAGTACGTGATGTGTTCAAATCACCTAAGTTCGGCGCTGTTGCCGGCTGTATGGTGACCGAAGGCAACATCAAGCGTCACAACCCAATCCGCGTGCTGCGTGACAACGTGGTTATCTATGAAGGCGAGCTGGAATCCCTGCGCCGCTTCAAAGATGACGTTAACGAAGTCCGTAACGGTATGGAATGTGGTATCGGCGTTAAGAACTACAACGACGTGCGCGTTGGCGACATGATCGAAGTGTTCGAAATCATCGAGATCCAGCGTACCATCGCTTAAGCCTCGAAAAACGCATAAATCTGTTTTAGGGGGGCCTTGTGCCCCCCTATTTGTCTGGAGGATTTCCAAATGGCAAAAGAATTCAGCCGCGGTCAACGCGTGGCACAAGAAATGCAAAAAGAGATTGCGATGATCTTGCAGCGTGAAGTCAAAGATCCGCGTGTCGGCATGGCTACCGTTTCAGGTGTTGAAGTGTCTCGCGATCTGGCTTACGCCAAAGTTTACGTCACCTTCCTGAACGTGCTGACCGAAAACCACGATCCGGATCTGGTGACCAACGGCATTAAAGCGTTGCAGGATGCCTCTGGCTATATCCGTACGCTGCTGGGCAAAGCGATGCGCCTGCGCGTAGTGCCGGAACTGACCTTCTCCTACGATAACTCACTGGTTGAAGGCATGCGCATGTCCAACCTGGTGACCAACGTAGTGAAGAACGATGCCGAACGTCGCAGTGCATCAGGCGATGAAGAGGAGGCTTAATGAGTCGCCCTCGCCGTCGCGGCCGTGACATTCACGGCGTACTGCTGCTGGACAAACCGCAGGGCCTGTCGTCCAACGACGCCCTGCAAAAAGTAAAGCGTATCTACAATGCCAACCGCGCGGGTCACACTGGCGCGCTCGATCCACTGGCGACCGGTATGCTGCCAATCTGTCTGGGTGAGGCTACCAAGTTCTCCCAGTACCTGCTCGATTCCGACAAGCGTTACCGCGTGATTGCCCGTTTGGGCCAGCGTACGGACACCTCGGATGCCGATGGCCAGATCGTGCAGGAGCGGCCGGTAAACTTCACCCAGGCGCAGCTTGATACCGCGCTGGACACCTTCAGGGGTAACATCCAGCAGGTGCCTTCGATGTATTCCGCACTGAAATACCAGGGCAAAAAGCTGTACGAATATGCTCGTCAGGGTATCGAAGTCCCGCGTGAAGCACGCAGCATCACCGTGTATGAGTTGCAGTTTATCCGCTGGGAAGGGGATGAGCTTGAGCTGGAAATTCACTGCTCGAAAGGCACCTACATCCGTACCATTACGGATGACCTCGGTGAGTTACTGGGCTGTGGCGCACACGTGATTTATCTACGCCGCCTGCAGGTGGCAAAGTACCCGATCGCCCGCATGGTCACGTTGGAACAGCTGAATGCGTTATTGGAACAGGCACAGGAGCAGGGCATTGCGCCAAGCGAGCTGCTCGATCCGTTGCTGATGCCGATGGACAGTCCGGCCGAAGATTTCCCTGAAGTGAACCTGTTGCCAGCGGTAGCGGGTTACGTCAAACAAGGGCAGCCGGTGCAGGCCGCAGGGGCTCCGGCCTCGGGTCTGGTGCGCATTACCGAAGGCGATGAACGTAAATTTATCGGCATTGGCGAGATTGCCGATGATGGCCGAGTCGCGCCGCGTCGCCTGGTTGTCGAGTATTTCGACTGACCTGCCCACCTTGCGATCGCCCTGCTCTAAGAGTAGAATGGCGCAGCTTATGCATTGGGTTGCTGAATTAGAGATCGGCGCCTGTATTTATTATCTATAATTTTGGAGTATGACAATGTCTCTAAGTGTTGAAGCTAAAGCTCAAATCGTAGCTGATTTCGGTCGTGGTACTAACGACAGCGGTTCTACCGAAGTTCAGGTTGCCCTGTTGACTGCGCAGATCAACCATCTGCAAGGCCACTTCTCAGAGCACAAAAAAGATCACCACAGCCGTCGTGGTCTGCTGCGTATGGTTTCTCAGCGTCGTAAGCTGCTGGACTACCTGAAGCGTAAAGATGTAGCACGTTACACCAGCCTGATCGAGCGTCTGGGTCTGCGTCGCTAATCTAGCAAGTTTCAGTAGAAAGGGGCCAAATGTGGCCCCTTTCTTCTAGGAAGCATAAGCAAATCAGGTTAATGTATTACTGAGGATCTTCCGTTACAGAGGTTCGCGCGGCTAATGAGAGGCTTTATCTCATGAGAGATAAGGATTGTCATTAGTCGCGAGGATGTAGTGAGAAGGTCAGTGAACCACAGGCGTGTCGAGTCGAAGAACGATTGCGCGCCACCAATTAAGGATTAAATTTTGCTGACTCCGATTATTCGCAAATTCCAGTATGGCCAACACACCGTGACGCTTGAGACCGGTATGATGGCACGTCAAGCCACTGCCGCCGTGATGGTGAGCATGGATGACACCGCAGTATTCGTCACCGTAGTAGGCCAGAAGAAAGCCAAACCAGGCCAGAGCTTCTTCCCTCTGACCGTGAACTACCAGGAGCGTACCTACGCTGCTGGCCGTATCCCGGGTAGCTTCTTCCGCCGTGAAGGCCGTCCGAGCGAAGGCGAAACCCTGACTTCCCGTCTGATCGACCGTCCGATCCGCCCACTGTTCCCAGATAGCTTCCTGAACGAAGTGCAGGTGATCGCCACCGTGGTTTCCGTGAACCCACAGGTAAACCCGGACATCGTAGCGATGATCGGTGCCTCTGCTGCCCTGAGCCTGTCCGGTATTCCGTTCAATGGCCCAATCGGTGCTGCACGCGTGGGTTACATCAACAATCAGTACGTACTGAACCCAACCACAGACGAGCTGAAAGAAAGCCGTCTGGACCTGGTGGTTGCCGGTACCGCAGGCGCGGTATTGATGGTTGAATCCGAAGCGGACGTGCTGAGCGAAGATCAGATGCTGGGCGCGGTGGTGTTTGGCCACGACCAACAGCAAATCGTGATCGAAAACATTAACGCTCTGGTTGCCGAAGCAGGCAAACCGAAGTGGGACTGGCAGGCACCAGCGGTTAACGAAGCGCTGCATGCGCGCGTAGCCGAGCTGGCCGAAAGCCGTCTGGGCGATGCTTACCACATCACCGAAAAACAAGAGCGTTACGCTCAGGTTGATGCGATCAAAGACAGCGTAGTGGAAACACTGCTGGCGCAAGACGAAACTCTGGACGCGTCTGAAATTCAGGACATCCTGGGCACCGTTGAGAAAAACGTCGTACGTAGCCGAGTGCTGCGTGGCGAACCGCGTATCGATGGTCGTGAGAAAGACATGATCCGTGGTCTGGACGTGCGCACTGGCGTTCTGCCACGTACCCACGGTTCCGCACTGTTCACCCGTGGTGAAACTCAGGCGCTGGTTACTGCCACCTTGGGTACCGCGCGTGACGCACAGAACATCGATGAGCTGATGGGTGAGAAAACCGACAGCTTCCTGTTCCACTACAACTTCCCTCCGTACTCTGTTGGTGAAACCGGTATGGTGGGCTCACCGAAGCGTCGTGAAATCGGCCATGGTCGTCTGGCAAAACGTGGCGTTTTAGCTATGATGCCTAAACCAGAAGATTTCCCGTACACCGTGCGTGTGGTGTCTGAAATCACCGAATCCAACGGTTCTTCTTCAATGGCTTCCGTCTGTGGTGCCTCCCTGGCACTGATGGACGCAGGTGTGCCAATCAAGGCCGCCGTTGCGGGTATCGCCATGGGCCTGGTGAAAGAAGATGAAAACTTTGTGGTACTGTCTGATATTCTGGGTGACGAAGATCACCTGGGCGACATGGACTTCAAAGTGGCCGGTAGCCGCGACGGTATCACCGCGCTGCAGATGGACATTAAAATTGAAGGTATCACCCGCGAAATCATGCAGGTGGCTCTGAACCAGGCCAAGGGTGCGCGTCTGCACATTCTGGGCGTGATGGAACAGGCTATCAGCACGCCACGTGGCGATATCTCCGAGTTCGCACCGCGTATTCACACCATCAAGATCAATCCAGACAAGATCAAAGATGTGATCGGTAAAGGTGGCTCAGTCATCCGTGCGTTGACCGAAGAGACTGGCACCACAATCGAAATTGAAGATGACGGTACAGTGAAGATTGCTGCGACCGACGGCGACAAAGCGAAGTTTGCTATCCGCCGCATCGAAGAGATCACCGCTGAGATCGAAGTGGGCCGTGTGTATCAGGGTAAAGTCACCCGTATCGTTGATTTTGGTGCCTTCGTGGCCATCGGCGGCGGTAAAGAAGGCCTGGTGCACATCTCTCAAATCGCCGACAAGCGCGTTGAGAAAGTGACCGACTATCTGCAGATGGGTCAGGAAGTACCGGTTAAGGTACTGGAAGTTGATCGCCAGGGCCGTGTGCGCCTGAGCATCAAAGAAGCTACAGCGCCAGAATCCGCTGCGGCTCCTGCACCAGAAGCAGAATAACTGTATCAGCAGTTTTACAGCTCCCTGCCGCTAGGGTTGGGGGCTGTCCTTATCACGTGGGTAGGATACTCGCGTATTAGCAAGCGGAGGACAGGACGTTCATCCAATGTTTGTCTTCGGGAGTGGGAAATGAAGCCTTTCTTGCGCTGGTGTTACGTTGCGACAGCACTATTGCTGGCAGGATGCAGCAACCATGATTGGCGTAAAGACGAAGTTCTGGCTATTCCGTTGCAGCCTACGCTGCAGCAGGAAGTGATCCTGGCGCGCATGGAACAAATACTTGCCAGCCGGGCATTAACGGACGATGAGCGAGCACAGCTTTTATATGAGCGCGGTGTGCTGTATGATAGCTTGGGTTTACGTGCTCTAGCGCGCAATGATTTTTCACAAGCGCTAGCGATACGTCCTGATATGCCAGAAGTTTTCAACTACCTGGGCATTTACTTAACGCAGGCAGGCAATTTTGATGCTGCCTATGAAGCGTTTGATTCTGTACTAGAGCTTGATCCAACTTACAATTACGCGCGTTTAAACCGGGGCATCGCACTGTATTATGGTGGCCGCTTCCCGTTGGCGCAGGATGATCTGCAGGCGTTTTATCAAGACGACCCAAACGATCCCTTCCGTTCGCTGTGGCTTTATCTGGTGGAGAGAGAAATCGATCCCAAGATGGCTACCGTATCGCTCCAGCAGCGTTATGACAAATCGGACAGAGGGCAATGGGGATGGAATATTGTCGAATTCTACCTGGGCAAAATCAGCGAAAAAACGCTGATGGAACGCCTCAAGGCAGATGCAACGGATAACACTTCGCTCGCTGAGCATCTCAGTGAAACTGACTTCTATTTAGGTAAGCACTACCTAAGTCTGGGGGACAAGGACACCGCTTCGGCGCTGTTCAAACTGACGGTGGCTAACAACGTTCATAACTTTGTTGAGCACCGCTATGCATTGTTGGAATTGGCGCTGTTGGGCCAAGAACAAGACGACCTATCGGAATCGGACCAGCAATAGCTGACGGACACTTATCAGCCTGATTTACATTGGTTTTTTTGACCAAAGTAATCGTCTTAACGGGCGAGGGCTTTTTTGTCTGTTTTATAATCTAATTTGAGCCGGTTCACACTTTTCAATGAAAATGACTGAAAATTTTCTCGACGAGTTATGTAGACTGGCTGCCATTATTAATGAGGCACGTGTACATGACTACTGAGCTTGAAACCTCTTTTGCTGACCTGGGGCTGTCTGCTCCGATCATTGCTGCCCTGACCGATCTGGGCTACGAAAAACCATCACCGATCCAGGCTGAGTGTATTCCTCACCTGTTGAACGGTCGCGACGTGCTGGGCATGGCGCAGACCGGTAGTGGTAAAACTGCGGCGTTCTCGCTGCCCCTGCTGCACAACCTTGATGCAGCCCTGAAAGCACCACAAATCCTGGTACTGGCTCCAACCCGCGAACTGGCGGTTCAGGTCGCTGAAGCCATGACCGATTTCTCCAAGCACATGCATGGCGTTAACGTGGTGGCCCTGTACGGTGGCCAACGTTATGACGTGCAGCTGCGCGCTCTGCGTCAGGGCCCGCAAATCGTAGTAGGGACTCCAGGCCGTCTGCTGGATCACCTGAAACGTGGCACCCTGAACCTTTCTGGCTTGAAAGGCCTGGTTCTGGACGAAGCCGACGAAATGCTGCGCATGGGCTTTATCGAAGACGTAGAAACCATCATGGCGGAGATCCCGGCTGAACATCAGACCGCGCTGTTCTCTGCGACCATGCCGGAAGCGATCCGTCGTATTACCCGTCGCTTCATGAAAGATCCGCAGGAAGTGCGCATTCAGTCCAGCATCACCACTCGTCCGGACATCAGCCAGAGCTACTGGACCGTGCAGGGCATGCGTAAAAACGAAGCGCTGGTGCGTTTCCTGGAAGCGGAAGATTTTGACGCGGCGATCATCTTCGTTCGTACCAAAAATGCGACCCTGGAAGTGGCCGAAGCGCTGGAGCGCAGCGGTTACAACAGCGCCGCACTGAACGGTGACATGAACCAGGCGCTGCGTGAGCAGACCCTGGAGCGTCTGAAAAGTGGCCGTCTGGATATTCTGATCGCCACCGACGTTGCCGCTCGTGGTCTGGACGTTGAGCGTATCAGCCTGGTGGTAAACTATGATATCCCTATGGATTCAGAGTCTTACGTTCACCGTATCGGCCGTACCGGTCGTGCTGGCCGTGCTGGTCGCGCGCTGCTGTTCGTAGAAAACCGCGAACGCCGCCTGCTGCGCAACATCGAACGCACCATGAAGCTGACCATCCCTGAAGTCGAGCTGCCAAACGCAGATCTGCTGGGTGAGCGTCGCCTGGCCAAGTTTGCCGCTAAAGTTCAGCAGCAGCTGGAAAGCAGCGATCTGGATATGTACCGCGCGCTGCTGGCTAAACTGCAGCCGGGTGAAGATCTGGATATGGAAACGCTGGCCGCTGCACTGCTGAAAATGGCACAGGGCGAACGTCCTCTGATCCTGCCACCAGATCCAGTGTTCAAGCCGCGTCAACGTCGTGAGTTCAACGATCGTGACGAACGTGGTAGCGACCGTCGTCGTGACGCACGTCCAGACAGCCGTGACGGTGGTGCTGAGCGTCCACGTCGCGAGCGTCGTGACGTTGGTGAAATGCAGCTGTACCGCATTGAAGTAGGCCGTGATGACGGCGTGGAAGTTCGTCATATCGTTGGCGCTATCGCTAACGAAGGTGACATCAGCAGCCGTTACATCGGTAACATCAAGCTGTTTGCTTCCCACTCCACTATCGAGCTGCCAAAAGGTATGCCGGGCGAGATCCTGAATCACTTCACTCGCACCCGCATTCTGAACAAGCCGATGAACATGCAACTACTGGGCGATGCACAGCCGCATGAGCGTCGTGAGCGTCCTGCTGGTGGTAACGGTGGTGAGCGCCGTGGCGGTGCCCGTCCATTCAACGGCGAGCGTCGTGAAGGTGCACCAGCACCGCGTCGTTCTTTCGGTGAGCGTCGTGAAGGCGGTAATGCTGCCGGTGGCGAACGTCGTGGCGGTAACTTCAACCGTGACAAGCCAGCACCACGCCGTGACGATGCAGCAGCTCCTGCCGCACCACGTCGCCGTTTCGGTGATGCATAACTGCTGACAAATCCCTTACGGGTTAATAGCGTAGGGGCGCCGCATACAGCGCCCTGATATTGATACGTAGTCAGCAGTCTCAAACCAGTCTTCGGACTGGTTTTTTTTTGCCTGAAGCTTCAGCTAATCGCGTGTAATGGCGTATCATTCGCAAGGTTTATCTTTCGGATAGGAGTTGCCATGAGCTGGCAGCAATTCAAATCTCAATACCTGGTGCGCTTTTGGGCGCCCTTACCGGCGGTGATCGCCGCCGGGATCCTCTCGACCTACTATTTCGGCATGACCGGCACCTTCTGGGCGGTAACCGGCGAGTTCACCCGCTGGGGCGGCCATGTATTGCAGTGGTTTGGTTTCCACCCGGAGCAGTGGGGCTACTTCAAGGTGATCGGCCTGCAAGGCACGCCACTGGAGCGTATCGACGGGCGCATGATTATCGGCATGTTTGCTGGCTGTATTGCCGCCGCGCTGTGGGCCAACAGCATCAAATTACGTCTGCCACAGCACCGTATCCGCATTGTGCAGGCGTTGCTGGGCGGCATTATTGCCGGTTTTGGCGCGCGTCTGGCGATGGGGTGTAACCTGGCGGCCTTCTTTACCGGTATTCCACAGTTCTCGCTGCACGCCTGGTTTTTTGCGTTGGCGACGGCGGCAGGTTCTTACTTCGGTGCCAAGTTCACTCTGCTGCCGATGTTCCGTATTCCGGTGAAGCTGCAAAGAGTGAAAGCGGCCTCACCGTTGACGCAAAAACCCGAGCAGGCACGTCGGCGTTTCCGCTTGGGAATGGTGATTTTCTGCCTCATGGTGGCCTGGTCATTATGGACGCTGTTTGATGCGCCGAAGCTCGGTATTGCCATGCTGTTTGGTATCGGTTTTGGTCTGTTGATTGAACGGGCGCAGATCTGCTTTACCTCGGCGTTCCGCGATCTGTGGATCACGGGTCGTACGCATATGGCCAAAGCCATTATTATCGGCATGGCGGTCAGTGCCATCGGTATCTTCAGCTATGTGCAACTGGGCGTCTCGCCGAAAATCATGTGGGCCGGGCCTAACGCGGTACTGGGCGGCTTGCTGTTCGGCTTCGGTATTGTGCTGGCTGGCGGCTGCGAAACCGGCTGGATGTACCGTGCGGTGGAAGGACAGGTTCATTATTGGTGGGTAGGGTTGGGCAATATCATTGGTGCCACGCTGTTAGCCTACTATTGGGACGATCTGGCACCAGCCTTGGCGACCAACTACGACAAGATTAACCTGCTGGACACCTTCGGGCCGATCGGCGGTCTGCTGGTGACCTATCTGCTGCTGGCCATCGCCTTTGCCGCGATGTTGTGGTGGGAGAAACGTTTTTTCCGCGCCAAGCCAGATGCGCAGGTGGTGAACTTGGGGAGTGAAGCATGAAACAGACAGAGATCGTGCCGGATTACCGGCTGGATATGGTGGGAGAGCCTTGTCCTTATCCGGCAGTGGCCACGTTAGAAGCGATGCCGCAGCTGAAGCCGGGCGAAATACTGGAAGTGATCAGCGACTGCCCGCAGTCGATCAACAATATTCCGCTCGATGCCCGTAACCACGGTTACAAGGTGCTGGATATTCAGCAGGATGGGCCAACCATTCGCTACCTGATCCAACGTTGAGCCCTCATCCCAACCCTCTCCCGAAGGGAGAGGGAGCTGATAGCTTCTGCTTGTTTGGCAGTAAAGCGATAATCCCAGCAAACTCGAGCGTCTCCTCATTCAAGGTGAGTCAATACAATCTCAGCAAACCCGATCTGCTTTCTCATCCAAGGTGAATCACTATAATTTCAAACATACTCGATCGGTTCCCTCTCCCTGTGGGAGAGGGTTAGGGTGAGGGGCGTCACCAATATGTAACCCCTATCCCTTCATTAAGTCGCCTTTCACCCCGGCAACAATCTCAAACGATCGCAAGCGCGCCCGATGATCGAAAATCTGGCCGTTAACCATGATCTCATCCGCAGCCGTTTCGCGCAGCAGGCTTTGCAACCCGTGGCGGATGGTGCTTTCACTACCGACGATCGACATGCGCAGAGCCTGATCGACCCCATACTGCTCGCCTGCGGTCCACAACGCGTGGATATTATCCACTGGCGGCGGCAGTGGGCCTGGTGAGCCACGGCGCAGGTTGATAAACTGCTGCTGCATGGAGGTGAACAGGAAGCGGGCATTTTGGTCGCTGTCTGCGGCGACCACGTTGACACACACCATCGCGTGCGGCTGCTGGCGCTGCTCAGACGGCTTAAAGTTCTCACGGTACACATTCAGTGCCTGGAACAGCATATCTGGCGCAAAGTGCGAGGCGAAGGCAAACGGCAGGCCGAGCTGTGCCGCCAACTGCGCACTGTACAGGCTGGAACCCAACAGCCAGATTGGCACTTGCAACCCTTGGCCCGGTACGGCCTGCACTGCTTGCCCCGGCTGTACTTCGCCAAAGTAATGTTGCAGTTCCTGCACGTCACGCGGGAAGTTATCCACTTCGCCGGAGAGGTGGCGACGTAGTGCCATCATGGTACGTTGGTCAGTACCCGGTGCGCGGCCAAGCCCCAGATCGATACGCCCTGGATAGAGCGATTCCAAGGTGCCGAACTGTTCGGCGATCACCAACGGCGCATGGTTTGGCAGCATCACGCCGCCTGAGCCAAGGCGAATGCTTTGGGTGCCGGAGGCTAAATAACCCAGTAATACCGACGTCGCGGCACTGCCGATGCCGGTCATATTGTGGTGTTCCGCTAGCCAGTAGCGCTGATAGCCCCACTTTTCGGCATGTTGCGCCAAATCCAGCGAGCAGTGAAATGCGTCCCGCGCCTTGGCTCCCTGCGGGATCGGGGATAAATCCAGTACCGAAAGCGGCACCCGTGTGTGTTCAGTCATTTCATCGTCCATTGTGCTGATACTCCTGTTTTTTAACAGGATATCGGATTGATCGCTTAAAGGGCGATTGCAGGGATCTGCAACTTAAAAAGCAATTATGCTTTTTGTGTTAAAAGCATAATCGAAAAGACGGTTATAAAAGGGGATATATGTGCTCGCAATATACTTAAGAGAATAATGGTTTTTTTAAGGCTATGATGGTTTTTGTTTGCACACTGATGTTCAAGGGGCTGAAGTAATGAAGAAGAAGACACTGTTTACCCTGCTGCTGATGGGGATAGCCATCGCCATGGCGGTGCTATTCCGCGCGTATAATCAGGATTTGTTGCTGCAGGGCGAAGTGGATGCCCCCGAAGTGATCGTCGCTTCCAAAGCCAAGGGCCGGGTGATAGAGCGCCTGGTAGAGCGTGGAGACGACGTAAAAACCGGGCAACTGCTGCTGCGGCTGGAAAGCCCGGAACTGTTGGCCCAGCTACGTTCTGCGCAGGCTTCGCGGGATGAGGCTCAAGCGCAGTTGGACCAATCGTTGCATGGCACCCGTGAAGAAAGCATCCGTAACCTGCGCGCCAACCTGGCACAGGCCGAGGCGCAATACCAGAATGCCCAACACGATTACGATCGTAACCTGAGCGTCGCCAGCAAGGGCTACGTATCCAAATCCGAATTGGACAGCTCACGCCGTGCGCGTGATACCGCCTATCAACAAGTGCAGGCCGCCAAGGCCAATTTGGACGAAGGCATCAATGGCGATCGCATCGAACTGCGGCAGAAATATGCAGCTGCCCTGCGAGCCAGCGAGCAAGACCTGTTAGAAATTCAGGCCCAAACCGACGATCTACTTGTGAAAGCCCCGGTTGATGGCGAGGTGGGGCCAATCCCGGCAGAAGTGGGTGAGCTGCTCAACGCCTCCAGCCCGTTGATGACGCTGATACGTGTACCGGACGCCTATTTCGTGTTTAACCTGCGGGAAGATATTCTGGCGCATGTTCGCAAAGGGGATAAGATCCAGCTGCGTGTCCCGGCACTGAAAGACCAAACGATCGAGGCCGAAGTGCGCTATATCGCCCCGTTGGGGGATTACGCCACCAAGCGTGCCACGCGAGCCACTGGTGACTTTGATCTGAAAACCTTTGAAGTTCGTTTGTATCCGTCGCAGCCGATAGATGGCCTGCGCCCAGGGATGAGTACCTTATGGCAATGGAAAGAGTAAGGGCAGGCTGGCGCTGTTTCAGCCACGCGTTCAGCAGCGAATGTCGCATCGCTTTCCGCAAGCCAGTGGTTCACTGGCTGAGTTGGATTTTCCCGTTGATCCTGTTTGGTCTGATCAGTAGCAACTTTTCAGAAGGAACCTTGCTTGATCTGCCGGTATCGGTGGTGGATAACGATCATAGCCCGCTGTCAAAAAACCTGATCCGTAAGCTGGATGCGGGTTCTCATGCCCATGTACAAGCCTATGACGGCGGTCTTGATGAGTCGTTGCGCCGTCTGCGTAGCGCACAGGATTACGCTTTGCTGTCTATCCCGGTCGATTTTGAGGCGGACGCGCTGGCGGGCAATCAGCCGAGTGTGGTGCTGTATTACAACGCGCTGTTTTACGGTGCCGGGCTGTATTCTACTCAGGATTTCAGCGGCCTGATGGCCGAGGCTAACGCCAATTACCGCTCGATCATTGCCGGTGCCATAGGCAAGTCACTGCCGCCGCTGGCGGATGTCACCCTCAACTACGGCAGCCTGTTCAATGCCAGCGGCAGCTATATCTATTATCAGCAGTTTGCCGCCACCATTCACATGTTGCAGCTGTTTGTGGTTACCTGCATGATTTACGTGATGGCCCGCAGTAAATCTTTGCTGAAGGCTAAGCCCTTTAGCTTGGCACTACTG
The DNA here is from genome assembly GCF_050434425.1 of Serratia sp. 2723. Classification (NCBI taxonomy): domain Bacteria; kingdom Pseudomonadati; phylum Pseudomonadota; class Gammaproteobacteria; order Enterobacterales; family Yersiniaceae; genus Serratia; species Serratia sp. 2723. The sequence goes on from NZ_JBNDIN010000001.1 coordinate 159,560, forward strand.
GGAAAACTGGCCCCTTACACCCTGTGCTTTACTACCTTGTTGATGGTCGAGATTGCCGCGCTGGTGGGTATTTTTGACGCTCGCGTCAGCGGCAATCCGCTGTTTATGCTGATGATTGGCTTCTTCTACGTGATGGCGGCACAAAGCATTGGCCTGCTGTTGTACACCTTTACCGGCAGCGCCATTACCGCCTATACCCTGATTGGCATGTTGGTGAGCATTGCACTGACTTTCTCTGGTATGGCGGTGCCCGAGCTTTCCATGCCGTTACCGGCGCGCATTATTTCCAATATCGAACCTCTTACTCACGCGCTTTACGCCATGTTCGACGTCTTCCTGCGGCAGGTGCCAGCCAGCGCCATCCTCGGCGTGTGTGCGCTGTTGCTCATCTACCCGTTGGTAACCGCACTGTTGGTGCGTAACCGGCTGCTGAAGCGGCTGGCAAAAGAGGAGACGGTGGGATGAAAAGCTATTGGCTCACTTTCCGCAAAGTGTTGACGAGTATGCTGGAACGGCCGATGTGGCTGATGTTGATCCTGTCGCTGTGCGTCATGAGTATGGTTTATGCCAACCGCACGGTGTGGGATCTGCCGGTGGGGGTGATCGATCAGGATCACAGCACTGCCAGCCGCCAGCTTATCCGCCAGTTGGATGCCACCCCGAAGATCGCCATTCAAATCTATGACAGCCTGGATGAGGCAAAACGGGATCTGGGTTGGCGCAAACTGTTTGCGGTGATCATCATGCCGGTGGATCTGGAGAAGAAGATCCTCAACGGCAAAAACATCGAGATCCCGGTGTTCGGAGATGCAACCAATCGGCTGGCGAACGGCCAGATCCAGCAGGACGTGGTGGCGGCCTACCAGCAGTTGCTGGGTCAGTACAACACCATGCTGCTAATGCACAGTGGTTTCAGTGAACGGCAGGCTCAGGTGATCATGATGCCGATCCAGAGCCAAACGCTGGACGTATTCAACCCCGGCATCAGCTTTGCGGCAATTATTTTCCCGGGTTTGTTAGTGATGTTATTGCAGCACTCTCTGCTGATTGCCTGCGTGCGCGTCAGCATTGTGCTGAAAGGAGCGCCGGGCGGCAAGCCGTCGCTTCCTGTTTATCTGGGGGGGCTATCGGCCTTGCTGCCGATCTGGCTGTTCTTGTCGATTGTGTTATTTGTCCTGTGGCCCTGGGTCTTGGGCTATCGCCAGACTGCGACGATCCCCGAGATCTTGCTGCTGACCTTCCCATTCCTGCTTGCGGTGCTTGGGCTAGGCAAGCTGGTGACCGAATGCTTGCGTAGCGTGGAGATGATCTACCTGACGCTGTCATTTATCACCACCCCGGTGTTTTACCTTTCTGGCACCATCTGGCCGCTGCAAGCGATGCCACAGTGGGTCAGGGCGATTTCCTCGATGATCCCCTCAACCTGGGCAACCAAAGCCATTGCCGGCGTGAATCAGATGGGGCTATCGCTGCGAGATGTTGGCGGGGATGTTGCCATGCTGCTGCTATTGGGGGTGATTTATACGCTGATTGGTATTGGCGTCGGAGCCGTGCGCAATCGCGTGGGGTTGCGTAACCTATTTCGTAAACGTCGGACTTCCTGATAACCATGGGGCCAGAATGCTGGCCCCATAGTGATTACTGCACCAGTTCCAACCCGGCTACGCGCCGCCAGTAGCCGTTGCATTCGGCATGGTCGGTTAACGTCAGTGGCTGCTTTCCTTGCTCATTAGCCCGGAAGCTGTCGAGCACCGCCAGTGTTTCGATACCCTGTGGCGACAGACGTACAATATCCACCAATCCCTGCATGCTGGTCAGTTCGTTGCCCAGGTTGTAGCAGTAGCCGCTCATAGTCTGGATACCGTTGAGCACAAACACCTGTTGGTTCTCTTGAGAGTTGACGATGCGCCCCTGCGGATATTTAATGCAGCAGGTTTCGCATTCGTCCTTGCCCCGGTTTTCTGAGCGTGCAGTAAAGCAGCGCGCAGAATAGGCCAGTGGCAAATGGCCGTAGCTCAACACTTCCACTTCAAACCCCTGACGGAATCCCAGCTCATCACATTGTTGCAGTAAATTGACCAGCCAGTCGCGTGAAAGCTCCACCGGCATGCACCAGCGCATCATGCCCTGCTTGTGCAACAGGCGCAAAGTGTAGGCGTTGTAGCAATTGAGAGCATGGCCGGCGACAAACGGCAAACCGCGATCGGCAGCCATATTTACCGTACCAAGGTCGTTGGCTTCGATCAGGAATTCGCCGTTTTCCACATAACGCTTCAGCTCATTGAGCTCTGAAGGTGCCTGTAGCAAAGCCAGGGTAGAGATCACCACCTGCTTGCCAGACTTGGCGATCTCCTGCGCCAGCGCCAGCCAGTCTGCCACTTTCATTTCACGCCGTTTGGTACACACACTCTCGCCAAGATAGATGATATCGGCGCTACTGCTCATCGCCTGCTGATAAAAGGCGTCTATTTCGCTGTTTGGCCAGTAGTAGAGCACCGGGCCTAATGCATATTTCATGGGTTCTCCTGCTACTGCCATTTGCGGTGGTACGCGCCAAGCGTGGTCTGGGTGCCTTCGGACATTGCGCCGAGCGTTTCCATCCAGGCTGCATCGGCTTGATAGCCCGCCGGGTTGGCCATACAGCGATCTATGGCCTGGCGCCAGACGCGTGCAACCTGGCTGACATAGGCAGGGCTGCGTTGGCGGCCTTCAATCTTCACCGAGGCAATATTGGCGGCCAACAGCTCCGGCAGCAGCTCCAGTGTATTCAGGCTGGTGGGTTCTTCCAGCGGGTGATAAAGCACGTTCTCCACCAGATAGCGGCCTTTGCACAGCGTGGGGTAACCGGCATTTTCGCCATCCTGATAGCGATCGATCAGCACGTCATTAAGGCGCGATTCCATCCCCTGCGGCGTTTGTTGCCAGCGAACAAAGCGGGCAGGTGAGCAGGCGCCTACGGTGTTGGGCGATTCCCCGGTCAGATAAGAGGAGAGGTAACACCGCCCTTCGGCCATGATGCACAGGCTGCCAAAGGCGAACACTTCCAACGGTACTGGGCTGGTGCGTGATAATTGCTTCACCTGGTGCATCGACAGTACGCGCGGTAATACCACGCGGGCAACATCAAAGTGGCGCTGATAAAAACGGATGGCTTCTTCATTGGTCGCGGAGGCTTGCACCGATACATGGCGCTCCACCTGCGGATAACGTTCCGCCGCGTACTCCAGCATCGCCAAATCTGCCAGGATCAGCGCGTCGGCACCCAACTGGGCGGCCATATCCACGGCGCGCTGCCAGCGGGTATAACCATCAGGGTGGGCAAAGGTGTTGATGGCGATATGCAACTTGCGGCCATGCCGATGTACATAGTCGGCCGCTTCCTGCAGCTTCTTCTCGGTAAAGTTCAGCCCGGCAAAGTGGCGCGCATTGGTATCGTCTTTCAGACCGATGTAAACGGCGTCTGCGCCATTATCTACCGCGGCTTTCAAGGCTGGCAGGTTGCCAGCAGGGCAAAGCAGCTCCATAGATCTATCCTGATTCAGCCGTATACCTGGCCGGTATACGCTGTGATAAAGGTTGCCGGGCCATTGATTCGCCTGACAATGATGTAAATGGGGAGACAATTTTAGTGAACCCGAGGTTAACAAGCTTTGATTTGAGGCAGCTTCTGGCGTATTGATATTCAAGCGGTAACTTGAAATCTGTAGGGCAAGATGAGCGTTAATTGCACCATTTGTTGATATAGACCGGTTACGCGTAGCCGCAATGTGGCAAAATAACCTCAGACTGAGTAGAAAGGAGTGAATAACAGTGTTGGAAAAACTACGAGCACGCATTGTGCGTCAAGGGCCGTCGCTGTTGCGCGTACCGTTAAAATTCACGCCGTTTGTTCTGCAGCGTCAGGTTTTGCAACAGGTGCTGAGCTGGCAGTTCCGTCAGGCGCTGGCTGAGGGAGATTTAGAATTTCTCGAATCGCGCTGGCTGAAGATTGAAGTGCGCGATCTGGCACTGCAATGGTTTATGACGGTAGAAAACGATAGGCTGGTGGTGAGCCAACAGGCTGAGGCGGACGTCAGCTTCAGCGGCGAAGCCAACGATCTGATCTTGATTGCGGCACGTAAGCAAGATCCCGACACGCTGTTTTTCCAGCGTCGGCTGCAGATTGAAGGAGATACCGAATTGGGCCTGTATGTAAAAAATCTGATGGACGCTATCGATCTGGATGCGATGCCTACGCCGTTACGCGTTGGGCTGCTGCGGTTAGCGGACTTTGTGGAAGCAGGTTTGCAGGAGGACACGGCGCAAACTTCCCGTGTGCCGCAGCCATGCTGATCCGCGTTGAAATTCCGGTGGATGCCGCAGGTATTGATGCGCTGCTGCGTAACGCCTTTGGCCGTGATGACGAAGCCGAACTGGTGCAACAACTGCGTGAAGACGGGTTGCTGACGCTGGGCATCGTTGCCACAGATGAAGAGGGTGGCGTGGTCGGTTATGCCGCTTTCAGCCCGGTTGACGTTGCGGGCGAGGATCGTCAGTGGGTGGGCCTCGCGCCGTTGGCAGTAGAGGAAAGCCTGCGCCGCCAAGGGTTGGCCGAAAAGCTGGTTTACGAAGGGCTGGATGCGCTGAATGAGTTCGGCTATGCCGCCGTGGTGGTGCTGGGCGAACCGGCTTACTACGGGCGTTTCGGCTTTAAAACGGCTGCCAAGTTCGATCTGCATTGCCGCTGGCCAGGAACCGAAGCCGCATTCCAGGTTTATCCGTTGGCGGAAGATGCACTGAGCGGTGTGAATGGGCTGGTGGAGTATTCGGCGCCCTTTAGTCGCTTTTAACTACCGGCAGTAGGCATTCCAATGAGAGGGGCGGATTAACTATCAGCTCCTCTTTTTGTTTTTTGCTCAACTGCTTCACCCGATACTCCAGCCGCAACGCCATCGAGCGATCCCCCACCTGACAGTGAAAAACCAGTTCCAGCTCCCCTTTGCCACGTAGGGCTTTGGCCCCTTTACCGGCCTGATGCTGCGCCGCTCGCCGGGCGACGTCTGTCGTGATACCGGTGTATAGCATCCCGCTTGGCATTCGCAGCATATAGAGATGCCAGGTTGTTTCATGCATAACGGCCTGCGTAAATTTTCATATGATCATTCTGGCGAGGGGAAGTGCTATTTTTCAGCGTTACGCGCTAGAGTTCAACTGATAAATCACCTTGCCCGCCGCTGACCCTATTTTTGGGGCTTTATCTAACTTGTTGATTTTAAATCAATGATAAGAGCGGGCAAGAAAAAGGGTTTTTCTTCTTTTTATCAGTTTACACTTTGCAGATCAGGTGATTAGCGTTAGTCTTTAACAGTTCACTGCCGTACAGGCAGCTTAGAAACGTAAACAACGTTGTCGGCACCAGCGTAGATCGTTCACTGCCGTACAGGCAGCTTAGAAAAGGTAGTCCCCTGCGGTCATCCCGGCCTCGTTGTTCACTGCCGTACAGGCAGCTTAGAAATCATATGGTTGAAGAAAAGATGAGGGCTGCATGTTCACTGCCGTACAGGCAGCTTAGAAATAAATTAGAGGTAATACTACAAAAATAAATATGTTCACTGCCGTACAGGCAGCTTAGAAATAAAGCCTTAATAGTCTCATCGTCTGATAATTGTTCACTGCCGTACAGGCAGCTTAGAAATGACGGAAGAACTTGCCAAGCTGAAGCGGGAGGTTCACTGCCGTACAGGCAGCTTAGAAAGATAGCACCCAGATGATGAGCGCCTCCCATACGTTCACTGCCGTACAGGCAGCTTAGAAATGGATGCTGCCGTGTGGGCTCTGACTGAGTTAAGTTCACTGCCGTACAGGCAGCTTAGAAATGCTTAGCCAGCCTTGCAAGGTCATCGTCAACGTTCACTGCCGTACAGGCAGCTTAGAAATTGTTGACGACTTTTGGCCCCCGCATAGTTTCGTTCACTGCCGTACAGGCAGCTTAGAAAAGTCAGGTGAGGGTTGCCGCGGCTGCTGGTGTGTTCACTGCCGTACAGGCAGCTTAGAAAGGTAATCATGGAAGCAATGCGCCACCAGTATCGTTCACTGCCGTACAGGCAGCTTAGAAAACGCGGAAAGCACTTCCTTACCTTGCGGTTGTGTTCACTGCCGTACAGGCAGCTTAGAAATGCTGCTCAGTAAGAGCTGTAATCGCCTGCTTGTTCACTGCCGTACAGGCAGCTTAGAAATCAAGATGGAAAAGACGGTAAAGATGGTGTTGGTTCACTGCCGTACAGGCAGCTTAGAAAAGAGAGGACTCACAGACAACGCCACAGTAGATGTTCACTGCCGTACAGGCAGCTTAGAAACGGATACAGATGTGCAGGCACCTGATCCACAAGTTCACTGCCGTACAGGCAGCTTAGAAATCAACCTGTGTCAGGTAGAAATGCATGTCTCGTTCACTGCCGTACAGGCAGCTTAGAAAATTATTAAAAAAGCGCAAACGAATGTCAACTAGTTCACTGCCGTACAGGCAGCTTAGAAAAGAGTCAACTGATACGCTCAACTGGATTTCAGGTTCACTGCCGTACAGGCAGCTTAGAAATTTCCGCGCGCCGGTCAGCAGCGCAAAAGATAGTTCACTGCCGTACAGGCAGCTTAGAAAATCTGACGCTAGACACAGCTAAAGAATTAGCCGTTCACTGCCGTACAGGCAGCTTAGAAAGATCTCCAAAATACTTAGTGCCAAGGAATCCAGTTCACTGCCGTACAGGCAGCTTAGAAAATAAAACTGGCGACGATTTCCGCGCGCTCTTTGTTCACTGCCGTACAGGCAGCTTAGAAAGAGCGAAATCAATCACGCGGCGGAGAAGTTGTTGTTCACTGCCGTACAGGCAGCTTAGAAAATATTGGTGAGCCTGGCCACTTCGTTGGCCACGTTCACTGCCGTACAGGCAGCTTAGAAACTCGATTGTTGAAGCATGAACATGAAAAGCAAGTTCACTGCCGTACAGGCAGCTTAGAAATACCTAGCACTGAAGGACAAAGCGACTATGCCGTTCACTGCCGTACAGGCTGCTTAGCATCAACGCCCAAAAGGCCCAACAGCAACAGAATCCCTAACCAACAACTCCGAAGTAAAAACGTTGTCCTGCGACAGATAGCCGCCGTCGAGCATGGCGATCAACCGGTCGATCACTTCGCTCATCATATCGCTCACCGGGTCTTTTACGCTCGATAATGCCGGGGATAAATACGCAGCGGTAGGGATATTATCGAAGCCGATAACGGAGACTTTACCAGGTACGGCAATGCCCGCTTCGTTCAATTTCTTGATGGCACCAACGGCCATATCGTCGTTGCTGGCAAGCACCGCACTAAAAGTAATGCTTTCGCTAAGCAAGGATCCCATCGCTGCCGCACCGCTGGCCGGTGTCCACTTCCCTTTGATAATCAGCCTATCATTCAGCGAAATATCATATTGATTTAACGCTTCTTTATAGCCGGATAGCCGCTCAATAGCCGTTGGCGAATCCAGGGAGCCGGTAATAAAGACGATATTCCGGTGACCTTGCTCAATCAGATATTTTGTCGCGTTAAAGCTGGCCCCTTTGTGGTCGCAGCAGATGCAGTGGCTTTGGTGTTTTCTCAGCCTGCGGTTCACCACCATGATGGGTTGCTTGTGCTGCTCGATGATGTCGTCCATCGCTTCGATGGTTAAGAAACGCGGGTAGATGATGATGGCGTCACAGCGTAAATCGAGCAGGAATTGGATCGCCTCCTGCTCTTCTGCGGCGCTGTGTTTACCATCCACCAGGATCAGTTGACGACCGTTGTCCTCCAGCTTTTGCGCCGCTTGGGAAAGTATCTCGCTGAAATAATTGCCGTTATAGAGGGTATTGGTCACCACCAGGCCAATACACTGGGATTTATTGGTAGCCAGATTTCTCGCCAGCAAATTAGGGCGATAGCCTGCCTCTTCGATGGCTTTAAATACCTGATCTTTGGTTGCTTCGCTGACATACCCTTTGCCGGAGAGAACGCGTGAAACAGTGGCTTTTGAGACGCCTGCCTTTTTTGCCACTTCCTGCATGGTAGACATAGGTTTTTCCCGGCTTTTAACAATTATCCCCATTCTACACATTCCACTGCGTTAGAGCAGGCCATTCGCAGCACCGCAAACCCACCCATGTCGATCTCGGTCACAGAATAGACAATAAATAAATATATCGATTGATCTACAATCTCAATATCAACACTCTTATGTGAAACCGGTTACCTATCTATGAGAGTGGTCCTCATGTCTAAGAATTATGCGGCGGTATCAAGTTCGATAGTGGATGCAGTTGGGGGAGCGAGTAACGTCGCGGCGGTGACTCATTGCATGACGCGTTTACGCTTTGTGCTCAACGACGACACCCTTGTCGATGCCGCCAGACTGAAGGCGATCGGCGGTGTGCTGGGCGTGGTAAGAAGCGAAAATCAATGTCAGGTGATCATTGGCAACACCGTTTCACAGGCGTATGCCGAGGTGTTGAAACTGTTGCCCGAAGGGGCGGTAGCCCAGCAACCGGCACCTGAAAAAAACAAGATCACCCTGAAACGTATCGGGGCGGGGATCCTGGACGCGCTGATTGGCACCATGTCACCACTGATCCCGGCCATTATCGGCGGCTCGATGGTGAAGCTGCTGGCGATGATCCTGGATATGACCGGCGTGTTCGGCAAAGGCTCCTCGACGCTGATTATCCTTAACGTCATTGGCGACGGGGCGTTCTTCTTCCTGCCGGTGATGGTTGCCGCTTCCGCAGCGGTAAAATTCAAAACCAATATGTCGCTGGCGATTGCGATTGCCGGGGTATTGGTTCATCCCGCATTTATCGATCTGATGGCGAAAGCCGCGCAGGGCCAACAGGTTGAATTTATGGGCATACCGGTCACGGCAGTGAAATACACCTACACGGTGATCCCGGCGTTGTTCATGACCTGGTTGCTCTCCTACATTGAAAGATGGGTCGATCGCATCACGCCAGCCGTGACGAAAAACTTCCTCAAACCGATGCTGATCGTGCTGCTCTCTGCCCCGATTGCTATCTTGCTGATTGGTCCGTTGGGCATCTGGATCGGTAGCGGTATTTCCGCGCTGGTGTACACCATTCACAGCTATCTGGGCTGGTTATCCGTGGCGATTATGGGCGGGCTTTGGCCGCTGCTGGTCATGACCGGGATGCACCGCGTATTTACGCCAACCATCATTCAAACCATTGCGGAAACCGGCAAAGAAGGCATGGTGATGCCCTCTGAAATTGGTGCCAACCTCTCGCTGGGCGGTTCATCGCTGGCGGTAGCTTGGCGTACCAAAAACCCGGAACTGCGTCAGACGGCGCTGGCTGCGGCGGCATCGGCGATTGTTGCCGGGATTTCAGAACCCGCGCTGTATGGTGTAGCAATACGCTTGAAGCGTCCGCTTATCGCCGCGCTAATTAGTGGTTTTGTCTGCGGCGGCGTTGCCGGAATAGCCGGGTTGGCGAGCCACTCGATGGCTTCACCGGGTCTGTTTACCAGCGTGCAGTTCTTTGATCCGGCCAACCCGATGACCATCGTCTGGGTGTTTGGCGTAATGATCCTGGCGGTGGTGCTTTCCTTTATCCTGACGCTGTTACTGGGATTTGAAGATATCCCGGTCACGGAAGAGGCGGAAAGTGAAAAAGCCAAATCGGCGCCCGCGTTATCCGTATAACCTGTTGTAAAAAACATATTTGAAAAGAGGTATCTTATGCCAGCATCTGTTTTCCCCGCAGACTTTTTATGGGGTGGTGCACTAGCGGCTAACCAGGCCGAAGGCGCTTATCTTGAGGGCGGTAAAGGGCTGACCACGGTTGATATGATCCCTCATGGCAAAGATCGGCTGGCGGTAAAACTGGGCCAGCAAAAGCGCTTTGAGCTGCGGGAGGATGAGTTCTATCCCAGCCATGTTGGCATCGATTTTTATCACCGCTATAAAGATGACATTGCCCTGATGGCAGAGATGGGCTTCAGCGTATTCCGTACTTCGATCGCCTGGAGCCGCATTTTCCCTAACGGGGATGAAACGGTGCCGAATGCGGAAGGGATTGCTTTCTACCGCGACGTTTTCAATGAGTGCAAAAAGCACGGCATTGAGCCGCTGGTCACGCTGTGCCACTTTGATGTGCCGATGCATCTGGTGCGGGAATACGGCTCGTGGCGCAACAGGAAAATGGTGGAGTTCTTCACCCACTACGCCCGTACCTGTTTTGAAGCCTTTGACGGGCTGGTTAAATACTGGCTGACGTTTAATGAAATCAATATCCTGCTGCACAGCCCGTTCTCCGGCGCGGGGCTGGTGTTCGAGCCAGGCGATAATCAGGAACAGGTGAAATATCAGGCGGCGCATCACGAACTGTTGGCCAGCGCGTTAGCGACCAAAATTGCCCATGAGGTTAACCCGCACAATCAGGTTGGTTGCATGCTGGCTGGGGGCAATTTCTACCCGTGGTCCTGTAAACCTGAAGACGTCTGGGCTGCGCTGGAGAAAGACCGTGAAAACCTGTTCTTCATCGACGTTCAGGCTCGCGGCGCTTACCCGTCGTACACCAAGCGCCTGTTTAAGGAAAAGGGTATCACTATAGCAATGGAGCCAGGCGACAGTGAGATCCTCAAAAACAGCGTTGATTTTGTCTCCTTCAGCTATTACGCCTCCCGCTGCGCCTCGGCTGATATGAACGAGCACAACAGCAGCGCGGCCAATATCGTCAAATCGCTGAAAAACCCGCATATCCAGGCCAGTGAGTGGGGCTGGGGTATCGATCCGCTGGGCCTGCGCATCACTATGAATATGATGTATGACCGTTACCAGAAGCCGCTGTTCCTGGTGGAGAACGGCCTGGGAGCGAAGGACGAAATCAACCCGCAGGGCGAGATCGACGACGAATACCGCATCAGCTACTTGCGTGAGCATATCAAAGCCATGGCGGACGCTATCGAGGATGGTATTCCGGTAATGGGCTACACCTCCTGGGGCTGCATCGATCTGGTTTCTGCCTCTACCGGGGAAATGAGTAAGCGCTATGGCTTTGTCCATGTGGACCGCGATGACCAGGGCAATGGCACCTTGGCCAGAACCAGAAAGAAATCGTTTTACTGGTATCAGAAGGTGATTGCCAGCAATGGGGCGGATTTGAGTTAGCAAAATGGGCACTGAAGTGCCCATTTAGCCAACTGATAAACCTCAGCTTTATGGGCGCTGCATGCAGCGCCCTCTGTTATCAACTCTCACACCTTCTTCTCAGTCATCTCAAAGCGAGGTGAAACCAGCCCGTACAAAGTCCAACCGAAGAATGTAGCAATAGCGCCCCACATCATTGCCTCTTCACCGGAGCTGTAAAGCGCATAGAAGCTATACAGCGCACCAATCACGGCAATCACGTTGGCAATACGCGCCTTGTTCTCCGGTACTTTGGCCACTTTCTGGATAATAATCAGCGCGGCCATCGACAGAATGTACGGAATAATATTGGTCACCACGGCCAGATTAACCAGCACGTTAAACTGCTTATTCAGCGACGGGCTGATGGTCATCAGCGACATCACGCTCTGAATAATCACGATGGTCAGCATGCCTTTCACTGGTGCATCTGATTTACTGACCTTGGAGAAGATTTTCGGGAAGAAGCCGCTGTCGGCAGAGGATTTGAATACCTGGGCGATAGTGAACTGCCAGCCCAGCAGCGAACCCACGCAGGACATGATCATCAACGCCATGATGATTTTACCGACCGTTGGGTTGAACATATGTGAGAACGCCAGGCCAAATGGCGCGGTGGAGTTAGCCAGCTCCATATTTGGCACGATACCGGCGATCACGTTGGTGGAAACAATGTAGATCACTGCTGCACCCAGTGTGCCACCGAGTACGGCGATAGGGACGTTACGTTCCGGGTTTTCGACCACATCGGTATTGGCACAGGCAGATTCAAGACCGAGGAAGGCCCACAGGGTCATCGAGATAGAAGACCCGATGGCTTCAAAGGTTGGCACCGCATGTGGGTTCCAGGCTGCGAGATAAGCGGTGCCGCTGAACCAATACCAACCGATAATCGAGATGCCGACCACCGGAATAATTACCCCCCAGACGGTGATCCCGCTGATCTGCCCGGTGATGCGTGCGCCACCGAAGTTGGCAACCGTAGCCAGCCACAGCACTGCGATAGTGGCAATACAGATGCCCAATGGTGTCAGGGCAACGCCGAACAGTTCGGTACCATAACCCACGGCGGAAATGGCGATGGCGATATTGGCGATCAGCAGCGAAACGCCGTAGGTGTAGTTGGCCATAAAGTTGCCGGATTTCCCGAAAGCATACTCGGCATAGCCGCCCATCCCGCCGGATTTACGGCTGAACATGCCACATTTGGCAAACGCATAGGCCAAGGCCATCGAGCCTACGGCGGTCACCAGCCAGGAAACGATGGAGATTGTCCCCACTTCGGCCAGCTTGGTTGGCAGCATAATTATGCCGGATCCCATCATATTGACCGCTGTCAGGATCGTTAATTGCACAACCCCCATCTTATTATTGGATTTGCTCATGATTATTCTCGCTCTTATATTCCTCAAATTATACCCGTCGTCTTTCAAGCTGCAGCGTTGTTACCTGCGCTATCTCACCCCAGTCACTTACAAAAACGTAAGCTCCTGGGGATGAAATAGCTTGTCGCCTAGCTGCAACTTGAAATCCATAGGGTATGGATTCTTTTTGAAATTCGAGGAATATCTAAATATGTCTGGCGGCCAGGAAATAGGCCGCCTCCGGTAAAGTTAATTACGCTTTCATGACATAACCGTAAGCCCGGTTCCAGCCATCTTCATCCTGCTGGATATAAACGCCTTGTAATTCAGGGGCAAAGCCAGGTAATAAATTAATCCCTTCTTCCAACGCCAGGAAATAGCGTTGAGCAGAGCCTCCCCAGATTTCGCCCGGGACTACGCACAGCACGCCCGGTGGGTAAGGTAATGCTCCTTCAGCGGCAATGCGGCCTTCGGCTTTAGCGAGAGAAACCAGTTCCACCTTGCCACGTACGAATTCGGTATTGGCGGTTTGTGGATCCATGGCGACGCGTGGGAAATGGCTCTTACGGAACATTTCCTTCTGCAATTCTTTCACATTGTAGCTGACGTACAGATCGTGCATCTCTTGGCACAGCTGACGCAGGGTGTAGTTCTGGTAACGTTTTTCGTTGTTCTTATACACGGTTGGCAGGACTTCACTCAGCAAGGAGTCTTGTTCAACGTGTTTTTCGAAGCGGGCGATCAGCGCCACCAGATGCTGCATTTTGGCGATATCTTCCGCCGGGGTCAGCAGGAACAGGATGGAATTCAGGTCACATTTCTCCGGCACAATACCGTTTTCGCGCAGGTAGTTAGCCAGAATGGTCGCCGGGATACCAAAGCTGCTGTACTCGCCGCTGGCGGTATCGATGCCCGGCGTGGTCAGCAGCAGTTTGCAGGGATCCACAAAGTATTGTGATTCCTCATAGCCTTCGAAGGCATGCCATTTTTCGCCAGGGATAAAGTTGAAGAAGCGCAGATCGTTGGCCATGGCTTCGGTGCTGTAAGACTGCCAGGGTTTACCGTCGATTTGCTCCGGTACGAAAGGTTTGATCATGGTGCAGGTGTCCAACAGCATTTTGCGTGACTCAATGCCGATGCGTACACACTCTTTCCACAGGCGCTGGCCGCTCTTGCCTTCGTGCATTTTGGCGTTCACATCCAGCGCAGCAAACAGCGGGTAGAACGGGCTGGTGGACGCGTGCAGCATAAAGGCGTTGTTGAAACGCTTATGGTTGCAGTAACGATCTTGTCCTTTGATATGCCTGTCTTTTTTATGGATCTGTGAGGTCTGTGAGAAACCAGCCTGCTGTTTATGTACCGACTGGGTAACGATGATCCCCGGATCGTTTTCGTTCAGTTCCAACAGCAGCGGCGAGCAGTCTTTCATCATTGGGATGAACTGCTCATAGCCGACCCATGCAGAGTCAAACAGGATGTAATCACACAGGTGGCCAATCTTGTCGACGACCTGGCGGGCGTTATAGATTGTGCCGTCGTAGGTGCCCAGTTGGATAATCGCGAGGCGGAATGGGCGAGCGTCGTTAGCGCGTTCCGGTGCAGTTTCACGGATTTGCTGGCGCAGATAGTCTTCTGCGAAGCAGTGAGCATCGATGCCGCCGATAAAGCCGAACGGGTTACGTGCCGTTTCCAGATATACCGGCGTTGCCCCGGCCTGGATCAGCGCGCCATGGTGGTTGGACTTATGGTTGTTACGGTCGAACAGCACCAGATCGCCACGGCTCAGCAGGGCGTTGGTCACCACTTTATTGGAAGCCGAGGTGCCGTTCAGCACGAAATAGGTTTTATCGGCGTTGAACACCTTGGCGGCGTGTTTTTGGGCGTCACAAGGCGCGCCTTCGTGGATCAGCAGATCGCCCAGCTTAACGTCGGCGTTGCACATATCGGAGCGGAACAGTGTTTCACCATAAAAATCAAAGAACTGACGGCCTACGGGATGCTTGCGGAAGAACTCGCCGCCCTGATGGCCTGGGCAGGCGAAGGTGGCGTTACCCATCTCTACATATTGGGTCAGGGTATTAAAGAACGGCGGCAGCAGCTCGCTTTCATATTTTACCGCTGCGGCTTCCAACTGCTTGCCGTAGAACTGAGTGTTCTTGCCACAGAGTTCAAATACGCCGTTCAGCGCCGGTAATACGGCGTTATCCAGTTCTTCTTCACAGCAGACGGCGACAAAGATCGGAATGTGTAAACCGGTTTCTTCCAACTGTGTCACCAGGCCAAGCTGTACGTCTTCCACGGAAAGCACGATAGCGGCTACGTCATTAAAGTCGCTGTGGTGTACGTCGCTAATTTCACGTGTGGTTTCAAAGCAAGAGAGAGTTTTTTGGTTCGCTGCAATTTTTAGTTTGTTCATTTTTATCATTCTTCAGGCGAAAATATCCCGCCGGCAAATAAGGTCCTTGCCAGAAAATATTTCCGTTAAAATAAAGGTATGCGTGAACGTAATCATGTTCATCGAACATAATTAGGTTACGAGTTTATTTTGACGAAATGTTTTTGGTTCTTAAACGAGGTTGCAATAATGCCGGATCTACTCTGTTTTGAAGCAAAACAAAGCGCTACCGTCGCCGTCAGGCGCAGGGAATGATCGTTGGCATGGGTCTGGCTGCAAGACGCAATAAGAACGCAGAGGAGGGAGTTTATCTGAAGTTAAAAAAGGCAAAGCTAAAGCAGCTGCGGTGAGCCATCATCATAATATGTGTAGTTCGTCGGATGTGAGCCATCTTTCTGTTGTTGTTTTCCATTTTCCATCTACCTATGGGTTTCGGACTTGGCGCTATTTTATCCCCTAAATGCGGAAATAAAGTGATATAGATCACGTTAATTAAGTGATTTATACTTAACTATTCATTTCCTATGCACTGAAGTGAATAGCTATGAACTATACAGCGATTGACTATGTGAAGTAATTGCTACAAATGGAACCAGCGGACTGGATAAATTTGGCTTAGGCTAACCAAGCCCTTGCAAACCACCCTAAATATAAGCGGGTAATAGCAGAAATAGAGCTAAGATGTTTTTTATTTGTTATTATTGTTGTCGGGCTTTCCTTGCATAAAGATGCATGAATTGCTAATGAATATGCCAGTTTTATGTTGAGCATAATTTGTCGCTAATTGTGACTGCCTTCAAATCTGTGGGTAAGATAGTGGAGGTGAAAAGGAGAACTTACGTTGGATCAGAGCGAAGATCGGCTGCACATTATTCGTTTTCTCAGTAAGCAGCATGTGCTCACGCTTTGTGCCGGTGATGGCACGGCGATGTGGTGCGCCAACTGCTTTTACGTATTCGATGCCGAGCGCATGGCGCTATGGCTGATGACCGAGCCGCACACCCGCCACGGTGAACTGATGCAACGGCACAACCGGGTGGTTGGCACTATTGCCCCCCAGCCCAAGACCATTGCGCTGATCAAGGGGATACAATACGCGGGGGAAATCACGCTGTTGGCGGGGGACGAGGCGGAACTGGCCCGTGCGCGCTACTGCAAACGCTTCCCGGTGGCCAGGGTAATGAAAGCCCCGATCTGGCAGATAGCGTTGCAGGAAGTGAAGATGACAGATAACACCCTGGGCTTTGGCAAAAAGCTGCACTGGGCACGTTGATAAACCAGCTGAATACTAAGGATAGATGACATGAAAAACACCGAGATAGCCGCATTATCGCTACTGGCGGCATTGCTCTCCCCTGCGATGGCGCAAGACAGCGGCGTATCCTTTGGCCATAAGAACTGGGAACTGGCCTGTGACAACACCAATACCTGTCGCGCGGCGGGCTACGCTAATGAAGATGAGCCAGGCGATTCGAACGGTTCGGTGCTGCTCACGCGCATTGCTGGCCCTGGCACTGTCCCTACGGGGGAAGTGACATTGGCGGATTACGAAGGGGGTGACTCAGCCGCGGTGGCAAAGCTGACGTTGTGGATCAACGGCAAGGCGGCTGGTGCGCTCAAACCGGCAGAGGAAGGGTTCTGGCACCTGTCGGAAAGCCAGACTCTGGCGCTGATCGGCGCTGTCAAAGGCAGCGGCAAAGTCGAATTTAAGGGCGGCCCCGCCCCTTTCGTGCTGTCAGGAGACGGAGCTTCGGCTACTTTATTGAAGATGGATGATGTCCAGGGGCGTATCGGCACGCCAGGTGCCTTGACTAAAAAAGGTGATAAATCGGAAAGCAGCGTGCCAGCAGCCATTCCTGCCCCGGTGATCCAGGCGGTGAAGGTGGCCAAGGCGCAAGAACGCCTGCTTACGGCACCCGAGATCGCCGCGCTGACTCCCAAACTGCTGGCGACGCTGCAACCGGATGATTGCGATCGCATGCAGTCCCCACAGGATAACGACGGCGCAAGCGAGGATGGCATCACGCTGACCCCGCTCGGTAATGGCCATGCTCTGATAACCGCCGTGTGTTGGCGGGCGGCCTATAACGAAGGTTACGGTTATTGGGTGATCGACAGTGCCCTGAAGCAGACCCCGGTATTGGTGACCAATTCCGGTTCTGGCTATGATGAAGGGATAATCTCAATGGGGCAAAAGGGGCGTGGATTGGGCGATTGCTGGGCCACGGCCAGTTGGGTATGGGACGGCACGGCGTTCCGTCAAAGCAACGAGGCCACCACCGGCCTGTGCCGTTTAATCCATGCCGGCGGCACCTGGGATTTGCCGACCTTCGTAGCCGATGTCAAACCCGCAAGGTAAAGCCACATGCTCAAGTTAAAGCCCCTAAGCTATTTTAAAGCGGTGGTCGAACAAGGGTCGGTTTCCGCTGCGGCGGCGGTGCTGTATATCGCCCAGCCTCCGCTTAGCAAAGCCTTATCGCAGCTGGAGGAGGAGTGGGGCGTGCAGCTGTTTGAGCGCTCCAGCCGGGGAATGGCCCCCACAGAAGCCGGGCGCTATCTGTATCAGCGCGCCTGCGATCTGTTGCAAATGGCGGCAGAAGTGGAAGAGGAGATGCATGCGTTCGGGAGAGGGCAACGCGGCGTGGTACGGATAGGCACCGTATCGATGGGCATTCCGCGCGTCGCACAGATGATGCAGGCCCTGCGCCAGCAGCGGCCAGAGCTGAGTTTTTCCCTGTATCAGGGCGATACCCAGTATCTGGAAGAGCTGTTGGATAAGCAGCGTATCGATCTGGCGCTGGTGCATTTGCCTCTCACCAGCGGTGAAGCCCATATCGCCATGACGCCGCTGGCACATTCCAGCTTCCGGGCGCTGTGCCACCCCGGGTCCCCTTTGGCACAGCATGCCCAGTTGAGCCTGAAACAGCTGGAGGCTTACCCGTTGACGCTGTTGCGGCGCAAATCGGGGTTTGGGGTGTATGAACAGGTGCTACAGAGCTTTGCTAAGCAAGGGCTGCAACCGCAGGTGTTTGCCGATGCCAGCGATGTCCCGATGATGCGCTATCTGGCGCAGCAGAACATGGCGATCGCACTCTTGCCGATGTTGCCGCAGGATCAGATCTGGGAAGGGCTGATTGCCATTCCGGTGCCGGAATTGGATGGGGTGGCGGACGATTTGGTGATGCTATACCGCACACAGCAGGAAATCCGTTCCGCGCTGCGTGCGGTGGTTGATTACTTAAAGCAGACTGCTAGCGGCGTTTCAGTTCCGGAATTGCCGGCATCACGCCAAAATGCGCCATATCCTGCGGGGCGAATTTAAAGTTGGGATTGTACTTGGCCGGATCGGTGATGAAATCCGGTTCGGTGCTGCGCCAGGTGAAAAAGCAGGTCGGGCAGTGAAATACCGTCCAGGCACCTGCTACCGGGGAATGGCTAAGGACTTCTGGCCCGTCAGACTCACAGCGTGGGCATTGTTCTGGGTGCTGATGCATAAATCTCTCCTGTTAATGGCCCGTTTTCGCCGCTTCAATCAGCGTCTGTAATTTCTCAACCCAGTCGTTGGTAGTGATGGGATCGCGCAGTTCCTGTGAGAAATGGCCGTGCTCTTCCGGTGCCTTGGGCGTGGTGGCATCGATGATCACTTTGCTGGTCATGCCCGCAGGCTGAGAAGCCGGATCCAATGGTAGGATCGATAGCCCTGGCACCTTGAGCAGATCGTAATCCGGGTTGAACTTGGTAGAGATCGCCCACATCACCTGCGGCAGGTTAAAGGGATCGACCGTTTCATCCACCACGATCACCATCTTGGCGTAACCCAGCCCGTGCGGCGTGGTTAATACGCGCATTCCCACCCCTTTGGCAAAGCCGCCAAAACGGGTCTTGGTAGAGACAATCACGATCAGCCCGTGGGTATAGAGCGCATTGACAGCCACCACCTCTGGGAATGCCTGTTTGAGCTGAACATACAGCGGTGCGCAGGTGTTAATGCCCATCATGTAATCGATCTCGGTCCACGGCATCCCCAGATAGAGATGTTCAAAGATCGGCTGGCGGCGGTGAGAGACTTTGCTGATTTCCACCACCGGCATGCGGCGTCCGCCAGAATAGTGGCCGGTAAACTCACCGAACGGCCCTTCGGCTTCACGCACTCTGGAGAGGATCTTGCCTTCCAGCACGAACTCGGATCCCCACGGCAGATCCAAATCGCTGTACTCACTGTATACCACCGGATAAGGCTGGCCGTTGAGCGCGGCGGCCATGGCATATTCCGACTGATCGTAGAGGATCGGCATCGCGCCCACCGTGCTGATCATCGGATCGTTACCGATGGCGATGGCAATAGGCAGGTCGATCCCCAGTTCTTCTGCGCGTTGCAGATGAATGGCAATGTCGTGTGCAGGTACTGGCTGTAGGCCAAGGCGGTTGCGGCCTTTTACCTCGATACGGTAAATGCCCACGTTCTGGCTTTTCTCATTGTCTTCAACGGAGGGATCGCGGGATACCACGCTGGCTTTATCGATATAGAAACCGCCGTCACCGTGGTTGAGGCGAAACAGCGGTAAAATGTTGAACAGGTTGATGTCATTATCAATCACCACTTCCTGCCAGGGGGCACTCTCACGGTGTTCTACTTCACCGGGATAGTTTTGATAGCGGCGAACAAACTCAAAAAACTGGCTTTTCAACGGCGTATGTTTAGGCATATCCATGGCGATCGCCAGATTGGGCCAGGAGCCGTGGACGTTCATCGCGATGCGGGCATCATGGTAGCCATGAATGTTCTCAAACAGCAGTGCCGGAGAGTTTTCGCCAAGCTTGCTGGCAGCGCAGGCCGCCGCCGAGATATCCGGCTCGGGCTTGACCTGTTCCTTAATGTGCAGCAGTTGCTGTTGTTTCTCCAGCGCAGCCAGATAGCTGCGTAAATCGGGATAAGGCATGGCGATCTCCTAGAGTTAAAGATGAAATTTTTACCATTGTCTGGCGCAAGCCGCGTGGAGGAAATGACTTAAAAAATATCGGGGTATAGCTTTTGAGTATGGTTATACTTTGGGCAAATGGTGCAGCGGAAAGGGAAATAGATGGCACGGGTATTGATCACAGGCGCTAGCGGGCTGGTCGGGAGTGAATTGCTGCGCCTGCTGTTGGCAGATATGCAGGTGACGGAGATTGTTGCCCCAACGCGTAAGGCGCTAGCGGTACATGCCAAATTGGCTAATCCGGTCGGAGGCGATTTGCACGAGCTGTTAGCGCAGTTGGCTCAGCCGGTGGACGTGGTGTTCTGTTGTCTGGGTACCACACGCAGTCAAGCCGGGAGCGCAGAGGCATTCCGTCATGTCGACTATCAGTTGGTGGTTGAAACGGCTCTGACCGGGCAGCGCCTTGGCGCGCAGCATTGTCTGGTGGTGAGCGCTATTGGGGCTAATCCAGGCTCTGTATTCTTGTATAACCGCACCAAAGGGCAGATGGAGCAGGCGCTGCGTGAGCAGAACTGGCCACGCCTGACGTTGGTACGTCCTTCAATGTTGTTCGGTTCCCGTGCCGAGCCGCGTTTGCTGGAGCGACTCAGTCAACCGTTGTTTGGTCTACTGCCTGGTAAATGGAAGGGCGTTGCCGCCAAAGACGTGGCGCAAACCTTGCTGACGCAGGCTTTTAGCCCTGGCAGCGGGGTCAGGATTTTAGAATCCGACCAGTTGCACTGTTCGCATCGCTTATAACTCAATACTGAGATTATCGAACGCCAGCTCCATGCCGGGCGGCAGTTCGTTGGCCATCAACCATAAATCGAGGTGATGGCTGATGTGCGTCAGCAGCGTACGCCGTGGCTGCAAACGCTGCTGGATCTCCTGCGCACGGGGCAGATCGTTGTGATTACGTGGCGTCTGTGGCTGCGGCGGCAGGCTGCAATCCAACACCAGTAAATCGAGGGTGACCTGTTGCAGATAGCGTGTAGTTTCTGGCGGCAGGCCGACGGTGTCGGTCAGATAGGCCAGGGCTTTACCTGCCGCCTGGATCAGATAGCCGTGGGTGAGTTTGGAATGGATCAACGGCAACGGCGTGACGTGCAGCCCGCCCAACGCCACCGTTTCAAAGGGGTGTAACGGGGGTTGGAACGCCAGAATGCCGGGGTGCTTGAACAGGTCGTCGCAGCCCTGTTCATCTGCCGGGCCGTAGACCGGGATCGCATTTCCGCACCCCCAGCGCAAAGGAAATAGCCCCTGAACGTGATCCATGTGGTAATGTGTCAGCAAAAAACGTTGAATTTCCCCCGCCGCAAAACGCCTTTCCAACGAGCTCAATCCTGCATCCAGCAGCGTCGTTTCCCCCTGAAATGTGATCATTGCACTGCACGCCCGCCTCCGGAACGCCGGTTCACGCCGCGCCCGTTGACACACCAGGCAGTCACAACCAAAGGCTGGCACCTGTTGTGCCCCGCCGGTACCAAGAAAGGTCAGTTGCATGTTGGTTTCCTCTTGTTGACTGGATTGCCCCTCACCCCAACCCTCTCCCAAAGGGAGAGGGAGCTGGTACGGTGCCGTTCTGGTGCATTGAGCTCTCCATCATTCCCAACCGATATGGAGCTGAAGATAGGTTCGGAAGTTAGTTTGTGGCACATTCGGTCCCCTCTCCCTTTGGGAGAGGGCTAGGGTGAGGGGCGACACTGTACTCAAACTCTACTGCAAATCTCATAACAGCGTGTCCTGGGGTTGTTTTTCGGTTAAGGCCAGCAGTGCGTCGAGGGTATGGCCAAGATCGCCGTTGTTATCCAACAGGCGACAGCCGACTGGCAGGGTCTGCTGATAGTCGGCCGCCCGTGCCAGCCGTTGCTCGATCTGTATTGCGGTTTCCCGGCCGCGTTGTTCCAGCCTTTTACGCAACACCGGTGGGGATACCTGTAAGCAGACCGGCAGCAGTTGGGTACCGTAGCGTTGTAGCGCCTGTGGCAGATGAGCGCGGGATCCGTTGACCACCACGTCGATCCCTTGCAATAACCACAGATCGACCTCGATACCAAAGGCGTAACGGTGCTCATGCGCCTGCCAGTCCAGGGCAAACAACCCTTTGGCCCGGCGGCGCAGAAACTCTTGTTCGCTCAGGGCGATATGGTTCTCGCAGCCCGCATTGGCCGGGCGGGTGATGTAACGGTGCGCCACCAGCGGCCCGGCACCGGTAGTGGCCCGCAGCCGTTCGAGCAGGCTGTCCTTGCCTGCCCCAGACGGGCCCATCAGATAGATGAGATAGGCCATCAGAACACCTGCTTGCCCTGACGCCAGACGTTTTGCACATAGATATGCTCGCCGTGCGGCCTGGCCAATACCAGATCTGCGCGCAACCCTTCGGCGATCAGGCCACGATCCAGCAAGCCTAACGCCCGTGCCGGGTTGCGGGTGATCAGCTGTACCGCCTGCGGCAGGCTGAACGCGTTGCGAACGTCGTTTGCCAGACGAAACGCCGCATCCAACAGGCTGGCAGGGTAATAATCGGAAGAGAGGATATCCAGCACGCCAAGGGCCGCCAGATGATGTGCTGCGACGTTGCCGGAATGTGACCCCCCGCGTACGATATTCGGCGCGCCCATCAGCACCTGCAAACCTTGCTGATGCGAGGCCCGGGCTGCCGCTTCGGTGGTCGGAAATTCGGCAATCACGCTGCCCAGTGCACTGGATTCGCTGACGTGATCGGCGGTGGCATCGTCGTGGCTGGCCAGGGCGATATTACGCGCCCGGCAGTGGGCGGCGATCGCCTCGCGATTCGGCGTGGCCCAGCGTTCGGACAGAGCCATCTGTTCCACCTCAAACTCGCTCATCTGCTGGTCATTGAGGTGATATTTACCCTGGTAGTATTCACGGTATTTCTCCCGTGAGGCGAACTGGCGCTGGCCTGGTGAATGGTCCATCAGCGACACCAGGGACACGCCCGGTTTATCCATCAGCTGTTCGAACAGCGGCAGGGTGCTTTCATGGGGCAGCTCACAGCGCAGGTGCAGCCGGTGTTCGGCTCGGTTCACCCCGGCTCGTTGGCTGTAGATCACCGCATCGATCATTTTTTGCAGGTTTTCCAGCCGGTGCCCGCCGTCGCGCACGTCACCGATTGCCACCGCATCCAGCACCGTGGTGATGCCGTTGGCGACCATCAGTGCATCGTGGCTGCTCATGGCCGAATGTGCTGGCCAGTCCACATTGGGGCGCGGGGTGAAAAACTTGTCCAGATTGTCGGTATGCAGCTCAATCAGCCCCGGCAATAACCAGCCGTCTTCGCCATCCAGCGCCTGCGGTAACTGGCTAGGGGTATCGGCAAAGCTGCGGATCACGCCGTCGGTCATTTCCAGTGAACCTGCAACGATCTGGTGTTCCAGCACCAGCTTGACGTTATTGATAATCATGGCGTCTCCAGAACCTGTGGGGCCTGCATGGTATGTAAACGGTCGGCCACCTGCTGACGGGTGCCTGCGTCGTGGAAAATACCGACGATGGCTGCGCCACGCTGTTTGGCCTGTTCGATCAGGTTCACCACCGCCGCGCTGTTGCGGCTGTCGAGGGAGGCGGTCGGCTCGTCCAGCAGCAGGATGGGATAATCCTTGATAAAGCCACGGGCGATATTCACCCGCTGTTGCTCACCACCTGAGAAGGTCGAAGGGGCCAACGGCCACAGGCGCTGCGGCACGTTGAGCTGGCTGAGCAGGGCTTCGGCACGTTCACGGCATTCGCTACGTTCAACGCCGGACTCCAGCAACGGCTGCATCACCACTTCCAGCGCGCTGATGCGCGGTATCACGCGCAGAAACTGGCTGACCCAGCCGATGGTGTGGCGGCGCACCGCCAGGATTTGGCGAGCCTCGGCCTGTACCAGTTCCAGCCAGTCGTTTTGGTGATGGATCCAGATCTGGCCGTTGTCTGGCAGATAGTTGGCATACAGTGAACGCAGCAGGGTCGATTTACCGCTGCCGGAGTGGCCATGCAGCACCACGCATTCGCCGCTGCTGACGGTCAGGTTGGCATCCTGCAAAACCGGCAGGCGGGTGCCGTGCTGTTGGTGCAGGACAAAGGTTTTACTCAGGTGTTCAACCCGGATTTTAATTGTCATATTTCACCTGTGTTACGACAGAACCGAAGAGACCAGCAGTTGGGTGTACGGATGGTGTGGGTCGTCCAGCACCCGATCGGTCAGACCGCTTTCTACTACTTCACCTTCCTTCATCACCAGCAAACGGTGGGCCAGCAGGCGTGCTACCCCCAGATCGTGGGTGACGATCACCGCCGCCAGCTGCATTTCCACCACCAGATTGCGCAGCAGGTCCAGCAGGCGCGCCTGCACGGAAACGTCCAGCCCGCCGGTCGGCTCATCCATAAACACCAGCTTGGGATGGGTCACCAGATTGCGGGCGATCTGCAAGCGCTGTTGCATACCGCCGGAGAAAGTGGTGGGCAGGTCATCCAGACGGGAAACCGGGATCTCCACGTCTTCCAGCCATTGTTTGGCCTGCTGGCGGATCTCACCGTAATGACGCTGGCCGATGGCCATCAGTCGCTCACCGATGTTGCCACCGGCAGACACCTGTGGCCGCAGACCGTCGAGCGGATGCTGATGGACCACGCCCCAGTCGGTACGCAGCAGGCGGCGGCGATCGCTTTCCGCCATGGCGTACAGATCCTGCTGTTGCCCCGGTTGTGGGCGGTAAAGGATCTGCCCCTGTTGCGGTGCCAGACGGGCGGAGATCGATTTGAGCAGCGTGGTTTTACCCGAGCCGGATTCGCCGACGATGCCCAGCACTTCACCGGGATAGATATCGAATGACACGTTGCTGAAACCCTTGCCCGGCGCGTAAAGGTGGGTGAGGTTATCGACCGTCAGCAACGGCGTGGCACTCAATGGAGCGGAAGTCATCAGCGCGATACCTCTTGGTTGAGTTGTTGCTGGCAGAAATCGGTGTCCGAGCAGACGAACATCCGGCTGCCCTGGTCGTCGAGCACCACTTCATCCAGATAGCTGTGGTGTGAGCCGCACAGGGCGCAAGGCTCTTCCCACTGCTGCACGCTGAACGGATGGTCGTCAAAGTCCAGGCTTTCCACCTTGGTAAACGGCGGCAGAGCGTAGATGCGTTTTTCACGCCCGGCACCGAACAACTGCAACGCGGGCATCATGTGCATCTTCGGGTTATCGAATTTAGGGATCGGTGAAGGGTCCATCACATAGCGATCGTTCACTTTCACCGGATAAGCGTAGGTGGTGGCGATATGGCCGTAGCGGGCGATATCCTCATACAGTTTGACCTGCATCACGCCGTACTCTTCCAGCGCGTGCATCTTGCGCGTTTCGGTCTCGCGCGGTTCGATAAAGCGCAGCGGCTCGGGGATGGGAACCTGATAAATCAGAATTTGATCCGCCTGCATTGGCGTTTCTGGAATGCGGTGGCGGGTCTGGATCAGCGTGGCTTCTGGCGTGCGCTCGGTGGTCGCAACACCGGCTACGCGCTGGAAGAAGCGGCGGATGGAGACCGCGTTGGTGGTGTCGTCAGCGCCCTGGTCGATTACCTTCAGCACGTCGGCGCGGCCAATGATGCTGGCGGTGATCTGGATGCCGCCGGTGCCCCAACCATAAGGCATTGGCATCTCACGGCCACCAAACGGCACCTGATAACCGGGGATCGCCACCGCCTTGAGGATAGCGCGGCGGATCATGCGCTTGGTTTGTTCATCCAGATAACCGAGGTTATAGCCGGTCAATACTTCACTCATGGCGGGCCTCCTGAAGGGCGGCAAATTCCTGCTGCAGGCGTTTGAGCAGCTCCAGTTCGGCCTGGAAATCGACGTAGTGCGGCAGTTTGAGGTGGGAGACAAAACCGGCGGCTTCCACGTTGTCGGCGTGCGCCAGCACAAACTCTTCGTCCTGCGCCGGGCCTGCCACGTCCTCGCCGTATTCGGCGGTTTGCAAGGCGCGATCCACCAACGCCATTGCCATGGCTTTACGTTCCGCGCGGCCAAACACCAGCCCATAGCCACGGGTGAAGTGCGGTGGCCGGTCCTGCGGGTCGACAAAGCCGTTCACCATCTCGCACTCGGTCAGCAGGATCTCGCCGATATCGACGGCGAAACCCAACTCTTCCGGCACGATCTCCACGGTAACGTAACCGCTGCGGATCTCTCCAGCGAACGGATGGTTACGGCCATAGCCGCGCTGGGTGGAGTAGCTCAATGCCAGCAGGAAGCCCTCATCGCCACGTACCAATTGCTGCAAGCGCGCCGAGCGGGAGCAGGGATAAACAGGCGGGTTGCGGGTAATATCGTCTGGAGTGCTGCCGTCATCTTCTTCTGCCAGCGCCAGCCGTTGCTGATTAAGCAGGTCGAATACGTGGGCACAGCTCTCTGGCAACGGCTCATCGGCCTGGGGCGTAGGCGGCGTTTCACCGTTGGCCAACAGCGTAAAATCCAGCAGGCGGTGGGTATAGTCGTAGGTCGGGCCAAGCACCTGGCCACCGGGCAAGTCTTTGTAAACCGCCGAGATGCGTCGCT
Source organism: Serratia sp. 2723 (assembly GCF_050434425.1). NCBI lineage: Bacteria > Pseudomonadati > Pseudomonadota > Gammaproteobacteria > Enterobacterales > Yersiniaceae > Serratia > Serratia sp. 2723. Next base: position 186,023 of record NZ_JBNDIN010000001.1, read on the forward strand.
CCAGCCGCATGTTCTCGCTAGCCAGTGGCTCGCTGACGGCCAGGCGTGGCAGGGTGGTGCGATAGGCGCGCAGCAGGAAAATAGCCTCTACCAGGTCACCGCTGGCCTGTTTGATGGCCAGCGCAGCCAGTTGGCGATCGTAAATACCGCCCTCCGTCATCACCCGATCAACCGCCAAGCCAAGCTGTTCACCGATTTGCTCTACGCTGAGTGTTGGGACAGCTTCGTCACCCCGGCGCAGATTTTCCTGTAGTTGATGGGCAGCCTCGATGGCCTTTTCGCCCCCTTTTACCGCAACGTACATCAGCACTCCTCCACGCGGGTGGTTCTTGGCAGCGCCATCAGGCATTCACCGCAGGTCAATACAATGTCCAGACCCAGCGGGAAGCGCTGAGGCCGTTCGAGTAGATAAGCCCGTAGCGCAGCTGGTAACGGCGGGGCGATTTCCCGTTGTTTTTCAATACCGGGGCCTGAAAGGCGCAGTTTGTGGCTGCCTGCCAATGCGGCAACTTGCACCACCAGCGTGGCACCGAGCTCCGGTGAGACTTCACTGCCGTGGGGTAAAGCGCTCAGCTCGGCAGGCTGTAACTGGTCATCCCATATCGCCAGATGAATATCTTCCTGCCGGGTAGCCAGCGGAGCACCGGTATGAAAACGGATGTTAGTTAGCACTTGCTTACTTTCAAGGTCGGCACAGAGCTGAAGCGGGGTTTCCTGATCCGCCAGCGTCAGTATCACGGCAGTGCTGGCAGCGTTCAGCGCACCCCATGCCGGGCAGTTTGCTAGTTCAACAATCACGCCTGGCTCACTCAACGCCTTTAAAATCAAGCGGAAAGCAGACTGAGATTGCTCAATCGGCTGGTCAAAACCGGCTAATAACGTCATGGCTTAATCCCCTCGCACCAGCGTAAAGAAGTCCACTCGGCTGGCTGCTACGGCGCGGGCGCGCAGTTGGCGCTGTTCCTGTTGCAGTGCGGCCAGGGGCTCGATCAGCTGAAGCTGTAGCAATTCATGGTTGGCGGGTTGCTGTAGCAAGGCATCGATCAGCGCACAGAGTTCGGCATGCTCTTTGTCACGTCCGGTAACGTAGCTGTAGCCCTGGCCACCGTTTTCCAACTGCACCACGGCACGGGTCACGGTCATATCGCCCAGCACAAAGCGGCGGCCGGTCGCTCCCATCCGTCCTAGCAGCTGTGTCAGGCCAATCTCAGGGGCGCGCAGGCGCTGGTAGCTTGGGTTGAGGTTCAGCGCCTGCCAGTGGCTGCGCAACTGGGCGGGTTGGCTGTGTGCCAGGACCGACATCCAGCGTTGTCTCTGCTGTAAGGATTGCATTCAGTGCTCCATCGTCAGTTCGATCATGTCGGCACGTGCCAGGCTGACGGAGTATTCCGCCACCAAATCGCTGCCGATACAGGTATTTAGGGTGCGCACGCATAGCAAGGGGGCATGGGTGGCGATCTCCAGCAGTCGGCTCTCTTTGGCCTGGGCACGCCGTGCGCTGATGCGGGTCTGGCGGCGGGTCAGCGGCTGGTGGATCTGCTGTTGGATAAACTCATGCAGCGAACCGCTGTGGAACTGTTGTAAGGCGGGCCACCAGTCCAGATCGGGCAGATAGTGGTCGATCACGCTGATAGGAACGCCGTTCACTCGGCGCAGGGTGCGTAGGTGAATAATGGTTTCCCCCTCTTCACGGCTGAGTGCGCTGGCGATATGCCCATTGCACGGGCGTAAAACAGCGAGTAAGCGCTCACTGGTGGGGTGGCTGCCCTGTTCGAACAGATTCTGGCTGAAACGGGTGTTGGCGTGCAGCGGATAGCTATACGGGCGTAGCAGCACCAGAATGCCGATACCGTGGCGACGTTGTAGCCAGCCGCGCTCTACCAGCTCATCCACGGCACGGCGCAGCGTGTGGCGATTGACCTCAAAACGTTCGGCAAGCTGTTGTTCTGATGGCAGATAATCCCCGCAGCGGTATTGGCTGCACAGCTCCTGTTCCAACTGGGCGGCGATCTGCTGATATCGGGTGGGGTAACTGGTCGGATGTCTAGATAAGTGCGTCATGGCAAATACCTCGGCATTTCAGTTGGGGAAGAAAGTGAAAAAGCGGCGATAGCATTCATGATCGGCACTCGGTAACAAAGTTGGGCTAATGTTGCCGGGGACAGATGACAATCAGGTGACGCACAGGTGGCGAACTGATGAACAATTTGGGACAGGGAGATGATGGCAGGGAAGAAGGGGCGCAGCGTGCGCTGCACCAAACCGGACAAACTAGCGCAGCTTATGCACCACCTGATTAGCGCTACCGCGCCAGATCAGCGCCGGGTCTTTTAAATCCTGCACAAACTTGCCGTCTATCAATACGTTAATCCGATCGACGATCTGCATCTGCTCACTATCCAGTTCATCCAGCTTATAGCCGGTCCACAGCCAGATATCTTTGCCGTGGCATTCGGCGTGTACGCGCTTGACCAACTGCAAAACGGTAGCGACGTTGGCCGGGTGCAGCGGATCGCCACCGGACAGCGATAGCCCTTGGCGCGGAATACGCGTGTCATTGAGATCGGCAATGATTTGGTCTTCCATCTGCTGGGTAAACGGCAGGCCGGAGTTCAACCGCCAGGTACTTTTGTTATAGCAACCGGGACATTGGTGCACGCAGCCTGCGACAAACAGCGTGCAGCGGGTGCCGGGGCCATTGACTACGTCGATAGGATAATACTGGTGAAAATTCATAGTATTGAGTTCTTTTATATTGCCCCTCACCCCAACCCTCTCCCACAGGGAGAGGGAGCTGGTACGGTGCGGCAGTCAGGTATGGAAGTCACCTGTGACGCATCCACTCATCTCAAGCCTCTCCTTTAGTAAGAGGGAACTGGCCCGATGTTGTGCTTAGATGCAGAAGTTAATCTGTAGCTAGACTATGTTGAGGACGAATGCCGTCGTTAAGATGTGGCACATTCGGTTCCCTCTCCCTGTGGGAGAGGGTTAGGGTGAGGGGTCTCTGGTTAAAGTTAACCGATCTGCCCATTGTCCAGATGTTTCACCCGGCGTTTCACCTCTTCCTGCTTACCGGCATTGAACGGCCGGGCATCCGGGCTGCCCAGATAGCCACAGACGCGGCGTGTCACCGACACTTTGGCCGAATCATGGTTGCCACATTTCGGACAGGTGAAGCCCTTACTGGTACAGGAGAACTCACCGGTGTAGCCACACACGTAGCACTCATCGATCGGCGTGTTGGTGCCGTAGTAAGGCACGCGGGTGTAGCTGTAATCCCACACATCTTCCAGCGCCTTCAGGTTGTGCTGCAGGTTCGGGTATTCGCCGTAACAGATAAAACCGCCGTTGGCCAAAGGTGGATACGGCACCTCGAAGTCCAGCTTGTCGTACGGGTTAACCTTTTTCTCTACGTCGAGGTGGAAACTGTTGGTGTAATAACCCTTGTCGGTCACCCCGGCGACCACGCCAAATTCGCTGGTATCCAGGCGGCAGAAGCGATCGCACAGGTTCTCACTTGGCGTACTGTACAGGCTGAAGCCGTAGCCGGTTTCTTCCTTCCAGCTTTCGGTGGCGTTTTTCAGGCGCTCAACGATGGCGATGGCTTTGGCGCGCAACTGCTCGTCGTCGTACACGTGTTTTTCTGTGCCAAACAGCGCGTTGATGGTTTCATGTACGCCGATGTAGCCCAGTGAAATCGAGGCGCGGCCATTCTTGAAGATCTCCGCGATATTATCGTCGGCCTTCAACCTTACGCCGCAGGCCCCTTCCATATACAGGATCGGTGCCACGCGGGCCTTGATGCCTTCGAGGCGGGCAATGCGGGTCATCAGGGCTTTCTTGGCCAACAGCAGACGCTCATCCAGCAACTGCCAGAAGCGGCCTTCGTCGCCCTGGGCTTCCAGAGCGATACGCGGCAGGTTCAGGCTGATCACGCCGATATTGTTGCGGCCATCGTGGATCTGCTCGCCGTTCTCTTCATAGGTGCCGAGGAAACTGCGGCAGCCCATCGGCGTTTTAAACGAACCGGTGACCTTGACCACCTGATCGTAATTGAGAATATCCGGGTACATGCGTTTGCTGGCACATTCCAGCGCCAGCTGTTTGATGTCGTAGTTGGCGTCACCAAACTTGTGGTTCAGGCCGTCGCGGATGGCGAAGACCAGTTTCGGGAACACGGCGGTTTTACGGTTTTTGCCCAGCCCGGCGATACGATTTTTCAGGATCGATTGCTGGATCAGGCGCGATTCCCAACTGGTGCCCAGGCCGAAACCGAAGGTGACAAATGGCGTTTGGCCGTTGGCGGTATGCAGGGTGTTGACTTCATACTCCAGCGATTGGAAGGCGTCGTAACACTCTTTCTCGGTGCGGGTCATCGCATAGCCCGCCACGTCTTGGATCTGCCACTGCCGGGCCACTTGCTGGTGCTTGTAGAAGCTTTCGGTGACGAACGGGGCCAGGATCTCATCAATGCGGTTAATGGTGGTACCGCCATAAATATGGCTGGCGACCTGAGCGATGATCTGCGCGGTCACGGCGGTGGCGGTGGAGATCGACTTCGGCGGCTCGATCTCGGCGTTACCCATCTTGAAGCCGTTGGTCAGCATGCCTTTCAGATCGATCAGCATACAGTTGAACATCGGGAAGAACGGTGAGTAGTCGAGATCGTGATAGTGGATTTCGCCGCGCTCATGCGCCAGCACCACATCGCGCGGCAGGATATGCTGTTTGGCGTAGTGCTTGGCGACGATACCGGCCAGCAGATCGCGCTGGGTAGGGATCACCTTGCTGTCTTTATTGGCGTTCTCATTGAGCAGCGCGACGTTGCTTTGTTCCACCAGGCCACGAATTTCCTGGTTCAGCCGCCCGCGCAGCTCTCGCGAGACGTCACGATCGTGGCGATATTCGATGTAGGTACGTGCCAGTTGCTTATACGGGCCAGACATCAGCTGGTTTTCTACCGCCTGCTGAATTTCGTGGATGTCGACACGCGGTCGATTTTCCATCTGTTGAGCGACCACTCGGGCGACGGTAGCACAGTAGTCGGCATCGATAACTTCAGCGGCCAAAGCGGCCCGCTCGATGGCCTGCTTGATCAGTATCTCGTCAAAAGATACCTGGCAACCGTCCCGTTTAATCACTACTGGTTTCACGTTGTTACTCCTGTCCCCATGGGGGAGCGTCGGCTTATCCACAGGGAAAAACCGCAGGGCGCAAGGGCTGCGGAGGGTGTGGATGACATTGTGGATAACTACTATATATAGGTTGTTGAATATCTATTGGCACTATATATGGGTATGGTGTCGGTTTTTTTGACCTGGGACAAAGAATGGCGGGGGCAGTTTGAACGCTGTACAGTTACCTGTTTCAGGAATATTTGTAACCCTTGCTATCAGCGGCCTGAATGAAATTTACCGATTATCCGAAAGATCGTTAAAGCGTGATTGCGATCGCATCACGCCGCAGGGCGACGAAAATGCGCCAGTAAAAAATCGACCCAGACGCGCACTCGTGGCGGCAGATCTGCCGAGGCATAGTAGAGCCAGATTTGTGTAGGTTTTGGCCAGTGATCTTGCAGCACCGGCAGCAATGTTCCCTGGGTAAAATGCTGTTCTACATACCAGCGCGACAGGCAGGCAATACCCAGCCCGGCCAGCGCGGAATCCAGCAACATCTCCGGGCTGCTGGCAGTCAGGCGGCCATGCAGATCCAGCGTCTTGTGTGCCAGTGGCCACTTTACATTACGCCCGGTGGCCGGATTGCGGTGCAGCAGGCAGCTGTGTTGTAGCAGATCTTCCGGCACCTGCGGTGTGCCATGCCGGGCAAGGTAACCGGGGGCGGCGACCAAGAGCATCTGCATCGGGTAGAGCGGGCGTGCTACCAGCCGGCTATCGGGATCGACCTGAGTACCGATGCCTACATCAAAACCTTCACCGACCAGGTTCACCACCCGTGCATCCAGCGACAGATCCAGATCGATCATCGGGTAACGTTGTAAAAACTCAGGGATCAGCGGCATCAGCACCTGGCGGCCAAAGCCTGGGATCATGCTGACGCGCACGCTACCGGCGGGAGGGAGTTGTGCGCCCCCGGCCAGCTCTAGCGTGGCGGTCAGCGCTTGCCATAGCGGTGCCACCTGTTCCAGCAGGGCTTTACCTTCGTCGGTCAGCACCACGCTGTGGGTGTTGCGTTGGAACAACCGCAGCGCCAGCTTCTCTTCCAGCACGCGGATATTCTTGCTGATCGCCGCCGGGGTCACGCCCAGCTGGCGTGCAGCAGCGGAGAAGTTTTGTGTCTGAGCGGCGCTGAGAAACGCCGGTAACAGGCGGTGTACGTCAATGGGCAGCGACATAGTGGTTGATACTTTAGGTTGAAGTTAATGTGACTGTTTACAGACTACACTGTAAACGGAGGAAATGAAAAAATGGCTTACTTTCGATAAACAAGGATTTCCCCATGTCGCGTATTTTAGTGTTGGCCGCCCACCGTTTCCCCGACGACTCCCGCATCAATAAGGCGCTGATCGAGGCGCTGCGTCCTTTACCTAACGTCACCGTGCATGAACTGATGCGCGTTTACCCCGACTACCAGATTGATGTGGCCCGGGAGCAGGAACTGCTGCAAGCGCACGATGTGGTGGTGATGCTGTTTCCGTTCTATTGGTACAGCTCACCGGCGATCCTCAGCGAATGGCAGGATGCGGTATTAACCCACGGTTTCGCCTATGGCAGCGAAGGCACCCAACTGCAGGGTAAGCCTTTGCAACTGGTGGTCAGCACCGGGGGCAACGCGCAGGCCTATTCACCGGCAGGGTATAACCGCTATCCGGTGGCCGATCTGCTGCGGCCGTTTAACGCCGTCGCCAACCTGACCGGCATGGATTATTTGCCGCCGCATCTGGTACAGGGCGTATTTGATATGAGCGATGAAGTGTTGGCTCAGGAAGTGACGAAGGTAGTGAAACTGGTACAGAGTTTTTAAGTTCGGGGACATCGTGAACACTTAACACCGAGGTTTGCTGCTCGGTGGTAAGTGTGGCACCCGCTTGATGACTAGCTCGGGCTACTCCCTCTCCCTTTGGGAGAGGGTTGGGGTGAGGGGCCGTATTACAGAATACCCGCGCCGATTGGGAACAGCGGATCGACCGAATCGTGCGGCACGTCCTCTTTCTGGTCCAGCACCGCCTGCCAGCTGGAGGGTAGCTCAAACGGTAACTTACCCTGTGCCTTGCTCTTGCCGGTGATCACATCCAGCACCGCCTCATCGGAAGCGCCGAAGTTGGCCAGCAGTACGTCGGTTTTATCCACAATGTTGGTCAGGATCGCCGGGCGATCGAGGTAAACGGAAATCACCGTTGGAATGTTGAGCGCCTTCACCTGTTTGATCAGCTGATAGTCGTCACTGCCGCTGTAAGTGCCTGCTTTCTGATCCAGCACCACGGTATCGGCATCGTCAAAGCCCAGTTGGCCAAAGTTGACCGAAACGCCAAACGGATAGTGCGGATCGTTCTGATGTGGCGTATCCACTCGCAGGATGGCGATCTCCGCCTCTTCCGGCGTCGCGACGGCTTCCAACCCATAGCGTGCCGCCACGGTAGCGTTGACGTTATGCAGGAACACCTTCTTGCCGCTCAGTGCCAGTGGCAACAGAGTATTGTTATTCTGCAACAGGATCTGCGCACGGCGCTGTGCATCATCCCCTTTCTGCTGGAATTCCGCGTTGCCGACGATTTTCACCGCCTGGGTTTCGTCCACGTAAGGTTTCTCGAACAACCCCAACTCAAACTTCTGCTGCAAAATACGTGTGACGGAAGCATCGATGGTGGCGATCGGCAACTGCTGCTGGTTGATAGCCTCGATCAGATCGCTAGGGTCGCTGGTGCCGCCGAACTGATCGATACCGGCTTCCACCGCCTTGACTACGCGTTCCTGACGGGTGAGGTTTTCAACGCCCCACGACATGCCGATCCCGGCAGCCCAGGGCGAAACGCCAGCGGCGATGTCGGCATCGCTGATACCGGTGGCGCATTTACCTTCGCAGCTTTCCAGAATGCCCCAGTCGCTCAGCACGACGCCGGTGAAACCAAAGCGCCCACGCAGCATCTCGGTCAACACCTGTTTATTAAAGCCAAAGCCCACTTCTTCAATCAGTTGATCCTTGTACCACAGGTTGATCGGCTGGCCGTAATAGGGCATCACCGAGGCCACATTGGCGGCAAACGCTCCTTCGAACGGTACCAGGTGGTATTCCAGATTATCACCTGGGTAAACCTGTTCTTTGCCAAAGATATTATGTGGATCCAACCCGCCAAGCTGTGGACCGCCACCGGCAAAGTGTTTTACCACGGTGATGACGCTGTCTTGGGTCAAGCCTTTATCACCATGCTGGAAGCCTTCGATATAGGCTTGCACCTGGCGTTTGGCGAGCTGGTTATCCTCGCCGAAGGTACCGTTGATGCGGCCCCAGCGCGGTTCGGTGGCAAGGTCGGCCTGCGGTGATAATGCCATATGGATCCCAACGGCCCGGTACTCCTGACGGGCGATATCACCAAAGGTTTTAACCAGCGCCGTATCGTCGATCGCTGCCAGGCCGAGCGGCTCTGGCCACTGGGAGAAGCTGCCCGCCGCGACGCTGGTGGCATTTGGATCGTTAACGAAGTGGTTGCGTGGGTCGGTGCTGATGGTGACCGGAATACCGAGGCGGGATTTCTCTGCCATTTCCTGCAGCGCATTGTTATCGGCGGAAATATGCTGTGGATTGCCCGCCATGCGGGTAATGAAGGTGTTGACGAAGTGTTGGTTAACATCTTTTTCGGCGGCGCTGATATCGACACGGCCAGCACCATCGAGGCCTATGGTGCCATGCATCATGGCGCCAGCTTTCTCTTCCACGTTCATGCGGGCAGTCAGATCCCGGGCACGGATAGCGCTATCAAGACGCCAGTCTTCATAAGGTTCAAGCTGGCCGTTTTTATTCAGATCTTTAAATTTCAGCCCGTCGACGGTAAGCGTTGGAATATTTCTGCTCTCCAGTTCCGCCTGAGTGCTCGGCGTAATCCTGGTGTCATTATTGTCACAGCCGGTCAATCCGGCGGCTAATAAGCCACTGAATATAAATATCGATTTCCTTTTGATGGTCATAAAGAGTGCTCCATGTCACGAGAGGTAAAAAGGCCGATACAAAAAACAGTCTGGTGATTTAATTTAAAATAGTTATATTTATTAATTGGTTATATTTTTATTCTAATTCTTGCCTATTATTGCATGTTTTTTTTATAGCGTGAAATAAATCTATTTACAATTTGGGACCTCCTTCACGTTTTGAACTATGGTGCAGTTGTTTTAACGCCTGGAAAAATAGCGTAATAGTTATTTGAGATGAAATTTAGGGGAGATAAGGGGAAGGGATGATAATTGTGCTGGGTGATTTATTTATACGGGGAATAATAAAGATAAATTACTCCGTGTTAAATATATGATTCAACGAGCGTGGATCGCAGTTAGGTCCGCTGCCTTTTGGCCCCTGCCTGGCGCTGAGTAACAGAGAAAGTATTCCCAGCGCCAATTTTATTGCTCAATCCATACAAAATCCCTTTATTTTCATCGCATTCTGTACGGATTATCGTAAATAAACCCCCGTTGACCAATCAGGACGCCAGAAGCCACCAACTCGCTTCGAAAGGTCGCAACACTCCGGCCCGTGGCTGCTCTGCAGCATCCATATAGTTGCTTATCAGCGGTCGCCACAGTTCAGAAAACTCAACGCCGGCGGCATCCCATGCCAACGGTTCGCGGCTCAGGTTCGCCACGACTAATAGCCGTTGCCCATTCCAGCTACGTTGATAACACCACAATGCCGGGTGAGCCGGGGCAAGATCCTGATAGTCGCCGTGAGTCAACAGCGGATACTGCTTGCGCAGGGCGATCAGATGGCGATAAGCGTAAAATACCGAATCACGATCGGCCAATGCCGCCGCGGCGTTAATCTGCGGGTAGTTTTCCGCACAGGAGATCCACGGCGTACCGGTGGTGAAGCCCGCGTGGGCTGTCGCGTCCCACTGCATCGGCGTGCGGCCATTGTCCCGTGATTTGCTGGCCAGAATGGCCAACAGATCGCGATCACTTTTCCCCTGTTCCCGCAGCTCGGCGTACATATTCAGGCTTTCCACATCGCGATAGCTTTCGATCTGCTGGAAGCCTGGATTGGTCATGCCGATCTCTTCACCCTGATAGATATACGGCGTGCCCTGCATACCGTGCAGCACCATCGCCAGCATTTTGGCCGCAGTTACTCGCAGCTCGCCCTCGTCGCCAAAGCGCGAAACAATGCGCGGCTGGTCGTGGTTACACCAGAACAGCGCGTTCCAGGCGCGGTTATGCATGCCTTGCTGCCAGTGGTGGAAAATCTGCTTCAGTTCGACGTAATCCGGTGCGGCCAGCGTCCACTTCTGCCCGTTGGCATAGTCTACTTTCAGGTGGTGGAAGTTGAAGGTCATCGACAGCTCGGCACCGCTCTGTGCCGCATACTGCTGGCAGTGCTCCAGAGAGGTTGAAGACATCTCGCCCACGGTCATCAGGCCGCGTGGCTGGAACACGTCGCGGCTCATCTCCTGCAAAAACTCGTGAATGCGCGGGCCGTCGGTGTAGAAACGGCGGCCATCGCCCTGGCTATCGCTCGGGAAGTCCTGCTGCTTGGAAACCAGATTGATCACGTCAAGACGCAGCCCATCCACGCCTTTATCCGCCCAGAACTGGCATACTTTCTTCAGCTCTTCGCGCACCGGCGGGTGTTCCCAGTTCAGGTCGGCCTGCTCGGTAGCAAACAGGTGCAGGTAATATTGGCCGCTGTCGGCGTGCCATTGCCAGGCGTTGCCGCCAAATTTGGAGCGCCAGTTGTTGGGCAGGGCGTCACCTTCGCCATCGCGCCAGATGTAGAACTGGCGCAGCGGGTTGGCAGGATCCTGCGCGGCCTTAAACCACGGATGCTCGGTGGAGGTGTGGTTAAACACCATATCCATCACGATACGGATACTGCGCTGGTGGGCCTGTGCCACCAGGTGTTCGAAGTCGGCCATGGTGCCGTAAGCCGGATCGATGGCGCAGTAATCGGCCACGTCGTAGCCATTATCGACCTGGGGCGAGACATAGACCGGCGTCAGCCAGATGGCATCGACGCCCAGTTCCTGCAAATAGTCCAGCCGTTGAATTACCCCGGCCAGATCGCCATAGCCGTTACCGGTGCTGTCCTGGAAGCTCTTCGGATAGATTTGATAAATAACGCCGTTCTGCCACCAGGGAATTACATTGCTCATAAAAAAATACCTTTCAGTTTAAACCGGCAACTCGCCGCGGCTGGCTTTGCGTTTGTAAACCATCATGGTCAACAGCAGCGGGATCACCACGGCCACCAGGATGGCTACCGAGTAGATCAGCCAGAACTGCGGTTGGATAGACAGGATGCCCGGCAGGCCACCCACGCCGATGCCGTTAGCCATCACGCCGGTCAGGCCACAAATCAAGCCTGCGAAGGCGGAGCCGATCATCGCGCACAGCATGGGGAAACGGTATTTCAGGTTGATGCCGTACATGGCCGGTTCGGTAACGCCGAGATAGGCGGAAATGGCGGCCGGTACGGAAATCTCACGTTCGTTGACCTTGCGGCTGACGATGATGATGCCCAGCACCGCCGAGGCCTGCGCGATATTGGACAGGGCAATCAACGGCCAGACTGGCGTGCCGCCCATGCTTTGGATCATCTGCATATCGATTGCCAGCGTGGTCTGATGCACCCCGGTGATCACCAACGGTGCATACAGGAAGCCAAACAGTGCCGCGCCGATCGGGGCGAAACTACCGGTCATCACCCACTTCACCGCCCAGGCGACGCCATCACCGATCATGCGGCCAAACGGACCGATCAGCGTGTGCGCCAGGAACACGGCCAGCAGCAGAGAAACCACCGGCACCACCACCAGATACAGATAATCCGGTACAATCTTTTTCAGACGGGTTTCGATCCAGCCCAGCGCCATCCCGGCAAGGATCGACGGGATCACCTGTGCCTGATAACCTACTTTCTCAATGGTGAACCAGCCAAAGTTCCACACTTCCGGCACTTGCTGGCCGAGCAGGTACGAGTTCATCAGCTGCGGGGAGACCAGGGTGATCCCCATCACGATGCCGAGCACCGGGGTACCGCCCATCTTCTTCACCGTTGACCAACAGATGGCCACCGGCAGGAACATAAAGATGGCTTCGCCCAATAGCCACAGGAAGTCGTAAATGGTTTTCCAGGCTGGATGCATCTGTGCCAGCGTTTGGCCGCCGGACATCGGGATATCGCCGATCACGTTGCGGAAACCCAGGATCAAACCGCCGCTGATCAGGGCTGGCAGCAGTGGGAAGAAGATTTCGGCGAAGTGGGAGATACCGCGTTCGAACCAGGTCATGTTCTGGCGAGCGGCCAGCTTGGCCTGCTCTTTATCGGCTTCGTTGATGCCGGTGGTGGCAATTAACGCCTGATAGTAATCACCGACTTCGGGGCCGATCACCACCTGGAATTGCCCGGCGTTGGTGAAGCAGCCTTTGACCATGCGCAGCTGCTCAATCTCTTTCGGCTTGGCCTGGGCGGGATCGTTAAGAACGAAACGCAGACGGGTAATGCAGTGGCTGACGGTAGCGATATTCTCGCGGCCACCCACCAGCACGATCAGGCGATCGATGTCCTGCTGCTGAACTTTGCTCATTATGGCACCCTTGTTATCAGTGAGGCTCAGAGGTATTGATGTTTTTAGCTTAGCCACTAGGCCGTTTTTATTAAATGGGAACGTTCCCAACTTGCGGTGAGGATCACAAAACTCATCATGTAGGGGCGCCGCATGCTGCGCCCGTTTGCTAGTCAGGCAAGCTTGCAGGGGATAATGATTTGGCGGATGCTCAGTTCACCACTCAACTGGCCCAGCAGCTGAAGGGCCGCCTGCTGCCCAGCGGTGCCATAGCCCAACTCAACGGAAAACGTCTCTGGGAACAAGAAGTTGAGCATCGGTGTGTTACCGATGGCGCACACCTGGATTGGCGTAATGTGTTGTTGTTGCAGGTACTTCATCGCACCTAGCGCGATAGTATCGGAGGCGCACACCAGCGCAGTGATTTGTGGTTCCATCACCTTGGCGGCCAGCTGGAAACCGCTCTGATAGTTCAGTTCACCCAGCGCTACCAGCGGCGAGATTTTCTGCTCGCGACAGGTATCCAGATAGGCTTGATGGCGACGCATCCCGGTGGTGGCATCGGACTCCTGCACGCCAAGGTAGCTGATATGGCTATGGCCCTGTTTGCGTAAGTGCTGCATCAGCAGTTTCACTGCTCCTTCATCGTCATAACAAACGGAGGAGATCCCCGGATATTCGCGGGCGACCACCACCATCTTTTCCTGCCACGGTTTGAGCATGGCGGCTGTCAGGCCGGTAAAGCCGAACAGGATCACGCCGTCGACGTTGCGCTGGCGCAGTACGTTGAGGTGCTCCTCCACCAGCCGGGTTTCAAACTGGCTTTCCATCACGATAGGATCGAAGCCCTGCTGATACAGCAGCGGCAGCATGGTGCGCACGGCCTGATTTTCTGAAGGGGAGTCCAGACGGGAAACGATAATGGCGACTACTTTGTCGCTCTGGCCACGCATGGCGCGCGCCGATTTTGACGGGGTAAAACCCTGGCTGCGGATCACCGCCTCCACCCGTTCACGGGTTTGCGGGCTTACGCTGCCCTCGTTATTCATCACGCGTGAGACGGTAGACTTGCCTACCCCGCTCAGGCGGGCGATATCCTTGATTGTCAGCCGGTTTTGCATGGTTTACTTATCGTTTAGATTATGAGGCTTAAACTTACAACATCCCACTTATGCTCGCTACCATAGCGCATTTTAACGCGCGGATCTTGGTGCGCAGCCCATAGTGTTGCAAAACGGAATGGCCGCCACTGTCGTTCCCACTTTTTCTTTGACCTGAGGTTAATCCCTGAATGGATCCTGATCCGAGCCCCGACACTACTCATTCGGTTCCCCGGTAAAACCTCTCCGCTCTGCGTTGCTGTTTTACCGGTTTTGGTAAGCAGCGGCACTTGCTCGATAGTTCGCCTCTGTTGTGATTGAAAATCAGTGATCTGCTCCGGCGGAGGATTTTTGGCGCGTCCGAAAATCGTGCCAGCGAGCCGATCCGCCGTTCACCCACTGCCGTGAGGCGCTGGGCAATGAGGTGCGAACGATGAAATTTAAACAAATCCCCCGTCGGCTGCTGGGTCTGCTCAGCCGTAATTTGCCACGCCGCCTGGTACGGCGTGATGCGCTGTTGGAAAGCGTCAGTGGATCGGCGCAAGAGCTGCCTGCCGGTTTGGCGCAACAACGCCTGGAATGTGCCGCCGCCAGCGCGATGCAGCTGTATGAGCGTTTCAACAGCCACCCGGAAGGTATCACCGAGCAGGAAGCAGCAACCGCCCGCGGCCAGTTTGGCAGCAACACCATCGAAAACCAGCTGGCCGAAAGTTGGTGGAAGCATTTGTGGCACTGCTACAGCAACCCCTTCAACCTCCTGTTGACCGTACTGGGGCTGATTTCCTACGCCACCGAGGATCTGATCGCAGCGCTGGTGATTGGGCTGATGGTGCTGATCTCCACGCTGCTGCACTTTATTCAGGAAGCCCGCTCCAACAAGGCGGCGGATGCGCTGAAGGCGATGGTCAGCAACACTGCAACGGTATACCGCAGCGATGCACACACCGGTAAAAGCGAGCATAGCGAACTGCCGATCTCACAACTGGTGCCGGGCGATATTATCAAGCTATCGGCTGGGGATATGATCCCGGCGGATCTGCGGTTGCTGTCTGCCAAAGATCTGTTTATCAGCCAGGCGGCACTGACCGGTGAATCGCTGCCGGTAGAAAAAGTGGCGGATCCTCGTGGCCAGGTGAGCGATCCGTTGGAGTGCCAAAACCTGTGTTTCATGGGCACTAACGTCGTCAGCGGCACTGCGCTGGCCATGGTGATCGGCACCGGTAGCGAAACCTACTTCGGCCAGTTGGCGCAGCGGGTGACCAGCCAGGATGAGCAACCCAATGCCTTCCAGGCTGGGATCAGCAAAGTGAGCTGGCTGTTGATCCGCTTCATGCTGGTGATGACGCCGATCGTGCTGCTGATTAATGGTTTCACCAAAGGCGACTGGTGGGAAGCGGCGCTGTTTGCACTCTCGGTGGCAGTGGGGCTGACGCCGGAAATGTTGCCGATGATCGTCACCTCTACCTTGGCGAAAGGGGCGGTCAAGCTGTCGCGGCAAAAGGTGATCGTTAAACGTCTGGACGCGATCCAGAACTTTGGCGCGATGGATATTCTGTGCACCGATAAAACCGGCACGCTGACCCAGGATAAAATTGTGCTGGAGCGCCATACCGATGTTTTTGGTGCCAACAGCGAGCGGGCGCTGCGCTATGCCTGGTTGAACAGCTTCTACCAGACCGGGCTGAAAAACCTGCTGGATGTGGCGGTGCTGGCCTGTGCCGAGGAAAGCCAACAGCCGGACGTGTTGCAGCATTACCGTAAAGTGGACGAGATCCCGTTCGATTTCGAGCGCCGCCGCATGTCAGTGGTGGTAGCGAAAGAGGCGCAGTACCACGAACTGATCTGCAAGGGCGCACTGGAAGAGATGCTGTCGATTTGTAGCCACGTGCGGCAGAACGATGACGTGATCCCGCTCAGCGAAGCGCTGTTGGCGCGTATCCGCCGCGTCACCGACGATCTCAATCAGCAAGGGCTACGCGTGGTGGCGGTGGCCAACAAGATCCTGCCGACGACGGATCATCAGTATGGCGTAGCGGATGAATCGGATCTGATCCTCGAAGGTTATATCGCCTTCCTCGATCCACCGAAGGAGAGCACCGCTCCGGCATTGGCCGCGCTGAAAAAGAATGGCGTGATCGTCAAGATCCTCACTGGTGACAACGAACTGGTCGCCGCCAAGGTGTGTAAGGACGTAGGGCTGGACGCGGAGCATATCCTGCGTGGCAGCGAGATCGAACTGATGGACGACGCCACGCTGGTAGCAGCGGCGGCGCGTACCACGGTGTTTGCCAAGCTGACGCCGCTGCACAAAGAACGCATCGTCCAACTGCTGCGTAAGCAGGGCCACGTGGTGGGCTTTATGGGCGACGGTATTAACGATGCCCCGGCGCTGCGCGCGGCGGATATCGGCATATCGGTGGACTCGGCGGTGGATATCGCCAAGGAAGCGGCGGATATCATCCTGTTGGAAAAAAGCCTGCTGGTGCTGGAACAGGGGGTCATCGAAGGCCGCCGCACGTTTGCCAACATGCTGAAATACATCAAGATGACCGCCAGCTCCAACTTCGGTAACGTCTTCAGCGTGCTGATCGCCAGCGCCTTTTTACCTTTCCTGCCGATGTTACCGCTGCATCTGTTGATCCAGAACCTGCTGTACGATATTTCACAGATTGCCATTCCGTTCGACAACGTTGATGACGATCAGATCACCAAGCCACAGCGTTGGAACTCCGGCGATCTGGGGCGCTTTATGGTGTTCTTCGGGCCGATCAGCTCGATCTTCGACGTGCTGACCTTTGCCCTGATGTGGTACGTGTTCCAGGCTAATACGCCGGAAATGCAGACGCTGTTCCAGTCTGGCTGGTTTGTGGAAGGGCTGCTGTCGCAGACGCTGATCGTCCATATGATCCGTACGCGCAAAATTCCGTTTATTCAGAGCCGCCCATCCTGGCCGCTGTGTGTGATGACGTTGGCGGTGATCGCCATCGGTATCGGCCTGACCTGCTCGCCGCTGGCTGGCTTCCTGCAGTTGCAGGCGTTGCCGCTGAGCTACTTCCCTTGGCTGGTGCTGATCCTGGCGGGCTACATGGTACTGACCCAGTGTGTGAAAGGCTGGTTTGTTCGCCGGTATGGCTGGCAGTAAACTTGCAGATGGGCCCCTCACCCTCACCCTAACCCTCTCCCACAGGGAGAGGGGACCGATCGAGTTCGCCATCAGTTGCAGAAACTTACCCGATCACGGCGCTAATCAGCTCCCTTTTGCGTTGAAATAGCGTCATCGTAGCATTTGACGGCAATGCCGAACCAGCCTCCTTTAGTGTTGAAATAGATTGATCGCGGACGTGATGACAACGCCAAGCTAGCTCCCTCTCCCTGTGGGAGAGGGTTGGGGTGAGGGGGCATCAATCTGTGATCCATCGCACCGTTTTGCCCCTGCGGTTGGACATCTCTCCCCAGCTCAGTCTTTATCTACTTCCTTGGCTAGATTGATTTTTTCCTCTGAGGAATTTCCGATGCACAAACCCTTCAGTTATACGCTACTGGCTTCTTCGCTGTTATTTTCCCTGAATGCGCTGGCTCAACCGGCTGGCGGTCTGCCGCTGATGCCCTGGCCGCAGCAGGTTGAGTTAGCTCAGCCGCAAGGCAAGCTGGTGCTGGATTACCGCTTATCTTTCAACGTTCAGGGGGACGACTTGAGCGAAGCGCAGACTCGCTGGCGCGATCGCCTGGAACGCCAAACCGGTTGGACGTTGGCCCCACAGGGCGAGAAAAACCAAGCGGCAACGATCAACATCATCATCAAACATCAGGTTGCAGCCCAGCCGCTACCGGACAGCGATGAAAGCTACCAGCTCAAGGTCACGCCGCAGGGTGCCACGTTGACGGCCAACACACGCTTCGGTGCATTACGCGGTATGGAAACACTGCTGCAACTGGTGCAGACCGATGGCGAAAACACCTTTATGCCATTGGTGAATATTACCGACGTCCCGCGCTTCCCATGGCGTGGCGTGTTGCTGGATTCGGCGCGCCACTTCCTGCCGGTGGAGGATATTCTGCGGCAGCTTGATGGCATGGCGGCGGCCAAACTCAACGTATTCCACTGGCATCTGACCGACGATCAGGGCTGGCGCTTTGCCTCCGAGCACTATCCAAAGCTACAGCAACTGGCCAGCGACGGTCATTTCTACACCCGTGAGCAGATGCAGCAGGTGGTCGCTTACGCCACGGCGCGGGGCATCCGCGTGGTGCCCGAAATCGATCTGCCGGGCCATGCTTCGACCATTGCCGTCGCCTATCCAGAGTTGCTGAGTGCGCCGGGGCCGTATCAGATGGAACGCCACTGGGGTGTCCACAAGCCTACACTCGATCCTTCGAACGACCAGGTTTATCAGTTTGTCGATAGCATCATCGGCGAACTGGTGGCGATCTTCCCCGATCCTTACCTGCATATTGGTGGGGATGAGGTGGATGCCAGCCAGTGGAAAGCGTCAGAAACCATCCAGGCGTTTATGCAGCAGAACCAGTTGGCGGATACGCATGCGTTGCAGGCTGTCTTCAACCAGAAGCTGGAAAAGATCCTCGAAAAGCATCAGCGCCGCATGGTGGGTTGGGATGAGATATACCATCCGACCTTGCCGCGTACCATCGTGATCCAATCCTGGCGTGGGCCAGACTCTTTGGGGGCCAGCGCTCAGGATGGCTATCAAGGCATCCTCTCCACCGGTTTCTATCTCGATCAGCCGCACAGCACCGCCTACCACTATCGCAATGAAATTTTGCCGCAGCCGCTGGGGGTCGATACCAACGTACAGGCGGGAGAGCAGGCGCAGAGCTGGCAATTCAGCATGCCGCGTATCAAGGGTAGCCCAGTGGAAGGCACCTTCACGCTGATCGAAGGCAAGCAGGGGTGGCGTGGCTTTATCGATTTCAAAGACAAATCGCGCCGAGCGGTGCGGGACATTGAATGGCGTACGCCAGAGCAGGTGACCTTCCGCATTGATACCTGGATGGGCGACACGCGTCCGGTATTCACCTTACAGCAGGATCAACTGAGCGGTTACACGCTGGTAGGCAACGTGCGCTATCCAACCAGCGGCAGTAAATTGAGGGCGATCCCGGCGGGCGTGATGCCAGTGGTGCCGGATGAGCAGCATCAGGCCAATATTCTGGGGGGCGAAGCCGCTTTCTGGGCGGAAAACATCCGTGCACCGGTGCTGGATCTCAAGCTGTGGCCAAGAACCTTTGCCGTGGCGGAGCGTATGTGGTCGGCCAAGGATGTAACCAACGAGGATAATATGTACCAACGCCTGGCTGCGATAGATGCCTGGTCGGTGGTGTCTGTTGGCCTGCAACAGCACGCTGAAACGGCGCGTGAGTTTACCCGTTTGGCTAACAGCGTAGATATTACCCCATTGCAGGTCTTGGCCGAAGCGGTGGAGCCGGGGCAGTATTACACCCGCCAGCATCTGAAGTTCAAGGCAGGTAATTACCACCAGTTTGAGCCGCTAAACCGCTTTGCTGATGCTATCCCACCGGAAAGTACGGCGGTACGCAATCTCGATAAGCAAGTGGCGTTGCTGCTTAAAGACAAGAACCATCGGGCGGCGGCGGAGGCGATCCGTGAACGCCTGCAACGCTGGCAACGTAACGGTGCACCGGTGAAGCAGGCGATAGCCGGTAATGTGGTGATGAAAGACTTGGCACCGGTGGCACAGGATGTCAGCGCGTTGGCCGATCTGGGCTTGATGCTGCTGGAGCGCTATCAGCAAGGGAAGCCCTTGAATAAAGCCGAGGCAGAACAGGCCCAGCAACAGCTGGACACGGCAGCACAGATCCGGGATGAAGTGGTGATTGCGGCGGTGTACCCACTGGAAAGGCTGCTGCGCGCAGTGGCGGTGCAGTAATTCTGACAGGGGGAGGGCCGCCATTGCTGCGCCCCCCTATTTTCTTTAGTGATAGCTTTATCGTTAGCAAGCTTCAGCTTGAAAGGTGGAGGATATCACTCTACTTTATTGATTGACGATAAATAGCAGGCAGATTATGACAGCTAAAAAAATAGAAACCGCCCTGGTCACCGCTGGCCGTAAGCCTCGATTCACTCAAGGATCGGTCAACCCGGTGATCCAACGCGCCTCTTCCTTAACCTTCGATACGGTGAAGGCCAAAAAGTTTGCCACCGCCAACCGTGCCAAAGGGGAGTTATTCTATGGGCGTCGCGGCACCCTGACGCATTTCTCATTCCAGGACGCGATGGCCGAGCTGGAAGGCGGGGTAGGCTGCTCGCTTTACCCTTGTGGGGCGGCAGCTGTCACCAATGCTATCCTGGCGTTTGTTGCCAGTGGCGACCATATCCTGATGACCGGAGCCGCCTATGAGCCGACGCAGGATTTCTGCAACAAGATCCTGAGCAAGCTGGGCGTGGCAACCACCTATTACGACCCGCTGATCGGTGCCGGGATCGCCGAGCTGATCCAGCCCAATACCAAAGTGCTGTTCCTTGAATCCCCAAGCTCTATCACCATGGAAGTCCAGGACGTACCGGCGATGGTGAAGGCGGCCCGGGCGGTGAACCCTGATATCGTCATCATGATTGATAACACCTGGGCGGCGGGCATTCTGTTCAAGGCGCTGGATTATGATGTGGATATCTCGATTCAGGCCGGAACCAAGTACATCATTGGTCATTCCGACGCTATGTTAGGCACCGCCGTGTCGAACGCCCGTTGCTGGGACCAGCTGCGTGAGAACTCCTACCTGATGGGGCAAATGGCCGATGCGGATACCGCCTATAATGGCAGCCGTGGGCTGAGAACGCTGGGTGTGCGCCTCAAGCAGCATGAGATCAGCAGCATCGCCATTGCCCAATGGCTGGCGGCTCGGCCAGAGGTGGAGCGGGTCAACCACCCGGCACTGCCTTCTTGCAAAGGGCATGAGTTCTTCCAGCGGGATTTCAGCGGCAGCTGCGGGCTATTCTCCTTTGTGCTGAAAGCGCGGCTGACCAATGAGCAGATCGCCCACTATCTGGACCATTTTGAACACTTCAGCATGGCCTATTCGTGGGGCGGGTTTGAATCGCTGATCCTGGCCAACCAGCCGGAAGAACTGAACGAAATTCGTCCGGCGGCCAAGGTAGACTTTACCGGCACGTTAGTGCGTGTTCATATTGGTTTTGAGAATATTGACGACCTGATCGCCGATCTGGAAGCGGGTTTTACGCGTTTGAAGTGACCCCTCACCCTAACCCTCTCCCACAGGGAGAGGGAACCGACCGAGTGTGTTTGAAATTGTAGTGACTTACCTTGGCTCTGGGCGCTATTACCTCTTTACTTCCAAAAGAGCAGAGGCTATCAGCTCCCTCTCCTTGGGGAAATGCAGAGGGGACTGTACATGCCACAGATTGACTATGATCGGTTTACATGTCACAGACTAACTCCCGCACCTGATAACAGCACTGAACTGGCTCCCTCAGCGATAACGCCTCACTTCAGCAAGCGCTGTTACCCATGGTCGCTTTGCCAGTACAAGCGCCGGAGTTGAACTTCTATGGCTCAGAGCCAGGTTTTGAAGTCACCCGCCAGCCTGAATTCCCCGATATCATCTTGATCCGCAGTGGGTTTGCTATTCCCTGTGGCGACGACAACGTGCTGCTTGCCTATCAGCGGCATGAGGGGAAGTGGAGCCGCATTCTGCGCTGGCAAAGCGATGACTATCAGAAGATTTCGGGTGCTTTTGGCGACAACTTTACCTACCACCTGATCCCTTCCCCACAGTCAACCGCAACACCCAGAATGGTAGTGGCACAGGGTACACCCTGGTGCACGTCTCGGTGAAGCGTGTTTCAACTCAATTTGATTGAATTGGCAACGCAGAATGCGGAGCAGCATACGCTATTTCATACCCAGGAAGGTTATATCCGCTTTACGGACGACGACACGCCAGCACTACGTCTTAAAACCACCCCGCAGGGGTTTGAAGTGCGGGCAGAGGTAGGCATGTTGGATTCGGACGTGATGACGCGCCAAGGGATCTTCCACTATCGCATCAAAGGCGAGCGGGTAGAGCGCATTCAACCGGCGGCCATGAACGGGCGCGATTTTGTGGATGAATGGTTACAGGTTGACGACGAGACGGCAAACCGCTGGAGTATGCCACAGGCTGCCAGCGCACTGGCAGAACAGCACCAGTTGTTGAGAAACCGCTCTGGAAATTACGGGGCAGTGCGCCAGTGCAAGGGTAAACCAGAACGTTATCAGGTCGAGATGCTGTTTAGTGCGCGTGATGCATCCCGCTCAAAACCTGCGGCTGCGGAACAGCAGACCTATTTTATGATTCAAGCGATTGTCGGTGGTTTTATGATGGAGTCCGTTTCCACGCAGGCCGATCCTGAATGCGCTAGCCGGGATATTATGGCTGGTCAGTAACCGCGAAATAAAACGGCCAGCAAAGGCTGGCCGCATTCGATCGCACCGGGTTGCCGATTAACGGCGAACGGCGATGGCTTCGATCTCGATTTTCACGTCTTTTGGCAAACGTGCCACTTCAACGCAAGAACGCGCTGGGAACGAGGCGTTGTGCTCGGTGAAGAACGCTTCGTAGGCCGCGTTAACGGTAGCGAAGTCGTTGAGATCTTTGACGAAAACGGTGGTTTTGACGATGTCGCCCACTTTCAGGCCAGCGGCTTCCACGATCGCCTTCACGTTGTCCAGTGACTGGCGCGCCTGAGCAGCAACGTCGTCGGGTACGGCACCGGTTTTTGGATCGACCGGTATCTGGCCGGAGGTGATGATCATGCTGCCCAGGTCAACGCCCTGCACGTAAGGACCAATGGCGGCTGGCGCGAGTTCAGTGCTGATATTACGTGACATTTTTTCTCCTGATATCCTGTTATTGTTCACACGGCGAGTCGACTCGCCGTAAACTCACATGGACGCAGCATGCAGCGCCCTACGACGTCCCCATTATAAAGGGTACCCGCCAGATTAACAGCGCAAGCCCCCGATTTTAGTCCGTCTGTAATACCACTTGATGATCGAACTCTTTCTCGCAGTAACGGCACTTGAGGTGTACTTCCCCGGCGTGAGATTTGACGCTGAAACTGGAGGCTACCGGCTCGCTGCGGCTGATGCAGTTGCTGTTCGGGCAGGTCAGCACGCCGTCGATACGATCCGGCAGGCTGAGCGTCAGCTTGCGCACCACTTCATAGTTATCGATACGGTTGACCGTAGCCTTGGGCGCGTACATCGCCAGCTGGTTGGCCTGCTGCTCGGTCAGGAAGGTATTCTCGATCTTGATCAGATCCTTGCGGCCCAGCTCTTTGGAGGGCAGGTTCAGGCCGATGGTGATGCGTTGATCGGTGGCGGTCAGTTTAAACAGTGAGAGCAGCTTAAAGCCGATTTGCGCCGGAATATGGTCGATCACCGTGCCGCACTTGATCGCTTCAACCTGGAGTTTGTTATCGTGAGTCATGACGGTTCCCCCTTAAAGAGCCAATTCTGCGTTTAAAACCAGTGCCAACAGCGCCTGACGGGCGTAAATACCGTTGCCTGCCTGTTGGAAATAGTGGGCATACGGTGTCTTGTCCACCTCAATGGCAATCTCATCGATGCGCGGCAGCGGATGCAGCACCTTCATGTTGTCCCGGGCACCGGCCAGGTCAGAAGCCCGCAGGATGAACTGCGCCTTCACGTTGGCGTATTCGGACGGGTCCAGGCGCTCTTTCTGTACGCGGGTCATATACAGAATATCCAGTTCCGGCACCACTTCCTCAATGCTGTTGTGGCGGCTGTAGGAGATGCCTTTTTCGTCCAGCATCTTCAGGATATAGCTCGGCATTGCCAAAGCGTCTGGCGCGATGAAGAAGAAGTGATTCCCTTCATATTTTGCCAGCGCCTGGGTGAGTGAGTGTACGGTGCGGCCATATTTCAGGTCGCCGACCATGGCGATATTGATATTGCTCAGGCGGCCCTGGGTTTCCTGGATGGTGAACAGATCCAGCAGCGTTTGGGTCGGGTGCTGGTTCGAGCCGTCACCGGCGTTCAACACCGGGATACCGCCAGAGAATTCAGCGGCCAGACGGGAAGCCCCTTCCTGCGGATGACGCATCACGATGGCATCAACGTAGGTGCTGATCACCGAGATGGTATCGGCCAGCGTTTCGCCCTTCTTGCCGAGGGAGGTGTTGCTGCTGTCGGAGAAGCCGACCACCGAAGCCCCCAGGCGCTGGATGGCGGTCTCAAACGACAGGCGGGTACGCGTAGACGCTTCAAAGAAGCAGCTGGCGATCACCAGGTGTTTGAGCAGCTCCGGCTGCGGGTTAGCTTTCAGGCTGGCGGCGGTGCTGAGCACCAGCTCCAGATCTTCACGGCTGAGATCGTTAATAGAGATGATGTTCTTGCGATACAGCGGATTGGCCATGTTCACTCTCCTCGACTCGTGCCCTTGGCGCGGGGCTTTTCAATGTAATAGCAATGCTTTGGACAAAAAAAAGCCCCTCAACGAGGGGCTTTAAATGATGGTTCATGCAACAGGGGAAATAACGGCAGCTGCCCGCCGATTGGCTGGCGGTTTTGTCGAGTGTGGCGAACAAAACAAAGGTCGTTTTTCATGCTTTCTCCTGGCAAATTGTCGCGCATTATACTCGCGCTTTTTTTCTCTGCAAGGGTAAAAACACCACTTTTTGCGATTTCGCAAACGATTGGCTTGGCGATTACCGCCGCGAGTCGTACTCGGTGTCTGGTGGTGTGGCCACGTTGCCGCTAGCGTTTAATCCTGCATATGTTCGCCGGCCTGTAAGGCAGCCCGGTGGTAATGCTGCACGATGTGGCCGTTCGCCATCAGGGCGGCCCGTTCGGACATATGGGCAATCACATCACCGTCGTGGCTGACCAGCAGGTAGGTCATGCCATGCTCGCGTTTGAGATGGTTGAGCAGGTTGAGGATCTCCGCCTGTACCGACATATCCAGCGCCGAGGTGGGTTCATCCAATAGCAGTAGCTTAGGCCGCAACAACAAGGCACGGGCGATAGCGACGCGCTGGCGTTGGCCGCCTGAAAGCTGGTGGGGATAGCGCTGTGCGGTGGCCGCGCTCAACCCTACCTGCCGCAAGGCTTCGTCGATCCGCGCCGCAATGTGTTTCTCACCGTGGATCTTCAACGGTTCACCCAGCGTACGGGCAATCTGATGCTGCGGATGTAACGAAGCATAGGGATCTTGAAATACCATCTGCACGTCGCGGCGTAATTGGCCGGTGAAGCGTTGCTGTGGTTGCAGAGGCTGGCCGAGCAAGCATATTTCGCCGCGCCATTCACGTTGCAAACCGGCCAGTACGCGCAGCACGGTGGACTTGCCACAGCCGGAAGCGCCAATCAGGCTGAAGGTTTCCCCCGCCTCAACGCTAAAGCTCACCGACTCCACGGCGATTTTATGGCCATTACCCTGCGGGAAACTGACCTGCAAATTTTCAATTTCAATCAGCGCCATGTTCGCTCCGGGTAAAATCGAGGCTGCGATCCAGCACCGGCAAATCCTGGCCGTAGGTGCTGGCATTGGGGCGGCAGGCCCACAGCGTGCGGGTATAAGGATGGGTCGCCAGCGGCAGGTTAGCCGCGATCCCCTGATCCACCAGTTTGCCCTGATACATCACCAGCACTCGATCGCAGTGCTCGGCCACCAGCGGCAGATCGTGGCTGATCAGCAACAGCCCCATGTTTCGCCGGGTGGTCTGTTCGACGATCAGATCGAGGATCTGATTACGCAATCTGGCATCCAGCGCCGAGGTTGGCTCATCGGCAATCAGCAGTTGCGGATCGTTGACCAGCGCAATCGCCAACATGGCTCGCTGGCCCATGCCGCCGGAAAGCTGGCCGGGGTAGCTGTGATAAAGGCTCTCCGGCAAGCCGACGGCGGCCAGTGAGTTCAGCACCCGCTCATGGCGATCGGCCCGGGTCAGTGCGTTATGCAGCACCAGGGATTCTTCGATCTGCTTACCGATGCTGCGCACCGGGTTCAGCGCATAGCGCGGATCTTGCAGCACCATGGCAATTTTGGCCCCGCGTACCTCGTTCCATTGGCGTGGCTGAAGCTTCAGTAAATCGGTCTCACGGTAGTGCAGCCTATCGGCGGTGACGATGCCCGGCTTGCGCACCAGCCCCATCAGGGCGCGGGCGGTCATGGATTTGCCGGAGCCGGATTCCCCCACCAGCGCCACTTTCTCCCGGCCAATGCTGAGAGAAAGGCTATCCACCACCTTGTGGCCGTTAAATTCGATACTCAGGTTCTGTGCTGCCAGCAGTGGTTCAGTCATGATGCGGATCCAGTAAGTCGCGCAGGCCGTCGCCCAGCAGGTTAAATGCCAGGCTGCTGATCAGGATCGCACCGCCGGGGATCGCGGCGATCCACCATTGATCGAAGATCACCTGCATTCCGTCGGCTACCATCGATCCCCATTCCGCCATCGGTGGTCGGGCACCTAGCCCCAGGAACCCCAGACCGGCGGCAGCCAGAATAATTCCCGCCAGATCCAGCGCCAGCCGGACGACGGCAGAGGGCAGGCACATGGGCAGAATATGGCCCCACAGCAGGCGCGGCCCCTGAATGCCCATCATCTCGGCGGCGGCCAGGTAGTCGCTTTTACGCAGCAGCTGGATCTCGGCTCTGGCCTGGCGGGCATAGGCGGGCCAGGTGGTGAGTGCCAACGCCAGTGCGCCATTGACCAGCCCAGGACCGAGCATCGCCACAAAGGCGAAGGCCAGGATCAGCCGTGGCATCGACATTACCACGTCGGTAAAGCGCATCAGCACGCGCTCCAGCCAGCCGCCGTAGTAGCCGGATAGCACGCCAATCAGCAGGCCGAGCGGCAGGGTGATTGCCGTGACCAGCAGCACCAGCCCAAGGGTTGGCCGGGTGCCGTAGATCAGGCGGGAAAGCACGTCGCGGCCATAGCTGTCGGTGCCGAGCCAATGGTCAGCTCCCGGCGGTAATAAGCGGTTGGCGGCGTTTTGCCAGTTGGGATCGACCGATGCCAACCAAGGCGCAAACAGCGCTATCAGCACCAGTAATAGCAAAATGGTGGCTCCGCAGGTGGCGGAAGGTGAGCGTTTAAGCAGCGTCATGGTCATTGGCGTGCCCTCGGATCGAGCATACGTACCAGCAGGTCGGTGAAGTTGTTGATAATCACAAAGCACAGGCCGATCAGCAGCGTACCGCCCATGATGGCGGTGGTGTCCCCGGCAAACAGCGCGGTGGTCAGATAGCGGCCAATGCCCGGCCAGGAGAATACGGTTTCGGTCAGAACCGCTCCCTCCAGCATGCTGGTATAGGCCAGGGCGATCACCGTCAGCAAGGTGCCGCTGATATTGGGCAGCACGTGGCGGAACATGATGCGCATCTCGCTGGCCCCCTTGGCGCGTGCCAGGGTGATGTACTCCTTATTCAATTCGCTCAGGCAGGCGGAACGGGTCAGGCGGGTAATGCTGGCTAACGAATAATAGGCCAGCAGGCAGACCGGCAGCACCAGATGTGCCAGCGCATTACGCACGGCCCCCGCATCGCCGGAAAGCCAGGTATCAATCAGCGCGAAGCCGGTTTTGGCCTCGACGGTGTATTGGTAGATATCATCCAACCGCCCCGGTCCGGCGCTCCACTGTAGTTTGGCGTAGAACAGCAACAGCATCAGCAGCCCCAGCCAGAAGATGGGTACCGAGTTGCCGAGCAGGGTAATAAAGCGCACGCCGATATCCAGCTTGCTGCCGGCAAAGCGCGCGCACAACACGCCAGCCAGCACGCCGAGCGGGGCACCAATCACCAACGATAGCGTAGCCAGTTCCAACGTGGCCGGGAAGGCATGCAGCAGATCCTGCAATACCGGTTGGCCGGTGGCGCTGGCGGTGCCGAGATCGCCATGGGCCAGCCGCTCCAGATAGTGCCAGAACTGCACCGGCAAAGAGCGATCCAGGCCGAGCTGCTGTTTTACCTGCTCATAGGTGGCGGCGCTGGCGTGATCGCCGACGATCTGCAACACGCGATCCACCGGCGACAGGGCAGACAGCAGGAAGGTGATCAACAACAGACCGAACAGGGTCAGCGCCAGCGTAAGCAGCCCCTGCGCCAGCCCCCAAAGACGACGCCGGGAACGGTTTCCCGGCGTGGATTTTATTGCTACCGACATGACAATCCTGATTATTTGCTAACGCGATCGTAATAGACCATATCCGCATTCAGGCCCTGTTGATAGCCTTTGACGTTATCGCGCAGCACCACCTGCGTTTTGGCCTGATCGATAAACACATACGGCGAGCTGCGCTGCAATTCCTGTTGCATGGCGGTGTAGAGCGCGGTGCGTTTGGCCGGATCGGCTTCGGCGACCGCTGCCAGCGTTTGTTTGCTCAACTCAGGGATCTGCCAACTGTTCAGCCCGGCTACCGTGCTGCTTTTGCCATCGTTATAGGCGAAGGCGCTGGCGTTGGAATGCGCATCGAAGTAATCCGGGATCCACAGGCGGATCGCGGCCTGATGCTGCTTGGCGCGTACGCGGGCATACACCTGGCTACCGGCGGCAGGCAACAGATCGAGCTTCACGCCACCCTGGGCAAAGCTGGCCTGCAACGACTGAGCAATGGTGATAAACGGCGGTTTGTTTTCCACGTCCAGCGTCAGGCTGGCGTTGGTGATCCCGGCTTTTTCCAGGATTGCCTTGGCCTTGGCCGGATCGAAGCTGAACGGGTTATCTTCCAGCGCCCCTGGCAGGCCGACGGGCAGGAAGCTCTGATGGACGAAGTATTGCCCTTTCAGCAGATCCTTGGTGATGCCTTGATAGTCCACCAGATAGCGAGCCGCTTCCCAGAAGGCCGGGTTCTTCAGCAGCGGGTTGGCGGTATTACCGGTGTTGAACACCAGGTAGTTCTGCTCGGCGGAAGGGATTTCCAGCACCTTCACACCCGCCTGGCTTTTCAGCGCGGCGGTCTGATCCGGGCCGAGTTCACGCGCCACGTCGGCATCCCCTTGCTGGATCAGCAGGCGGCGCGCGCTTGGGTCTGGCACGTTTTTGATAATGATATTGCTCAGCAGCGGCTTATCGCCTGGTGAGGTTGGGTTGGCGTCCAGCACGATCGCCTGATGTGGCTGGTAAACCCGCATCTTGAACGGGCCGCTGCCCGCAGAGTGCATCTTCAACCAGGCGTTGCCGAAGTCATCACCCTTCACATTAGGCTGCACGGCTTTGCTGTCGACGATTGAGGCGATCGGCGTCGAGAGGATATTCAGGGCAACCGCCGGGCTGACGTCTGCCGTCCAGCTCAGTTGCACGGTATGCTCGTCGATCTTTTTCAGCTGTTGTTCGATATTGCCCGGCTGCCAGCCGAGCACGTTGAGGATAAACGCCGGAGACTTGTTCATCTTCACCGCGCGGGTATAAGAGAAAATCACGTCGTCGGCGGTCAGCGGGTTACCGGAGGAAAACGCTGCCTGTGGGCGCAGCTTGACCGTCAGGGTCTTGGCGGCGGCATCATCCTGCCAGCTTTCCGCCAGCACCGGGATCACCTTGGCCGGATTATCACGATCGGCCTGCACCAGGCGTTGATAGAGGCTGGGGACGGTCTGGATGCTGGAAAGCTCATTGGCCTCCGCCGGATCCAGGCTGACGATATCATCCAGTGACTGCACCACCACCAGCGTATTCGGCGGCGTGGCGGCCAGTGCGCTCGTGGAGAGGGCGGCAAGAATAAACAGCGGCAAGACTTTGGCTTTCATAGACGTTTTCCCTTGAATGTGCCGGTAAACCAGAACGGAGAAGAGGTTGTTCTCATTGTTTTTTACGGCATTTCCGCCGCCAGAATGTCACGGTAGAACGTTGGTAAAAAACAGGCAAAGGCCAATAAGTTATTAACAATAACGAAAAAGACTATAGAACCAGACGGGGGTGTTGACTAGAAAAACCCTTCACTAAGAAGGGTTTTTGGAGAGGGCGATTTACAGGGTTTTGCTCAGCGTGGCGACCATCACTGCCTTGATGGTGTGCAGGCGGTTCTCTGCCTGATCGAACACGATGCTGTGCGCGGATTCGAACACCTCGTTGGTCACTTCCATACCGCCGTGCATACCGTACTGCTCGGCCATCTGTTTACCCAGCGTGGTCTGATCGTCATGGAATGCTGGCAGGCAGTGCAGGAACTTCACCTGCGGGTTGCCGGTCAGTTTCACCATCGCCATATTCACCTGATACGGCCTGAGTAGGGCAATCCGCTCTTGCCAGACTTCTTTGGCTTCCCCCATCGAGACCCAAACGTCGGTATACAGGAAATCGGCCCCCTGTACGCCTTCGGCAATATCTTCCGTCAGGGTAATTTTGCCACCGGTCTGCTGCGCCAGCGCCTGGCATTCTGCGACCAGTTCGGCCTGTGGCCAACAGGCTTTCG
Organism: Serratia sp. 2723; assembly: GCF_050434425.1. Taxonomy (NCBI): domain Bacteria; kingdom Pseudomonadati; phylum Pseudomonadota; class Gammaproteobacteria; order Enterobacterales; family Yersiniaceae; genus Serratia; species Serratia sp. 2723. The sequence goes on from NZ_JBNDIN010000001.1 coordinate 216,259, forward strand.
GGGCGACCAACCGTAGATCCATGCCTACCAGCGCGGCGGCTTCCAGCAAGGTATTGCCCATATTGTTGCGTGCATCGCCAACGTAGGCGAACTTCACCTCGCTCAACGCTTTCCCAGGCAGGTGTTCACGCACGGTGAGCAAATCTGCCAGCAGCTGGGTGGGATGGAACTCATTGGTCAGGCCATTCCATACCGGTACACCGGCGTGTTCTGCCAAGGTTTCCACCAGGCACTGACCAAAACCGCGATATTGAATACCGTCGTACATCCGGCCCAGCACGCGGGCGGTGTCTTTCATCGACTCTTTATGGCCGATCTGGCTGCCGCTTGGGCCAAGGTAGGTCACCTGAGCACCCTGATCGAATGCGGCAACTTCGAAAGAGCATCGGGTACGGGTGGAGTCTTTTTCGAAGATGAGCGCAATGTTCTTGCCTTGCAGATGGCGGGTTTCCTGGCCCTGCTTCTTGGCCTGCTTCAAATCGGCGGCCAACTGCAGCAAGGACTGGATCTCACTGGGGGTAAAATCCATTAATCTCAAAAAGTGACGACTGTAGAACGGGTTCATCTGGCTCATCTCCGTAAATCCCTATCGTTTTGATTGAATTTAAATTCACTTTATATGTATGAATATTCAATTTCAACCCCAGGGCAGAAATCTTTCACGTTTATCGTGGCAGCGGTGACAGCGGTGTGTGAAAATAGCAGTAACGAAGCCCATTTTATTGAGGATAGAGGCATGGCAAACCGCGAATTGCTGGAAGAACAACGTGAAGAGACCCGCCTGATCATCGAAGAACTGCTGGAAGACGGCAGCGATCCGGATGCGCTCTACACCATCGAGCACCATTTCTCTGCCGAAAAGTTTGAAGTTTTGGAGCAGGCCGCTGTGGAAGCCTTCAAGTTGGGCTACGAAGTGACCGATGCCGAAGAGCTGGAAGTGGAAGATGGCTCCATGGTGATGTGCTGTGACGTGATCAGCGAAGTGGCGCTGAACGCCGAGCTGATCGACAGCCAGGTAGAACAACTGGTGGCACTGGCAGAAAAATGCGGTGTCAATTACGACGGTTGGGGTACCTACTATGAAGATCCGAACGGTGAAGAAGGCGACGACGAAGAAGAAGAAGACGGCGACTTTATCGACGAAGACGACGACGGCAAACGTCATTAATTAAATCCTGCGGGCTGGCGCAAGCTGGCCCCTGATAGAACCCGATGAAATACCAATCCCTGTTATCCCCGATTTTAAACTTCCTGCACTGTGAAACCCCGGATGGATGGATCGAAGCGGCCCGTCGCCCGGAAAACCTGCCACTGTTGCTGACCGACCACCTGGTCTGCGAGCTGAAAGCGGCGCAGACCGGCATGTGGCTGATCCGCCGCTACGTGGCCGACAAAGAGAGTGGCGATGCCCTGCTGGCCTTGCTCAGGCCCTATGAGGCGTTTGTGCATGAGGCGCAGGAAGTGCCGGAAGAGCTGTTCCGCCAGAGCGCGTTTACCAGGAAGATCCTGCCGAAGAACGGCTCGGCCTACGGCCAGGATCTGGTCGACAAGATGGTGTTGCTGATCAAAGAGGAGCTGCATCACTTCTCGCAGGTGCTGGAGATCATGCAGGCCCGGCAGATCCCGTATAGAAAGATCACCGCCAGCCGCTATGCCAAAAGCATGATCCGCGAGGTACGCACTCACGATCCGGCCACTCTGATCGATAAACTGATTTGCGGTGCGTATATCGAGGCCCGTTCCTGCGAACGCTTCGCCAAGCTGGCCCCGTTCCTGGACGATGAGCTGAACCGGTTCTATGTTTCGCTGCTGCGCTCCGAAGCCCGCCATTACCAGGATTACCTGACGCTGGCAGAGCAGATTGCCGGCGGCGATATCAGCGAACGCGTGGCGTTTTTTGGCCAGTTGGAGGCGGAGCTGATCCGCTCACCGGACACCGAGTTCCGCTTCCATAGCGGCGTACCGGTGGCCTGAGCTCAGAGCCCACCGTTATCCCCCGTGCGTTGTTTATAGCCACTGCTCACCGAAGTGATGCTTCTTGGCCCGCTGATGGCATAGCCCGCGACAAACTCCGAGTCTTGCTCCGTGGATGACAGCGAGATTTCGGCATCGACACCGTGGCTATAAGCGCCAAAGTGGCTGGCGACGGTGCCGATATAACATCTTCCTTCCAGCCAGACGGGGATGTAGGCAACGGGTTCAAAGGCATAATGCAGGGCCGTGCCCATGCTGTAACGCTCTGCGTCTTCAGGTGACGTCCCTGGAGGGACAGGGCAAATCGCGGCATTAACCTGCCCAGCGGGTCGATCTTTCAGCAAGTGCTTCTGCATGCTTGCCAGTGATTTCAGCAGTGTTGCCTTGTCCTTATCGCTGAGTGGTGGCGCGGGTACTTGCTCGTCTACTGAAGGATCAAGGGTGTCGAGATCGTAGTAGTAACGAATGGTCACCGCTGGCGTGTTGGCTGCCTGACTAAACGGACGGATAAGATAGAGATTATCTTCGCCGAAATTACCGTTAAACCACAGCGCGTAAACCTGGCCGTTGATTTCAATCCATTGGCTCCACTGGTTAGCGCCGCGCCCGTTCTCTGAAAACAGGGCTCCTGGCACCCCGAAATCACCATTACCAACGTCCTCATTGGTGGAGTAAAACGCGCTATCACCACGCTTGAGTACGCCGGTATAGCTGAATAAACCGGTACCGCCGACGTAGCTGCCAATAATCAAATCGCGCTTGCCGTCACCGTCGAGATCGACCAGTTGAAAGCTGACGCTGCCTGATTCCGTGTCGGCGGAGAGGTTGGAGTTCAGAAACGCCTGCCATTCATCATCGCTGATATCGCCAGACGGTTTGCCATTGGGTTGCGGGCCGTCCTCGTTATAGGAGATGTCGAAAGCCGTTAGCGGTTTTTTGATGGGGAACTGCGCAGCGATTTTTTCCCATGCGCCTTCCGGGTTAGCTGCTTTCTGCTTCATCACCGCGCGGTAAAATGTATTCAGCGCTGCGTTGTCGAGATCGACTTCCTGTGAAGTACGGACCGTGCTGACATAGGTCGGCAGATGCCAAACGCCGCCAACGGACAACGTACTGCCTTGCCCGGTGTTGTCATAATACTCATCAGCCAGCGCAAACTGTTGGCCATCCCAGACCCAGGCGCGTACTGGCCCGCTGTATTGCCAAATCTTACCCTGCTGATAGTCTGCCGCATCGTTGGTGATCAATTGCGGACGTTTGCTGAAACTGTTATCCGTTACCCATAGAGCAAAGCGGGAAATGTCGAAACACTCGGTTCTGATCAGGGAATGGCTATTGTCTAGCGGGATAACATCCAAGGTTCTTTCCCTGCCTTCCTCAAGCTCGCTACAGTTCATTGCTGAGGTGGGCTGTATCCATCCAGCTATCTTTTGCTTTTGTAGCGCAGTTAATGGCTGGATGTTTGGGGCGGCGATAACCGGCTGGGTAATGATTTCGGGCCTGGGGCTAGCGGCTAACACCGCGTTGTTATTATTCTTTCCTGGGGAAAGTAATGCGCTGTTGGTACCAATGCGCCGTTGAAACTCATCCATTTTCAATAGCACAGCGTTGGAGCCAGAGGTAGAAAGCGGTATTCGCTCGCCGTTGAGGGAGAATTCAATCTGCTCATCTTGGCGTAGTGCGCGCAGCACGGATTGGCGCTGTGCATAATCCAATAGAAAACTGCCGTTGGTCGTTTTTGTTAATTTCCCGGCAGGTGCGTTATTAATCAATAACAGTGCGTCTTCTCTTGGCGGTTGTCCCTGAGTTTGCTGGGCAAAGGCAACTTCCAGCGTTATGTTTTCACCAGGCCCGGCGGGGCGCGTTAATAATAGGCTGACTTGTCCTGCGCTATAGCCTGCCGCCCGGCAGGTGCCGGTATTATCACAGGCTAGCTCCCAGTCTTTATGAGCAAAGAAAACGCCCTGTAACGGCGAGGCCTGTAACAATGGCGTAGCGAGTAACCCTAAAACAGCGAGCGTAACAATACGCATGGAAGTCCCTTTGCACTGAAAATATCAGGGGAATATAGCCAGATTTTTCCCTGATTGCATGTGCTTTTAGGGGGAATGACAAACTCCGTTCCAGCTCCCCCTCCTTGTGGGAGAGGGTTGGAGTGAGGGGCTTACACTGTGGTTCCCAATAGCAAATCTACCGCCTTCTCGGCCAGCATAATGGTGGGGGCATTGGTGTTACCGCTGGTGACCTGCGGCATCACCGAACAGTCGACCACCCGCAGCCGCTCAAAGCCATGCACCCGCAACTGCAAGTCGGTCACCGAGTCCTCCGTATTTTGCCCCATACGGCAACTGCCCACCGGGTGATAGACCGTCTTGCAGAAGTTGCGCACAAACTCCTCCATCTGCGCCTCATCGTTCACCCACGCCGGTTGTGGCATCAGCAGATCTTTAATCAGCGGCTTGAGAGAGGCGGTTTCCAGGAAGCGCAGGCCAAATTTCACCGCGCGAATGCTGCCCGCCAGATCGTCTGGATGACCAAGATAGTTGGCCTGTAGCTTGACGGGATCGGCGGGGTTACGGCTGCGTAACTGCACCTGGCCACGAGCTTTGGGTTGTAGATAACCGACCTTGAGCGACATGCCGTGGATCGCCGGTAGCGGTTCGCCGGGCACGTCGTCCCAACTGTCGAGTATCGGCAGGAAATGTACCTGCACGTCTGGCCTGCCATTGCCTTGGGAATCGGCGAAGGCGGCCCCCTCCAGTACGTTAGAGGTCAAGACGCCGCTGCGAAAAGCCAGCCACTCGGCACCGTGACGCAGCGCCTGCAAGCCCCGATCGGCACCGAACAGGCTGACAGGTTCACGGGTGCTGACGTTAATCGACATGTGCAGATGGTCGTGGAAGTTTTTGCCCACCGGCAGATCGGCCAGCGGTGTAATACCCAACGGCTCCAGATGTTCGCGTGGGCCGATGCCGGACAGCATCAGGAGCTTAGGTGAGCCAACGGCTCCGGCGCTGAGGATCACTTCCTGGCTGGCGTGGGCGACGATCTCATTGCCACCGTTCAGGCTGTAGACTACTCCAGTTGCCACGTTGTTTTCGAAGGTAACGCGGTGTACCAGCGCGTTGAGTTTCACCACTAGCCGCGAGTTATCGCGTACGGCTTGCAGATAGGTGCGGGCGGTACTGGCACGTTCGCCGTTGTGGGTGGTGGTTTGGTAGAACCCCACGCCGTGCTGGCTTGCGCCGTTAAAGTCGTTGCGGTAGGGCAGATCCAACTCCTGGCCCGCGCGGATAAACGCCATGCTGAGCGGATGGCGGTAGCGGTTCTCGCTGACCGGTAGCAGCCCCTCGTTGCCGTGATACTCATCCGCCAGGCTTTCATTGGCTTCGGCGCGTTTGAAGTAGGGCAGCACGTCCTGATAGCTCCAGCCGGTGCAGCCATACTGTTGCGCCCAGTCGTCGTAATCCTGTGGCTGGCCGCGCAGATAGATCATACCGTTTACCGAGCTGCTGCCGCCCAGCACCTTGCCTTGGGCGATCTGCATGCGGCGGTTATTGGCGTGCGGCTCTGGTTCGGTTTCATACGGCCAGCTTTTCTTGGCGATGATCTTGGCAACCCCGGCGGGCATTTTGATAAACAGATTATTGTCGTCGCCGCCAGCTTCCAGCAGCAGGATGCGGGCCTGGGTACGGCGGATGAGCTGGGCTGCCAACACGCAACCCGCCGAGCCTGCGCCAACAATGATGTAATCGAAGTTATTTTCTGACATGACCGTTCCCTGTGCGTGATGGTTAGAGACTGTCATGGCAGAGTAACTCAGAGGAGTGGTAGGTCAATTTGCGATCGTTAATTTATTAACGAATATCACAATAAATCTACATTTTGCTTGGGTTGATCATTTTAACTGGTTGAAATATAGAATTACCGTGCGTTTTTTTGAATGATGTTGATATTAATAATTTTTTGAGGGTGATGTGTTCTCTCCCTCACCCCAACCCTCTCCCCAAGGAGAGGGAGCCAGGTCGGCGTTGCGCTCAGGTAAGGGGATTTTCTGTAACGCAGGAAGAACACTAGACTTGCTGTTTTAGTTTGGTATGCCTTTGAAACACTAGGGAGTTGATGTCAGACGTAGGAGAAAAATCGTGGCACATTCGGTTCCCTCTCCCTGTGGGAGAGGGTTAGGGTGAGGGGGCATTGCGGCGGTTAAAGTACCTTCAGCATGGTGACTTCGCAGTCGCCGTGGCCGGTATTGCCCATGGCACAATCGATATGCTCAAAACCAAGATGCTCATACAGACCGATCGCCTGCTGTAACGTGGCGGTCGTTTCCAGATAACAACGCTTGAACCCCTGCTGACGGGCAAACTCCAGCGCCTGTAGCGCCAGGCGTTTTGCCAAACCTTTGCCACGTAGCACCGGCAGGAAATACATTTTCTGTAATTCGCAGACGTCGATCTCACCGCCCTGCAGCGGCGCAACGCCACCGCCACCGGCAATCTGACCGTCTATCTCCACCACCCAGTAGGCACTGCGCGGTCGGCTATAGAGTTGGAACAAGGCGTCCAGATTGGGATCGGAAACGGTATAGCCTTTATCCGCCGTCAGGCCATGCTCGGCGGAGACTACGCGAATGACGTGAGCAATAGCGGCATTATCGTCGGCCGTGATTGGGCGCACCAGAAGACGCACTGGGGTGGCTGTTGTCATGTTTACACTCACCATCAAAGGGAACCTGAGGGGACCCGGAATGTCGTTGTTATTACGGAATGCACCGTATCAATAATACTTTGTAATAACACTTAAGCCTGGCCCTTGGCAAGGCTGATAAAAAAACAGCGGGGAAAAATCACCCGCTGTTTTTGATCGGTAGCTTGCAGATTACAGCGCGGCGATAGTCGCCTGCTGTTCCTGTAGCTTCAGCTTGCCTTCTTTGCAGGCTGCCAGGCGTTCACGCTCTTTGGCCACGACCGCTTCCGGTGCACGAGCCACAAAGCCTTCGTTGGACAGCTTGCCCTCGATAGAGGCAATCTCACCATCCAGCTTGCCCATCTCTTTCGACAGGCGCGCGATTTCCGCGTCCTTGTCGATAAAGCCCGCCATCGGGATCAGCAGTTCGGCACCGTCCACCAGCTTGGTGACCGAAACCGGGCCTTTCTCGCCCGCAGGCAGCAGGGTGATGGAGCTCAGGCGCGCCAGGCGTTCGATAAAGCTCTGGTTTTCCTGTACGCGGCGTTGGGCATCACCATTGGCGTTACGCAGCAGCACTTCCAGCTGTTTGCTTGGCGCGATGTTCATTTCGGCGCGGATGTTACGCACCGCGATGATTGCCTGCTTGATCCACTCCAGATCGTTCAATGCCTGCTGATCTTCCAGCGCGGCGTCGAAGGCCGGGAACGGCTGCAGCATGATGGTGTCTGCGGTTTCGCCGGTCAGAGGCTTGACGCGTTGCCAGATGGTTTCGGTGATAAATGGAATGATTGGGTGCGCCAGGCGCAGCAACGCTTCCAGCACGGTGATCAGCGTATTGCGCGTACCACGCTGTTCCGCTTCGCTGCCGTTGATGACGATTGGCTTGGTCAATTCCAGATACCAGTCGCAGAACTGGTTCCAGGTGAATTCGTACAGGATGCCCGCCGCGATATCGAAGCGATAGGTGTCCAGCGCCTCACGGTAGGCTTTCACCGTGCGGTTGAATTCGGCCAGGATCCAGCGGTCGGCCAGCGACAGCTGCATTTCGCCACCGTTGAAGCCGCAGTCGTGCGCTTCGGTGTTCATCAGCACAAAGCGGCTGGCGTTCCACAGCTTGTTACAGAAGTTGCGGTAGCCTTCCAGGCGCTTCATATCCCAGTTGATGTCACGGCCAGTAGAGGCCAGTGCTGCCAGGGTAAAGCGCAGGGCGTCGGTGCCGTGCGGTTCGATGCCGTTCGGGAACTGCTTTTCAGTGCGCTTGCGGATTTTCTCTGCCAGCTGCGGCTGCATCATGTTGCCGGTACGTTTCTCCAGCAGATCTTCCAGCGAGATACCGTCGACCATATCCAGCGGATCGATGACGTTACCCTTCGACTTGGACATCTTCTGTCCTTCGTCGTCGCGGATCAGGCCGGTCATGTACACGGTCTTGAACGGAACCTGTGGCTTGCCGTTTTCATCTTTAACGAAGTGCATGGTCAGCATGATCATGCGGGCAATCCAGAAGAAGATGATGTCGAAGCCGCTGACCAGCACGCTGGTCGGGTGGAAGGTCTTCAGATCCGGGGTCTGCTCTGGCCAACCCAGGGTCGAGAAGGTCCACAGGCCGGAGGAGAACCAGGTATCCAGCACGTCTTCGTCCTGGTGAAGCTGAACGTCGGCACCCAGGTTGTTTTCGCGACGTACTTCTTCTTCAGTGCGGCCAACGTAGACTTTGCCTTCGGCGTCGTACCAGGCCGGGATGCGGTGGCCCCACCACAGCTGACGGGAGATACACCAGTCCTGGATATCGCGCATCCAACTGAAGTACATGTTTTCGTACTGCTTAGGCACGAACTGGATCTCACCTTGCTCAACCGCTTCAACCGCGACTTTCGCCAGCGGTGCGGTACGCACGTACCATTGGTCGGTCAGCATTGGCTCGATAACTACGCCGCCACGGTCACCGTAAGGCACGGTCAGATCGTGAGGTTTGATCTCTTCCAACAGGCCGAGTTCGTCAAAGGCGGCAACCACGGCTTTACGCGCAGCAAAGCGCTCCAGGCCACGGAACTGCGCTGGCAGCTCGCCGCTGTAGGCGGTGCTGGCTTCGCCCAGGGTGTCGAACACCTCGGCTACTTCGAGGATGTCACCGTCGAAGCTCAGGATGTTGATCATCGGCAGGCCGTGACGCTTACCCACCTCATAGTCGTTGAAGTCGTGCGCCGGGGTGATTTTCACGCAGCCGGTGCCTTTCTCCATATCGGCGTGCTCGTCACCCACGATGCGGATGCGGCGACCTACCAATGGCAGAATGATCTCTTTGCCAATCAGATCCTTGTAGCGCGGATCTTCCGGGTTTACCGCTACGCCGGTATCACCCAGCACGGTTTCCGGACGGGTGGTGGCAACCACCAGGTAGTCTTTGCCTTCTGCCGTCTTCGCACCGTCGGCCAGCGGATAACGCAGGTGCCACATGGAGCCTTTGGACTCGCGGTTTTCCACTTCCAGATCGGAGATGGCGGTGCGCAGTTTCGGATCCCAGTTCACCAGGCGTTTGCCACGGTAGATCAGATCTTCTTTGTACAGGCGGACAAACACTTCTTTAACCGCGTTGGACAGGCCTTCATCCATGGTGAAGCGCTCGCGCTCCCAATCCACGGAGTTGCCCAGACGGCGCATCTGGCGGGTGATGGTGCCGCCGGACTCGTCCTTCCACTGCCAGATTTTATCGATGAACGCATCGCGGCCATAATCATGGCGGGTTTTGTTTTCTTCTGCGGCGATTTTGCGCTCAACCACCATCTGGGTCGCGATACCGGCATGGTCGGTACCGGCTTGCCATAGGGTATTTTTACCCTGCATGCGCTGGTAGCGGGTCATGGTGTCCATGATGGTCTGCTGGAACGCGTGGCCCATATGCAGGCTGCCGGTGACGTTCGGCGGCGGGATCATGATGCAGAAACTTTCCTGGCTGGTATCGCCATTCGGTTTGAAATAGCCCTGGCTTTCCCAGTGATCGTACAGCTTCTGTTCGATCTGGGTTGGGTCATAGGCGGTATCGAGATCGGTGTTGGTCTTTTCCATTTTTATTTCAGGTTCAGTTAGTTGGCGGCGTGGCCGTGGTCAAATGGAAGCCGACGCTGCGATAGGCTTTGTAACGTTCGCGCGCCAACTGTTTCAAGGTGTCTTCGTAAGGGACGAAGTCTACCACTTCATGGAAAGCAGTAGCAAAATCTGCAAACTGCGGCAGCAGGGCGATCAGCAGATCGCGCGGGGCATTGCCGCGTTTGCCTGGCCAGCACAGCTCGACCGGCGCGCCAAAGTTTGGCCCTTCACCTGCCAGGTTATGCGGCACAAATTGGTGTGGCTCACGTTGCCACAGGGCTTCATCCAGCCGCTGGGCCTGCTCCTGGCTTTCACAGGCGATCAGCACCCGCTTGCCAGCGCGCCATCTTTCGGCGGCAACGGCGCAGGCCACAGCCTCGTGTGCACTGAGTGCACCAGCGGGTTCTGCGTGTTCAAGAAGGTAGAACGTTGCCTGTTTCATGATTCAATTCACCGTGGCCAAAAAATGTAAGGGCACAGCGTGCTGTGCCCTCGGTGATTATACCTGAATTACCGCGCGGATTTAATCGTCGCCGTTCAAGCCGGCACGATTGAGCAGGAACTGCGCCAGCAGGGCTACCGGGCGGCCAGTGGCCCCTTTGGCCTTGCCGGAGCGCCAGGCGGTACCGGCGATATCCAGGTGTGCCCAGCTGTACTTGCGGGTAAAACGTGACAGGAAGCACGCGGCGGTGATAGCACCACCAGGGCGACCGCCGATGTTGGCCATATCCGCAAAGTTGGAATCCAGCTGCTCGTAATACTCATCGCTCATCGGCAAGCGCCACGCACGGTCACCCGATTGCTCGGAAGCGCCAATCAGCTCGTGAGCCAGCGGGTTGTGGTTCGACATCAGGCCGGTGATGTGGTGGCCCAATGCGATCACGCAGGCACCGGTCAGGGTGGCGATATCAATCACCAGCTCTGGCTCGAAACGCTCGACGTAGGTAAGGGTATCGCACAGCACCAGGCGGCCTTCGGCGTCGGTGTTCAACACTTCTACCGTCTGGCCCGACATGGTGGTCAGCACGTCGCCTGGGCGATAGGCCCGTCCGCCCGGCATGTTTTCACAGCCAGCCAGCACGCCAATCACGTTCAGCGGCAGGTTCAGTTCTGCCACCACACGCATGACGCCGTACACGGTCGCGGCGCCACACATGTCGTATTTCATCTCGTCCATGCCGTCGGCCGGCTTGATCGAGATGCCGCCGGAGTCGAAGGTCAGCCCTTTACCTACCAGCACGATCGGCTTAGCGTCCGGGTTAGGATTTCCCTTATATTCCATCACCGACATCAGCGATTCATTTTGCGAACCGGCACCGACCGCCAGATAGGCGTTCATCCCCAGCTCTTTCATCTGCTGTTCACCGATGACGCGGGTGGTGATGTGGGTGCTGAAGGCGTCGGCCAACTGACGCGCCTGTGAGGCCAGATAACCGGCGTTACAGATGTTTGGTGGCATATTGCCGAGATCTTTGGCCGCCTTGATGCCGGAAGCCACGGCCAGGCCGTGCTGGATGGCGCGTTCACCGCTGGTCAGTTCACGGCGGGTTGGCACGTTGAACACCATTTTACGCAGCGGGCGGCGTGGCTCCACCTTGTTGCTCTTCAACTGATCGAAGGTGTAGAGCGTTTCTTTGGCGGTTTCTACCGCCTGGCGCACCTTCCAGTAAGTATTGCGGCCTTTGACGTGCAGCTCGGTCAGGAAGCAGACGGCCTCCATGGAACCGGTGTCGTTAAGGGTATTGATGGTTTTCTGGATCACCTGCTTGTACTGACGTTCATCGAGCTCGCGCTCTTTGCCACAGCCAATCAGCAAGATGCGTTCGGAGAGAATGTTCGGCACATGGTGCAGCAGTAACGTCTGCCCGACTTTGCCTTCCAGTTCGCCCCGGCGCAGTAGTGCGCTGATATAACCATCACTGATTTTGTCGAGCTGTTCTGCGATAGGTGACAGGCGGCGTGGTTCGAAAACACCTACTACAATACAGGCGCTGCGCTGTTTTTCCGGACTACCGCTTTTTACACTGAACTCCATGCACTCTCCTGAATCTTAAAGACAACGACGAAAGCTACGGCTAGAATGACCTACTCCGCCAAGATCTTCCGTCATTGAGTTAACTAACTAGGTTAACCTGAACGACGTAAACGTTCTGTTTTGGCTACTATAGGCCTGTTCCTATAGGATGGCCAAACAGCTTGATGTTCTAATACTATTTTAGCTGTGAAGGTTGCCACATGATGAGAAAAAATGGCGGATTAGCGATGAAACTATCGATTTTCCTGCAAAAAGACAAGTTTTCACAGGCGTAATAAGCGTGATCATCATTAGATATCTGGTACGGGAAACGCTGAAGAGCCAAATTGCCATCCTGTTTATCCTGCTTCTGATCTTCTTTTGTCAGAATCTGGTCAGGGTGTTAGGTGATGCGGTCGACGGCAATATCCCGACAAATTTAGTCTTATCCCTGCTTGCATTGGGTGTGCCGAAGATGGCGCAGCTAATCTTGCCCTTAAGCCTGTTTCTTGGCCTGTTGATGACGCTTGGGCGGTTGTACACCGAAAGCGAAATCACCGTTATGCACGCCTGCGGTCTGGGGAAACGAACCCTGATCATTGCCGCTATGGTGTTGGCGATCTTTACCTCGGCGGTGGCTGCGGTAAACGTCTTCTGGGTCGGGCCATGGGCGGCCAGCCATCAGGATGAAGTGATTGCCGAAGCCAAAGCCAACCCCAGCATTGCCGGGCTGGCGGAAGGGCAGTTCCAGCCCTCACAGGATGGCAACGCCGTACTGTTTGTCGGCAGCGTAAAGGGCAACACCTTCAACGACGTGTTCCTGGCGCAGCTACGCCCGAACGGAAACCAACGCCCTTCGGTGGTGGTGGCCGAGCATGGGGTGATCAACCAGGGCCGTGATGGATCGCAGGTCGTCACGCTGGACAAAGGCACCCGGTTTGAAGGTACCGCGCTGCTGCGTGATTTCCGCATTACCGATTTCAACGACTATAAAGCGGTTATCGGTCATCAGTCGGTCACTATTGATAATACCCAGTCTGAGCAGATGTCGATGCGCACGCTGTGGGAATCGAAAGAACCGGATGCGCGCGCCGAATTCCACTGGCGTCTGACGCTGGTCATTTCCGTGGTGCTGATGGCGCTGCTGGTGGTGCCACTCAGCGTGGTCAACCCGCGCCAAGGCCGCGTGCTGAGCATGTTGCCAGCGATGTTGTTGTATCTGATCTTCTTCCTGTTGCAGACCTCGCTGCGTTCCAATGCCGGTAAGGGCAAGCTGGATCCGCTGGTGTGGATGTGGTTGGTGAACCTGGCGTACTTCATGGTTGCCCTGGCACTTAACCTGTGGGATACCGTGCCGATGCGCAAGCTGCGTGCACGCCTGAGAGGAGCGGCCTGATGCTTGGTGTACTGGACCGTTATATCGGTAAAACGATTTTCAACACCATCATGATGACGCTGTTCATGCTGGTTTCGCTTTCCGGCATCATCAAGTTTGTCGATCAGCTGCGTAAAGTCGGGCAGGGTGAATACTCGGCGCTGGGCGCGGGGGTGTATACCCTGCTCAGCGTGCCAAAGGATATTGAGATCTTCTTCCCGATGGCGGCACTGCTGGGGGCATTGCTCGGTTTGGGCACCCTGGCTACGCGAAGCGAACTGGTGGTGATGCAGGCTTCTGGCTTCACCCGGCTGCAGATCGCCGGATCGGTGATGAAAACCGCCATTCCGCTGGTCTTGCTGACGATGGCAATCGGCGAATGGGTGGCACCGCAGGGCGAACAGATGGCGCGTAACTACCGTGCGCAGCAGATGTACGGTGGTTCGCTGCTCTCCACCAAGAGCGGCCTGTGGGCGAAGGACGGCAACGACTTTATCTACATCGAACGGGTGGCAGGTGAAAAAGAGCTGGCTGGCGTCAACATTTACCACTTCAACGATCAGCGCCGGTTAGAGACAGTCCGCTATGCCGGTACCGCAGATTTTGAAGATGGCGCGTGGCAGCTTTCGCAGGTGGATACTTCTGATTTGACCAATCCGAATCAGGTCACCAGTACCCAGACGCTGACCGGGGTGTGGAAAACCAACCTGACGCCGGACAAGCTGGGCGTGGTGGCGTTGGATCCGGATTCGCTTTCCATCAGCGGCCTGCACAACTATGTGAAGTACCTCAAGCAGAGTGGCCAGGAGGCCAGCCGTTACCAACTGAATATGTGGAGCAAGATCTTCTCGCCGCTGTCGGTGGCGGTGATGATGCTGATGGCGTTGTCGTTTATCTTTGGCCCACTGCGTAGCGTGCCTATGGGCATGCGGGTGGTGATCGGTATCAGCTTCGGCTTCCTGTTCTACGTGCTGGATCAGATCTTCGGCCCGCTGAGCCTGGTGTATAGCATGCCGCCAATTCTTGGGGCTCTGTTGCCAAGCCTGCTGTTCCTGTTGATCAGCCTTGTGCTGCTGCTGAAGCGAAAATAACCTTCCCTTCCACTTTTTTGGTGAACTGGCCCAATTTGCCCATGGCAAGCGGGTCAGTTTTTCAGATGCCCAAAACTAACAGATCGATAGCCGCAACCAGCTCATCGCGCAGATGGGCTGCATTGGAAACCAGGCAATCTGCACTAAGATTTTTGACATCCGTAGTCGTCAGTAGACTAGTCAGGATCACGTAATCTTGTTGGTCCACAGACAAAACGGGAGTCAGTGCTTTGACCTGTGAGTTTGTTGCATGTTTTAAAGCCAAGGGCATGACCAAACGAGTGCTAAGATGATCGAGTAAATCGGACTGAACAACGATAAAGAAAGGATAGGCTTTTTTGTTTTTAGATTGATTTTTATAAACAGAAAATTGTTTCATTACAGGACACCAAAGTCAGCATCATCAGAAAAAAGACCGTTCTCCTCAACGAAACCATTCAATGCTTCAAGACCAGCACGATTTTCCGCTAGCCAACGTTCACGTTGCCCCTTCTTAACTGCGAGTTCTAAGGCGTGGTTGAGCGTAGCCGATAAGTTTAGGTCTAATGCTTTAGCCTGTTCGATCAGGTCGACACTTAAGTACACGTTAGTATTGCGTTTTTTTATTATTGAAACGGTTCCCATAGCACCTCCTGAGCATAATTTATGCGCATAACTATAGCGCATCAAAAAAAAAGCGCAACGTTGCCGCTGCGCTTTTTAAGGTAGAGCTTTGCAAGCTTACATCTGCGAGAAGATGTTCATAATGACGCCGCCGCCGATGATGAGCGCCATGGCGAATATGGCAGGGAGATCCGGTTTCTGCTTGTAGAGCAGCATGGAAACGAAGGTCACGCCGACGATGCCAAAGCCGCACCACAGCGAGTAGGCGACGCCCACCGGGATAAAACCCATTGCCTTGGTCAGGGCGAAATAGCACAGGCAGTAAGCGGCGATCACCAGCACCGAAGGCCCCAGCTTTTTAAAGTTGTTGGTTTTTTTGATCATCGAGGTCCCGGTGATTTCCGAACCGATCGACAGTGCCAGCCACAAGAAGCCAATATTAAACATAGTTGATACCCTTATTCTTCTGAGGAGCCCATTTTGGAGAAGAGGTTCATGATCACGATGCCGCTGGCAATAACGATCATGCCGATAATGGCTGGCGTATCAGGGTGTTGGCCGTAAAACACCATGCCCAGGCTTGAGACCAGTAAAATTCCGGTGCCTGACCAGGTGGCGTAAGCCAGGCCGACGGGGATGTATTTCACCGCATTGGATAACGAGTAATAGCAAACGCAGTACAACACCACGATCAAGCCGAGTAATAACGTCTTGGTAGTGCCTTCACTGTTATCAAACATTTTTAACGTAGAGGTGGCCGAGGTCTCAGAGAATATGACCAATAACATCCATACCCATGCTTTTGCCTTGGAAGACATAGAGTTAGCTCCTGATAAGTAATGATTTATATAAATTTAAAATTTGAGACTTATATTAATTACCCCTCACCCCAACCCTCTCCCACGGGGAGAGGGAACCGAGTGTGCAACAACTTGGCTACGGTGCTGGTTTTTTAATCACTCTTGTTACAGATTAACTTTGGTACCTGAATATCACGCCGCTCCAGCTCACTTGAAAATAAAGAGGAAATCTCAGCAAACTCGATCGCCCACTTATCCAATGTGCACCACCGAGTTTTCATACCCACTCGATCGGTCCCCTCTCCCTGTGGGAGAGGGTGAGGGGACTCTCTCCGTAGTAAAAGCCCTCACCCGGTTCGGTATTATTTTTTCCCTCGGCTATATTCCAGTGCCAAATCGGTCAGCTTGGCCCCCGGTGGTGAACGACCATTGAGCCGCTTGAGTTCGCTTAGCGTTACGTAAGCCTGTGGTGGCGGCGCTGCCAACGGCTCCGTGGCGGCAGGCTGGGCCGATAACATCCGATCCAACGTACAGAGCTCAATGCCTTGTGCCGCCAGCTTGGGTAGATAATCTGCCTGGGGGGTGTTTTCCCCTGCGCGGCTCAGACCTTTCAGTTGATTTAATTCGCTGGTCGGGTTGCAGTTATAATCCAGCGCCATAATCGGCCTGCCGCTCATCCGGGCCAGATGAATAAACCTGGCGGCGTCGGACTGTAATAAGCCGTTGGCCACTTCTGCCGCCGTAGCGAAATCGAGAAAAGGGATTAATACCCGCTCAATATTATCCAGCGCGCCGGTTTGACGGATTGCTGTTAGAGAAGTGATTGGCCCGAGTTGGCACCAATCAGCCTCTGCGTGAAACTGCCGGGCATTATCGCTAAACAGGATCACCGGCGAGAACGCCTGGCACTGTTGCAAACGCGCGCGGATTATCTCGTGGTAGCCATCCGCAGCGGTTAACAGCACCAATGCCCGTGGCCGCATCCGTAACAGCACTTCACTGACCAACTTGTCGATGACTTCACGCTGCATCATATTGCCGCCTCAGGGAACGATAACCACGTTGTCACCGGAAGCCAGCCCGGCGGCGTTGGCTTCATCGGTATCAATGTGCAGTTCCAGTGCAAAACTGGCTTTGATCCGCACGATGACTTCGTCAAAGATCAGCCCACGCACGCCTGCCGCCTTCACCCGTACCTTCTGGCCGTTCTGCACGCCCAACCTGGCGGCATCCTGCGGGTTCATATGGATATGGCGCTGGGCACAAATCACCTGTGAATGCAGCGAAACGTAGCCTGCCGGGCCAGCCAGCATGGCGTCACCGGAGGCGATCAGATTGCCGGATTCGCGCACCGGTGCTTTCAAACCCAGGGTGAAACAGTCCGCCTTTGAGATTTCCAGTTGCGTGCATTCGCGTGCTGGCCCCAACACCCGCACTTTGGAGAGCGAGCCTTTCGGGCCTACTATCATCACGCACTCTTTGGCGGCAAACTGCCCCGGCTGGCGTAACTCTTTGCACGGTGTCAGCCGATAACCGGCACCAAACAGTGTTTCAATATCCTGCTGCGACAGATGGACATGCCGGTTAGAAACCCCAACCGGGATGGCGATGCCGGTGGGAGAAGAATAGCTCTCTGCCAGGTTATGGCGGATCCTGTCCAGTAACGACTCGTTAAACATACTGTTATTCCTACCCTATCTCAGAAGCGGTACGGTTATTTAGACTCTTTCTTGCCGCCCGTGCGTGCGGGTTTGTTGTCGGCAACAGGGGCTTCGGCTATCGGCGCTGCGGCCTCTACCGCTGGCGGTTCTTGCTGCACCTTGGCCGCTGGCGGCGTCAGCTCCTTGCCTTTCAACCCGGTCAGCAGTGCGACGACCTGTTTTTCCGGGCGGGCAATCACCAACTGGCCTTTGATAAACGCCGGTTGCTTGATCACTGCCACACCGCTGTCGATGGCGGTTTTCACCGCGCTGATTTCACCGGCAAAGAACACGCTAACCAGACCGGAACCAATCTTCTTGTATCCCAGTACCGTTACCGCAGCGGATTTACAGGCCGCATCGGCCGCGTGGATCGCGGCGGTCAGGCCATAGGTTTCAATCACTCCCAGGCTTAAATTCATCTCAATCTCCTTAGTGCCTTACCAGGCGGATATCAAAGTCAAAGCGCTGGAAAAAAGCCGCCAGTTGGTCCAGTTCTTCATTGCTGTAACTTGGGTCGTCTTTGACCGGATAGATCATGTCGAGCCGCTGGTATTTGTTTTTACCCAGCTGGTGATAAGGCAACACGTCGATGCGGCTGATATTGCCTTTGCGTGCCAAGGCCATGACGTAGTCAATGGCACCGGTGATGGCATCGTAAGAATCGTTATAGCCGCGCACCAAAGGCATACGCACCACGATATGGCTGCCCAGCTCCACCAGGCGCTCCAGGTTTCTTTTTACACCCTCGTTCCCGACGCCAAACAGCTCCTTATGCCTTGCGCTATCGATATGCTTGATATCGAACAGGAACATATCGGTACAGGTCGCCAGCTTTTCATAGTTGGCTAATGAGGTGGTGCCATTGGTTTCGATAGCGGTGTTGATCATCATTTTTTTGCATTCGGTCAGCAGCGCGGCCGCGAAGTCGGTTTGCAGGCTCAGTTCGCCACCGCCCAGGGTAACGCCACCACCGGAGGCATGATAGAAATCGACGTCCTGCAGGATGATATCCATCAACTCCTGTACCGTGACGTCCTTGCCCATGATGTCCAGTGCGCCGGAGATGCAGACCTCTTCGCATTTGCGGCAACCGATGCAGTCTATGTTGCGATCGAGGTGGTGCTTGAGATCGCCTTGTGCGTTTTGGCGCTGGGAGTGGATCCCCACCGGGCAGACGGCGACACATTGGCCACAATCAACGCACTTATCATGTGAATACATCACCTGGAAATTGCTGGTGAGCCCCTCGGGGTTGGCGCACCAGGCGCAGAGGATGTTACAACCTTTGAAAAAAATCAGGGTGCGAATACCGTCTCCGTCATAGATCGAGTATTTCTGGACATTGAATATCCGACCCTTTTTCTCCAGCGTGTTATCCATTCTATTTTCCCCTTTCTTCGAAGGCTGATGGGATAAGACGTCCCTGTCTTATCCAAGGCTAAGGTCAGAACTTCTCAATCACGGTACGGCTGATAATTTCATCCTGAACTTCTTTGCACAGTTCGACGAAGTAGGCGCTGTAGCCAGCCACGCGGACGATCAGGTCGCGATATTTCTCTGGCTCCACCTGCGCCTGCTTCAGCACTTCGTTATCCACGTAGCTGAACTGCATCTGGCCGTTGCCCAGAATGGACGCGGTACGCAGCAGGGTGATCAGCCCGTTCTTGCCTTCCGGGGTATCGAGCAGCCCTTTGAGGAACTTGAAGTTGTGCACCATGCCGATGTTCATGGTTTCCACGTTCATCTTGCTGACGGACTTGATGATGGCGGTTGGACCCTGTTTGTCCGCACCCTGCGTCGGGCTGATCCCGTCGGAGAGCGGCATCCAGGCCAGACGGCCGTTTGGCGTCGCGGCGGTCAGTTCACCGATCGGCGTGTTGTTGGAAATCGACAGGGTGCCGTGGCTCAGCGTGGAGTAGAGCATTTTGTACTTGCGGCACTCGCGTTCGGTCCATTCGGTGATGTCCAGCGCGTACTGATCTACCGTATCATCGTCGTTGCCGTACTTTGGCGAGTTCAGGCAGTCGCGGCGCAGCTGTTCAAAACCTTCAAAGTTGGCCAGCAGCGCGTCACGGATCTGCTCCAGAGTGTATTTGCCATCCTGATACACCAGCTTGCGGATCGCGGCCATGGAGTCGACATAGGTCGCCAGACCGGAGAAGATCAGCCCTGGGCCGTGGTTGATCACCGCGCCACCGGCGGCCACATCTTTACCCTGTTCCATACAGCCTTCCACCAGCAGCGACATCAGCGGTTTTGGCGCCACGTCGCGGTGGACACGCTGGCTGATCACGGTGCCGATAGCCGACAGTTTGACGATGTGCGCGATCTGCGCCTTCACCGCGTTGTCGAACTCTTCGTAGGTTTTCAGAGTGCTCAACTCACCGGTATCCAGCCCCTGGTAGCTGTCGAACAGCACCATGCGGCCACGGTTGAGCACGAACTCGATAGCGATTGGCCACTGGGTATAACCGGTGGAGGTCCACTGATAGATGCGGCCGGATTTTTGTGGCTCTACGCAGCCCATCAGGCAGTAGTCGCGCGCGTCTTCAAAGTCGAAGCCCTTGCGCAGCATCATCTTGATATGGGAATCATCAAAGTGGCAGGCCGGGAAGCCCATACCCGCTTTCACCACGTCGACGATCTTCTCCATGTACTTCTGCGGTGACTGGTTATGGATACGGCAGGCCAGCGACGGCTGGTACACTTTGACAAAGCGCACGGCGTCCATGATCAGGTAGGTCAAATCGTTACAGGCATCGCCGCCGCTGCGCTTCTGCCCGCCGATGGTCAGGTTGATAAACGGCTGATAACCGGCAAAGTACTTGGCACCCAGCTCGCTGGACATCCACATCAGCTCGGCACACTTGATGATAAAGGCTTCCAGCAACTCCAGCGCCTGTTCCTGCGTCAGGCGGCCAGAGGCGATATCGGCCTGGTACATCGGATAGCAATACTGATCCAGACGGCCCAGCGACAGCCCGGTCTGGTTCTCTTCCACTTCAAACAGCGACTCTACCGTCCAGATGCTTTGCAACGCTTCTTGCAGGGTCTTCGGTGGGTTGGCCGGTACGTTTTCGTTGGTTTCTGCGATGGTCAGCAATTCGGCACGGCGCGCCGGATCCTGCTCAACGGCGGCCAGTTCACGGGCCTTGTCGGCGATGCGCTTGGCATAGGCCACCACGCCGTCACAGGTTTCAATGGCCGCTTTGTAGAAGTAGATCTTGTCGATATCCGCCGGGTTTTCCATGCTCAGCGCCGCGAGGTGCTGTTGGGCATCGGCCTTGATACCGTTCATCCCTTTGGTGAACAGCAGGATATCGTAGCCTGGGCAGGTGTCGCCGCCGCCGTTAATCTGGTGGTAGGAGAGGTCGCTGACAAAGGTTTCGCCGCTGAAGGCCCAAACGCCCGCTTCGCGGTACTGTGCTTCACAGATCTCATCGAGCGAACGGCCTTCCCAGAACGGCACGATCTCTTCGCGGATTGTCTTCTTGTCGGCCTCGGAGATGACGAACGGATCCTGCGGGCGGGTGCCCATGGTATCCAGCTCGTCACGCACCCAGCGCCAGGCGATATCCGGTGAGAATGCCCCGGCACGTGGTTTGCCGCACGGATGGCCGACGATCAGCTCATCTTGCTGGATCAGGATTGGCGCGGTTTCACAGGCGGCGCGGAAAGACTTGGCGCGCAGCAGGATGGTTGGCAGGCCCGGGTTGTTTTTCGCCATTTCGGTAAAGGTAATGGCACGATAGATAGACACACTTGGGCGCGCATCGAGGTAGTTGTCACGCAGGCGTTGCAGGCGCGGCGTCAGCCCTTCCATCAGTTTGTGCGTTGCCATGTCTTGCGCTGAAGCCGCCACGAACGGTGCCGATGGCGCACTGTACTGCGGACGTGCACCTGCCTGGCCAGCGAACAGTTTCACCTGCAGGTTGTCGTTGAACGTCATCAGATTATTACGTGCGGCCAGCAGCATGGCGGACAGATCGTTGATCACCAGGGCCGGGTCGTTGAGACTCACGCCGTGCAGCATGGCATCAAACATCGGGTAGCCGTCCAGCTCACGTGGCGCGCGCACTTCTGACAGCTCACACAGCTTCAGCCACAGGCACTCGACGATTTCGTAAGCCTGCTCCGGCGTCAGCACGCCACGGGTAATGTCCTGTTGATAGAAGCCGTACAGCTGTTTGTCGAAGCCGCCCGGGTAAACCGCGTAGCTACCGTTTTCCAGATGCAGCGCCAGTTGGAACAAGTAGAACGACTGGCAAGCCTCTTTAAAGCTGCTGGCCCCGTAAGCCGGGACTTTTTTCAGCATGGCGGCCGCCTCTTGCAGCTCCGCCTTACGGTACGGATGGTTTTCTACCGCAGCCATGTTTTCGGCCTTGTTGGCCAGTTTCTGCGCCAGATGCATCGCCGCATTGCAGGCGTAGATCATGGCGCGGCATTGGTTGACCTCGTCCAGCCCGGAACGGCTGACGGCGCTGCCGATGCTTCTGGCGCGGTCTTCCATTTCGGCTTCGATGGCGAACAGCCCCTTGGTGATCACCGCCAGATAGTCCGGTGAGGTCTGGCCCAACGCGGTGAAGGCCGAAGGACTGCGCAGCTCGCTTTCGCTGTGGAACACGGCGGCGCGCGGGGTGGAGGATTGGCTGCCGATGATCAGCTCATCGGGGCCGATATAGCCGGGCAGTTGCTTGACCAGCTCATTGAACAGCTTGGCATTCTTGACCAACTGCGGCATGCCGGCCACATCGCCACCCAGCGTTTCCAGAATGGCGGCACGTTCGGTGCTGATGGTGCTGTTTTGGGATAAGAGTCTTTCTGCCAGCAGTTTTACGCGTGGCGTCAGTGAATAATGGGCCATGTTCAAATCTCTCCTGATGTCCTGCGGCTTTCACACAAATTGGCAAAATCCGTTGACTGTAATGAGTGCGTTATTGAAGCTGTACCGGGCCGCCGCTGTAGGCGAGGCGGAACAGTTTCTCCAAATCTGCCGCGTTAACGTCGCGCGGGTTGGTTGGCGTGCAACTGTCGTGCAGCGCCTGCGTGGCCAGTTCGCCAAGGCAAACCTGGAAGCGGTGTTCCTCTACCCCTGCGGCTTGCAGATTGGCCGGTAGCTGCATTTCCTGTTTCAGCGTTTCGATCGCCACCAGCAGGCTGTTGACGCCATCACGTACCGAGGTGCTTGGCAGCCCCAGCAGGCGCGCCAGGGCGGCATATTTGTGTGCGGCCTGGGTGTCGCAGCCGCCGTCAACGTCGGCATTGAAGGCGACCACCGAGGTCATCAGCAGCGCATTGGCTCGGCCATGCGGGATGCCAAACATGCCGCCGAGGGCGTGCGCCAGGCTGTGGGTGATGCCCAACGATGCGTTGGTGAACGCCATCCCGGCCATGCATGAGGCGTTATGCATTTTTTCCCGCGCTGGCAGATTGCTGCCCTGTTGGTAGCAGGTCAGCAGGTGGCCGAACACCATCTGCACCACTTTTTCGGCCATCGCATCGCTGAAGTCGCTGGCCTTGCGGGAAACATAGGCCTCCAGAGCGTGGCACAGCACATCCATCCCGGTATCGGCGGTAATGCTGGCCGGCACCGACTTCACTAACTGAGGATCGAGGATGGCAATGTCGGGCAGCATGAACTCGTCTACCAACACCAGCTTTTGGCTGCGGGACTTGATCACCGAGAAGCTGGTGACTTCGGAACCGGTGCCGCTGGTGGTGGGGATGGCGACAAAGCAGGGCTTGCTACGGCCACTGTCTTTACGGCAATGCCACAGCGCATACATCACCGCCTTGGCGGCATCAATGACTGAGCCGCCGCCCAAGGCAATCACCAGGTCCGGGTAGTCGTCATCCATTAGCTTCATGCCGCTGACGATGGCAGAAATATCCGGGTCGGAGGCCACCTCGTCATACTGACGACAGCGGATCTGCCGCTGTTGGAGCAGGCTGGTCACCCGCTCGGCCAAGCCAAACTTCACCATCGCCTGATCGGTGACCAAAAACGCCGAGCGTCCAGGCAAGCTGCTCAGAGCGAGCAGCGCATCCTCACCGAAATGGATTTTTGGCTTAATCAGAAACTCATTCATGCCTACTTCCTCTTACTCTTAACGCTCCCGGTGAACCTTCTCGACAATGGCAACGATCGACATGGCCTTGTAGCGGTCTTTACTCAGTGCGAAATACTCTTCCACCAACACCAGATCGTTTTCACCGGCACCGACGCTGTCGACGGCGACGTAAGTACGATCTTTGATGGCTTCCAGGTCGTCACCCAGCGCCGTGACCAACAGCAGGTTACTACCGCGTAGTTCGTCACTTTTCTGCGTGGCCACCACATGGCCGGTTACCTTTGCGAGGATCATGTTTTCACCCTTGGTTGATTGTTACCGGGACAGGCGTCCAAGCACTTCCGTAATGATCCGTTCGACGTTCTCTTCGGTGATGTCATTGGCTGCGGCGTTAACCACTGCGCGGGTGACCGCCCCGAAACGATCGTCGCCCTGGGCATACAGCGGTGCCGGTGCAGTTTGCGGGGCCACCGCCGCCGATGGAGCCGCAAAGCGGTTATCGTCGAAGATGCTGGTGCTATGGCGGGTTGGCGCGCTGCACGGTTGAGCTGCCTGCTGTGGCTGGCGCAGATCCTCGATGCTACGAACGCCATAGCCGACCTTACGCACGTTCAACAGGTTCATCGGGCCGACGTTGTCCGAGCTGGAGCCACCACCGACGGCACCGCAGCCGAGCGTTAACGCAGGTATAAGATTCGTGGTTGCGCCAATGCCTCCAAGCGCGGCGGGCGTATTGATCAGGATGCGGTGCACCGGTTTTTGCAGCGCAAACTCGCGGATCACCTGCTGATTCTGGGTGTGGATGACCAGCGTATGCCCCAGACCTTCGTTGGTGAGCAGCTCCACCACGCGATCGCAGGCGCTCATCCAGTCTTCTTCGATGTACAGCCCCAGTACCGGGCAGAGTTTTTCACGGGCGTAAGGGTTTTTACGCGATACGCTGTTTTGCAGTGAAATCAGCACCCTGGTGGTTGCAGGTACGCAGAATCCGGCGCGTTCGCTGAGGTAGATGGCGGTCTTGCCCACCACTTCCGGATTAATCATGCCGTTCGGGCGTAACAGGATATTGGCCAGGCGGGCAGACTCATCGTCGTTCATGAAGTAGCAGCCCTGGCTCAGCAACTCGCGGTGCACGTCCTGATAGATGCACTTTTCCACGATGATCGACTGCTCAGAGGCGCAGATCACCCCGTTATCGAAGGTTTTGCTGGTGATGATGTCTTTCACCGCCTGCGGGATATTGGCGCTGCGTTCGATAAACGCCGGGCCGTTGCCTGGGCCGCCGCTGATGGTTGGTGTGCCGGAGCTGTAGGCCGCACGGACCATACCTTCGCCGCCGGTGGCCAGGATCAGCGAGACGTCTTTGCTATGCATCAGGGCTTTGGTGGCCTCCAGCGTCAGCTGGGTCAGGCCGTCAACGATACCTGCTGGGGCACCGGCCTGGAGCGCGGCCTGCTTGACGATCTCAATTGCCCGCTGGCTGCACTGGCGCGCATTAGGGTGCGGGGAGAAAATAATGGCGTTCCCGGCCTTCAGCGCGATCAGCGTTTTATAGAAAATGGTTGAGGTTGGGTTGGTGGACGGCACCAGGGCGGTAATGACCCCTAACGGGACACCCACGTCCATCACTTTATTCTGCTGGTCGTCACGAATAATACCGACGGTTTTTAAATCCTTAATATGCTCAAAAACTTTTTCAGAGGCGAAAATGTTTTTTAACACCTTGTCTTGCCAATTGCCGAAGCCGGTTTCTTCATGGGCCATCTTGGCCAATTCTTCGGCATGTCTGGCCGCTTCGCTGGCAATATGTTTAATAATGCCGTCGATCTTTTCTTGTGAATATTTGGCAAACAGCAATTGCGCCTGTTTGGCATTTTTTATCAGCGTGCGAGCCTGCTGAATGGATTGTAAATCCGGATCTAATGTGGTCATTAGTCTATTCCCCTAAATAGGAGTTTAATTTTTTATTTGCTACAATCGGGTAGAGTACTTATCTGCCACCGCCGGTAATCAGGCTGAATTACGCCTTATGCTGTGAGGCGATTTTCTCAATATCATTATGTGGGCGAGCAATAACCCGTGATGAAATCACTTCGCCAATCCGGCTGGCGGCTTCAATACCGGATTCCACCGCCGCGTTAACGGCACCCACGTCGCCTTTCACCATTACGGTGACCAGGCCGGAGCCGACGTTTTCATAGCCAATCAGTTCGATATTGGCAGCCTTGCACATGGCATCGGCGGCTTCGATGGCGGGCACCAACCCTTTGGTTTCGATCAATCCGAGTGCATCTTTCATCAGTGAATTCCTTGTTATTCGGTGATTTTGTACTGCGAGATGATTTTCTGGATATCGTTATGCGGGCGGGCAATCACCAGTGAGGTAACCACTTCGCCAACGCGTTTGGCCGATTCAATACCGGAATCCACCGCCGCCTTGACCGCACCGACGTCGCCCTTCACCATGGCGGTGACCAGGCCGGAACCGACGTTCTCATAGCCGATCAGCTCCACGTTGGCCGCTTTGCACATCGCATCGGCGGCTTCAATACAGGCCACCAGCCCTTTGGTTTCAATCAATCCTAATGCGTCACCCATGTCCGTTCTCCTCAAAGCGTCGTTACGCTTTGTGCTTAATCACGATTTTGTTGATGTCGTTGTGTGGGCGGGCGATAACCAGTGAAGTCACCACTTCACCCACACGCTGCGCGGATTCCACGCCGGAATCGACGGCGGCTTTTACCGCACCGACATCACCTTTCACCATGGCGGTGACCAGGCCGGAACCGACGTTTTCATAGCCGATCAGTTCGACGTTGGCCGCCTTGCACATGGCGTCCGCCGCTTCAATACAGGCCACCAACCCTTTGGTTTCGATTAAGCCTAATGCATCACCCATTGTTGTTTCCTCCACAAAGCCGGTTTATGAGTCGTCATCTGCTGCGCCGTTCGCCATGAGGGGATCAAGGTTTCCGACGGCTAAAGGCACTATACCCCTTGGTGGTTGAATCAAAATATAAATTCATTAATCGATATCTATTTAGTTTTTTATTCTAATAATAAGCGTCAATTTATCCTATTTTTATCTGTTTACTCTGATAATCAGCTCGATAATAGTTCTGCTCCCTGGCAAGAAATGGCGGGTTTTGGCATTCACTTAAGGGCGGAAAATAATGTTAAATCTATGGTGTTCAAATGGGTTTTTTAGGTAGCGGAGCGGCTTGCAGACTGTGGAGTAGCGCAGGTTTTTTTGGGGCAGTTGTTAAGGTCGGCAATTTCCCCTCCCTCTAACCCTCTCCCGCAGTGAGAGGTGACTTAACGTGCCACAGATTAGCCTCTGTACCTAACTTCGGCTCCGTACTAGCTCCCTCTCCTTTTGGGGAGAGGGTTGAGGTGAGGGGGAAATAGCGATCGCTGAATAATCGACAGGCATTATGACTATCGGGGGCGGTTTTTGGGGATTGTAAGGGCTAATGAGAGGCAGGCCATAGGCTTATGACAAGGGGGAACAGCTTTGCTGGGGAACGGGCGTTAGTCTAACTGGCTACCGGGTTTCAACGTGCAGATAAACAGTGGGGAGTTGATCGAACTGAGTAACACGGAGTCGGCATTGATTTTCTCCATCGCCAATTGCAGGCCGTCGTGGCTGTCTGACATTTCCCGCATAAAGTAATCAAAGATCACGTCGGGTGATTGATCGATAGAGGATTTGCTGGAGACCCAGCGGTTGATCTGATAATAGCGGGTGCCGGGGGAAACGCGCTTGCTGGTATAATCAAACTGTACGTAGCGTTGTAAATACAGCCAGCCGGCCTCCGAGTCTGAATATCCTTCCACCACGATGGAGCCTTTGCCTTTGGCATTAAAATAAAAGTGAACGTTGACGTTAACGGATTCGGTGATGGTGTCTTCAAAATGCATAATAGCTTTGGTTGAGCAGTTTAAAACATCATCGTGCCAGATAACATTATGCTTGACGGTGATAAATAGTGAGACCAGTAGCAATATGATAGAGACTGCAAACAGCCTTTTCCCCCATCCCATTGTTTTCATAATTTATTTCCATGAATAATAAAAATAGTTATCGCAGTAGCTGAATGTATTATCTTGATGCTTGGCACAATGTGCGAGAAACGTCCGGCCTAAGCCGTTGGATTGCAGCTTGTCACCATAAAAGAACAGAAAACGTTCGTCCTTATCATACCTTATGTTCTTTTTTTCTTTGACAGCAAAAAAGTTTTTCAGGTAATTCTCGCGCATTCTTGGATTTATCATGGCGTCGGTGGATAACACCTCAATGGGTTCCTGCGCAACGAGGGTGAAGGTGAGAGGGGTCAGGCTGCCGTTGTTACTCCACGACCAGCCGATCAGCGCGATGGCCAACAGCGATATCATCGCCCCGGCACAACCCCAGTAGCGATCGTTGCTGGTGGTGGCCGCCGCTACCGGCGTTGGTTCAGGGGCTATCTCGGCAGAGGATTCGTGTTCGCTGGCGTGTATCACCGGGTGCAACAAGGAGTCATCGATCACCTCGATCGTCAGCTCTGGGTTGATTTCCAGCCGGCCTCGGGCCACGGTGACGATCACGTTCTCAATGCCATAACGGCGGAAAGCTTTGCGCAGGATGCTCAGGTACTGGTTCAGGTTGCTGTTGGAGGACATCAGCCCGTTGTCGTCCCAGACCCGCTGCATCACCGTATCGCGGCTGATCACGCCAGGATGCTGGATCATGAAGAACAGCAAGGCGTTGGCAGTGATGGTGAGTTGGCTGTCTGACTTGCCGCCGTCGTCCAGCTTTAGCGAGCCTTCGGTGGCGTCATAAATAAGAAAGGCATTAATTTTGTATTTCATTATCGCCCCTGGGTGATTGGCTGTCCGCGAACCGAGGAGGTTAAAACTCCTCGCAGGTCATTGCCGCCAGTCTCGTCACCAATGCAAGCCGCTCTTCCGGCGTCATAGTGACTCCTTCCGTGAGTTCAGAAAGCCATAGGCCGTCTGCACCATAGCGCACCAAATTACCTACGTAGCTGCGATCCAGTTCATCGGCGTTGGCCAGATGTTGCAGCACCCAGTCCCGCCAGCACTTACGCAACACCTTCTCATCCGGCATGGCCAGCGACAGCAGGGCCAATTGACGACTGGTGTCGGTTTCACTGATGCCCGCCAGGTACATCAGATAGGCCCGGGAGAAGCGCCCGCGTGGGTTATCGTCCACGGCCATCAGCGCCATAATGCCGCGATCCATTACCGCCAGCAGACGAATAAACAGCGCGTGGATCAGTTCCTGCCTGCCGGGAAAGTGGTGCAGCAGCCCGCCCTTGCTGACCCCAGCCTGCTTGGCGACGGCGTTTAGCGACAGCGCGGCAATCCCATCTTTGGCTGCGATGATACTGGCGGCTTCCAGCAGCTGCTCTTGCAGCCGTTCCGGGTCTTTTTTGCGATGCACGTGGGTATTCATGGGGAAGAGCATACCGACCAGCCGGTATGTTATTTTTGATCGAGGTCAATCCGCTTCCCCTAAAGGTCTGACCAATCCTGAATAATGCTAAGTAGGTCAAACTATTTTATTTATCAATCAATTAGGAAAGTTTTTACTAACTTAATCGAAGTTGGGAGCTAACTGGGGCGTTAAGGTTAACAGGTGGCTAGGACCGTTCCCTCTCACTAAAGGAGAGGGTTGGGTTGAGGGGCTACAAGATCCAGTCCAGCAGTAAAATACCGACCAGGCTGATCGCCCAGGCTATCGTGGTGGGCACTGACCAGACCATCATCTGCTGCTTCACGTCCTTGATGCCCATCATCCGGTTGACTACCCAGAACATGCTGTCGTTAAAGTAGCTGAAGAACAGCGCGCCCATGGTGGCGGCCTGCGCGGCGGCCAGCATATTGACGCCGGGCAACTGGCTGACGATAGGGGCCGAGATGGACGCGGCGGTGATCATGGCAACGGTGCCCGATCCCTGTATCAGGCGCACCAGCGTAGCGATAAAGAAGGGGATCAATACCGGGGACAGCGGTAGATTGGCGACGTGCTGCGCCAGCAGGGTGCCGGTACCGCTTTCACGTAACACCGCCCCCAGCGCGCCACCGGCACCGGTTACCAGCAAGATGATCCCGGCGGTCTGCAACCCTTCCTCCAGCCGCTCCAGCGTTTCGTGCTTGTCGACCTTCGGCATCAGGGTGTAAACCGCCAGCAGCACGCTGATGGCCAACGCAATCACCGGTGCGCCGAGGAAGGCAAAGGCTTGCCCCCACAGGCTTTCCCCCAGCCAGGCCATACCTTCAGACTTGGCCAGCATAGTGTTCACCGCATTGATAAAGATCAGCACGATGGGGGCGATGATTGGCAACAGCGATAGCGTCAGGCTCGGCAGCACCTTGGCTTCTTTCTCGGCCAGATAGCGCTGGTGGGTGGCCCGCAGATCTTCCGGCTCCTCATCCTGGTTTTCCGGCGTAAAATCAGGGTAATAGGTACCGAGCCAGCGCGCATAGATCACGATGCCGATCACGCAGGGAATGGCTAACACCAACCCGGCCAGCATCATGGCACCGATATCCACGCCGAAGATCCCCGCGACACCTAATGGGCCAGGGGTTGGTGGCACCGCGTGGTGGGTAATGATCAGGCCACCCGCCAAGGCTACGCCGAGCGTCAGCAGATTGCGTTGGCCCTTCCTGGCCAGCGCCTTGACCAACGGATAAAGGATGACGAAAGCCGAATCGACAAAGATCGGGATGCTGACGATATAGCCGGTGATCGCCAACGCCCACTCTTCGCGCTTTTTACCCAGCCACTTGATAAAGCTGAAGGCGATCTGCTCCGCCGCGCCGGAAACCTCCAGCACGCGGCCCATCATCACCCCCAGACCAATGACAATCCCGATACTGCCGAGCGTGCTGCCAAACCCTTTGGAAATGGTATCCACCGTCTGCATGGCGCTCAGTCCGCCGCTGATCCCGGCGATAGAGGCCGCCGTCAGCATGGCGATCAGCGCATGAACTCGGGTGCGTAATACCAGCCACACCAGTACGAATACGGCCACCGCCAAACCAATGATGGGAGTATAAAGTGCCATAATCAGCTCCCTGCCTGCGGCATCTCATCACGCATAAAAGCGCGGATGACCTGCTGGAAGTTCTCATCGGCATAGAACCCCAACGCCAATGCACGTTGTACATCGAAGTTGCCCGGCCAACTGGCGACAATGCGATTGATGGCTTCATCCGGTACAAAGCTCACCTTGGCACGAGTCTGCTCACCGGCTACCTCCCCCAGCGCGGCCAGCATCTGTTGCACCGTGACGCTGATGCCGGGCAGGTTGACGATGCGTGAGGTGCCGAACTGCGCGGTGGGCAGCGTGGCGGCATGGATAAAGTTGCGTACCACGGTGCCAGGGCTGGACAGCCACAGCGCCAACTCTGGGGAGACAGGACAGACGGAAGGCTCCCCGTGCAGTGGTTCACGGATGATGCCGCTGGCAAAGGAGGAGGCCGCCTTATTCGGCTTGCCGGGGCGCACGCTGATGGTAGGCAGACGCAGCACACGCGCATCGACAAATCCTTTGCGGGCGTAATCGTTGATCAACAGCTCACACAGCGCCTTTTGTGCGCCATAGGAGGATTGCGGCTGCACGGCGCAATCATCAGTAACGGTGTCCGGAAGCTGGCCACCAAACACTGCCAACGAACTGGTGAAGATAAACTTCATCGCTGGGGCATTGCGGCGAGCGGCCTCCAGTAGCTGGCGAGTCGCGTCGAAGTTCACCTGCATCCCGAGATCGAAGTCGCTTTCTGCATGGCTGCTGACGATGGCGGCCAGGTGATAGAGCACGCTGCACTCACTGTCGATCAACCGATCGGCGGCATCGGGTTGAGTGAGGTCGAGTGCCAGGCAGCGAACTCGTGGATCCGCTAGCGGGGCGTTTGGTTGCTGGATATCAGCCAGAACCAGTTCGTCAAAAGGCAGCGTATTGTCCTGCAGCAGCGCGGCTGCCAGACGTTGGCCCAAAAAGCCTGCTCCACCGGTAATGATGACCTTCATGGTTATATTCCTTTTCTTGTAGGGGATTGTTATCAGAGGTTGATGCTGTGCAGCCGCACGCCACGCTCCTGGAGTTGTTGCTGCGTTTCTGGCGGCAGGGCGGCATCGCAGATGATGTCGTCGAGCGCCGCCAGTGGGCAGACGCGAAACATGCCGTACTTGCCGTATTTACTGCTGTCGGAGACCAGCACCTTGCGCCGGGCCACGTCCAGCAGCGCCTGTTTCACCAGAACTTTCTCTTCATGCGGGGTAGACAGGCCATGCTCCAGATCCCAGGAACTGGTGCTGATAAAGGCCACGTCGATATTCAGGGTGCGCAACAACATGGCGGCGCAGCTGCCGACGCAGGAATAGTTGCGCTGATCGACTCGCCCGCCGGTGTGAAACAGGTTGAGCTGTGGGCGATTCATCAGGTGCTGGATAATGGAAAAATCGTTGGTGACTACCGTCAGGTTGAAGCGTTCGGCCAGTTGGCGGGCTATCTCGAAACTGGTGGTGCCCGCGTCCAGATAGACCACCTGGCCATCTTCGACCAGCTCGGCGGCATATTTGCCGATGGCCCGCTTTTGCCGGTGATGCAGTTGGGCCTTCTCTTTGTAGGCCAGTTCCTGGCGTAGCGCGTCACTCAGGCGTACGCCGCCGCTGACGCTGATCACCTTGCCTTCTTCTTCCAGTTGATGGATGTCGCGCCTGACGGTCATATGTGAAACGCTCATCAACTCGGCCAGGGCCACGATGGTGACCAACTGATACTCATGTACATAGCGATAGATAAAATCGCGGCGTTCCGATGGGATCATCCTAAACTCCTGGTCGGTAGCGATGGTGCCGCTGGATGGCTGTTATTTTTTGTTATGTTATTAATATTCAATCATTTGATTTAACAAATAAACGAGGGTGGTCACAGAAGGGCTGGTGGTGAAGGGGCGGGGGGAGTGGTATAAAGTTATTATTATTCAATAAATTACGTTTTATTTTTGCGAGAGTGTGAATCACAGAAGGTTGTGATGAAAAGTGTGAGGTGTAACAAAAAAGTGCAGGATGGTGGTGGGGCAGCAGAGTAGATTGGCTGATGACAGCCTAGCTGCCCACTGCATAAAGTCTGCTTCTTGGAAAATTATCCAGACACTCACAAATCGACTCGGACGGCCTCCTCTCCCTGTGGGAGAGGGGGCGATCGCGGTCGCTGATGAAGTCAATTTAGAGTGAGAAATGAGCAGGGTAAGCCGAGAAAATCGACGGGTGACGTTTTTTTCAACATTCAACTCGTTGAATGCTTGATAAGTGTTGCGCGAGGCAGGTGGGAAGGTATAATGCCCACGTTTTCCGCATACTACTTCAGTGCCGAAGTGGCGAAATCGGTAGACGCAGTTGATTCAAAATCAACCGTAGAGATACGTGCCGGTTCGAGTCCGGCCTTCGGCACCATTAGTCAGTACGCAAATCAAGTCGCCTTCGAGCGGCTTTTTTTGTGCCTGAAACTCAGGTATCACGCGGTTTCCCTTCTAAATCTACTAAGAAATGGTCTGAGTCTCACTGCGTCCGAGTTCTCAAGAGCCTTTCAGATTATCTTTTTCCCGCCATGGGTAACCGCAATATTGCCGATCTCAAAACCCGTGATTTGCTGATGTCTCGTATATCGCAAGGTTTGAACGCATTGGCATCGTTCACGTAGCGGCAGAGCCCCAGTCTATGGGAAGGGAGCGACGTGTTTTTTCAACTACACGCGCAGCTGCTCTATTCCTCGTTAGTTCTAAACAAAGGTATTGTATTACCAACAATATAGCGGCGGCGCAGCCAGGCAGAGAGTGCGTCCATCGCCATTACCACTATGACCATCACCAGGGTAATAAACATCACCACGTCCCAGTGCCACAGCCGCATGTTTTCAGCATAGACCAGACCGATGCCTCCTGCGCCGACAAAGCCTAGGACAGCCGCTGAACGAGTGTTGGATTCAATCTGAAACAGGCTCAAAGCCAGGAGTGTCGGAAAGGATTGCGTGAAGATAGCGAAGCGATGCTTTTGCAGGCTATTGGCACCAACTGCGTCGAGCCCCTTGCCGGGAGCGCGATCCACGGCCTCATGCCCTTCAGCATACAGACGCCCCAGTAACCCGGTATCCTGCATGATAATGGCCAGCACTCCCGCCAGCGGCCCAAGGCCGACGGCACGAACAAAAATCAATCCCCAGATGGCCATGTCTATCCCGCGCAGTACATCAAACAGACGGCGTATCAGCACAGCAATGGCCTCGGGCAACCGGCCCTGCATGATATTACGCGCCGCGAGGAATGACAGCGGAAGCGCAATCGCCGTAGCGGTCAGTGTTCCGGCGAAGACAATGGCCAGTGTGATAAGGATCTGCGTCAGGTAATACCATAACGGCCAGTCAGTAAAATCCTGCCAGATAAACATCCGGTGCAAATAATGGCCGATTTTCCCGATGCCTGCGCTGAACTTGTCGGGACTGATGCCGTACTGGGAGAAAAACCAGAGGTAGTATAATAAGCCAGCCAAGACCAGCCCCCCTATACGACAAAAATAGCGTATCTGAACCTGGAGTAGCACCTCGTGACCGAGCCGACTCAATCCGGGACTGTGGTGGTTAAGCTCGGGGCGCATTGGTGTTGCGTACAACACCCCTCTGCGTAGCCGACCGGACAGGCTATCCAGCAGGGATACTACAATAATAATCAGCAGCAGCGTCATGCTGACCTGATCGTAACGGTCGAGTTTGATATTAGCCATCAACTCTTGGCCTATCCCTCCAGCCCCCACCAATCCAAGAATGGTTGAGGAACGAAAGTTGATTTCCAGACACATCAGACCGTAGGAGAGAAAAATCGGCTTTACTTGTGGCCACAGGGCGAAACGTACCCGCTGCAGCGCAGACGCACCACAGGCCATCAAGCCGCGTACCGGTCTGTCTTGGGCACTTTCTACCGCCTCATAGAACAATTTGGTCAGGCTACCCGTACTGTGCAGCATCAACGCAAGGGTTCCAGCCAATGGGCCGATACCCAATGCCATCACAAAAAGCATCGCCCACGCCAGGTCCGGCAGGGTTCTTAAGAATGCCACCAGTGTGCGTATGGCAAGGCGCAGTGGCCAAACCGCGCCTCCGTTGCTGGCTGCAAGGAACGCCAGAGGGGTGGCGATAACGATGGCAATACCGGTTGAGGCCAGTGCCATCTGGAGTGTTTCCAGAAGCAGTGGCAACTGTACCGGCAGGCGATATCCCCACCAGGCAAGAGACCCCTTAACATGGGAACCAGCAAACAGGTCCGCCAGGTGAAGTGCCGGTAAGGTGTCAGACAGGTAACTCGCTAAATCAGGCAGGGCATGCCAGAGAGTGAGGGGATTAAATTCGGCAACGTGACCGGCGGAAAAATAGAATGCCAGTAGCAGAACTGACACACCCAGAGTATCCCGCTTTTGTCGAAAGCGAACCTGATGATAATAACGTTCAAAATCGGTATGGGCACTGTTCATCGGGCGCTGATTTCCTGGGGGGCGATCTTCCCGGCGTGATGGCCGGGGAGACCTGGAACAGAATTAACGCGTGCTGAGCAATTCGCGTTTCATATCGATAATGAGCTGAAAATCAGCAACACTCCCCTGGCTGATATGTAATGGTCCCCCTACCGCTTTGATAAAGCAGGCATGATCGTCTGTATCTAGTTTCTTGATGGCGCCGATCACTTTGGTTTTAAACTCCGCCGGAAGGGCGTTGCTGACGAGGATCGGCCCGCTCGGAATAGGCGGGGATTGCCAGATTATCCGGATCTGTTTCATCAGGTCCGGGTAGCCCATACGCATTAGCGAGTGGAAGGCGCTCGCGCTATAGCCGCTGTTGCGATCGCCGGTCATTGAGCTGTAGGTGACTGCGCCGGCGAACTGTCCGTTCAGTACGCCAAGGATATCCTGCTCATGTCCTCCGGAGAAGGTAATGCTGGAGAAGAAGTGGTTATACTGATTATCCACATTACCGCCCAGCTTATTCCTGAATGCGTAGTCAGGGATCAGATAACCGGAAGTAGAATCAGGATCGGCAAAAGCAAAGGGTTTACCTTTCAGGTCGTCCAAAGACTGGTACGGGCTGTCAGCTTTAACCACCACGACCGAATGATAACGGTGAGCTCTGGTTTTATCATCGGCGGTAATACCAATGATATCGACCGCATCGGGATCCCTGATATACACCGACGCATAGGCGGCCGGAGACATATTCAGCACAACATCGACCTTGCCACCAAGCAGACCCTGAGTGATACCCGTATAGTCCGACGCGTTGCGTAAGCGGGTATCGACTTTCAGCTCATGATCCAGAAATTGTTTAACGCACTGATTATCACCGATTTGTTGTGTTGAGTTTTGTCCGCCTAAAATCCCCAGATTTAATACTGCCGGTTGCGTAGCGGCACTGGCCTGCCATACTAGCGCCGTGCTCAGAATGGTGGCAGAAAAACCAACGCGAGTAAAAAAGTGTTGTGTCATCATCTTCCCCGTTTGAAAAAAAAATGTAGTGAGGCTGCTGACTCCCCACCGGCCTACCATGTAGGGGCGCTGCATGCTGCGCCCGTTTGTATAATCAATGGGTTAGCTAGGATCCCATTTTGTCATCACTTTGATGTAGTTAGCTTGTTTCGTCGTTGTACAGTTGGTGCAGGATAGTCTGATTCAATGTTGAGGGAGGACCGTCGTAGATAATACGGCCGCCAGCCACGCCAATAACACGTGTGCAATATTTTTGAACAATATCAATAGAGTGGAGATTAACGACGACACTGATACCCTGTTCGGCTATTTCACGAAGCGCGCCCATAATGAGATGGCTATTGGTAGGATCAAGCGAGGCTACGGGTTCGTCGGCCAGTAAAATCTCCGGGTTTTGCATCAGTGCCCGGCAAATGGCTACGCGCTGCATCTGCCCCCCGGAAAGGTTTTCCGCGCGCTGCAACGCCTGCGGCAGTATGTTCATCCACTCCAGCAGAGAAATGGCGCGCAGTTGGTCAGCTTTAGTGAATAGCTTAAACCAGGATTTAAGCGTGGAGGTTTGGCTCAGGCGGCCAAGCAGGACATTTGTCAGGACATCTAGACGCGGGACGAGGCAGTAATCCTGAAAAATCATGCCGCACCGACTACGCCAGGCATGCAGTGCGCGGCCCGTTAATTGGGTAATCTCAAGCGGCTTCTCATGCAGCGGATAACTGACGATTTCTCCCTCGCTGGCAGGGAGGACACCGTTCAGGATATGCAGCAAGGTTGATTTACCCGCCCCTGAACGGCCAATGACGCCAGTCAGTTCTCCTGCATAAAAATCAACGCTAAGGTTGTTCAGGACGGGAGCCTGCCCGCGCCAGGATTTGCTCAGGTTACGCACGCTTAGAATGGTACGCTGCCGGGCAATGCCGGAATATGTCAGTGGCGGAGAGTCGCTTTCCGCTACTGCGGTAAGAGCATGGTTCATCAGAGTCCCCGTGCAAATAATACCAGGTAATACCAAATGGTTAGCGATCCCGATATGAATTAACGGATTGCTACCACCCCGGGTGGAGAATTTTGGCAATGCAAGGGGGGGACCCGTTAATTAGTAGGATTTATCTTATCTCCCTTACTTCTTATCATAAAATTAACATCCAGTCATTTTTGGTGGGGAGATCCGGAGTGGCCGGAGAGCCTGTTAGCTGAGTGCAGAATTTGTCCCACGAGCATCGGGCCTTATCGCTTAACAAATTCGCACTACGACAATATTTGAAACATTTAGACAGTAAATGTCTTTCTTTGATTATTTTGCTTACATAAAAGCGTTTTGCCGGAGAAAAACCCGTTGAGAGTTTGCTTAACATCAGGGAAACGCGACGGCGACAAGCACAAGCCTCTGCCTCCAGATGGTGCGAGTGGTTAGCCATGGTGCTGGGAGCTGTAAATGCCCGCTCTCGTAAGTTTCCTATAACAAAAAGAGGGAAAACTTATGATTCTCAACCGTTATCAGGGCCTCATCACCACGACTCTCCTTGGCGCGTTATGCGTGCCGAACGTCTACGCGCAGCAAGCTTCTACGGATGTACCCACGCCGGGCTTTAATACCTATATCCCACAGGATGTCCTGACCCCGAGCACCATTCCAACCCGGATTGGCACGCTCAGCTTTGTTGACGGCGTACCGACGCAAGACACGGCCAACCTGGCGTTCGACAACCTTGATTTCCTGCGCGGCGTGGAAGTGTTTCTCAGCCTTATGCCTGCCGCGAGCATTGAGGCGATCCGCCGGGGCAACGCCGCGCTTGGGGCAACCAAGAGCAACCAGGCCACTATCTACGATCAACTGGCCGATTCCAATCCGCTGCTGCTTACCGCCAACACCGACACGGTCTACGCCTTTGGCATACTTGACCTGGAAACTGACGGTCCGACGGTGGTTGAGGTGCCGCCAGGCAGCGGACCGGGTACAGTGAATGATGCCTTCTTCCGCTTTGTTGTCGATATGGGGGTACCCGGTCCAGATCGTGGCAAAGGGGGGAAATACCTGATTGTGCCCGCAGACTACAAGGGTAAGTTACCCAAGGATGTGAAGCATGGCGGTGAATACTACATTGCACGTTCGCCATCCTATGTGAACATCGTGGTACTGCGCGGATTTTTGGTGGATGGCAAACCTGATGCGGCCTCGAAAATGTTCCGTGACGGTTTCAAAGTCTATTCGCTGAGCAAGGCGCACAACCCTCCGAAGATGGAGTTTATCAACTCCTCGGGGAAGGCATTTAACACGGTGCATGCCAACAACTTTGAATTCTACAAGGAACTCGACCATATCATTCAGAAAGAACCCGTCGGCTTTATCGATCCCGAACTGCGCGGGCTGGCCGCTTCAATTGGTATTCGTAAGGGCCAGGTATTTTCACCAGACGAGCGGATGACGAAAATTCTCAGCCATGCGGTCGCTGCTGGCAACGCTACTGCCAGAGCCATCAGTTTTCGTAGCCGTGATCCCCGTTCCCTGCTGTATCCCAATAGCCAGTGGCGGGCCAGCTTTATTGGTGGCGATTATCGTTGGCTCGGCGGTGATGGCCTTGCAGGCCGGGACCTTGATGCACGCACCAGCTTCTTCTACATGGCCACCGTCAATACGCCAGCGATGGCGGCGAAACTGGTTGGCAAGGGATCGCAGTATGCCATTTCCAGTGCCGATGCGGCAGGCGAGCCTTTCGATGGCGCGAAGAACTACCGGTTGAACATTCCCAAGAATGTGCCAGCCAAGGACTTTTGGTCAGTGGTGATCTATGACCCGCAGACCCGCTCCGAGCTACAGACCTCGCAACCGTTCCCTAGCAAGAATAACAAGCGTGACAAGCTGATCGCCAATGCTGACGGATCGGTCGATCTGTACTTCGGGCCTAAGCCGCCGAAAGGCCTGGAGGCTAACTGGACGCAGACGGTGCCGGGTAAAGGCTGGTTTACCATCTTCCGGCTGTACGGCCCGCTTGACGCCTGGTTCGACAAGACGTGGAAACCCGGTGAGATAGAAGAGGTCAAGTAGCCGCCAGTATGGGCAATGCCCCTGCATTTGACCTCAGCTCTGGGCTCGCTCCCTCATAATGGCAGCGTTGGGAATACATGACGTCATATGGCGTTAATCTCCATCAGCCCCTGCGCTGCCACCAAACATGCGCTAATGCGCTAGAGTCGGTTGGATAACATGGCCGACAAAGAGTGCGAAAGTAAATCTTTTGGTTATTTCTGCCAGGGCAACCCGCCTTGGCGGAGCGGGTTGTTTGCATCGTGTCCATGGCGTCTTTCCTTTTCCAGACAGGAGCGAGGGAGTACTGATGAAATAGATAGGCAAAGTAACATAGTCATTAACACCGTTCTTGACTGCCCTGTAGGGGAGCAAGGACAGCTACAACAAGCAAATCGTCAACGGGACTTTCGTACAGATTGCTTAGTCCTACCCCTGATATGTCTTATCCCGCAGCGATGTATTGGGGAAACAGGAAATTGACTCATTGTTGTTGTAATAGGAGATGTGGTGAGCATGATGGCATATTTGTTGTGGTTTGGGCTTACGGTGTCCTTGACCGGAGTGATGTTGTTGGGAGAACCAGCATGCAAAACTCGCAGGCTACAGGGAGGGAGGGGCAACTGGTTGGGGCGATTTTTGCGGGGGGAAGTTGGATGGTGGGGATCGTTTCGAGTCGTCATCACGGTGGCTACCGCTCTATGGTGGAGTGGAGCGGCAGGTGTGCTGGTTTCTGACGTTGTGCGGGCCTGCATCGTCATAGTAACTGGTTTCGCTCTGGTTATTGCTCTGCTCAACGTAGGGAGAAGGGCAGAGTTACCGATATTGCCCTGTCTGTGCTTGGCTGGTGTACTAAGTGCCATTTTGGTCTTCCTATATAATATCGGAGGGCGGGTGCTACCGGTGTTTGCGACGGGGAGATGGTGAACGAAAGTGAGGGAGGGGGCGGTGAAATGACGAGGTTGCCGGGGCTATCTGGGTCTTGGCGGCTGACGCATTTATGATAACGGGGATCAGGCATTCCTTGGCAGGTGTGGGATCCCGTGTACGGAAATTCACCACATCATGCAGGCTACCGTGACTCCTGGATGAACTGGAGAGTATTGCTCAACTGAATTATCACCCACTGTTTCAGTATCTCGAACCCGGCACGACGATACCTCTGGGCGTTTCAACCATCTTCAGGCGATTTACATATTCCTCAACAACACCGTCACTTCACTTGCAGCAGATAGCTTCATATATTGCAGCCGCGTCGGTTTCCATTGCTGAGACAACCCGCTGACCCACTTTCAATGATATCAATGAACTACTGATTCAACAGTGAGTTATTCTTTATTTTCGTCAACCGGTAAAAGTCGAGCATCAAGTTGTTGCGCCATTTTTTGCACATCAGCCTAAACACCATAAGTAAAAAAAAGCCCGAGTTAACGGGCAGAAAAAGAAACAAAAGGGTTGCACGGGGTACACCCTAAAGGGAATGCATTGTGTGAAGAAACAACGCCATCATTGAGTCAACGGTTTTTTATCTTGTCAATGGGGGGCGGTATTATCGGCTTTTCGGAGTCGGCTTATGCCGGGCCGAGGAGCACCCTGTCAGGATGTGAGCGGGTATGCTGCCTTTACCCTATGCTTGAGCCTGACGGGCTTAACGTGAATAATGCCGCTGCTGCACTGCAGCCTTTGAATACTTCTGGAGAACGATAAAATTGAGCAAACAACGCAAGTACCTGACACAAGGAGAGGTCGAGCAATTATTGATAGCCGCCGGGCAGGGCAGCATGCCAGAGCGGGACTATTGTCTGATTTACATGAGCTTTGTGCATGGTTTTCGGGTGAGTGAAGCACGTTATTTAACGCTCTCGGATTTAGACATGAAGGAAGGGTGTCTTTATATCCACCGTCTAAAGCAGGGGTTCAGTACCACCCACCCGTTACTGAGCAAAGAGATCAAGGCGCTGCGAGCCTGGCTGAAGGTGAGAAAGACCATGAAGGGGGCAGACAGTGACTGGCTGTTTTTGTCACAGCGTGGGGGGCCTCTAAGCCGGCAGCGGATCTATCGACTGATCCAACAGTTGGGTGAAACGGCGGGGATCTCGGTATGTTCGCATCCGCACATGTTGCGACATGCCTGCGGATTTGCGCTGGCGGACCGCGGCGTGGACACAAGGCTGATCCAGGACTATCTGGGACACCGCAACATCAGGCATACCGTGCGTTACACGGCCAGTAATGCGGGGCGATTTGAGGGTGTGTGGCGGTCAAAAAGCAGGCAAAAAAAATTACCTTTAGGACCAAACTGTCATCTATCTTAGAATAGCCTTGATTTTGCGCAACAGAAAAAACAAGAATTTTCCTATCAAATTATTTCTAGTTGTAAAACAACGACATGCATCACGTTTTCTTTCCCGTCCTTTCCTTAGTTATCAGCAAGTTAAGAAAAACAGCCTGTAACAACCCCCCATCCCGTTCTGTCAGATTTTGTCAGCGCCGCTTTTCTATTCGATACCGAAAGTGATAACTGCCGAATATGTCATAAATGTCGGCAGCTATCACTGTAAATGGTTGATTATTTAGTCAGTCAGGCCAGTGGCTGCAATAAGGAGTCAAAATGGTCCTAAATGTCACCTTGTTGGTGTACTCACGGAACACAACTGTTTCGCGGTGAAGGACCTGCGCGCAGGGACGGGCGGTTAACCGTCCGGGCTCTTTACAGAAGTTTAAAACAATCTACTCAGGTACAAGAAATGAATAAGCAAAACGTAAAAATGACACTGTTGGCTTCCCTGGTAACCGGTCTGGTGCTCTCCCAGGGGGCCATGGCGGCCGGTGGGGCGCTGGTGACGTTCGAGACCAAGGTCGGGACAACCACATGTAACGTGGGTGTCGGTACGGGAACCCAGACCGACGAAGCGGCTACCAAGGTCTTTATGGGCGAGTTCACTCCGACGGCACTGACGACAATTGGAACTACTGGTACCAAAACAAAGGTCGGTAATACCAATTATGGGTTGACAACGGGTCCTGAGGGGGGCGCCGGGGTCGTGCTGAATGTCACGGGTTGTGAAGGGGCATCGCTTGCTAAGGGTTCTGGAATAAATATGCTGGTTGAAGGCCCGTCGGCCATGGGGGTGGGCAAGAACGACCTTTATGGTGATTACACTACCGATCAGGGTTTTGGTATCGCACTGGAGTATACCGTTCACCCTGCCAAGGACTTTGAGCCAGTTAAGTTGGCGGGCTACGCCACACCAACAGATAACACAATTGAAGTTATCAATAATACCAAAGATGCCTCCGGGGTTGACGCGGCTGCACTCCCCGATGCCAGCGTCAGCATCATGCCACATGTGGCGGTGTACGGTCAGAATGATGCCGCATTTACTGCAGGTGCCACGGTCGATACCGTTGTTCACTTCACAGTCGTAAATAACTGATTGTCTGTCGTTGCGTTGTAATACCCCGGGGGAGTCTCTCTCCCGGGGCGTTCCAGGAATGGATGTCGTCGAGGGAAATGGTGATGAGGTGTGTGCTATTGCGGATATGTACTGCTGCCCTGACGGCCCTGATAACGTTTCATGGTAGCGCGGAGCCGGTGACGGTCAGTTTCCGGGTGTCAGTCAGTGAACAGACCTGCGATATCCGGTTTACCCCTGCCAGTGATGGACCGGAGGCGTCTGCTCACACGGTGGTGCTGGGGCAGTTTAGTCGGGGGGATTTCGTTAGTGACCGAGTGCGCCTGAAAGGGAATGATGCCTTGGTCATGCGTTTTCCTGAGCGTGAATGCGCGGGCAAAAACCTGAAGGTGAGGGTGGACGGTCCGGCAGCTCAGGGAGCGAAGGGGCGAAACTGGGGTGATGCGCACCGTGAACTGGCCTGGGGCTTCAGACTGAACTGGGAAGAAAATGGGGTGTCGGGACGCTACCCACTAACCCCGTTCTTTAATACCTTGGCCCTCACTATCCCCTCAGGGCGGCAGCAGAAGGCCGGAAGTGGTATCCACACGGTGGTGCTGCGACCCGAACTGAGAACCTGGGACCACCGGCGCGTGGTGACAGGGACCAGTCTGTCGGTACCGCTGATATTTTCTGTGCTGTATGAGTGACCGGATACCGGCCCCGACAGCAAGCATGATTCATTTTGCCGGCGTAAAGGCGATTCGGATAACGAATAAGATGACAACAGACAAAACGGTTCAACAAACGAAAGGGCAGAGACTGAGGCAGTTCCTCAGAATGGCTGGGGTGATAGCCATGCTGGCGCTGATGGCTCCGCTCAGTCCAGCCCAGGCCTTCATGCTGGCAAAGACGCGTGTGGTACTGCCG
The DNA here is from genome assembly GCF_050434425.1 of Serratia sp. 2723. NCBI lineage: Bacteria > Pseudomonadati > Pseudomonadota > Gammaproteobacteria > Enterobacterales > Yersiniaceae > Serratia > Serratia sp. 2723. The sequence goes on from NZ_JBNDIN010000001.1 coordinate 259,557, forward strand.
GAAGGGGCTGCGGTACCTGTGCCGGTCATCAGCGGCAAGGGGGATGATGTGCTGCTGATACGCTCACGGGTGTCTGCAGGCCTCCAGGACAAGAAGGCAGTGAGTGGTCTCATCGTGTCTCCGCCGCTGTTTCGTCTGGAAAAAGGCGCGACCGGGGTGGTCCGTCTTCAGGCTGCTGCGCTGCCCGGTATGCCCGTTGACCGGGAAAGTGTGATGTATTTGTCGGTAAGCGGCCTGCCGTCCTCCCAGCGTATGGCGCCTGGTGTAGGGGTTGTCAGCGGTGGGATGGTTGTGGCCATGGGGCTTGAGGTAAAAGTCTTTTATCGCCCGAAGAGTATGAGCGGGATGACGGCTGAACCCTGGAAATACCTGACGGTGTCCCGGGTGCCTGGCGGCGTGAAAGTCAGCAATCCTACGCCCTTTCATCTCACTTTCCAGCAGTTGTCGGTGGACGGGCATCCTGTCCGCTTTGGTGACAATGTACCGACCATGCTACCCCCCTTTGGCAGCCAGGTTTACGTCTCTGGCAGCGTGGTGAAAAAGACGCTCAACTGGACTGCGGTGAACGACCTGGGTGGGAAGGAAAACGGTACGTCTGCGGTGCAATAGGAGGGAGAATGTCAACAGCAAGAGAAGCGGCATTCGTAACATCAATTTTGTTCCGGATGATGACGGGCGTGACGATGTTGTACCTCAGCACCCTGACCGGAAAGGTGTTTGCCCAGGAGGCAAGACTGCATGTCCAGTCAAACTTGAGAGCGTCGAACTGCGAGGTACAAGTCGGGGAGGAGAATAAGGTGTTGGTGCGCGATGCTATCCCGGCAGAGTTTGCGACCGTAAACACGGCCGGGATGCTGGGGTTTCAGGTAAGGCTTACCAACTGTAATGGCGTTAAAGCAGGCTCGATCTTCAGTATCAGGGTTAGTGGGGACACGTTAACGGGCCATCCGGATATTTTTAATAAAAACGCCGGGGATGACGTGGGCTTTATGCTGAAAGAAAATCCAAACGGGACAACGAATTACTGGCCAGGGTCGAAGGAGACGTTTTATACCGACCCGGGGACGGTGACAGCTGGCAGCGACACTTGGACAGGTACGAAGATAGGGGAAGACGATCCGCAGGACATCCGTTTGAACTATTTCGTTGGCGTGGTGACCCCGACACCTGGGGCTGTTGCGCCAGGACCCCGTGTTGTGAATGCGGAAGTGACGTTTTCATTTGACTACCGTTGAGGTCACCATGGCAAATAAAAGAGTGCGAATGACAGGGGGGGCCTCCGTCGGGTTCTTGGCGGGCATAGCCCGGATGGAGGGCTTGAAGCTGCTCGGGTTGTCAGCCGTGATATCCGGCGGTGTGTCAGCCGCCCCAGTCATACCCGCCCCAACGAGTGCCACTATTACGGTTACTGGGACCGTCGAGGCCCCGACCTGCAAGGTGATGATTGTGAAGCCTGGCGGCGGCGATGTGGTGACAAACGACCTGGCGATAGAAGAACAGCAACAGCAGAAAGTGATGAATGGTGGCATTTATGGATTGACCCCGTTTACGTTGTCACTCACGGAGTGCTTCGGCGCAGGTGCCCCCGAAAACTACAGCCAGACACCGGGGATTAAGGTGGACGGCGAAACGACGACTACGTCAGATTATCTGTTTCGTGTATCTACCGGGCAGAACCAGGCCGATCCCCGTTTCGGCTTTGTGGTCCGTACTGAGGACGATACCAGCGGCAATACGCCGTCCTGGAACGTAAACAAGCAGGCGAAAAAAGGCGAGGTGGTGAGTACGAAATTCACCACGCAGCAGCTTTTGAACGACAACAACGCGGACAGAAAGACGGTCAATTTCTGGGTGGGTCTCAGTTGTGGCGACACCATAATGTGCAACGCTGGCGCCCCTCCGACTCCAGAGGGGGTCTTGGATGCGAACATCCTTTTTTCATTTGAGTACAAGTGAACGTCCTGAATACGGCGTAAGGGAGGAGGAAATGAAAAGAGAAGGACGGAAAGGGATGAATGTCATCCTGGCGGTGGTGTTGTCACTGATCGGGGGGACCGTCAGCCCTGCAGTACTCGCCGACAGCGATACGGTCAATCTGACGTTTAACTATACCGTGCTGCAGGGCACCTGTGATGTGACGGTGGGCAGTGACGGCGTCAACGGTTTGCTGGCCTTTCCAGATGTATCGGTAACCGGAACGACATTGCCGACGAACTGGGGTCCCCTTGCCGGGTCCAGCAGCGTGCAGGTTTTTAGCGTGAGGCTGACAAAATGTGCCGGACAAGCGGCGGCGGGGAAATCGCCGGGTCTGGAAATCAACGGTGACACGGACAGTTCGGCGGGGGCTAGTGCTGACAGCAAAATGTTTTTGTTTGTGAACAATGCAGCCCCGTCGCCCGGTGATGCCAAAGGGTTTGGTTTTGTGATCACCAAGGACAATGTTACGCCGGCGTCGAATTATAAAAACAGCCTGATCGGGGACAAAAACAAGGGGGTGCCTGCGTCGCAGCGCTACATTGCGATCCCCAATAAAGGTGCCGGTACGGCGGTGACCAGCGACACCACGGTACCGCTGAAAGCCTATATCACGTGCGGCGATAAATGTAACACGGTGAGTAGCCTTAAAGCGGGCGACCTGCGGGCCAGCGTCACATTTCACTTTCTCTACCACTGAAGGGCCGGAACATGCGGATGAATACACTGAACGTAAAAAAGGCCCTTCAGTGCCTGAAGCAAGCTCCCGCTGCCCGAGTGGCGCTCTGTCTTGTGCTTGGGGGGGGGCAAGTATCTCTGCAGGCGGCCGACAGCAATACGCTGAACATGACGGGCAAGGTCACCGCCACAGCGTGCACGATTAAACTGACGCCTCAGGGAGCGATTACCCTTCCTTCCACGAGTGCCGGTGAAATATGGAAGAAAACTGTGAAAGTGCAGAATGAGCTGACGAAGGTCACTCTGACACTGGAAAACTGTGGTCTGGGCACCAGCAATGTGACGCCGACGCTTAAGTTTGACGGCACTCTGGCGGATAACGGTGACTTTACGGCTAACGCCTCATCGTTGGGATATCGCTTCCGGAATAAAGGGGCTGCCGGAGGGACTGCCAAAGAGTTTTTTATTGCCGTGCTGAAAAAAAATCCGCTGACGGCATGGGATTCAAGTAATGCCTACCAGACCACTGACCCGCTGGTGCTGACGACCCCTGCCCTTGGAAAGGGAGACAGCGGGATGAATACCTCATCGACGTTCTGGCTGGGGGTGGCTGCAGGAAGTTCATCACAGACTAAACCTGCCAATGCCCGGGCTGGCACAGTGATTGCCGATATTAAGGTGAAGTTGGAATACAAATAAAGACAACCGGCCCGGCTTTGCCGGTGTGCGGATACGGGAAGAGCGAAATCATACGGGGGGAGGGAAGGGTGATGAAAGAAAAGATAATGGTCTGGTGTGTACTGATGGTGATAGCCAGTCCGGCGCTTGCCGGTGTGGGGTTCTCCCGCAACCGGATGGTCTACCCGGAGGGCAGTCAGTCCATCAGCCTGAAGGCCACCAACAGCGGGGATAGCCCCTACCTTATTCAGGCCAAGGTCACGAATGATACGGATGGTCGGCAGCCGGCACCGTTTCTGGTGACGCCGCCCCTGCTCCGCCTTGACGGGCAGAGTGAGGCGATGATGCGCATTATGATGACGGGAGCGAACCTGCCTCGCGACCGGGAGTCGGTATTCTATTTCTCGGGACGCGCCATTCCGTCGACAGCACCGGCTGAGGCGGAACCCGGAAAGTTGGGGGCGAGTGTGTCCCTGTCGATGCGCAGCGTGATGAAGGTGTTTTATCGCCCGAAGGGGCTTTCGACAGCTCCGGAGGACTCACCTGAAAAAATGACGTTCAGCCGGGCGGCAAAGGGCGTGCGGGTGAAAAATCCGACGCCTTACTACCAGTCCTTTGCGTTCCTGACCTTTGATGGGCAAGAGCAGGACCTGGACAGTCAGCCCTCAATGGTACCGCCGTTTGGTGAGCTCGTGTTCCCTGCCTCGGATGCGGTGAAGTCTGTGAGTTGGCGGGTGATGAATGATTACGGTGGCACGACGGAGCTGAAAGCACAGCATGTGCAGGGATAAGGGGACACCGGCGGAGGGCGAGAAGAAAACGATACACAACCTTAAGCACCGTGAAATAAACAGTCACGGCGACATAAACAAACGATAACAACAAAAGAACCACACAGACAAAGAATAACGTTAATAAAGAATAAAAAAGAATAACGCAGACAAATAAAAAAGCGCGGTAGAGACAGGAAATAAACCGTTCTGCGGCAAACGCAGTCCCCGTGCGTGATACACGGGGACACATGACCACCGAACTCAGATTTTTTTACATTCTGGCCAGACCGGAACGGGCACCTTTACGCCTGAATCGGGTGACAGACAGTAGCAGCGGGTGGGTTCACCTTGAATAAACGGGACAATTAGCATGCAACTAACAGCAGGGCAACAGGGGCGGGGGACGATGTTATCCCGGTCAGGAGAATACTCCAGAGGATACCGTAATCGGTACAGGATGAGCGTGCTGATGCTGTTTGCCGTGTTGTCGGCGTTGGGCGTCAGGGCGCAGGCGGAACAGAGTAACAGTCGCTTCCCGGGTTTTGGACTGAGCCTGCCCCGCGTGGTGGTTTCGGTGGATGATCCGCAGAGTGCGCGTATCTACGCGGTCAACAACTCTGAAAACGTCTATCTGGTGCAGTCCCGCATCTGGCTGGCGGACGGGGCGACCGGTTTCCCGGTGGCGGACAAGCCCGGCACGCCGCGTGCGTCGGTACCGTTCATGGTTACACCGCCGCTCAAGCGCATCGAGAAGAATGGGGTGTTGCCGCTGCGCATTCTCACCCTGCAACAGGCGGCATCACTGCCAAAAGACCGGGAGTCCCTGTTCTTCCTCTCGTCGAAGGCCATCCCGGGCACGGACAAGACGAAAGCCAAGGATGTCGAGGAGAACAGCGGTGCGCGCCTGTCCCTGGCGCTGCAGAGTTACATCAAGCTGTATTACCGTCCGGCGGGCCTGGGCGCACATGCCATTTTTGACGGTGGCGTGGCGGACAAACTCTCGTTCAGCCTCAGCAGTGGTCGCCTGAGGGTCATCAACCCCACCCCTTATTACATCACCTTTGGTCTGCTGACCGTCGCTGGCAAACCGGTGGATGCCGACAGCCGCCGGGTCATGGTGCCGCCGGTGGGCAGCCATGACTACCCGCTGCCGGTGGGGGTGAGTAGCGGAGAGGTGACCTGGCAGGTGATTGACGAATTTGGCCTGATGACTGACCTGAAGCGCCAACCGCTCTCCTGAGTCATCAGTCCATGCCATACGCACACAGATAACCGACGTAACACCAACGACCTGAATCATATCAATAAGAGTGACGGAACAATGAAAAACATTCACGCAACCGGGGCTGCTAACGGGCACCGGGCCGAAACGCCAGTCCATCCCCTGACCGGGTTGCCGATGTGTTTTCGCGTCCGTCCAGTACTGGCTATGCTGCTGCTGACCGGCAGTTGTAGTGCCGTGCAGGCAAAAGACTACTTCAACCCGGGTTTCCTGGATGACGGCAGCGGTCAGACGATTGACCTGTCCGCCTATGAAACAGCCGGTGGGGTAGTGGAAGGTACCTACCTGGTGGATATCTGGATGAATGGCAAACAGGTCAGTACCCGTCAGGTGCACTTCAGCAAGGTGGCTGATGGCAGCGTGATACCGGAGCTCACGCCTGACATGCTGAAGGCGATGGGGGTGGCCACCGATCGCATTGAGACTCTGAAAGGGGTGGCAGTGGACAAGCCGGTAGGTGACCTGAAGACGGCAGTGCCTGGGGCGACGGTGGAATTCAGTATGGCGACGTTGCGCCTGGACCTGACGGTGCCTCAGGTGGATATGCTGGAGCAGGCCGACGGCACGGTGGACCCGTCACTGTGGGATGAGGGGGTGCCGGCGGGGATGTTCAGCTACATGCTGAGTGGCTCACGCACCAACATGGATGGTCAGTACGGCATGGAAAACAGTACCTCCGACAGCCTGTTTGGCACGATTAACGGTGGTCTGAACCTGGGTGCCTGGCGTCTGCGCTCTACGATGACCGCCAGTCGGTACAAAAGCAGTGGCAATGGCAACGATACGACAACGAGCACCACGGATTTCAGCAATACCTACCTGCAGCGTGATATTCAGCGTCTGCGTGCGTCGCTGCGTGCCGGGGAAAGCTCCACGGGCAGTACGGTATTTGACTCGGTGCCGTTTCGCGGGGTGCAACTGACTTCGGACGACAGCATGGAGCCGAGCTCGAAGCGCGGCTTTGCGCCAGTGGTGACGGGGATTGCTTCCACGACCGCCCGGGTGAGTGTGCGCCAGAACGGTAACCTGATTTATGAGACCACGGTCCCACCGGGGCCGTTTCGCCTGACAGACCTCTATAATGCCGGCAATGGTGAGCTGGAGGTGACGGTCACGGAGGCAGACGGCACAAAGCACGTCTCCACGCAGAACATCTCCACCCTGAGCGTGATGAAGCGCCCCGGGGCGGTGGAGTATGAGGTGACGGCTGGACGTTACAGCGGCAACGACAATGTTTTTCAGGGCAGCCGCGACCCGCTGTTTGCGCTGGCGACGGCCACGGTGGGTCTGCCGTGGAACATGACCGCCTACGGTGGCGTGTTGACGGCACAGAAATACCAGTCTCTGGCGATAGGGCTGGCGATCTCTCTGGGGGTGATAGGTGCTGTGTCGCTGGACAGCACCCTGGCACATGCCCGTGTAGATAATGAGAAAGAGGGGGAGCCAGACGAGACCAAGAACGGGGCGGCCTTCCGCGCCCAGTATGCCAAGACGGTGGATGAGACGGGGACCTCGGTGAATGTGGCAGCCTGGCGTTATGCGACCCGTGACTTCCTGAGTTTTCAGGACGCGGTCACCAGCGGGTATAACCTGCAGGACGGTCAGGCCCCGTGGCTTGCCGAGCGTCGTCGCAGCTCCTGGCAGGGCAACCTCAGCCAATCGCTGGGCAGTATCGGCTCGGTTTTCCTGCGGGCCTCGCGGGATGATTACTGGAACTCTGACCGGGTGGTGAACACTATCGGGGCGGGGTTCAGCAGCAGTATCAAGGGGGTTAACTACTCCTTGAACTACAACGAAGACCACACCCGCTCAACGGATGATACCTGGCCGGTGAACCGCCAGGCGTCGCTGAGCCTGTCGGTGCCGTTCAGCCTGTTTGACCCCAAATGGGAGGCGGTGCGCAACATGAACGCCAACTACAGCATCTCGCACGACAACCGCGGACGCACATCCCAGCAGGCGGGGCTCAGCGGTTCCTTTATGGACAACCGGCTCTCCTGGAGTGCGAGTCAGGGTCATGACAACCAGGGGGGCGGTACCAACGGCAACCTGTCGACGAACTGGAACGGCGGGCGTGGCAGCTTCGGGGTAGGGTACGGTTATGGCCCGAACACGAAAACCTACAGCGGCTCTGCCAACGGTGGGGTGGTGCTCCATCAGCATGGGGTGACTTTCACCAACATGCTGGGTGATGCGATGGCACTGGTTGAGGCCCCGGGTGCTGGCGGCATGAGGGTGGGCAATACCACCACGGACAGTCGTGGCTACGCGGTGGTGCCGTACCTGCAAACTTACCAGCGTAACCAACTGATTCCAGACACGACCACGTTGCCCGACGGCGTGGAGATGCAGGACATGAGCGCCACGGTCTACCCGACCCGCGGCGCTCTGGTGGTGGCGAAGCTGCGCACCCGCGTGGGGCGTCAGGCGATGCTGACCCTGAACATCGGTGACAAGCCAGTACCGTTTGGGGCGATGGCCTCCCTGCCGGGTGAGGATGCGGACAGTGCCTCCATCGTCGGTGACGACGGCATGCTGTACCTGACCGGGGCGCCGCAGAAGGGCACCCTGCAGGTGAAGTGGGGCAACGGCGTGGACCAGCAGTGCCAGGTCAGTTACGACCTGGGTGAACTGAAAGCGACTGACAAGGACAGTGCGCCGGGCATGAACATCGTGCAGCAGACGCTGATCTGTCAGCCGGTGGCAGGCGTGAGCGCGCCGCTTCCGGTCACACCGGGTTCGTCTGGCGCGACAAACACCACAGCTACAACCGCTGCTGCTGACACAATGACAACAGCAGATTGAGGTGGCCGAACTTGCAGGTGGCGACTCTGTTTGCCTCCTGCATGGCGCAGGTAGACACAGAACACTAAATAATCGGGAAGGTCATGACCGCAGATGACATGACTTTTCATCAGAAGAAGTAAGGAGTAACACCATGACGCTGAACGACAAGATACAGACCAGCCGCGCCCTCAAGGGCGGTCATACGCGCATGGCGCTGGCCTGGCAGTGGCTTTATGAGCGGTGTGCGCGGTTACCGGTGCGGAAGCAAAAAAGTACCGAATTACAGGAGCATGCACGGGTGTCGACATACTGCAAACGCTGGACAATCTGGGCGTTTTGTATCCTGCTGGTATGGGGGCCGACAATCTGTAAGGCTGACCGGATAGTCTACGTCCTGTCAACCTCGATCCCCCCAAATAGCGTTCTTCCTGGCGGTGACTTCGTGAGCGACTTCGCCATCCCTTCTGCATCATGTTCCGGCGACTGTGACGTGAACCCAAACGCATATTTGTACCTGACCGCCGATGATAACACCGCTGGCACTGCTGTCGGCGCGTCTCGCGGTGGGGCTAAATGGGGGGTGGCAGTGCCTGGGCTATCCCCTACAACATATGGCATATCAGTACCCGAAAACGGTGTATACATGGTGCCCGTGGGGGGCACTATTACACGGCAGGCTGAAAGTTACGTGGACTTCGGTGGTGTCAATGGATGGGTCACGTGGTCCTTCACGGCCGACTTCATATCTAATACCCCAGAGCTGGTAAAACTAGCATCTGTACAGAAAATATCGGGTGCCATGTGGGAACAGGCAGTTGGGCCACATCCAGACATAAACAATATACAAGTAAAGAAGGGCTATATCGCCTTTATCGGGCCTGACTCGACCAAATTAAAAGATCGCGCCTACTACAATACCAGCAAGACCTTGACGACCGGCTCCCTCATCTCTCGCCTCATTGCGGGCCCTTCGGCGAAACCTGGTGTAACCAAGTTGACAAATTTGCAACTCCGGGATTATCGAACGACAAAATCTGGTTCCATAAATAAACCCACGTCAATTGTTACCGCCGGACTAACCTGCACGCTCGGTCTTGGTGGGGCTGATATCATTTTGACCTCGGATGCCAAACCGTCCAGCAAATCTGGTGATATTGTGGGTAAGTCGACCGGCCAGGAGATGGATCTGAAAGTCACCTGCGCCCATACGAACACCAGTGGCATAGTTCTACCCATCGGGTTCACACTCAAACCTGCCGGGGGCGGAACCGTCGAATCTAACACCAAGCTGATGTATAAGGCGGATCAACCTTCCTTCTACATGCTCTTTACTCGTGATGCTAAACATACCTGTAATGCAAGCGACTCGAGCGTGATAAAACTTGATGGTGTCACGAGCACACATATCACAGACATTCCTGTGGGACAGGGGTTAAACGCCACTGTCATCCCCCTGGGGGCGACATTGTGCACTTCAGGAACCCTTGGTCAGAAACCGGGGAGCTATACGATGTCCGTGACTGCGTCCATCGTGAGTTACTAATGAATACCTGCTTGCTGTTTCTGTTCAGTGTACACCGCAGGATACAGAGGTTGTGGTCAAACAACATGGGGGCCAGGGGCTACTTAACCATCCCGATAGCGGGCAGTCTGCTGCTGACACTGCCATTGCTGTGGGTGCCGGGCTTTCCGTTGCTCCCCTGGGAAGCCTGGTCGCGGGTGGTTGTGCTGTGGTTGGCGTTCGGGATGATGGTTCTCCTGGTTCGGCGGCCTGCGGGCGTTTTTGATACCGCCGATTGGCTGGCAGCAGGTGTGTTGGTCGCGGCGGCACTGGCTGTGGCCTGTGTACTGTTGTGGCAGGTGCATCCGGCCCTGACCGGGACACGGCGTCTGTTGGAAATGGTGCCCGGCGGGCGGGCCAAGGGGCTGTTCGGCCAGCCGAACCTCACCGCGTCCTTCCTTGCCACGGGTGTGCTGCTCTGTACGCACTTACTATTTACCCATGCTGGACGGCATCCCTGGCATCTGGCAGGAACGAGCCTGTTGGTGGCAGTTATGACCGCCGCCATGACCCTGACCTTCAGTCGAACCGGCTGGCTTGGCGTGTGGACGGGTCTGGCAGCCCTCTCGTGGCTGGCCTATCAACGGGTCGGTTGGCGGGTTCTAATCCCCGGGGGCTGCGTTGTCGCGGGCTGGGGGGGGATGATCCTACTCTTGTGGCTGCACGGCGGGTCGGCGCGGGAAGTCCTGAGTGCGGACACCCCACGCACCCAGATCTGGCATGCCACCTGGGCACTGATCAAGACCCATCCATGGGCCGGTATCGGTTACGGGCAGTTTGCGCACCGTTTTCCGGACGGACTGGCGATGATCCACCAGGTGCAGATAGATAAAGCCATGATGCCTTACCCGCACAATGAGCTCCTGCTCTGGTGGGGTGAAGGCGGTCTGGTGGGCCTTGCCGGGATGGTTTGTTTTATGGTGTGGGGTGTGAAATTGCTGCGAAACGGTCTGCGAGTGAGCGCGCAGCGTGGAGGCTATGGTGCACCCGGAACGGCCGGGCCCGGTTGGCTGCTGTGTCTGGCTCCGGTGCTGGTCCACAGTTTACTGGAATACCCGGCCTATCAAAGCCCACTGCATCTCCTGCTACTGGTCTTGCTGCCGGCTCTGGCCCTGCGGGAACAGGGGGGAATGACAGAGGCCGCCGCGGGGACAGACCGGGATGTGCAGCCCACAGCGCCGTGCGGTGCGGGCGCCCATGCCGGGCCGGCCTTCTCTGCGTTGTGGGGCTTGACGCGCCGCCTGCTGGTGTGTGGTGTCGTCGTGATGACACTGTGGTTTTGCATCACGGCCATGTGTATTGAGGCGGGCCGGGTACAGGTGAATGCGACTGGGGGAGCGGAGGCAGGGTTTCTGCTGTCCGCTGCACGCCTGAACCCCTGGTATGCCCCGGAGCGGGTGGGGTATCAAGAGGCGATGCATGTGCTGTACCGCTACAACCAGGACCGGTTGCCTGCGGACCCAGCCTTGGATAGACAATTGCTGGCCACTGCTGCGGCATACCTGAAGCGCTATCTGGCGGTCTACCCGGACCCGAATGGCTGGAAAATGTACCTTGACACGCTGTATCTGATGGGTGACACGGGGGCTGGTGATGCCGCGCTGGCGCAGGCCCGGCATGAGGTCGCCTGGGACCCGCGGTTTGCCCCCGGGACCTATTAATCTGTGTCTCCCACAGGCTACTCAGGACGCCGGTGGGAGCAGAAATGACATGCAATACCAGACAGAGGATTTATGGATGACGAAAGTAAACAGACCAGATGCACAATACGCCCGGCAGCCCCTGCGCCTGGCCGCACTGACCGTGGCCCTACTGAGTGCAGGCACGGTGATGGCCGCGCCCGCTGGTGAAACCCTGCCCGTGAGTCCGGCCACGGTGGCGCAGGCGTCGGGTGAGGTGGCGGGCAGTGCGACGCTGCCTGCTGACCAGGCAGCAACCCTGATTGCCACCTTGCAAAAGCAACTGATTGAACAGCAGGAACTGCTGCGCACGCTGCAAGAACGTATGGTCAGCACCGCGCCAGCCGCAACCACCGCGACACCGGATGTCGCTGTGCCAGCACCAACCATCTCAGCGTCTGCGGCACCAGCTCAGTCGGTTGCTGAGCCCGCGACGTCCTCGGATACCGTTAATTCGGACGTACATGAGGCCGCTTCTACCTCGGCAGTTACCCCACCGGTGCAGGCCGACGCCCCAGCGTCCAACGCCATTTCTGAGTCGTCCGATGCGCCGCAGACTGCCGCACAGCGTCAGGCTTATGCCAGCGGGGTGTCGGTGTGGCGCGAAATCGAGTCCTCGATGACTGCCCAGCGCAGCATGGGCATTGAGCTGGACCCGGACTGGGTGATGAAGGGGCTGAATGATATGGCCGCCCACCAACCGCTGAAGATGAGCCGCGAGTCGGTGGATACCATCATGACCACGCTCAACGAGATGTATATGGAGAAGGCTCGAGAGGGGCGCGAGCGTCAGCAGACCCTGGGGCGCGCTTTCCAGTCGGCCTTTATGAAAGAGAAGGGCAGCTCGCGCGACGCCGGTAGCCTGTACCGCATTGTCGAGGCGGGTAAAGGCAAGCGCATTACCGCCTCGGACGTGGTGACCTTCACCGTGACCGGCAGCCTGCCAGATGGCACGGTGTTTGATGGTAGCGGCGAAAGCGGCCAGTCCAAGACCGCCAAAGTCGGCGCGCTGATGCCCGCAGTGGCCATCGGCCTGCAAAAAATCGCCCGTGGCGGCCATATCAAGGTGGTGGTACCGCCAGAAAAAGGCTACGGCGATGCGGGTCTGCCACCGACCATTCCGGGCGGGGCGACGCTGATCTTTGACATCACCGTAGCCGATGCGGGGTAAGCAGTCACTTGCGCATTTAGGGGGAATAGAAAAGGGCCAGACTTTTAATTAATTACGACATCGCACGGCGGCACTGACACACCAAGAGTTATTTCAGCTGAGGTTGGTTTTAAAAAACCACTCATCGGCAGGGGACTGCTGCGTCCTTTTTTCGGGCAAATGGAATGGTCGCAGCGGCCAGGTTAATTCGCAGGTGGCTGAAAAGTAGATAGAAAAAAAGTTTTCGAGTGGCCAACTGGCTACACGGGTAATACACCGGGAGAGCGGCAGCGTATTTCAGCCGCGCCTGAACAGTGAACAGGCATGAATAACACTAAGGAAGAAAGACCATGAACGTGAAATACCCCTATAGCGCGCTCCACGGCGTATTGCTGGCCGCGAGCTTGATGACCGGTGCGCCGCTGTGCGCCCAGGCTGCCGCCCCTATCGATGAGGCAGATGGTACCGCAAGCCCCTCGCAGCAGGCGTCCCACGACGCGGCCCCATCCATCCAGGTGGGCGGTGGTGTGGCCGTCAACCCGTTGTACGAAGGTTCTTCACGCTATGAGGCGTTTCCCTCACTGGCGCTCAAAGCGGTGATCCCGACGGAACATTGGGGAAAGTTCACTGCGGCGTTTCCTGAAGGGCTGCGCTGGGACCTGCCGAATCTATCCGCCTTCGGCGTCGCGCTGTTGGTCGGTTATGACCCAGGTCGCAAGGAAAAAATCCGTACCCTGGGGGGCAACAACCACTACCTGCGTGGCATGGGGGATTTGGACAGCACCGCTCTGGTCGGGGCGGAGGCGTACTTGAATCTGTCGGCGGGCCGCCTGTTTGTCCGCGGGTTGCAGGCCACCAGCAAGCGTGACTACGGCGGCAATGACCTGGGGCGCACGGCTTACCTGGAGGCGGGGGTCGCCAATTCCCTGCCGCTGGCCGCCAACATGACGCTGGAGTCCGCACTGTACGGCACCTGGAGTGACCGCCACGACATGATGGCCCGCTTCGGGGTTACCGGTGAGCAGGCGGCCAACAGCCGCTTTAACGAGTACCACGCCGGTGGCGGCATGCGGGATGTCACCCTCAGAACCGCGCTGACCGTGCAGGTCCAGCCCCATGTGGCGCTGCAAGGCGGGTTCAAGCTTTATACCCTGACCGCTGGTGCCCGCCATAGTCCGCTCACGGATGAAACCATGGGAGCCGGGGCCTTCTTGAACGCACTCTACCAGTTCTGATCGCCCGGGTTGGTCTGTGTGCGGTTTCTGCCAGGTGCCGACACGCAGCCCAACCCACAACATCAACGACTTTAAGGGGAAAAAGATGAAACGTACTTGTCAGACTCTCTGTCTGTTGGCCCCCCTGGCGGGGCTGTTGTGGTCCGGTCTGGTTCTCGCCGAGGGGGCAGCGCCGACGGTGACCGACCCGCATTTTAAACTTGCCCCAGGGTATTTGGCCCCGGAGAACCTGCCCCTGCGTCTGGCCCTGCTGGGCGCACCTCCGGCAGAGGGGTCCGCTGCACTGGCCCGTGACGAGGAGGCGCACCGCGCCGCGCTGTCGCTGAAAGGCTCGGCGCGCGAAAAACTGGCCGCCACGGATGCAGAACTGGCCTTCCCGGCTCCGGCCAACGCCTTTGCCTGCGCCCTTGGGACTGACATCAGTGAAAAACGCACTCCGCACCTCTACACCCTGATGCAGCGGGTGTTGACGGATGCGGGTGGCTCGACCTACGCCGGCAAGAATGCCTGGAACCGTACCCGTCCGTTTGTGGTGCATGGTGAGGGGACCTGTCTGAAATCGATGGAGCCCCTGCTGCGTACCGACGGCTCCTGGCCGTCCGGTCACTCGGCGGCGGGGTGGGCCTGGGGGCTGATTCTGGCGGAAGTGCAGCCGTCGCGTGCCACTGAAGTCCTGGCCCGTGGGCTGGCGTTTGGTCAGAGCCGCGTTATCTGTAACGCCCACTGGCAGAGTGACGTGGACGCCGGGCGGCTCACGGGGGCGGCGACCGTTGCCACGCTGCACGGCAACCCGGCATTTGAGGCCGATCTGGCTGCGGCAAAGCGCGAAGTACAGGCGGCGAATCAGGCCGGCCAGAAGCCGACACCGGAGTGTGCGGCTGAACGCGTGGCCCTGTCTCTGACTCAGCATTGAGGAGGTTGTGATGATGCATCGTCTTGAACCGAACTTGCCCTCCCAGCGCGGGCGTGTCTGTCTGGCTCTGCTGGTCGCTGCTCTGGCGGTGAGCGCCAGCCAGCCCGTGAGGGCGGTCGAGGAGCCGGTATCGCCCTCACTTTCGGCTGCCGCGGCAGACAGTGACAGTTGGCAGTTTAGCGGTGGTCCGTACCTGTGGGGGGCGGGGATCCGTGGCTATGTAGGCAACCGCAACACCGGCAGCACCTTTATGAAAACCGATTTCGGCGACATTGTCCGCAACCTGGACGTGGCGGTGATGGCCATGGGGGAAGCTCGCAAAGGACCGTACAGCTTGCTGGTCGACCTGATGTACATCGAAACCACCACCCGTAGCGACCTGCCCGCGGACGCGGGGGCTGAACACCTGGATATCGACAGCAAAAGCTTCACGGGCTTTATGGGCGGCAGTTACACCGTGCTCGGTGATGAAACATTCCGGCTGGATATCGCCGGGGGCGTGCGCGGCTGGTACAGCGGCAGCACGCTGAGCCTGCACGACGGGCCGCAAGGTGGTCTCTCGGGTTCGGACCATGCCACCTGGATGGATGCTCTGGTCGGGTTGCGCGGGCAGGTAGCGCTGAGTGACCGAGTCTGGCTGTCGTCCTGGGGGCTGGCTGGGGGCGGTCAGGCCCGGGCGGACTGGGACGTGGCCGGGTTGGTGGGCTGGGATTTCATGCCGGGCTTCTCGGCGGTGGCCGGTTACCGGGCGATGGGGGTGGACTACCGCCATGACGGCTTTGTTTACGACATTGTCCAGCAGGGTCCCCTGCTGGGCATCAGCGGGAGATTCTGAAACATGAAAGCACTGAAAGCGCTGAAAAAACGCGGTTATCCCATCACATCCATTCTCCTGCTGGTGCTGTGGTTTTTGGTGATGGGCGCGATTGTCTTTGCCTTGGCCCTGATGGTGCCAGTCTAGGGGCGCCAAGGTGAGCACTCGGGGCGTGGCACCTAACCAACAGCGTATGGGCTGCGTCACGCCGGCGGATAAAAAACAGATGGTCTGAGCGGGCGGGATACGGCCAGCACAGGTCAACGGGAGCACAAAATGAAAGGCATAACAGTTAACTCAGACAACGTTGTTGCGCCGGATACGCAGGCACCGCCTGAGTCTGCACGCTTGCCTCCCTTGTGGTTGCAGGTGGCGCAGTGGTGCTTGCGGTCGGGGGAGCCTGCGACACGGCTGGCTATCGCTCAGGTGTTTGGTCTGTCGCTGCGCCAGGCGGCGGACATCATGCTGTATATCACGGCCCGGCGTCCGGATGTGGTCAGCGCCCGGCGGGTGGTGAGGGTCTCTGCGGGGGGGATACGGACCGCCATGCTTGAGGTGTCCGCTATCCGCGACGAGATGATGCCGCAACGTGGCGCAGTCTCTCGCCCTCGGAGCAGGCGTAGTTCGGTTTTCACTGCGGAGGTGCGTGCGCTGGCGCTGGGCTGGAGGGGGCGAGGAGAAGAGGGATGACCACCCTCGGGTGGACCCTGGTCGGGGAGTTGGTGCTGGCCCCGATGCTGGCCCTGAGTACGCCCCCTTGGGCGGGGCTGATCATGCTGTTGGTACGGATGGTGCTGAGCCTGCTGTTTTTGCTGGTGGTGCGAACGGTGATCCTGGTGTGGCTGGCGCGTTGGCGCAGGCGTTCAGACCCTGTTCCTCACGCGATGACGGGCTGGGTGATGCCGTTGTTGGTGGTCGGCCTTGGCCTGCTGCTGATCTGCAGCACCGATCGGGGCGTCGTCGATCATCTGTTTCAGCAGGTCGATCAGGTGTTGATGAATGGCCGGTTTGCCCCTGCGGCACCCGAACTGGGGGCAGCATCCTGGTATGAAGTGCTCAATATGCCTGAGCAGGGGGATCACCCGCCCAGACATGAGGGGAAGCACCCCGGGGATGAGTAAGGCACGGTGCAGAGATGTCGGGCTTGCCGGGGGCAGCTCTTTCTGGCCGGTTCGGGTCTTTTGTCCGACGGAGGTTCTGTGGATCACGGGAGTACACAGCCGCCAGCGCAAACTCGCGCCAGCGGTACCGCAACAAGCAATCAGTATGGCAAGGGCTGTCTGACGCAGGAAGGGCAACTACGGTGCTGCCAGCAGGGAGCACCAGAATGATACGGAGCATCATAAAAAGGGTCGTGGTGCTGCCATTGCTGCTGCTGGCGGGTATACACCATCCCCTCGTTCGTGCAGGTAATCATGCCAGCCGGGAAGCCCGTATCACCTGGCACTACCCGCACGCGCGCCTGATTGTCGACTGTTCACTGCCCGTCGGCACCGTGATCACCAGTGTGACGCTGCCGTTGCCCCCCGGCGTGCCGCCAGGGGACAGTGCCCTGAGCACGGGCCAGGGCGAAATACTGGACTGGACGCTGCTTGCCACCAGTTTGCCGGGGCTAAGCGTCAGAGCGGTCCTCGACCGCAACGTGGTCAGTGGGGGAGGCGATGGCGGCCAGCGTACCGGGCTGCGGCTTGAGTTGGTACGGGAAGGCCCGGTGCGGGCTGGTTGGCTCAGCGTGCCGGACCCGGTGTTGTGGTGGAACGTCACGGATGCCGTTACTCATATCCGGCTGTGGCGGGGGCGCATCCTGTGGCAAGGACGAATGAAAATTGAAACGGAACAAGATGATGTGGACACGACGGGGCGCGGCGGATGCGCCTAAACCAGAGAGTGACCGAAGGCAGGCTGTCCGTGAGGCGTTGGTATTTGTGGTGGCCTTCGTACTGTGCGTGGCACTGAGTATTGTGCTGATCGCCAGGTTCTGAAGGGCCGTCGTCGTTACGCAGAGCGTGTAGGTAATCGCCAGAGAAAGGGGAGTGTATGTCCAATAAGGAGCCAATGGGGCAAGTGGCCCGGAGACCCAGTATTACAGCAACGTTACCGGCATTGCCGTCTATGCCACTGGCAAGCTCATCAACCCGGCGCAGACGCAGACTGGTGCCATGGCGGGTCGCGGTGGTTGACGGTTGCCACTATGGGCGTGTGGGATTGGTCGCCGCGCTACAGGGGGGGCCGCACTGGGACGGCCTGAAACTAAGGCCAACGGGGGTAAAAGATCTCGGGGCACTGCATAGGCATTGGGTGACGGGCAGAGCCTCGTATGACGGATTACAGTTTGACTGCATGGTGGTGCGCCTCCCCGCTGACCCACGAGCGGCATTGAGCACTCTGCTCCAACTGGGGGCGCCTGGTATGCCGTTGGCGCTGGCCGAGCGTCTGGTAGTGCTGACCGCCCTGACGCCGGAGCTGGTGTTGCGGGTGTTGAATCGGGTCGGGGTGCGGCTGTGGGTACGCGTGTTGGACGATCGCCTGCCGCTGGCGGTGCTCTGTCGGGCCGTGTACCCCCAGGACGAATTATACGATCCGGACATCATGGCCTGGTCGGCGCTGTTGTTGGCCGATACCGGCACCCCGGAGTTGTCGAGCCGGGAGCGGGGGGTGTTATGGCAATGCCTGCAGATGGTGTCGGTCCATGCGCTGGCTCGACGCCTGGATATCAGTAGCAAGACGCTGTACACCCAGCGGCAGGGCGCCTTGAACAAGTTGGGGGCTGCGCATCTGAAAGTGTTGCTGAGACAGTTCCGGGTATTGCCCGGCAATGCATAGAGTAAGGAACAGTGGTGATGGAAAAAGATCGGGATCATGACGATATCGGCGATGTGAGCGCATCGCTGCAGGTGTTACTCGCACAGCCGACCAAACGGGATCAGTACCATGCGCTCAGCCGGTCGGCGGCGATATTGGAGCGAGGGAAAAACTACGTAGCGGCGTCACAGCAGTGGCTGGCAGCGTCCGATTTGGCCACGGCCAGCGTAGATCGCCATTGGTGTGAGGCCCGTGCCCATCTGTGTGACCGGCTGATGTTGCTGAGTGGCTACACCAAGTAAAGGGGAAATCATGATGGCAACACAGGAGCAAAATGCCGGTGCGGTGGTCGCACCTGGCCAGTCTAATTACGGTGAATATACCCTGCCCGCGTTGTTGCAGGACCTGGGCGATCCCCCTCTGTATCTGGCGGTGGCGACCTGGGGCTGGCGGTTGGGCCGGCCATTCTGCCGGGATGAGTTGGCGCAGACCTTCAGGATAACATTGCAGCGTGCCGGGGATGTGATGTCGTATATCCGCCGGGCCGATCAGGAGAAAATACGCAGTCGCCAGAGTTACGAACGGGTGGTGAATGGAGTGCGCCGCCGCTTTCTGCATATCGTGGCGGAGCCGAATATGACCGTGAAGAAGGCGGTGAAGGGCAAGTCTGCGGTGGAAGCGGCAGCGGGTTTACCGCAGGGGGAAGGGCAACTTTCGGATGCAGGGCTGCAGGCATTACGCCGCTGGTTCCTGATCCGGCCGAATCCAGGCTGACAGCTTATGAGGTGTCCTTTTTTCAAGAACGTGATAACGCGCTACCGGACCCGCCAACTGCGCAGGGCGCTGGCCCGTGGCGACATCCGGGCCTGGTATCAACCGATGGTGACCGGGGCGCAAGGGCGCATCAGCGGTTGTGAGGTGCTGGCGCGTTGGCATTTGCCTGGTGGCCGTATCCGCGGGGCAGAGCGATTTATCGCGCTGGCGGAGGAGCAGGGGCTGATCGTGCCAATGACCCGTATTTTGGTTCGTCAGGTCTGCCGTGATTTGGCGCGGATGCAGACTTGGTTACCGCAGGGTTTTGAGGTTTCGGTCAATCTGAGTGCCGCCCATGCGGGATCGGGGCAGTTCTTGCAGGATTGCCGTCGGTTACAACGGGCGCTCGCGAGCCGGGCAGGCAGGGTGACGGCGGAGGTGGGAGAGCGGGCGGCGTTTTCACAGGTTCCTGGTGGCCGCCAGTTGTTGCTGACTCTGCGGGAAGAGGGGATACGGGTGATGCTGGATGATTTTGCTACCGGCTATCAGGGGATGAGGGAGTTGGAAACGTTGCCGGTGGATGGATTCAAGATAGATCGGGAGCATGTACGCGAACTTCCCGGCGGAGGGGCGGTGCCGGTGGCGGAACTGATGATCCGCCTGGCGCGCCTGATGTCGCTCGACGTCGTGGCTGAAGGCGTAGAGACCCAGGCCCAGCATGAATGGCTGCTGGCACAAGGGATCAGCCAGCAGCAAGGGTATTATTTTGCGCCGCCATTGCAGGCGGACAGGCTGGCGTTGTATTTGGCGACCGGGGTATTTATTCAGGGGACAATCGAATGATCCGCCATATTTTGTTTATTACGTTTCACGCATCGGCAACCCATCAGCAGATTGAATCTGTGCGGCAGGCCTTTCTGACTCTCCCCCAACAGATTATCGGGGTGCTCGATGTGGAGTGGGGGCAGAACGACAGCCCGGAAGATAAAAACGCCGGTTTTAGCCATTGCGTGCTGATGACCTTTGCCGATGAAGCCGCGCGTAGGCGCTACCTGCCGCACCCGGCCCATGAGGCGCTGAAAGCGATATTTAAACCGGTGCTGAAGGACATTATCGTTCTGGACTATATCTTGGCGGCAGCGCAATCCATTTTTAAGGGCAATACACGATGAGTAAAAGAATCAACATCATGCTGGTGGCCGCGCTTGGGCTGGCGTCGTTTGCTGGCACGGCCAGTGACCACCAGTTGCGCTTTCCGGCAGCGGGTGTGGTTTGCGACGCGTATTTCTGTGCTGACGCCGCAGGCGTCTCTGAGAGACTCACAACCCGATATCTGGGGGAAAATAAAGGCCGGCAGTTGGTGGCACATGGCCGATTTGACCGCACCGCGTTTACCTTTGACAACGGCATATTCTGCAACGTGCGTGCGAGGGAGTGTCGTACGGATCGTTACTTTGGCGCAGACGGTAAACATTCCGGTGCCCTGGACAGGATCACCACCGATTGGTTGTTCAGGCGGTAGTTACCATCCGCTGGCTGGGGGATTTAAAAAACGCACATCCCATTTACATTCTGAATTATTTTGACGGCTTTAAAATGATGGGAAAACGGTTTATCGGCTTATTGGTTGGATATGTCCCAATTAAGAGCTTCTGGTCCGTGAGCGTTTATAATGCAGCCGGTTACTTCGAGAAAAAAAACCTATAACGCCTATTCGTTAAATAACCTCACGGCTACACAAAGTGAGGATGGTTCGATTGTGATCCAATTTGGTGGTTGCGACGGCAAGATTGCCAATTGTCTGCCGACGATGCCTGGTTGGAACTATACGGTCAGGCTTTATCAGCCCGACGATGAAATTTTGAATGGTCAGTGGCATTTCCCAGTGTCGTAGTGAGCGGTTCGGCTTGATAGGAGTAACTTCCTTGAGGGCGGTGAATTTATAGACCTCGACAAGGCTGGTATTTGAACGCTGCCGTGGTCAAGTATTGATAATTCTGAATTTTTGAGGCTATTATGAAATTTAAATTACGTTTGGTTCTGATAGGGGCTATCGGGCTGGTTGGCTCTTTGTCTGCAGAAGCAGAAGAAGCAGAGTACGCCAAGAAACTGGCCAATCCTATCGCTGCATTGGTCAGTGTCCCATTTCAATTTAACTACGATGGGGGTTATGGCCCCGAGAATGGCACTAAATCTGTTTTAAATATTCAGCCTGTCATCCCATTTTCAATAAATAAAGATTGGAATGTTATTTCTCGTACGATTCTGCCGATAGTTTCCCAGCATGACGCAGTAGGCAAATCTGGAAATCAGTCGGGGTTGGGGGATATTACACAGAGTTTATTCTTTTCTCCAAAGGAACCCACCTCTAACGGGCTTATCTGGGGGGTAGGGCCTGCGTTTTTGATACCTTCGGCCACGGACTCCCTTTTGGGCGGAGAAAAGTGGGGAGGCGGACCCAGCGTGGTGTTACTGAAGCAAGAAGGCAGTTTGACCTATGGGGTACTTGCTAATCACATTTGGTCATTTGCAGGAGATCGGCAGCGCCGCAACGTCAATACAACCTTTTTACAACCTTTCTTTTCTCATACCACCACGGATGCCTGGACGTTCGGAGTAGATGCTGAAAGCTTGTATGACTGGAATGATGACAAATGGAGCGTTCCTGCCAATTTTACAATTTCAAAAATCGTAAAACTGGGTTCGCAACTGGTGAGCTTTCAAGTTGGTGCACGTTATTGGGTGACTGCTCCTGAATATGGGCCGAGTGACTTGGGTTTTCGTGCGGGCATAACGTTCCTATTTCCCAACTAGTCAGGACTTTATTTTCCCATATGGCGGCTATGACGGGTGGTACGCCATACTTGAGCTGATACGGCCACGTTGTCGCAGGATGAGTCGTGGAGGTGGGGTTTATTTGCGCATTGGGCACCTATATCAACGAGAAAAAGCTACCCCACCTTGAGATAATGATGCAGTGCGTGATGATGGTGGCTCAACCTTCTATCGCGTCTTTTTCTGCATGTTGGCGTAACGCCACCGGATTGGTAACGGTGATGGAACGATAGCCCGTTTCCACCCATCCTCGTTCAACAAACTGTTGGATCACACTGTTTACCTGCTTACGGGAGGTATTGGCAATAATGCTGATATTTACCTGGGAGAAGGCGATCGGTGCATGGGTCACCCAGGACATGCGGTGTAATGCCGAGGCAATCCTGGAGCTGACATCTTTTTTCTGCAAGTCGTGCACGATGCGCAACAGTGAATCTGTTGACAGAATCGAAATCACCCCGAACGCCCGGATGTCGTTAGGATGTTCGGCGGTCATGTGCTCCATTGTTTCCAGTGGCACATGCAACATCCATGATTCATTCTGTGCAACCAACTCAAACCGGCGTGGTTTACCAGTCATGAAACTGTCCTCACCCATCCAGTCTCCGGGTACGGCGATGTCAATCAGTCGTGGCGTGGCGTAGGGGGGCGCTGTCTTGATGATAATCATGCCTTCGACAAAGCCGTAGATCCCTCCCAGCGTATCGCCGGGGCTAAAGATGACCTGACCGGCGTTATATTTCACCAACGATGCATGCTGTAACAGCCGGAGCCTGAAGGCTTCAGACATATGAGACAACCAGCCGCGCTGGCTCATGATGCTTTCTGCATGTTTGCGTGACATCTGTACCATGACTTTCCCCTTCCGCGATAAATTAATCCGTAATGTCTTTTTCTGCGAACTGCCGTAATGCCGCAGGGTTGGTGACGGTGATGGAGCGATAAGCTGTCTCCACCCATCCTTGCTCAACAAAATGCTGGATCACGTTGTTCACCTGCTTCCGGGAGGTATTGGTGAGGATGCTGAGGTTTTCCTGAGAAACGGTAACCGGGGCGTCTGTCGTCCAGGATATGCGATGCAGCGCGGAGGCAATCCTTGAGCTGACACTGTTTTTCTGCAAATCATGCACGATCCTCAGCAGGGAATCCCCCGCAATAATCGAAATCACCCCGAACGCCCGCATGTCGTTGGGATTTGCCGCAGACATCTGTTCCATGGTTTTAATCGGGACGTGCATCACCCAGGTTTCACTCTGCGCGAGCAGCTCAATCCGCCGCTGTTGCCCGGTGAGGAAGCAGTCTTCCCCCGTCCAGCCACCTGGCACCGCGATGTGGATCAGCCTTGGCGTGGAATCCAGAGGGGCGGTATTGACGATCACCGTACCTGCCACCAGCCCATAGATCCCACCAGGCGGATCGCCAGGGCGAAAAATGATCTGCCCAGGTTCATATTTCAACAATTGGGCATGTTGCAACAATCTGACCCTGAATGGCTCGGGCATATGAGACAGCCAGCCTCTTTCACAGATCAAACGTTCGGCAGTCTCACGCGACATCTCTGGCATTTTTTTCCCCAATTGTCCGATTTGACACAGTGTGCAATGAGAAAGTTAGGTATTAAATACCTATTAAGCAAGCTAAAAATGAGTTAAATCCTAGGTCAAGGTGAGTTTCAACCCGGTTTGACCGGTAACCCATGGCTTTATACATAATTTAAATATGCGTATTTCAGGGTGGCGGTTTCTTTGTGTCCAACATCAGGGGGGAGGATAAACCTGGAATAAGCCCGTCTGCAGTAGGGATCACCAGGGAACTGCTTATGTGATGCAAAAGCAGAATAGCAATTATTTTAAAGTGAATATTTATAACTACCGGGGGTAATTATGAAAGAAAGATTATATCTGACACGCCAGGAAATGAGCGGGCTAATCAGAACGGTCTATGGAGGGACGAACGGTGTGCGGGATTATTGCATGCTACTGATGTGCTATCTACATGGGTTCAGAACCAGCGAATTGACCGGGTTGAAACTGGAGGACCTGGATTTATCCGGTGGGCGGATATGCATTCGACGTTTGAAAAACGGCTTCAGTACCGTCCATCCGATACATCCACAGGCCAAACGTGCGTTGGTCTTGTGGCTGAATGTACGCAGTAAGATGGCCAGTATCCATGGGATGCCCTGGCTATTCGTTTCCCGCAAGGGCGGGCGGTTGTCCCGGCAGCGTTTTTACTCGCTGTGCCGGGAGTACGGGCGCCTGGCTGGGTTGCCGTTCGATGTCCATCCGCATATGTTGCGTCATGCCTGTGGCTATGAACTGGCTGAGCAGGGTA
This sequence comes from Serratia sp. 2723, assembly GCF_050434425.1. NCBI lineage: Bacteria > Pseudomonadati > Pseudomonadota > Gammaproteobacteria > Enterobacterales > Yersiniaceae > Serratia > Serratia sp. 2723. The sequence continues at coordinate 283,805 of NZ_JBNDIN010000001.1, forward strand.
TGGATACGCGCTTGATACAGGACTATCTGGGGCACCGCAATATCCGTCATACGGTGCATTATACGGCAGGTAATGCGGCGCGCTTTTCCCGGCTATGGCAGGGGGAAGTCCTCTTCGAACCCGACAAAGACAGTACTCTGTTTTAGATCCTTGTGTTATTTCTAAAAAAATAATGATAAGTTTTATATTTCATTATGAGTATTATATTTAGCACCATACCTGGGTTTGATTAAAAATCTGAATGTAATTTTTGCCAAAAAATGATGATAGTGATGGGCAAAAAAACGCAATTTTTCCATCAATGATGACAGGGATGTCTTATCTCTCCTTGCGTTATAGAGTTTCTCTATGCAAGCCTATCCATTTGTTGGATAGGCGCAGGCTTTTTATCGCCAATAGATTTACTACGCTATCTATCCAGCCGGTTAATAAATTAATTTTACCTACCATAAGGGAGGCTGAATTAATTATGCCCAAAGATGGCGACGACGGGCCGTAAAGCTAAATTGGATAAAATTCACATCAGTTAATATCGGATGGCAGAAGCCGGTACTCTATTCACCGCATACAGGGCCAGCCAAGGCGCCTGTTACGGCTGCTCTGCGTGTTGGCGTAACGCAGAAGGATTGGTAACGGTAATAGAGCGGTAACGGACTTCTACCCAACCGGCTGCCACAAACTGCTGAACAACGCTGTTGGCCTGCTTACGGGAGGTATTCGCAATGATGCTGAGATTCTCCTGGGAAACGCAGACCGGCACATCGCTGGTCCAGCACATGCGATGCAGAACGGAGGCGATCCTGGCACTGACGCTTTTTTTCTGCAGGTCATGCACAATTCTGAGCAGGGAATCCGATGCCATCACTGAAATAATGCCGAAGGCCCGAATGTTTTCTGGATCGGCCTGTGCCATCTGCTCCATGGTTTCCAACGGAACATGCATCACCCAGGTTTCGTTCTGTGCCACCAATTCTATCCGCCGCGGTTGTCTCGTCAGAAAGCTGTCTTCACCCGTCCAGCCGCCGGGCAGTGCGAGGTGGATCAGCCGCGGTTTTGCATCAGGGGGGGCCGTACTTACGATCACCGTGCCAGCGACCATCCCGTAGATGCCCCCGGCGGGATCGCCAGGCTGAAAGATGACCTCGCCAGCGTCGAATTTCAACAGTTGGGCATGTTGCAGCAAACATTTCCTGAAGGTGTCAGGCATTTTCGACAGCCAGCCTCGTTGGCAGACGATATGTTCTGCGTTTTCCCGCGACATGTGCGCCATGCTATCTCCCTGAGTGTTCCACTGGGTCCTGAGTCGAGTGTTCGGAGCGTGAGCCTCTATTGTAATCCATCAATGTCGAGGTGCGAAAAAAAACGCTTGTATGCGATCTGGCTCATCAATTCTGCCATGGCATCTCTGATGCTGTTACTGCCCTGTCCACCAGATTGCCTGGCCTGAAAATGCATTTAACCAGGAAACCCGATGAGTGGGTAATTGCTTGAAAAATGATCGCGCTGTTAACATTTAGAACCAAACTGACTACTCTTTTTTAACCTTCATGCCTACGCAAAAGCAGCAGGATGGTTGAGCGATCTTGCTCTCCACACAAGCCTGCTGCGCTCGCTTTTTTCTGCAATATCCACCTCTGAATTCTCGATTATCAGACCGCCACTGGGTTGTAGCTGAATCTTTGCATTTTTCAGCATGCGCACTCGTCATACTGACAGTGGTGGTGGTTTATTTTGTGTAAGTAACATCCCAACGACTTTTTATCTGTCAAAGCGCTAATTTGTATCTTTTTGCGCCACGAGAAAACAAGAGTTGTCAAAATGGTTCTAATTGACTACTCGCAAAAACGTGTTTGCAGAGTACTGCAAAGCGGAAAATTGATGAGGCGACTCCATGTAGCGGATACGCCAGGAGAAGAAGAGTGAGAAAAGCATTAAATACGTTGGTGGTAGCTGGTACGGTGTTTATTAGCGTGGGAAGTGTGCTGGCAGCAGATCCGAATATCAAAACTTCCACGCAATCCTTTACGGTTAAGCTGGGAGCGACGCGGGTCGTTTATGACCCGGAATCGGGGGGGAGTTCACTGGAGATTAGCAATCCGCAGGAATATCCCATCCTCGTTCAATCAAAAGTGTTGGGTGAGGATAAGAAATCTACAACAGATTTTATGGTGACTCCTCCGGTGTTTCGTTTGGATGGCCAGCAGCAAAGCCGGATTCGGATTGTGCGTACAGGAGGGGAGTTTGCTCATGACCGCGAAACGCTCAGGTGGTTGTGTGTGACTGGGGTTCCGCCAAAAGCCGATGACGAATGGGCGCAGGGGGACAAAAAAACCAGCAAAGAGGTATCACTGAATATTCAAATGAGCATCAGCAGTTGTGTCAAGTTACTGGTCCGCCCTTCTTCTATTACAGGTGGACCGGAAACAGTGGCATCAACCCTGACTTGGAATAAAGAAGGTGACAAATTGAAGGTCACCAATCCAACACCTTATTACATGAGTCTGAGCAATGTCCGGTTGGGAGGAGTGACAGTCAATCCGGATTATGTGCCCCCTCGTGGTAGCCAAACCCTTGCAATACCAAAAAGTGCGTCCGGGAATAAGGTGGAATGGAAGGTTATCACTGATTACGGCGGCGAAAGTCAGGTCTATCAGTCAATTGTTAAATAATAACACGATAATCCGCTCTACTTTGGCAATAAGCAAGGATCTCAGCCATGAAGTATTCGCGCATTGCGCTTGCGGTTAGCCTCACCTGTCTTTCAGGGGGGCTTAATGCCAAAACATGGTCGTTTGATTCAAATGCGTTAGATGGGCGTGTTGATGTCTCAGTCTTCAATGCTGGTGGTCAGCTTCCGGGCACATATCATGTTGATATTCTGCTCAATGGTGAGCCGGTTGATACTCAGGATGTGGAGTTTGTGCTAAAGAAAGATGCCAACGAACAATCTGTACTGACGCCCTGCCTGACGGTTGAACAACTGTCACATTATGGCGTAAAGGTAGAGGACTATCCTGGATTGACTGCTAGTGGAGGCTTTACTGAGGTAAAGGAGGGCCGTGCTGACAGCCATGGTGATGAGAATAGCAAAGGAGGTGAAGTCTGCGCCAATCTGAATGCTATCTCACAGGCAAAAACCGAGTTTTTGTTTAACAATCAGCAACTGCAATTGAGTATTCCTCAGGTGGCCATGCGCCCTCATTTGAGAGGGATTGCGCCTCGTCAGTTATGGGATGACGGCATCCCGGCACTGTTGTTGAATTACAGTGCTAATACCAACCGTACGGAATACCGTGATGGTGCGGGTGGCAATGACGATAGCACTTATGTGCAACTGAATCCTGGTGCCAATATCGGGGCGTGGCGTCTGAGAAATCAGACAAATTGGCAAAAGCAGAGCAATGATAGCGGCAAGTGGCAGACCCTGCAAACCTATGCTGAACGTGGGTTATATGATAACCAAAGTCGCCTGACCCTAGGGGAGCGTTTTACTCCTTCTGATATTTTTGATTCTGTGCCGTTTCGCGGTGTGATGCTCGGTACGGATGACAGTATGGTGCCGTATAACCAACGGGAGTATGCGCCAGTGATCCGTGGCATTGCCCGGACTCAGGCGCGGGTGGAAGTGAAGCAGAATGGCTACACCATCTACAGCGAAATGGTCGCGCCAGGAGCTTTTGCCCTGAGCGATTTAAGCGTGCCGGCTTCGGGGGGGGAATTACAGGTAACTGTACAGGAAACTGACGGACAGACTCAAACCTTTACAGTGCCGTACCAAACACCGGCCATTGCCGTACATGAAGGGTATCTGAATTACGCCATGATGGTTGGGCAATACCGTCCAGCGGACTCTGCCATTGACAAATCGCTGGTCGGACAATTGACGGCAATGTACGGATTGCCTTGGGGATTAACTGCTTACGGCGGGCTGCAAGGGGCTGAACACTACAGTGCCGTGACGGCGGGTTTAGGGCTGTCGATGGGGGATTGGGGCAGCATTTCCCTGGATGGCACTGAGGCCCGGGGTCGTCGCCGCGAGCAAGAAGAAGAGCAGGGGGGGACATGGCGCGTTCGCTATTCCAAAGAAATCAACGCCACCAACACCACGTTTACTTTGGCCAGTTATCAGTACGCATCATCGGGGTATTACACCCTTTCTGATGTGCTGGATAGCTACCGGGGGAATTCATCCCCAGATGACTGGTGGTATTACGATGACAACGAACGACGCAAGTCCAACACCTCCCTGACCCTTAATCAGTCGATGGGGGCGGCGGGATATATCAGTGTCAGTGGGACGCGGCAGGACTATTGGGACCGTACTGGGCACGATGAAACTCTCACCTTGGGATATGGAGTGAGTCTGGGAAGTGCCAGTGTTTCGCTGAACTGGTCGCGCAACAAGCGTATCAATGGTACCGGAGAAAAGGCGATGGACAATCTGACGACGATGTCGGTGAGTTTTCCGCTTGGAGGTTCGACGTACGCGAACTATCAGTACACCGCTCCATCTGAAGGCGCTGCGAGCCACGAGCTGGGGTTGAGTGGCCAGAGTTTCTCCCGTCGGCTCAACTGGAACCTGACGCAGGACTACCTGGAAGGGAAGGATAACTCCTCAAGAAATGCCAGTGCCATGAATCTGAGTTGGGATGGCGGATATGGTGTTGTTGGGGGGAACTACCGTTACAGTTCGAGTCTCCGCCAGATGGGCGTTAACGTGGCTGGCGGGGTGGTAGCACATAGCCACGGTATCACGTTTGGCCAACCACTCAGTGATACCGTGGCCTTGATTGAAGCTCCGGGGGCGTCAGGTGTGCTCGTAAGTAGTTGGCCAGGGGTGAAAACAGACTTCCGTGGTTACACGCTGTCGCCAGGCTTGGCGGCGTATCAAGAGAATACGGTGAGCCTGGACCCGACTGCGCTGATATCGGATGCCGAGATAGCCCAAACCGATGTAAACGTGGTACCGACACAGGGCGCTGTCATTCCGGTGAAGTTCCAGACTCGCGTCGGTGGACGAGGCATGATGACCCTGACCCGTCCTGACGGCAGCGAAATCCCGTTGGGTGCCGTAGCTACCATGGCGGGAGTCAGTGCCGGTATCGTGGGTGATGACGGTCAAGTGTATCTGACAGGCTTGCCGGATAAGGGCCAGTTGACGGTTAAATGGAGCGGCAATCAATGCAAGGTAAATTATCAGCTGCCAGCAGAGAAAGGAGTGGCAGGATTGTATGTTATGCAAGCAGTATGCGGCTGAAGAGCTGGTAACGTTAAACCGACCAATATTGACATTCACTGAGTAGGGGAAAGCCGATGGAACAACGGCAGCAGCACCAACAACATCGCAGGTACGGTTCCATATGGCGGGTTTGCTGCGTATTTATTCTGGCAATAACGTTACCTGGTTTGGTGCAGGCTGACGACACTCCACAAATTGTATTGAAAATGCGTAGTGTACTGGAATCGGGAAAATTAAATGACGGTACTCGTCTTGGTGTGGGACGGATTGTGTTTCATGAAGATCATTACGGGTTTCAGATCTGGAGTGATGCCGTGAAATCTACCGACCAGCCGCACCGCTATGTGCTGGCGGGTGAGCAAAATCTCGACCATAAACTTCATGTCAGGTTGGAAGGGGATGGTTGGCAATCGGATATTAAAGACGGAAAAGGGATTATTTTAACCACAAGTGATGACATGGCGAAATTCGATGTACGGGTCGATGGTGAGCAGGCCGTGGTTGCTGACCGTTATCAACTGCAGATAAATGGCATGGCTCTTCTGCCTTGATGCATTCCGCGTGGTGACAAATAAGGTATCAATAAAACGCTATTCCCGATAAGAGTCGAAATAACGAGTCTATCGCCAATATGGTCCACTGATAAAATATATACATTTAATGTTTGTGTGGACCTATGTCTAGGGGGATATATGCCAATAAATATCATAATCATGAACTTTTTACGTCGTGTCGTATTATTTATAACAGGTTGTTCGCGGTTCCTTGGCTATTGCATGGCCTTGGGCACCATTTATCCTGCTATCTCTTTGGCGACCATGACATCTCGACTCGCCAGCACCGCTGCGACGATAACCGTTGGTGCAACTTTTTCATGTACAGGGGAGGCAACGATGAATCCCATTCCTGCGGATATACCCGCCATCTCGTCAGCATTATTCTTTGCTGGTACTGTATCGGGGAGTTGCGATGATCCCACGGCGCAGGTAGGTATAGCGTTTCAAAAGAGTTCAGGCAGTGACAGATATGGTATCGATTATCCGCTCGGATCGGCTATCGCAGGCAAGTGGGGTGATAGTTGCAAGTTAACAATCTCGACCAAGAACGGTACTACAGGAACTCAGCCCAGTGGTGCAATCTGGGGGAGCGGAACGATCTTCTTGCCATCGGGTACTGGGCCCAATAACTTATACTTTGGTTGTGCCTATCCAGGTGGAACGGCAAACCTGGTTCCAGGGACATACAGTATTCCAATTGCTATTGGATATTGGGGAACATCATGAATATTACTTTAAATTTAGGCGTGACAATGGCTACGTTGTTCTTTGTGAGTGCGTGTGGGGCAATGCCAACGCAGTTCGTACAAAAATATAGCTTCTACGCAAAACTGAAAATTCAACAAGATTTAGGTTCTACGGTAACGTTGACTACCTCGAATGCGTCGCTACGTATTCCTTGTACCAAGAGCCAATCGTTATTTCAAATCCATGCGCACAACTCTGATACAACGTTAGCGGGGCGAATTGGGTTTAGAATTATCGACCAGGGGCCGAAAAAACTTGGAGCAGGGACGAGTGTCAGCGGCGATAAAGGAGGGGCGATAAATCTAATTCTTGACACAGCAAATATTAAACCAGCGGGTTTAAACGGCTACTGGAACACAGTGAATGGGGATATATTAGAAACAACTATAACGGGTAATTGTTTATTTCCGGGCAAGGCGACAGCGGGAGAGCATTTCAAATTACGCATAGAATATGCCAGTTTAACCGGCTAACAGAAAGCAATTATCGGAACACCGCGCTCTATTTTAATAGCGATGTGCAAGGCAATTTCCGACCAAGAAAGAATGAGTACAATGATGTATAGCCAAAACCATGAAAAGTAAGGAAGATGAAATGAAAGAATATATTCGTGCCAAGCGATTTTCAGCTGTCACTGTGGGGCTGATGGCATGTCTGTGCGGCGATGTGTATGCAGCAAATGACATTATTGGCGACGTAAAGACCTCAGATCTCACTATAACCGCAAGCATCGACGCAGTTTGCAACCTTAGTGTAACTGCCAAGAACATAACAGTGAGTGGCAAGGTGTTGGATCCGACAAGCACCGTCGCGGGAGGGGCAGGGACTGTAAAAGTGGATTGTGGGACGACGGAGTTTGTGGGGTTGGGTATAAAAGCGAAAGGTGCTGCTGGAGCGTATAATACAAGCGCAACAATAACTGGGACCGGCAGCGGTGCCACCGGTACCGGAAAGGGTGACCTGACCATAACGCTGGGGGGGGCTAATACCTCTGCGGTTACCCCATCAGTCACGGCAACGTTTACCAAGATGCAGGCTTCATCGGTTGTTGGGCCTGCGACCTATACCTTGACGGCGTCAACGGACTCTACCGGTATAACCGGAGCAGGCTCGTTCATTTACGAGCTCGGGGGAACCGCGTATCTAAAATAATGCTGTAGAGATCTTTCAATTCGCTGAATATATGGGGTGTTACGATATTTAATTAATGTCGTTGGCGTGACGCTATGCCTGCAATCTGTAAATTGAAGTCGTGTTCATTGCACACCTATAAGTGATGTGTTGAACGTGATGTTAGCTGTGCCTGAATTAATGCAAGAATGGGAGGGTGGTGTTTGAATAAATTTTGATTCGAAGGGCTGTAATCTGAAATTATCGAAGTTAAATTGGCAGGCGTAGAGATTTTATTCGGTTGAATAAAATCCGGCTGGATACTATTGAATATAATTCAGGAAACTAAAATGAAATGTACCAAGCGTAAGAAAACGGTAGCTATTGCCATGGTAACAGTATTGCTTTCCGCGATGGCTACGATGGGAACATCGTACGCAACAGGGTTTGGAAACCAAAAGGCAGCCACCTCGAAATTTTCAATTTCGCAGGATCAGGATATTACTATTTCGCTGTTGCCAGAATTGAATCTACCGGCTGGCCAGCTTTTGCCGGTGAAAGCGAAACTCGCGACGGTATTCGTAAAGTCTGGTACCAATGTGAGTAAGAACCTGGGCTTCAAATGGGGGGATGCTAACAAGGACGCTAGCGATGGTTCGAAAGCCTCGCTGAAAAATAGCACTAGTTCTACCCCCTTGGAAGTACAGCTCGCGTCCGATGCTCTGGGCACTGCAGCGGCAGAACTGGTGGCCGGAAGTGGCGTTTATGGGGATAAAAGTGCAACTGATACAACAGCCGCCACGCTTTACGTGGTTGTGTCTACTGCCATGACTCCAGTCCCTGGAACCTATGTCGCTACACTAACTGGCTCAGCATTTTATTAATGGAGAAGAACATGAAAAAGCTCATTATAGCTACAACTCTCGCTTTGCTATCGGGCTCTACTTTTGCCGCAACCTGGCATGATAGTTCGCCACAAGAACTTGAGGTTCAATTCTCTCTTCCTGGCGTACTGACCCTCACGCCTATTGCGCATCAACTGGGTACCAAGCTAAATACGGATGCGGTGCTGGCGGAAATGAAGGCGGATTCCAGTGTGGCGCAGGTCATTGGTTTCCAGTGGAAGGACCCTATTCCTGGGAAGGCAGTTCAGACCGTGTTTAAGGACGCTGAAGGTAATAACACCATTGAGGCGCAGATGGAAGATGTAAGCAACGTACTTTTGGTGCCCTCTAAAGATGATAGTAACTGGTTTGTGACAACCACTGCGGTCGCAACGGATACATCAACGACTATTCACATTGCCCCGGTACATGAAGGTCAGGTCCAGCCTGGCGAATATAGTGCGCAAATGCAGGTTGCACAATATGCGCCGTAGCAGGGAGTAATGCTATCACGTGGAGCAAGGATGCTCCTTCTTATCTATTGTGTAACCCTATTCTCACTTGATAGATGATGTGAGCATCCTGCTTTACATCGAATGCCAAGTTCGGGAGGCCGCGTGCTAAATAAAATATTATCTGGGGCGAACCGGTGGTTTTTTTTTGTCCCTCTGTTGTTCGGGCCTGCATGGGCATCCAACGATATCATTGGGCCTGTGCAAATCCAAACTTTAACCATTAGCACCAATTATGCAGTAGTGCCTGTTTTCGACTGGCAACCGTCACCGAATCTATCTGCAGGCCCGTTAAATAATGCGACCTATTTAGGGTCACTAACAATTAAAACCGCAGGCGTACCGCTTTCGGGGGGTAATGTGGCGGTCGCGTTTCCTCCTATCTATCAAAGTAATATCGGTGATCCTGGAAAGGGGAAAATGACTCAGGAGGGTTCCCCTCACCCGCGTGACCTGCAGGTTTATCTGTCTGATGATGGTGGACGTAGCTTGAAATGCGATGCAGAACGTTGCCTGTTAAGCAGTGAATCGACGGGCGAAAATCACATAGTAAAACTATGGGCTAATGAATCTCAGACGGGGGAGGCTGGCAAGTATACGATCGTGGTGATTGGTTCGGTAGTTTACTAATGATGAATAACGGCCATAGATTATTAGCCGCTTTATTAACATTAATGCTTTTACATAGTCCGGCTCACCGGAATAAAACAATCGATTTGCAAAGGTATGTGTATGAGTAGGTATTTACACGGCTCCCTGCTGGCAGTCGCGGGCTTGGCCACCTGCCTGATAAGTGGTTGTCAGGCGCAGGGACATTCAGAGCGGTCGGAAGGGATGACAAAGCCTGTCGCGGCATTGGGTACTTACGTTCCGATTTCTCGGATGGCAGACAAAAGTGCCGTGACCGGAGCGTCGCATTCCCCGGAGGGCAGCAACGCCATTCTCACCTGCCAGCGTGACCTGGATTCACTCAAGCGGGTGAACGATAAAGCCTGGACGTCCCGTAAGGCCGACTTTGACGCTCTGGTGTCCGGCGTGTCGGTCTATGCCAGCGTGCGGGGGAATGTGAATGTGAACACCCGGGATACGCTCGATTCCCTTTATCGTTACAAGACTAACCAGATTTGTGCCCAGATTGAACGTGATGTGCTGGATGGGTTGATTAGCCGCGGGGAGAGTATTCGGTGAACTGGACCCAATGCGTATTGTTAACCGTCATGTGTGCGGTGCTACCTGTTGATGCAGGAACAGAGCGAGCAGCCTCTGGTGATCAGGCATTACAGTCCCTGTCCGATATTCTAGCCAGCGAAGGTGATGTGCCAGCATTGCTGGGGGTGATACCCGGAACGACGATCAATACGGCGTCAGCCAACGCAGATACGAAGTTAGTACCGGGACTGGCAACACGCCAGCTTTCTACTACCAGTGTCGACAGCCGCCAGCTCCTGGCCCGACTGACGGCGCAGAAATTACGTATGCAACAGCTTACTGCCACTATTACATCACTTAATGCGCGCCTCAAAACCCTGGTGCCTGAGACGGAACTGAACACGCAAAAACAAGCGCTTGCAGACAGTCAGAAACAGGTACAAACGCTCCAGGCGCAACTGTCTGCTGCGGCGGCTAAAAATAACAGTGGCAATGAACTTACAGCAGCATTGGATAAGGCGCAGACCGAGCTGAAGGCCAGCCAGGAAGCAACGATGTCGTTGCGTGAGCAGTTGGAAGCACAGCATAAGGAGAACAATCTGCTAATGACTACCGTTCAGACGCAGACCGGCATGCTGGAGACGGCACAGAAGGCGCTGTCTGACCAGAAGAAGCCCGTCATCCCGGCAACACATGATGATATTCGGGATTATGCCGTGGGCACGTCGCTGGGCCTGGATGTCCTTTCGTTACTTGAGGAACGGGCTGCGGCAGGAGTCAGTGTTCGGCCCGAAATGGCACTTGTCGGTATTCGAGATGTGTTTACCGGCAAACTGGTGCTGACGCAGGAGGCCATTGATAATGCGCTGAAAGAGTCTGCTAATCTCCTGTCTCAGCAGCAAGGTAAGGAGAAAAAACGCTACGAGCAGTCAGGGAGCCGATACATGAAGGAATTTGCCACTCAGGCCGGGGTCAAGAAAGACCTGAGTGGATTTTTGTACCGAATTGATTATGTGGGTGAGGGCGAGATAACCGAATCGGACATGGTGTCAGTGGTGGTGAAAGAGACGCTGACCGACGGAACAGTTATCAAGGATATGGAAAGCAGCGGGAAAGTGATTTCACAGCCGGTTAATGCCTTTCCACCGATATTTCGTAATGCGCTGTTGAAAATCAAAAATCACGGCTCAGTCACCATAGTTGTTCCACCGGTGCTGGCTTATGGTGACCAGGGCTATCCGCCGAAGGTGCCGCCGGGCGCCACGATGGTGTACACCCTGCGTATTCATGACGTGAATGGATACTAGGCATTCTCAGGTGTTGGGTATCGGAAGATGGCCTGAAACAGAGGGGCATGGAGGCTAAATGGGATGATGACAGCTCGTGATCAGCCCCCTGAAGGGTCATACAGCAGTTTAAGGCACTCAAAAGTGAGGGGGGCTTATGACGAAGGGGACTTCTTTGTGAATAACCCAATCAGCCGAGCTCGACAAAGTGTATGCGACTGCTAATGAGGTGTTAGCTCAGTCCAACGTGAAGGATATGAGGCTTGAAGCGTTTTCGTTTTCGCCTGCCAGAGCTGTTGTTTACCAATTAGGCCAGTTCGGAACTGCGGCCAAGAAACTCAAGGAGCTTAGTTTGGCCAAATAGCGATTGTGATGCGGTTTACCTCACTCTTTGGCAATACAGTCTTTTTGAAGCCGCGTCCACTGACGCGGTCTTGTTCTCTGGCTAAACGTTATGCTGAGTTATACTCCTGCATGGGTCGTGACGATTTCCAATACGCCATTAATAATGAACTGAACCCCCATACAAACCAGTAAGAAGCCCATCAAACGGGAGATAGCTTCAATACCGCCCTTGCCGACAAGCCTCATAATTGTGCCGGAGCTGCGTAGGCACAGCCACAAAATCAGCGCTATGATAAAAAAGATGATGACAGGTGCGACGAGCATAACCCAGTGCTCTAACCCGAAAGAATTCTTATAGAAACTGGATGCTGAACTGATAATCATGGCAATGGTTCCTGGCCCGGCGGTGCTGGGCATCGCTAAAGGAACAAATGCAATATTAGTTTCAGTACGTAGCTGTTGCTTTTGGGCTTGGTTGTCCTCTATGGCCACATCAATACTATTTTGTTGGGGAAATAACATCCGGAAACCGATAAATGCCACGATAAGCCCACCGGCTATTCGCAGCCCAGGGATAGAGATACCAAAAGTATTCATTACCCATTGCCCGGCATAAAAAGCAATAGTCATGATGGCAAAGGTATATACGGCTGCCATACGGGACTGATGATTCCGTTCTGCGTTTGTCATGTTGCCGGAGAGCCCGAGCAGCAGAACGACAGTCGTCAGCGGATTGGCTAGCGGTAATAGCAACACCAATCCGACCCCAATAACCTGGGTTAGCTGTAGTAAGGATGACATAAGACGCCTCTCTAATGCAGTCGACATAGCCCCTGATGTCGGATGTTCTGGATCTTGTCAGGGGAAAAGGAAAACGTCTGTGATAATGGTGAAGTCTGACATCTTGGTGAAATCCCATCGCATAGACATAATATTCCACAATCTTCCGAACGGGTGTTGGGGGTTGTCAATGCCATGCTGCAATGCGAGTGAGTCGTATGCATAATATTTATACAGCGATAGGGCGAAATTATTGAATATCGTATTTTTGGCTCTGTGTTCCGGGGCTCTCTGGCATGATTTATCCACGGGGTTTAATAGGCCGAGACGTGAAACGGTTTTCATCGGCGTGTCCAGGACCAGGCTTTGGGGGAGCAATCAGTCAGGCGCATCAACTTTATCAAGTTAAACATTGTTAATATGGCGATGAACGGTTCCGGATGTCGCGATACCGCACGGGTTCTCGGCATCAGCCTCAATACGGTTCTGCGGCACTTAAAAAAATTTCGCCAAAACAGGTAGCTGAGAATATCGACTCCGAAGCGGAAGTCGTTATCTGCTGTGAAGCCGATGAACAATGGTCTTACGTGCGGTGTAAAGCCAATCCCCGGTGGTTGTTCTACGCTTATGACCGTATCCGCAAACGTGCTCTGGCCCACGTCTTCGGCCCGAGAAATGCCTCTACTCTGCGACGATTGCTGGCCCTGTTAAGCCAATTTAATATTGCCTTTTATATGACAGATGCCTGGCCGGTTTATAAGGTACTGTTAAGTGCAACAAGCCACGTTGTGAGCAAGAAATATACTCAACGGATAGAGCGACATAATCTTAATCTTCGTACACATATCAAACGCCTGACCCGAAGAACAATTTGCTTTTCGAAGTCAGAGGAAATGCACGATAAGGTCATCGGTTGGTATCTCACTATTCTGGAGTGACCCCGAACCCGTAGACAAATCTGGCCTATATTTGGAGTTACTTTAATTATCAATATAAAACAATGAGGTATGCGAGATGTACGAGTCCGGCCTTCGGCACCATTAGTCAGTACGCAAATCAAGTCGCCTTCGAGCGGCTTTTTTTGTGCCTGAAATCCAATATCCGCAAAGCTTTCCTCGCATTTCCTCTCAGTTGAAGCCAATCTGATGCAACCCGGTCTGAAACCGGATACATATGCTGGTTCAACATTGCTTATAGACTCATGGCCGTACTATGGAAGGATCATTACTATGGCCCTGACAAGATCCTGAGTTGCCTTACAGCTCAGCTATTAGATCAAAGTCCTGCTCTTACGACCAGGACTTTGCTTTCAGTCTGAAAACAGCCTACAGGCTGTTCATTACAGTGGTTAATTATAGGTGATGGTAAAAACAGTGGCGCCGTTTGCGATACCCGCTTTCACATTGCTCTCATACTGAACATATCGGGCTTTAAGCGGGATCACATACGATGAGCCATCTTGTGTCGGTAAGTTATCGAGGTCAAAGCCACCGCTACCGTCAAGATTGATCGAGCTGGTGGCATCCCTCTTTGACAGCTCAATACCAATTCCCTCCGCTGAGTTTGGCCCGCTTTCCAGCTTGGCCAACAATGGGTTACCCTCAACGACGCCGTGAACGCTGTTAAAGCTGATTGCGACCTGATTGGGTGCACTTGAACCGAAGGTATCGCCAGTCAGTTCCATATGGTAATAATTGCCATAACCCACAAAAGGTGGGCAATCTTTTAACGTAATATCAAAACCCTCCCACTCCGTCACGCTACCAATGCTGGTAAAATCGCTGCGCTGGTGCGTACCCAAATCGACATCGATAACCGATTTGGCCAACTGGCAGGTTTTGGTATACATAGTGGTAGCACCGCTAAAATTAAGCGTAACGAATACATGATCGACGACGAATGGGGACTTTGAACCAGAGCTAATCTGAAAAGTGGGAAACGAAGACCCCAGCACCTGTTGAGTTCCCGCAGTAATCGGTCCAGTTTTAACGAGGTTGATGTTAACGTTACCCAGTTGGCCTAACCCTTGGCTTACCGTTCCCCAACCAATATTAATCGTATTTTCCCAAATTCCTGGAAATGCCGCGTTATCAAAAAGCGAGCCAGAAACGTAAAAAATAGCGCCGATACCGGGTACATTGGTCGGGAAAATATCCTTATCACCAGAGCGTATCGGCGCTCCCGATGGTGTGGCAATGACTTCGACCTTGTTATAGGTATGCATTACCGCATTCTCTGACGTTGTTATCGTACACCCATAGATGGTTGAATAACCCTTACTCCAGAGTCGGCCTGCATAGAGCACCTTGCCAATAGGGGCATCTTCCCCAACCGTTGACATGCCTGGCCCGATGACAGGTATCGTCACGTTTTCATTGAAAAGCTCGGTGAACCCACAGGTTACCGCCTGCGCCTGTAGCGCTGCCAGCGCCAGAGATCCGCTCAAAAACTGGCCAATCGGCCTGGCATATTTTCTTAGCCCCGAAAGTAAGCGTCCCGTCGTTTTCATCATCAAATCCTTTATTCTGCTGTTAACGCTGTAGTCCGGATTAGCGACCGTCGTTTCGGCCACCCGGCAATGTCTTTATGCCGCCGTTACTCGCAGCGCGAGTTAAACCTGATGGCATTGCTTTTTTCCAGATCCGCATTGGCAGGCAGCATATAGCGTACCTGGCACTGTTGGTCCGGTGCCTGGCCCCAAACGACCTTGATGGTGCCCTCTGTTGACGGTACGCGGGCAAATAGCCGCCCTCCTTGTCCAACAACGCCGATACGCCGTGCGTCGCTGTCAAACGCTTCCGCGCCGAACGGCATCGGTTGACCGTTGGCCATCGGGGCGCTGATCAGCGCCGGGTACCCCACTGTGGTGTCATATTTCACTTTCACCACTGCTCCGCTGTAGGGGGCGACCTTCTGGCTGGTCAGATTCAGCTCGACGTTGTTCGACAGCCCCTTCGGGCTGATTTCCACTTCGTTAAGCTGATAAGCCGTCAGGTAGGGGATAACCGCGTAGCCAAAGCTGTCCACCTTAATGCCGGGATAGCTCACCATACTCGCGCCCTTGGCACCTTTAGCTTCGACCAGCGCATAGGTGTCGCCGCTGTATGGCGACAGCGTCACCCCCCCTGAGTGCGCTACCATGGCGCCGCTCATGCCTGCCGACCAGGTTTCGTAATCTTTACCGGTGCCCGCCAATGCGCTCACGGTGGTATACCGGGTGCGTGCCGAACCGTTCATGACAAGGCTACTGCTATTCCTGTTGCTATTGCCTCCGCCGCCCTGCCGGTTATAGCCCGCCGTGACGTTGTAGCTGTACTCTTGCTCGGCGCCCGCCGTGCCTGAGGCAAACAGTTGTTCGTTCGTCGTGTTACCCGGTCCGCGCGTAAATCTGGATCCCATCTGGCTGAAGCCCAACAGGTCGTTCAGTGGGAGCGTCAGGTTGAGCGTATAAGTGTTCTGAGAACGACCAAATGCGTCCTGATTGCGGCTCATGCTCAGGTTGTAGCTGAGATTCTTATAGCGGTTGGTGTAGCCGAACTGGTACTGCCGGTCGGTTGACGGGTCATTCCAATAGGCCTGCTGCCATGCGCTGACATAAAACTGCCCCCAACCTTGCGGTAGCGGCTGCGAAGCGCTGACCAACAGACGGTCCTTAGCTCGTTTAAAGGTTCTGCCGCTGCCGTCCCCTGAGTATTGCTCCGCCGTTGACATGGCGGTCATAAAGTCCATAAAGCCTTCGGTGGAGTAGCGGTAAGCGGCTATCGACAGGTTGCTGCCGGTGCTCTGGATGATCTGGCTATACTTAAGCTGGTAGCTTTCCCCCGATATTCTTCCCCAGCCCTGGCCCAGCCGAGGGCGCGCATGAGTGACGTCCATCGAGAAGGAACCGAGTGGGGTGCCGAAAGAGGCTCCGCCCATTATCGCCTGGTAGGCACCGTTGGCCTGAATGCCGCCATACAACGTCATGGCGTTGTTAATGCCGCGCCGATAAGAAGCTTCCAGCAGGGTCGGTTCTCTACGCAGTTGGGTGGAGCGTATCTTGCCGTAGGTCATGCTGTAGTGGTGTGAACCGGGACGTAGCTGGTTACTGGTCGCTGCATAGGGGACCTGGAAATTCTGTTGCCAGCCATCGGCTCCCTCGATGGAGACATCCAGACTACCGCCGTAGCCAGTCGGGTAAAGATCGGTGATTTCAAACGGCCCCGGTGCTACCGAACGCTCGTAAATGACGTTGCCATTCTGACGGATAACGACCCTGGATGCTGAACGAGCGATGCCCCTGACCACTGGCGCATAGCCCCTGACCGAGTTCGGCAGCATCTGCTCTTCATTGGCTATCTGCACACCACGAAACGACAGGGTATCGAACATCTCCCCTTTAGTGTTGGCATCGCCAATGATCGCCCGCCCCAGAATGGCGGGAATATCCCGCTGCAGGTAGGTGTTGATGTTGTTATAGTTGCCGTTGGTATCCGTGGTTTTGGTATAGACACCGTTGTGGCGGAGGTACCAACCTTTGAGATTAAAACCGCCGTTGATATTGCCGTAGAGCGTATCATTATTTTTGCCGTTGTAGCGGGTGCTGCCAGCGTTAAGGTTGTAGCCCAGAGTGGCCGCCGTGATGCCCGTATCCCACTGTTCGGGATTGACGTAACCGCGAGGGCGGTTAACGCGTAAAATCTCCGGCACGTTGAGGTTCAGCGCTTGTTCATTGGCGTCAAACGCCACGCTGCCTTCCGGCAGCAGGTGATTCAGGGCCAGGCACGCGTCATCCTTGCCCGCCGCTTTCTGAGCCGCGACCATTTTTTGCGCCTCTGGAGTCAGCCGCTCAACGTTGATATCCAACGTAGTGAGTGCAGAGGGTTTAATGCAGATATCCACCTGCGGCACCCTTTGACCCTCCACGACCCTATCCTGCACGGTCACATCATCTCGCCCGATGTGGCGGCCATTCACGTTAAGTTCTACGCTGTACTTTCCCGCCGGTGCAAGGTCTTGATTGTAGCGGTTCAGGTCGATGCGCTGCTGGCTACCGGGGCTCATAAAATTGGGATTGAACTCAATGTCGTCGTCGGCTACGGCCGTTCCGGCGAGTGCCAGCAGGACGGCGGCGGCCAGCGGCGACAGTGAATGATGGAAAAAAGGCATGTGAATTCCTTATCACTAAAACACCCTAACAGGGCGGCGCAATACTCAATCAAGAAAAAGCTCTATTCCTGTAACAGCGCACCAGGCACGCTTTACGCTTCCAGCCAGCGGTTGTTATGGGGCGACCGGCTGTGATGTGGGATTAATGCCACCAAAATCGTTGATGTATGAGGGGTAGATGGTGCTCAAGCTTTTATCAATTGCGAATACGGCTTTCCCGCCGGGAGCAATCATGCCGCCTTTGCCGATAGGTCGTTTACCTTCTTTATCTTCAGCAATATTGGCCAGTGATACGTAGTACGGCGTCGGGTTGGTTCCCTCCACGCCGCCCTTCACCTTTTTCCAGGTGACAGACTGTCCTGCCTGGTTTGCATTACCCACCAGGCCTGCTGGGCGATAAAAAATCTTGATGCGTGAACGGAACGCCATCTGTAGCTGGTTTTGCTTCTCTTTGTTCAGCGGTGGTACTTCCAGTACGTTGAGCCAGAACACGGACTCTTTATCCGTCGGCAGCGGCTCACCGGTGTACATCAGGCGCAGTGTCTGCCCCTTACCAGCATTGATACGGTTGATCGGTGGTGTGATGGTGAATGGGGCGCGGGCTGTTTCCGGCGATGCATCTGGATCGCCGTCGTCCACCCAGCTCTGTGCCAGAACCGGCTGATTCCCACGATTATCGATTTTCACCATTACTTCGCGCTCTATCGCCGGATAAATAACGCGTGTACCGGTAATGACAATTCCCGCCACTGCTGGGGCCGTCAAAATAAAAGTTAATACGAACGCGGCGGCGCTATGGCAAATGGCACGGTGATTCATGATGGTTTCTCCCTTAATGCGGGGAGCGGTCAGCTGCTCCCCGTGTAAAGCCCGTCAATACTCAGTCTTTGGCAAAAAAGATTAGAAGTAGTTAATGGTGAAATTGACGGAGCTGGCTACCAGACCTGCTGTTGCTGCGCCAGTCGCGTAGTATTCAACGGCGTACGGCAGTGTGGCTGTACCTGAGGTCAGGTCATAGGTAGTTGAAGATGTATGCTGTTCCGGGCTACCTACCTTGATAGCGTTACCGGTTGGGGCGTCAATCAGCTGTAACTGAACGTTGGTAGCAGCAGTATCACCGGTTGCGGTATTGTTCAGGCGGTAGCCGATCGGATCAACAGTTGAGCTGTTTTCAAAGAAGGCCGCTGCATTGGTCACGTCAGCTGAGCCGGTACAGTTGCTCAGCTCAATATTAAAACTGGTACGTTTGGCAGTCGCGCCAACAGCGCTCAGTTGGCTTTTATCAACGGCTTTCAGTACCACGGTGGCCGGGCTGGCATTACCATCGATAGTGATATCGCAGGTTTTATCGAGAACTTGACCGGTAAAGTTAACGGTACCGTTTGACGCCGCCTGAGCAACGCCCACACCAAAAGTAGCTACGATCGCGGTTGCCAAAAGATATTTACTGTACTTCATAATTAACTCCATTTAAGTATTACATCGTCATTTAAATTTGGAATAGCCAACCTGTTAGCGTGACCTATCATTTAGATTGATTATTTCCTTTTTAGTGCAAACGAAAAAGTGGAATCCGCGTTAGAACGCTTTTATTCCTCCTTATATTTACACTGGTATTCCCACGGTTATCCGAATGAGAATTATTCCCTCAAAAATAAATTCATGTCATTACGATCACTATTTTAGAGGTGGTTTTTTCTAGCCGAGCCTCGCTTCATTTTCCCTGAGTGGCGATATGGAGCTCGATGATTTTTCAAGAATCCAAGAACGATCTTAAACAAATTAAGTTACACTTTTGTTATATTTGTTTGTTTTGCGATCAAAATAATGTAAGGCTGTTTTCATAACCCCAAGGGGTGAAGGTGGCTCGTCGTTTATTATATAGCCTCATTTCTGCCACATCCCGACAGAGGAGAATGCTGGTGGCACTATTACATGCTCGTAACCCTAATGAAATACTAATTCTACGTCTGATTGCATAAATGTACTTGTTCGATAGGCTCAGCTGTTGGGCCACTTCTTTATGTGAAAGCCCCGCCCCTAGGTAAAGAAATACCTCCGATTCTTCTAAGGGAAGTTGATGTCGGGCTGACTTTTTATTTTTCAATTCATTCAGTATGTTAATGAAGTCTTCTGTCGTTGTTTTCCAAGGGATAAACCAAGGGGTATACGTTGCTCCCGGTATAAGGCTGGCCCCATATTTCACCATGATAATAAGGCGGCAGAGCGATAATCCTGGTTTTCGCATTATCTCACGACGCTTGGTAACATTGAATATTGCCAGCACTATAACATCATTAGGTTCTGGGTTGAGAATGAAAATATCATGATTGACATTGACATAAATTGACCGTTCTTTAATGGTTCCTGATAAAGTATCTTCTAATCCGTTCAGAAAATAACAATCATCCGAGACAAAATAATATTTCATCAAGTCACTACCTCCCTTAAAGACAGCCTGCCTATGGATATCATATAGACTTAGCAAACAATCTTGAGCTTAAAAATTACAGAGAAGATTCCTTCCCTCTGGCCTTTTAAGTTTTAACCGACTGTAATAATTATTAACAATCGTTTAAATCAATTGGATTTATTATTAATGATAGTTTGTGGCTATCAATATCTTTTGATCGATCGGTGTAACCGAACATAATGTGTTGTGAATATCCTAGTCATTTGAATTGTTTTATTCACTATCACAACAAAATGAATTTCTTCATATTATTTGAAATAGTAAATAATAATCATGAACTTATGTGTTTTTTAGGATTTTTCTCAGAAGATTTAATTTTTAAATTAAAAAAATAGATAAAACTATTGTTGAATATTCTTATAATAAATGTGGCCAAGAAAATGGAAAGGAAAGGGTGGTTTTTTATCCAGAACATGTAAAAATCCAATGGCAAAAAAAGCACTTTTTGTGATCTAAATCAAACTTAAATCTGTTGCGCTAAAAACAAAAAAGTAACTAAAAATAGGTATTAATTTTCATTGATGTTATGAAAACAATAACTAGCTGGTGTTGAACAAGGGATGTAAAGAAATTCCAGTATGTTTGCTATATTTTTTGGGAGCATTAATAAGGGAGAATTGGTAACTTTTCTCTGTCCTTATCGCGAGGTCACTCGCGTTTACGGTGCTCACTTTTCATCCTCGACTCCCTACGTTCTCATCGAAAAGGGTGATTGCCTATAACGTCGAGAATGATGAGCCTGAAGATGCAGGGGAGATCGGGCATTAAATGCATCATTCGAAATGTTGGAGTGAGATCCAGCGACAACAGAATGCTGTTTTTTTGCCTATCAGGTACTGGACTAACAGGGAGTGATGCTTATCATACTATCGAGATTACAGATCTAGAGAGTGTGCTATGCAACATATTATTGAAGGTTTTCTCAGTTTCCAGAAAGAGATTTTCCCGCAGCGTAAGGAACTCTTCCGCAGCCTGGCCTCCAGCCAGAACCCTAAAGCGCTTTTTATTTCGTGTTCTGACAGCCGCCTGGTACCCGAGCTGGTGACCCAGCAAGAGCCGGGGCAGCTTTTCGTTATCCGTAACGCTGGCAACATCGTCCCTTCCTTTGGCCCGGAGCCGGGTGGGGTGTCGGCGACCATCGAATACGCGGTTGTGGCGCTAGGCGTTACTGACATAGTGATCTGCGGCCACTCGAACTGTGGTGCCATGAAGGCTATAGCTTCTTGCCAGTGCCTTGACCCGATGCCTGCTGTTGCCCACTGGCTGCACTATGCGGACGCGGCAAAAGCGGTGGTAGAGAAGAAAACCTGGGATAGCGAAATCGACAAAGTTAACGCTATGGTTGAAGAGAACGTGATAGCCCAGCTCAACAATATCAAGACTCATCCGTCCGTTGCCGTTGGTCTGCGCGACAACGCCCTGCGCCTGCACGGCTGGGTGTACGACATCGAAAGTGGTGAGATCCGCACGCTGGATAAAAATACCAAGAATTTCGTTTCGCTGGCGGATAACCCCGAGGTCTACTTCGAGTAAAAGATGCTTGCCCTTGGCTATGATACTGAATCCACGTTTCGACGTGGATTTTTTTAGGGTTAGATCTAATTAGTTGAATATAATTAATAATGTTCGCTTTTGATACTCACTAAA
This sequence comes from Serratia sp. 2723, assembly GCF_050434425.1. NCBI lineage: Bacteria > Pseudomonadati > Pseudomonadota > Gammaproteobacteria > Enterobacterales > Yersiniaceae > Serratia > Serratia sp. 2723. The sequence goes on from NZ_JBNDIN010000001.1 coordinate 305,682, forward strand.
AACCTTAGCAGATTTCCTCGATATGGAGCTGTCCCTGATACACAACTCGGCATCTTGCTGTTTTTATAGGAGTGACTTTAAACTTGTCAATTTTCCGCCCGAAAAATTCTCTTTAAAATCAGCTTGCTGTGTTTCTCAAATTACGGCCATTTGACCGCAATTTGAGATGGGTACAAGAGACAGTAATATGGAGAGGGATGGAAAACTCATGTTCAATTCGCTTTCATTGACTGGTGACGGGTTAAACCGCCCTGCAGCATCCAATGGAATAACTCGCTAGTACGTCTGAAATTCAATTTTTTCATTGCTGCGCGTTTGTGCGAGCTTATGGTCTTCTCATGGATACCCATACAACTTGCAACGCAGGCATGCCTTTTACCCTGCCTAAGGTAATGTAGCACTTCTTGCTCACGCGGTGTGAGTGGTTCGGGGAGACCGACTTTAGTGGTTTGCTGCGTGTTTTCGGGCTGCGGCTGTTGGGAAAGCAGTGTGTCCTCAATGAGTTGTAAAACGGCGCTCACAGATTGGTGCCGGTATAAGATATTGGACTCTGTCACGCCACTGTATAAGTGCTGTAGATGAACATCTTTTCTATCCGCGATGGCAAAATAAAGCGTCGGGTTGCAGCCCCCAGAGGCGGAGGCTGGCGAGATTAGTGTGCCACAGCGAATGGCCTGAAAGGTAATATCCGCAGCTATTCCATTCGAGAGACCGGTGTAGAATCGGATCTTTTTATTTTTTAAATAGTTGGATAGGGTCATAATCAGCCCTGCTATGTAAAAATTATCATCGTCTATTATGCGGATGGTCAATGTTTCCGTCATGATGGCATTTTTCGTGCTTCCCATGTTCTCTTCCTCCTGGCTTATGTTTATTGGCATTAGTCACTCATTTTTATGACGTCACGACTCTCGGATTTTCTCTGCGATAATTCCGGCATTGCAGTGCGGGGTACGATATTATTAGCCGCATAAAAGCCGGCAATTCAGTAGCAGCAATAGGCTAACCAACAAGATACACCGCATTCAAGTTAATGACTTTTAATGGCATTATGTGGTGAAAAATTTCATTTAACTTTTTATTATCAGTTTTTTATCCTGTGATTTATGTCGTAGACTAGCGTATTAGACGGTATGACTGGGTTGGTTTTTAATTAAAATCCGCGGGGAGCATTAATGAGGGCTTAATCAGTGAATGACAGATGATTAAGCCTTTTGGATAAGTTAATTCGATGTTCTCGCACAAACAAAGTGAGGGTTGGTCAACCCTTTAATAAGATATGCATTATTTTTTAAATGCTTTGTTTCCATGTAGAATGCGACGCCTGGTGCCTCCGGCAGCACGTATTGTTGCCAGATTTCTTCTGGCACATTATCTATGGGGTGGTGCTCTTCCCGGATAATCATGGTTTTGGCAAAGCCTTTAAAATCAGATTGCTTCATGGTGATGAAAATTCGCCTGGAAAAAACATAATTATTTCCTTCTCCTTTGAGGGAACCCACTGCGAGCGCCTCACTGCTGCCTTCGTGGGCGGTGACGATGCTAATATCCAGATTGAGTTCAAGTTTCTTGCCCTCTTTTGTCGCTATGCGTGAACTCAGATGAGTATCACAGCGAAACGGTTTCCAGTTCGAGCGGTTGAAATAATGATAAACGCCACTCAGGATGACGATAACGATGATAAGGCTGGACAGACTGATAATAATCCTATTCATATGAACCTACTCAACCTGTTTGAAGTTGTTGCAGCTTTTATAGTTAGTATCGTTATTCTTGGTGCAAGCCGATATAAAATAAACCTTAAGAAATTCGTTGGAAGGACGCGCTTCCATATAATAGATGTCAAGATCGGTCCGTGAACAATCGATCCCTTCATCAGCCAGCATCTTTCGTGCACGATCAGATTGCACGGGCTCATGCTTGCCTTCATTCAGAATATAGATATGACATTTATCCTGGATCCCGATGAGCTCGGGTTGTTCATTCTTGCTCAGGATCATCCATGCCGCCACAGCAGTGACGCACAGAACAACGAGGAGAAACAATGCCGGAATTTTCATTCTGCGTAATGGTTTTTTTGAGCTTACGTTCAGACCGGCGGCCGCGACGTTATCCACCGTTGCCGGTTTACTCGACGGCTGAAGTTCAATATGTTCAGCAGAGGCCGATTCTTTCGCCAGCTTGGTTTCCGGGTGGATTTCCGCATCCAATTTAAAGCCTATCCGCGGCACAGTGAGCAGAATATCTTTGCTTATCCCAAGCGCTTCAAAGGCTTTTCTCAACTCGCTGATATGGTTGCTCAACGTAGCACCGGACGAAGCAAACCCAAAATCCTCCCAGACATGCTTGAGCAGAATTTCGCGCGTCAATTCAATTCTATTATTCTTTATCATTTCGGTTAACAATCGCGTAGCCGGATTAGATAACCCTACAGTTAGTTGGTTATTGTTCCTAAGCATTAATAATCGACCTTCCGGATCGAAAACCAGTGTTAGATTTAATATATATTTCATATTGATACCTATTAAACTTTGGTGTGTAAACAACAAAATAATCAATACTAAGATTAGTCCTGAGTCAGGGTTGGTAGAATCTAGGGTAGGTCAATACTGGCAGTCAACTCCTTTTGCGGAAATTATTTTATGCTTGAAATGTGGTTGAAATTAAAGGAGTTTTAGTTTTTAACTGGTTGTTATTTTTTGGATTTTAATGCTGATTTATTATTTAATTTTATTTAATTTTGGAGTTTTTATCCAATTTTTTGATATTAATTAGATTTTTTAGCTTTTTAATTTTTTGAGGTATATCATTTTTCCAGTTGCCGGTAGCTATGACATGGTACGCAGAAGAGAGGCGTAAACCTCTTTTCCATGTGCCAGTTGTGTGAACCTGAATAAATGGCGACTTCACACAAATGGGAATGGACCCTTTAAAGGATAAAGTTGAAATGAAATTGAATAAAATCATGATGGCTGCAGTTTTGGCATTCGGTACTATTTCTGGTGCACAGGCTGCAGATGAAGGTCATGGTAAAGTCACCTTCACCGGCTCTATTATTGATGCACCTTGCTCAATTGATCCCAAGTCTGTTGATCAGACCGTTGATCTAGGCGCAGTGTCGAACGTTTCCCTGCTGAATGGCGGCAACTCCGACCCGAAGCCGTTTGAAATTCGCCTGGAAAAATGCAGCCTGGACACCGCTAAAACAGTGACCACTACTTTTGATGGTGCGGCTGGCAAAAATGGCCTGTTGGGTATGACCGGTGATGCCAAAGGCGCCAGCATTGCAATTACCGATGGCAGCAACAATGTGATCGAACTGGGTAAACCAACTGCGGGCCAACTGCTTAGCGCAGGTGCTTCTGAAGCGACTCTGGCCTTCAGCGCTTATCTGAAAGGCGACGGCGGCGATGATAAATCTATCGTTCCGGGTAAATTCCAGAGCGTGGCCAACTTCATTCTGAACTACAAATAATTTGGCTTGTTGACAGGATTAATCATGTATGCGGGCTGTGCCCCGCATACATTCTTGCCAGAATGACTCGTGGGAGAATGATGAGATGAAACAGCTAGAAATGCTTTATTCGGCGTTTTGCCTGTTCATGCTGTTACCAATGCAAAGCAGCCTGGCTGCGGCGGGTTGGGGGCGGGTTAACATGCAAGGCGCCGTAATCGAAACGGCCTGCGCCATTGATACCAATAGTCGCGATCAGACTATTGATATGTCCGTAGCACCATTGAGCCAAATTATACGTGATGGGCAAGGCGCTATTCGCCCATTCAGTATTCGCCTGATTAATTGTGTTTTGGGACGCATTGATGAAAATTTACCGAAGTGGCAACGCTTTCAGGTGACATTCGATGGGCGGGTGGATAATGGATTATTCGGTGTCGATGGGCAAGCTCGCGGCGTTGCGTTACAGCTTAGTGACAGCGAGGGAAATATCGTATCACCTGGCAATCCAACGCCGTTACTTGATATTACCGAAGGTGACAGAGCACTAAATTATTCACTGCGGCTGGTCAGCAATCAACAGCGATTACGCAGTGGAGAATACACCTCAACCATTAGGTTTAAAATGGACTATTACTGATTGGATGATAATAACGTGGAAAAACGTTAGGTTTTAAATCACCAGATGTGCCTGTCACTTATTTCCTGTTCGTGGAAGTACAAAGTTTTTCATTGATAGCGCTGGCGTAAAAATAAGAAAAAAGGGATTGATGAGCATGATAATGCCGAACTGGACTTTATTACCCTTCCGCCCTCGTGCAGTAGGAGTTTATATTGCCTGCGCGTTGGGTCTTTTTGGGTATTACGCCAGTGCGGAAGAGGTGGAGTTCAATACCGATGTTCTGGATGTAAAAGATCGCGAAAATATTGATCTGGGCCAGTTCTCGCGTGGCGGATATATCATGCCGGGCGATTATATGATGTTGGTACGCGTTAATAAGCAGGAGCTGCCTGAGCAAACCGTTACTTTTTACCCGGCGGAGCAGGATGCTGACGATAGCGCCGCGTGCATCAGCCCGGCAATGGTAGAGCAGTTCGGCTTAAAACCGGACGTGAAAGAAAAACTGACCTGGTGGCATCAAGGTGAGTGTCTGTCGGTAGATAGCCTGCCGGGCACGTCGGCGCGTGCCGATTTGGGCAGCGCTAGCCTCACCGTTAGCTTACCTCAGGCCTATCTGGAATACGCCGCCGACAACTGGGATCCGCCGTCGCGTTGGGATGAAGGCGTGCCAGGGTTGCTGTTGGATTATTACCTCAACGCGCAGACCCAACGGCAACAGCAGCGAGGGCAGCAGGGATATAACCTCAGCGGCAACGGCACGGTGGGGGCCAACCTGGGCGCCTGGCGGCTGCGGGCAGACTGGCAAACGCGGTTGGATCATCAAACCGGTAGCGGTGAGGGCACACGCCAAAGTTTGGACTGGAGCCGTTATTACGCCTATCGCGCGCTCCCGCGTTTGGGGGCCAAGCTGTCGGTCGGGGAGAACTTCCTATATTCCGACATTTTTGACAGTTTCCGGTTTACCGGTGCCAGCCTGATCAGCGACGACAGTATGTTGCCGCCGAACCTGCGTGGTTACGCCCCGGAGATCTCCGGGGTAGCACGCACCAACGCCAAGGTGGTGGTCAGCCAGCAGGGGCGTGTGCTGTATGAAACCCAGGTCGCGTCCGGCCCGTTCCGCATTCAGGACATCAATGATGCGGTCTCTGGGCAGTTGGATGTGCGGGTTGAAGAACAAGACGGCAGCGTACAGGAATTCCGCCTCGATACCGCCAGCATCCCGTATCTGACCCGGCCGGGGACGGTGCGCTACAAACTGGCGAGCGGGCGGCCTTCGGACTGGAAACACAGCACCAACGGGCCGCTGTTTGCGACCGGCGAGTTTTCCTGGGGCGTCAGCAATGGCTGGTCACTGTACGGCGGCGGCGTAGCGGGCGGTGATTACAACGCACTGGCGGTCGGTATCGGGCGGGATCTGATGATGTTCGGCGCACTGTCATTTGATGTGACCCAGTCGCGGGCGCGTTTGGCGCAGCTGGAAGACACCACCCTAACAGGTGGTTCTTACCGGCTGAGCTACTCGAAAAACTTCGATGAGTACGACAGCCAGGTGACCTTTGCCGGCTATCGCTTCTCGGAGCGGAACTACATGTCGATGAGTGAATTCCTGGATGCGCGCACCTATGGCACGCGCAACCAGAACAGCAAAGAGATGTACACCATCAGCTTCAGCCAGCATTTACGCGATCTCGGGTTAAGTGCCTACCTGAACTACAACCACCAGACTTACTGGGACAGCGCGGCCAACGATCGTTACACCCTGACGCTGTCACGTAATTTTGATATCGGCCGGTTCAGGAACCTGAGCCTGTCACTGACGGGGTATCGCAATAAGTATAACGGCGTCAATGACGACGGCATGTACCTCTCGCTGTCGATGCCGTGGGGGAGCAACGGCTCGGTCAGCTACAGCGGCAGCTATGACCGTAACGACAACACCCATCAGGTGGGGTACTACGATCGGCTGGAAAACGGCGATAGCTATCAGCTGGGCAGCGGCATCTCACGCAACGGCGCATTGGCGAGCGCTTATTACACCCATCAGGGCGATATGGCGCAGGTAAATGCCAATGCCAGCTACCAGGAAGGGCGTTATTCGTCGGCCGGGATATCGCTGCAAGGGGGGGCGACCGCCACCGTGAAAGGTGCGGCGCTGCACAGGTCAGGGATGATGGGCGGCACCCGCATGATGGTGGACACCGGCGGCGTGGCGGATATTCCCATTGGCGGCTATGGCGCGGTGACGCGCACCAACCGCTTCGGCAAGGCGGTGGTGACGGATGTCAGCAGTTATTACCGCAACCGGATCAGCATTGATGTTAACAAGCTGCCGGAGAATGCCGAAGCGACGCGTTCAGTGGTGCAGGCCACCCTGACCGAAGGGGCGATTGGTTATCGCCGATTTGAAGTGATCGCCGGTGAGAAAGCGATGGCGGTGATCCGCTTAGCGGACGGTTCGACGCCGCCGTTTGGCGCCACGGTGAAAAACCGCAAACAGCAGGATGTGGGCATTGTTAACGATGGTGGCAGCCTGTACCTGAGCGGCATTAACCCGAATGAGGAGATGACCGTGCGATGGGACGGGCGGGCGCAGTGTGCGCTGACATTGCCGGAGCACATTCCGCAAGACGATTTGGCCAACCTGTTGTTGCCGTGCCGCCTGCTGCCGGCGGAGACGGCGGAATAACGACGGAAACGTATTTAGCCGTAGTGGCAGGCCGGAGCTGTTTCTCCCCCTCCCCGGCTTTTTTATTGAATTTAAAGAAAGTGAGTAATTAATGATGAACCTAATGAGTCAATCCCTTTATTCGTTGGCGGGCAGCTTGCTGGTCGGGGTATTGGGCCTTCAGCAGGCCCAGGCCGCGATAGCGCTGGATCGCACCCGGGTGGTGTTTAACGGTGGTGAAAAATCGACCAGCCTGACCATCAGCAACGAAAACAAGCAGTTGCCATACCTGGCGCAAGGCTGGGTGGAAGATGCGCAGGGCAATAAAATCACTACGCCTTTGACGGTGTTACCGCCGTTACAGCGCCTGGAGCCGGGGGCAAAAAGCCAGATCAAGGTGCAGGCTTTACCGGCCGCCAACCTGTTGGTGCAGGATCGCGAGACGCTGTTCTATTTCAACCTGCGTGAGATCCCGCCAAAGAGCGAAAAGCCCAACACGCTGCAACTGGCGTTGCAAACGCGGATCAAACTGTTTTACCGGCCAAAAGCACTGAGCAATACCGAAGGTGCGGCCCCTTGGCAGGAGCAGCTAACGCTGACCAGGCAGGGCGACAAATACCAGGTGAACAACCCAACGCCGTATTACATCACCATTGTGGATGCCAGCAGCAAACCGGGGAGCGCCAGCGCCAAGGGCTTTGAACCGGTGATGGTGGCGCCAAAAGGCAAAGAGATGTTGAACGTCGGCGTGGCAGCGCTGGGCAATGCGCCGGTGCTGACCTATGTCAATGACTACGGCGGCCGCCCGCAATTGCAGTTCAACTGCGGTGGTGCCGAGTGCAAGGCCAAGCCCGTCAAGCCAAGCTGATAACCGGGCGTAGAGAGGGAACTGAACATGCAACAGCGAAAACAATGGAGCGGCTTCCTGTCTTGCCCTGAGCGGCAATATCTGTTGGCCAGGGTGGCTGCGGCACTGATGGTGCCAGTGGTGATTGGCAGTATGTTGGCGCTGATGCCTGAGGCAGGCGCGGCGGATAACTGGAACGTTGACGGTGCTAACGGGGTGTTGCATGTGCGTGGTGCGCTGACCGAAAGCGCCTGTCGCCTGGAGATGACCTCGGCTTATCAGGATGTGTGGTTGGGGGAAACCGGCACCGCCCTGTTGGCGCAGATTGGCGCACAGGGCACGCCGGTCGCGGTGCGGTTGCGCTTGCAGGATTGCCTGCGTACCCCGGCGAACAACCGCGATGAGCGCAGCGGCAATCTGTTGTGGAGTGCTCATCAACCGGCGGTGTCGCTGAGTTTTGTCGCCCCGGCGGATGCGGATAACCCGCAGTTAATCGCGGTGCGCGGGGCATCCGGCGTGGCGTTGCGCATGGTGGACCAGCTCGGCAGGGATATTCGCCTGGGGAGCCGAGGTGCGCCGTTGATGTTAGCTGTAGGGCAGGATCAGCTGGACTATGTCGTAAAGCTGGAGCGCACCCGAGCGCCGTTGCAGGCGGGGGCCTATTCGGCTCATGTGGATTTCAGGCTCAATTATGACTAAGGCGGGTGATGTGGAGACAACGATGTTATGCAGGCTGGGGCCAGCGTTGTCTGCGGCGTGCCTGGCGCTGATGGTCTGGGGAGGGTGTTTCCCGGCCATGGCGAAAACGGCTACCGCCACGGTGACCGTCAAAATCACGTTGACGGCACCGCCATGTGACGTCAACGACAACAAGCTGATTGAAGTGAACTTCGGCAACGACGTGATGACCACCCGTGTGGACGGCGAGTACAAAAAAATGCCGATCAACTACACGCTGAAATGCCAGGGTGGTGCGTCAAATGCGGTGCGGATGCGGATTGATGGTCAGGGGGCGGCGTTTGACGCCGGGGTATTGAAAACCAACAAGACGGATTTTGGCATTGCGCTGCTGAACAACGGCAAGCGGCTGCCGATCAACGGTTGGTTGAATTTTACTTATCCTGATCAGCCAACGCTTGAGGCGGTGCCGGTGAAGCGCAGCGGTGCCAGGCTGAGCGGCGGGGCGTTTTCCGCTGGCGCGACGATGAAGGTGGAATACCGATGAAAGGTTATTCAGGCATGGTCTTGCTGCTGGCCTGCGGAGCACTGAGCACCCCAGGGCTGGCGGCGGAGAACATGAAGTTCTACGGCACCCTGGTTGAGCCCCCGGCTTGTACCATTAATAACGGTGGCAATGTTGATGTCGATTTCGGTAACCGGGTCGGGGTTAAAAAGGTGGATGGGGTGAACTATTTGCAGCCGATGAATTACCAGATTAGCTGCGTTCCCGATGCCAATGCCTGGCGGATGACGCTGGAAATCGCCGGAAAAGTGGCGACTTACGACAAGGCGGGCGTCATCACCAATATCACCGATCTGGCGATCCAAATCAGGCAAAACGGCGTTCCCTTCGAGCTGAACAAGCCGATAGCCATCAACCCGACTAACCCGCCACAACTGGAAGTGGTGCCGGTGAAGCGGCCAGGATCGACGTTAAAAGAAGGGGCGTTCGAGGCCACGGCCACCCTGAAGGCGGTTTACCAATGAACGGATGTGAGCAACAGCTTAATGCAGTGCTGATCGCCGGGGTTCTGGCGTTTAGCGGGCAGGTGCAGGCCGACAACGTTCGCCTGCATGGTGCACTGGTCGCCGAACCCTGCGTGATTGCGCCGGGGGACGAGAACGTGCGCCTGGATTTTGGCACGGTGATCGACAAATACCTGTACGCCAATGAACGCACCCACGGGCAGGCGTTCGATATTCGCCTGGGGGAGTGCGATCTGAGCCTGGGGAAAACGGTCAAGGTGACCTTCAGCGGCATGGAAAACCCGAGCCTTAAGGGGTTGCTGGCGATTGATGGCGGCAGCAAGGCCTCCGGCATCGCGATCGGTATGGAAACCCAGGGCGGTCAACCTTTACCGTTGAACAAGGCCGGTGAGGGATACCGGCTGGTTGCTGGCAATAACACCCTGACGGTGCTGGCCTATGTGCAGGGGGAGCCAGAGGCGATTGCCCAGCGGCGAATAGCGCGCGGGCCGTTTAGCGCCATTGCCACCTTTAGACTGGAATATGAGTAAGGCGGCATCCGACTGGCTGGCAACTGCGGCGCTGTGTTAAGCAACTGCACCATTATTTCAATCTGGCGGGCTTTGAAACGCACCCGGATAAAACCCAATTGGGAAGAATTGAACAAGGCTTTGACTGGCTGGGCGTGTGGTTTACCCCTGAGGGAACCGCCATAGCGCCCCGCGCATTAGGAAATTATCGTATACAGCGCCTGCGGCTTTACGAGCAGGCCCGGCGGCGGGGACTGTCAACAGCAGGCTCCAACGCGCGGGTGCAGGCGTATGACGTACGGTGGAACAGATGGGCGAGTGGCATGCATGAACTCTGCCGGCTCGCCGTACAATTGGAGACAACATGCCTTACCATAAATTGGTCCTGACCGCTCTGGCACTTCTTCCACTCGCAAGCCATGGTTTTATAGACCCAAATAACCCTCCAGGGATGCTGCCCTTTCCTATTAATATACCTGGGGAATACCGCGCAACTGGACCCCATAATGCGAACGGATATTACTACTGTGTGGCGGACATGTATGAACAAGCTCCCGAGCCCAGAGACGGCCGTTATGACCATTTCTCGTACAGAGAGCAACGAGCCCTGGATGATTGCTTTGGTGTCCAACTAGACCGGGTAGTGGCCCCCGTGCCTGAACATCAAATGAGACAAATGGTCCAATATCTCCAATCCAATCCGATCAAGTTGAAAAGCGCCGCATTTAATGCCTACCCAACTCCCGGGGGATACTGTATTTGGCGTATAATGGTATACCGTGACCAATGGACTATGAATCTATCTTCGTACATCGGTGGGCATCACCTCGGTCGACCCTGTGCATCTGAACAACCCGTGGAGTGCACCGTGTCAAAACCTGATATCCTGTTGCATAACCCGAGGGCAATCGGGAGGGTCAGATCTGAAACGGGTGGGTCTGTTGTCGTACAATGCAACAGGGCAGCCAGCGTAATTGTGGACGTACAGGATTCGTCCGTGAAACTCCGTGGTAACGCCGGAGGGGAACTCCGATCTACAATTCATGTTGGCACAAAGACGAGTACCAGCGTCACGGCAACTGCCGATCCTGTCGCCACCGTAAGCGTCTGGAGTACGATCGATGATTTAGCTGAAACGGCTGGGACATACACTGGGTCCACGGTTATAACCGTACAATGGGATTAATGACACCATGAGTGTAGGCGGTACTACGGGGCCAGCATGTGCGGCACGATTGACTCATTTGGTGTAACCACCCCAACGCGATAATCTGTTCACAACCGTTTGCCACTGTCATGGATGACTGGACCCGATATCCGGTAACTTTCCGCTAGCCTTGGAATAACAGATACTTGGCCTTGGCTATGAAATTGAATCCACGTTACGACGTGGATTTTTTTAGGGGTAGATCTATTCATACGCCTCGTTCAGGCTTTGCTCCTACGTTTCGTTCCATCGTATCGCTAATGTTATCAGCACGTCATCACAGGGGTGGATGGCGTGCTGAACATGCCAGTTGCCCGTAGCGACTCCCTGGAAGGGATGCCTGGCTAAGAGCGGCACCGTTACTGAAAGGGCCAGGGGCAGAAAACTCGGAGCCTTCTGCCTGGCGTCCTTATCTGCTATATTCGGCAAGGTAGAAATTATTTAAGTCATCGGGGGTAGGTCGTTAATGGAAAACGAAGAACATATCAGTAACATTATCAAAACGCACCTCGAAGCGACATTAAACGATCTCGGGGAATTCATCTGGGCGTATGTGGTGTTATCGAAAAAAGATATGTCCTGTATCTTTGGGGTAACCAACTATCCGGGGGAATGGGTAGAGCATTATAAAGCCAATGGTTTACAGTATACCGATCCGGTGGTGATTACTGCGCTAAACCGGTTAACGCCTTTTTCCTGGGATGAAAATCTGATGACGGGCGGAGGTTTTCATTTTTCCGAACTCTTCGAGCGGGCCAGGAAATTTGGGCTGAATAACGGCTATACGTTTGTATTGCATGATTATAATAATAACCTGGTCACCTTGTCTTTTATTCTTGCTCCTGAAACTAGATCAGAAGTAACCCAAACGCTGATCCAGAATAAAGGTGATATTTCTGTTTTACTGGCGTCAGTGCATGAGATCTACCTAACCCTGAATTCGCTGTCGGAAAAAAACGCCTCTCGCTCGGAAAAAAGCGCCCAATTTACCGAACGGGAAAACGAAATCCTCTACTGGGCCAGCGTGGGCAAAACCTATCAGGAGACCGGGATGATCCTCGGGATCACTACGCGTACGGTCAAGTTTCATATGTCCAACATCGTCAAAAAGCTGGGAGTCGCAAATGCCCGGCATGCAATACGTCTAGGTGTGGAACTTCAACTGATTAAACCGGTTAGTTGATTACAAAGAAGGCTCAGCCGCCAGCGGCCAGTCGTTCAACCTGGTTTCGTCCGCTGTGCTGTGCTTGCTGAATATCTTGGCTTTTAGCTTCCTCTGGCTCTCAGAGTCGACATGGCCGAGCAACAGATAGACCGGCTCATCTTTCTCGGAAACACCGGTTTCCAACACGGTGACATTCCAGCCCGAGGTTCTGATGATATGCATCATCGGATGGCTGGCGACGGCAAGAATGCCATCATAGTGATGTTGCCGCGCATAGTTAATCAGTGAGAGAAACAAAGCCATAGTGACGGGAAACTTACGGCCTAGCAGTGAGTGGGTTCTTTCTTTATCCACGAAGAAACGTGTGGATTCAATGTAATTACCTTCTGGGATACTGACATTGTTAAAGAATGAAGAGAATGTACTGTTCAACATATTATTGTGTTTCATGTCGATCATCCTGGTTCCGCATATAATTATGCCGTTCTCCATACCAAAAATATAGTCGGTCTTGTCATTGTCAAACTGATCGACCTCCTTGCCGTCAGAACAGTCTACCGCCCATTGTAGCCTGTCTTTAAACGTGTTTTTTCTTAACATAAAGAGATCTTCAGATTTTTCATTACTCATTGAAGAGTAGTTAACGCTGTAAATATTAAACATAATGTCACCTGTGAATGAATATATAGAGATAAGTTCATCCGGTAACATCAGTGAAGTTTCATTAAGAGCATGCCGGTACAGAGGAATGATAATGCTTTTTAATAGATTTAAGCTAACCTTATTATAGGAATTAACTGGTTTTTAGCTGGTGCTGGGTAAGGCGTTTTGGGCGACACTCTGGGCTTAAAGGTGATATGTTTCCTACCGCGTGCAGACCGGAGGAGCGGCAAGCAATGCGATCGCAGCAACGGTAACTTTTACCCTTTTTTTACATCTTTATACAGATAACAGACAACTCGCTGGCTGATACGGGCAAGAATGGATGCGATTCTTTTGACAAGGAGCTTCACCATGGATCTGAAATGTATTTTTGCGCTATTCACCCTGTCTGTGCTGCCATGGGGGGCCAGTGCCGCTCCGGCTGCCCCCAAGGTCGTCGTAAAATCTGAAGTCGCCTCGCCGGTGGTGTTGGAAAATACCCAGGATAAAAACTACCTGAAAATCTCGTTGGTCGGCTACCCGCTACCGCAGGAAAAACGCAGCCCGATCAATCTGGCGCTGGTCATCGACCGCTCCACTTCAATGAGTGGCGATCGCATCGAAAACGCCAGAAAGGCGGCGATCGCCGCTGTTAACATGCTCAACGGTAATGACACGCTTTCGGTGGTTGCCTATGACTCGGGGGTTGAAGTGGTGATCCCTGCCACCAAGGTCCAAGATACAAAAGAGCTGATTAATAAGATCAACAAGAGCATTGAACCGCGTGGGATGACGGCGCTGTTTGCCGGGGTGAGCAAGGGCATCGATCAGGTGAGCAAGCATCTGGATAAAGAGCAGGTTAACCGCATTGTGTTGCTTTCCGACGGGCAGGCCAATGTTGGGCCAACCTCTAACAGCGAACTGGCCGAGCTGGCCAAACTGGCGGCCAAGAAAGGTATCGCCATTACCACCATCGGCATTGGTGATGGTTATAACGAAGATCTGATGACCACTATTGCTGGCTATAGCGATGGCAACCATGCCTTTGTTGAGCAATCCAGCGATCTGGAAAAGACCTTCGCCCACGAGTTTAACGACGCCATGTCCGTGGTGGCACAGGATGTGGTGGTGGTGATCAAAACCGCCGATAAGGTTACGCCGGTTCGCCTGCTGGGGCGTGATGGCAGCATCAGCGGCAATACGGTCACCGTAAAACTGAACCAGCTGTATTCCAATCAGGAAAAATATGTTCTGCTGGAAGTGATCCCGGCCAAGGGCAGCAACGCCCAGAGCAAACCGCTGGCCGATGTTAACGTGCGTTACGCCAACCTGAGTACCAAGCAGGTCGATACCTTCAATGAAAAGGTGGCGGTACGTTATAGCCAGTCCGCTAAGGACGTGAGCGCCGCGCAGGTCGATGAGGTGTTGGTGGATTCGGCCATTCAGAAGGCAGCGATTGAAAATGAGCGCGCGGTAGAGCTGATGGATGCAGGCAAAATGGAAGAGGCCAAGCAGGTATTTAGCGCTAATGCGGCTGCCTTGGAAAGTTTGCCCGTCAGCGCTGCCCCAGCCAGACAAAAAGCCGAAGCCAGCGCGCAGAAGAACAAAGAGCTGATGGGTAAAATGGAGAGCGACAGCAAGGAATCGACCCGTAAGGCAGTGAAAGAACAGAACTACAACATCAAAACCCAGAAGAACCAATAGCAGGGAGCCTAATGAGCCAGCGTACTTCCAGAAGTTTGACGGTTTTTATCATCATCACCGTGGCGGTCTTCAGCCTGATCGCCTATCTGGGAGTGCGCACCCTTGAGCACGAAGTGTTGTTACGCCATTACCAATCCCAGACCACGGCGCAGACGCGCGTCACGCAGGCCAGCGACAGCGTGATGGGTATCCTGCGGCAGAAAGCGACGCGGCTGGACGCGATCACCGACTACATTCAACCCAACGAACAGGCGCTCAAGGAGCTGGTTGAGAAGGATCACGACATCGATAGCGTGTTTGTCCTGCAGAAAAATCGGTTGTTGTACCCCGACGAAAACGGCCCGCTGAGCCAAAAAGAATTAGCCTGGGTTCAGGCCATCACCCCGCTGGTGAACGATCCTTCCTTGCTTTATGGCCACAGCGTAAAAAGTGAAATGGCTATCCCACAATCCGGCTGGTACATCACTGGCGAAGTGCAGGAGCCCTTGCTGATCTACTGGCGTACTATTGGCAGCGATACCATCGGATTTCGGATCCCCTATATCAAGCTGCTGTCGGACGTGATTAATACGGTCAACTTCGATTTTGGTAGCGACACGCTGGTGCTGATAGAGAACGGGCGCCTGCTGTACCAAAGCAATCCTTACGTCGAAATGGGAAACCTGCAACCCCTAGCCGAGCAGAGCCTGCCTTATCCACTTACTGGCTGGCAGGTGAGCTATTACGGTAAACCGGTCAGCACTACGGCGGTCTATCTATGGGGCGGGGCGTTTATCCTGCTGATGCTGGCTATCATGGGCTTGATCATTTTTCGTCTCTATCGTGAATATACCCAGACGGCACGGCTGGCGCGCCAGCAGGTGGGTTTTGTCAGCCAGGTGTCCCACGAACTGAAAACGCCGCTGACCAATATCACGCTGTATGCCGAATTGTTGAAAGAGGAACTGGACGAACAGCACGACGAAGGACAGCGCTATCTGGACGTGATTATTGACGAGAGCCAGCGCTTATCGCGCCTGATCCAGAACATTTTGAGCTTTACCCGTGAGCCGAAGCTGCACATTCAGCCCATCGATCTCAACCCGCTGCTGACGAAGATTGCCCAGACTTTCACGCCGTCATACCTGGCCAAGGGGATGGCGCTCTCACTCTTGTTAGGCGAAAGCGTAGTGGTGCAGAGTGATATCGATCGCCTGACGCAGATTATCAACAACCTGCTGAGCAATGCGGAGAAGTACGCCACGGCCGGGAAACAGGTCGATGTGCAGGTAGTGTGCAGTACGGACGCCGTGGATATCCACGTGCGGGACTATGGTGCCGGTATCGTCGAGAAAGAACTCAAGATGATTTTCCTGCCCTTTTACCGGGTGAAGTCAGGCATTACCGAGGGCGTTTCGGGCACCGGCATTGGCCTGACGATTGCCCAGCAGCTGGCGCACAGCTTGGGCGGGGAGATCCTGGTTGCACCGCAGTCGCCCGGGATGCGCTTCACCTTGCGGCTGGCGCGCAATGCCTCCCAGAATATTTAGGGTGATCCGCCAGTGATGGGTAATGGCTAGGGTGATTTTCCCCTCACCCTAGCCCTCTCCCAAAAGTAGAGGGGATGTAATGTGCTACAAATTGACTATGGCACTCGCCCTCTACATCACCCAGTTACAGATTAACTTCTGCACCTGAGAGCAGCACCGTACCAGCTCCCTCTCCCTGTGGGAGAGGGTTGGGGTGAGGGGAAAACACAGCACCGCAGGCGATAATCGAACATCACCGCTAATAGCATCAACCACAGGGAGTCATGATGAAAATACTGGTCGTTGAAGACGATACGAACATTCGCCAGGGATTGGTAGAAGCGCTTTCCCGCGAGGGTTACAGCCTGATCGCCGCAGAGAATGGCAAAGTGGCGCTGGAGATGTACCAGCAACAGCAACCGGATTTTATCATCCTCGATATCATGATGCCGGAGCTGGATGGCTATGCGGTATGCCGGGAGATCCGCAAACAGGATGAGCAGATCCCGATTATCTTTTTATCTGCCAAAGATGAAGAGATCGACCGGGTGGTCGGGTTGGAGCTGGGGGCCGATGATTACATCAGCAAGCCGTTTGGCATTCACGAGATCCGCGCCAGGATCAAGACCATCGCCCGGCGTTGCCTGCGCAGCAAGACCGCGCAGCCAGATACCAGCTTTTGCTTTGGTGATTTAACCGTGTATCCCAATGAGCTTTGTGCTTTGCGCCAAGCGGTACGGCTGGAGCTTTCACTGCGCGAGGTGAAAATCCTGGAGTGCCTCTATCAGCACAAGAATAAGGTCGTCACGCGCGAGATGCTGTTCGATGCTGCCTGGGGTTATGACTTTCTGCCTAACAGCCGCACGTTGGACCAGCATATCTCCAAGCTGCGCAAGACCATTGAGCTCGATGCGAATAATCCGTTGTTGATCCGCACCGTGCATGGGATGGGGTATCGGTATTTGGGGTGAAGACTGCGTGGGTATTCTCTCATCCCTTAAACACCTGCCCCCGGTGCCACTCCACAAACCTATCCAAAGGATAATGTTCGGCACTCTTGGGAAGCCAAATCGGCTTGCCGGCAAAATCCCAGAACAGCCGCTTGACCATCTGGCTGCCGTTCACGCCTGCTGAAACCAGCAGTTTCATGCTGTCATCAAGCCCGATTGCTCCCATATCAAATGCGGAATGGTGCAATGAGCACAGCGCTAATCCGTTGGTCACGGTGCAGGGGCCGCCGTGCATCTTCCATTTGATATGGGCTGCTTCTAAACCAACGGACGTACTGTCGTGCCGCAGGTTATAGCCACACACCGCGCATTGATAGTTATAGGCGCGTAAGATCGTTTGCCGGAATGCTGGGTCACGTGCTTTACGTATTCCATCAAGCTGAAAATCCAGGCGGTTGGCTATCAACTCTTGAACGCTGTCGGGGAAATGCTCACACAGAATTTGCTGTGCAAGTTTGTCGATCAGGGCGGGCTGGCTCCGTAGCAACTGATAGCTTTCTTCGTCGAAGCCACCGCTGACGCCATGTTCAATAATCTCCCGCTTCGGCGGTTCTTTGCTGCCTTTCTGCGGGCTACAAAGCTCTGTATTCTGCAATTCCCAGAACCCGTCGCCGCGTAAACGCCAAAACGGCATGGTGGGGTAATGGTCGCGCCGCTGCGGGCCAAAGCTATTGAGTAATTCCAATAGAGGTGCATGGATCTCTTCGCCGTAATTGAACAGCCGCTCATGCCCTTGCTGATATTGGGATAGTACATACAGCAGCAGTAATGGCTTATGTGGTGCACGTTGATCACCTTTGCGCCACATAGTCAGATGAGAGATGGCGGTTTGCAGTTCCTGGCTGGTTTTCATCGGTGCATCCTGCGGGCATTAGGGAAAGGTTGCGATCATGCTCGCAAAAGAGAAGGGATTCAATAGATCCTAGGTGGTCTGATCAACGTGGCTGGGGGTATCCTGGGCGGCATGTTGATTGGTGCCGGGTGTGCGTCTGCCTGTCTTGGCGTGGACTTTTTGCTGATTGGGGCAGGGATCGCGGTTGGCATGGCTGCCAATGTCCTGGGGGAAAAGGCGCGGGATGCGTGTGTCGAGGCTGGGGCCAGCTCGATGAGCCCCTGCGGGACCATTATCACCGGCTCGGGCAATGTTTTTATCAATGGTAAGGCAGCTGCCTTCGCTACCCTGAGCACCGTCGCTTGTGACAAGGACAAGGCGCAGCTGGTTGATAAGGTCGCCATCAGGCCGCCGCCTTTCCCTGCAACGCTGGAACTGCAGGTGCCTGCAGTGTCTCAGGCGAAGAAATACCCCGCAGGCATTGTCTGCGTTAACTTTGAGCAAGCCGGTATCACTCAAGCAACGCGCACCTTGCCGTTCTTCCCGGAAGTTGGTCCAGAGGCGGTGGGGGAGAAAACTGTGGTGATAGACCTGGATGTGAGTACCCAAGGTAAGCCGCCTGGAGCTGGCGGTTTGCAAAACAGCTGGTTGGCCACTTACAGCGGGTGAAGGTATCGTTTAGGCGTTAAAGGGAGCAGGAGTGTAATGTTAGACCTCTTACTACTCAATAACTTATCGATTGGTTATGTTGATATATCACTGTAGTTAATGGTTTTTTTTGTGGTATTCACTATTTTAATGCTGTATTTTCAGGATTTCCCAATAATAAATGCGTGATGGGCGCTTTTCTGACCATCGTAAGCTCTGCAGGGATGTGACCTAGAGAGTAGCTGAACTTAATACTACCAATACGATACTTGCTAGATAATGGTTTGTGTGGTGTTGGCTTTGCTAGCGTGAGGTATTTCTCGCGTCAATAAAACTCTTGGAATGCAGAGGCTTTCCTCGCTAAAATTGTAAATATTATCTAATGAATATAGTGTAATCTCTCATAAATACCCAACAATAGTGTATTATGCACACTTAAGATCTGTCGGTATGCAAGTAGCGATGGAAAGATCCGAATTAGCACGGTGTCACTAAAAATACACAGTGGATTCGTAAAGCAAGATTGAAATTATATTGTTAATGTTTTGCAATGGAGGGGAAATGCTAGAGATTTTCGATTTGAATTATAATTTTCTTTCTGATGGAAAGTCAGAAGAACTGTTTGCTTTAAGAAAGGATGTTTTTAAGGATCGTCTTGATTGGGCCGTTAACTGTATCGACGGGTTGGAATTCGATGAGTATGACAACCAAAATACCAACTACTTGGTTGGTATGATGAACGGCATGGTGATTTGCAGTGTAAGATTCATTGAAATGCAATTCCCTAACATGATCGAGGGGACCTTTTCCAGTTACTTCCCAAAACTCACTATTCCACAAGGTAACTATATTGAGTCAAGCCGATTTTTCGTCGATAAAGCCAGAGCAAGCCAGGTTAACCTCAAAAAGTATCCAATCAGCTCAATTCTGTTCTTGGCAATGGTCAATTACGCACGCAAGTACGGTTATGATGGCATCTTGACTATCGTTAGCCACTCCATGCTTGCCATATTGAAGCGCTCCGGTTGGGAGATTTCGGTGATTGAACAAGGTAATTCAGAGAAAAATCAAAATATTTATCTGGTACACTTACCTACCGATATTGAGAGCCAAAATACGTTAATTGAGCGCATAAATAGTCGTGTTTTATTTGATGCTGATAAGTTGAAGAAATGGCCATTGGTATGTTCGCTCAACTAGACACGGCCTTGACAAGTTGTAGTTCAACACCCAGTCGTATAGCATGTTTGGCATTAATGACGCCCAGTTTTTTCACAACATTACCAATGTGAAATTTCACCGTGCTAGTTTTAATACCCAGAATTACTGCAATCTCTGGGTATGTTTTACCCAAGCTGGCCCAATATAAAATTTCGTTCTCTCTCGTAGAGAAAAAGTCTTTTTCTTTAGTCGTATTATAATATTTTTTCCGAGTCACCTCTCTATACAGAGAGGTGACTTTCTCGTGAACGGTGATCAATAACATCTGTAAGTTATTTGTTTTTATTTCTTCTTCAATGTCAATGACTTTTATGTCATTCAGCATAAACGATAGAAGTGCCAGGTTATTATTATGATCATGAAGGACAAAGGTATAACCATTAATAACATTATAGCTTTTTGATAGGTCGAATATTTTCGAGAAGTTAACCAGTGAGTTGGTTGATATTTTTTCATCCCAAGAAAAAGGAGACACTCTCTGCAGGGCAGAAAGTACCACAGGATCAATGTGTTGATAGTTATGCTCTTTATAGATATCAACCCATTCACTTGGATAGTTGGAAATGATCAACATTTCCATGGGGTTTTTCTTGTTAAGAACCATGTAAGAGTATTTGAAATCACTCAGTTCTGCTAACTTTTCGTCTAAATAGTCTTTTATTTTGCTGTTAACATCATTGTTATTAGAGAATAATACTGACATCTAACTACCTCCAAGTGAAATAATAACTTCCATGTGGTGACAACAGTATAGTACAGACCTAAACCTTAGTCTAACTATCCTCTTGCCCTATAAATATATACTTTTCCATCCACTTTTGGACAAAATAGCAAAAAAAACCTGACCTTGTTGGGTCAGGTTGCCACATTGGCTAACACCAGGGAAATTTTTACTGCCGTTATCTTAAAGCCATCTTCTTAGTTGAGGCAAGCGTTCTGTACGGGATTTTAGCTGTCTATCACTATCATTCAGCCTGAGAATAGTATTGCCACACGCTGAACATTGCGGTGGCATGGCATCTGCATTGATATTTTTTGCAGCTAACGCTGCCATTATCCGATGTTGTTACTCAGGGCTGCGCTGGTAATTCACTATCTTTCGATCATTATTTGATCAGTTATAGGCCGACTTTGCTAACGGAAAACTCCGGCAAAAAACTGATAATCATATTGAGTCTGCATTATTGCTGATTACAGTCTGCTATAAAACGCCAACCGGGCTGTTGATATCATTGGGGGGGCTATGGGTGTGCGATTATGGCGCACTTTAGTGGGGCAGTGGCACTTGAACGCTGGCATCAGGCGATTAGCGATCACTTTAGCGATCAAAACTTCATTTTGCTGGAAGCCTCGTTTATTCCCCACTTGTCCGTCAACTCTCGTTTTACACTATTTTCCTTTGGGCAAGGCAACTTTAAAGCCGGGGAAGAGGATCCCGCACGCCAGCTAAGTGAGGACCCAGCCTATGGTTCGTTTGCTTACCAAGCATTAAACCAGGCCATTGCCCACCTGGAAGCTATCCATAACCAACCGGCAACCCTTTAAGCTGGCCTTCCGTGAAATCTATCCCATTGCTGCCATGCAGGATTTCTCTGGGTATATCCTGGAGTTGCAAAAGTTGGTGGGGTTGGCTCGTGCCGAAGGGTGGAAAGTTAATTATGACGCCATAGAACGCTGGTTTGGCGGCTACCTTTTCGTCTTTAATATGAATGCCACGCTATTCCATGGCGTGCAGGGGCAAGGGCGCAGCGGTGAACTGGTTGGCTACCGCCAGATCAAGGGCCGCCGTGAGCGGATTGCCGAAGAGCCGCTCCCTGCCGTAGTGGTTTCCGAAGCGCTGCGCGCGGTAGATTTACTCGTCAGCATGTCGGCCCTCGCCCGTGGTGAAGACGGGCTTTTGCTCAATGAAAGAGGCCCTGGATGAGCGAAAAGCGTACGTGGGCAATACCTTGCGGATCAGCTCGCCAGCCAACGCCTGCAGCTTGGTGGCCATTATGCCCAGATTGGCGATAACCAGGTTCATTTAACCACCGGACGGGTGACGTGCCGTGGTAAGCCGGTGATTTTGCCTGGCTCCCAAGTGGAGGAGACGTCTGGCGACCTTTTGTCGGGTGAGATCATTGCGTTGCTGAATAGATTGTTATCACGGTAACCCGGAATTTGATCTTCATCGAAAGTTAAAATGTAAGGTCTCCAACATTCGGCACTGTATTCAGATGCGGGAATAAATTCGTAACAAGCTGAATTTAAAAATATTTTATGTGAAAAAAGTGGTTAATATGTGGCACGTTATATCCCCTCTCCCTTTGGGAGAGGGTTAGGGTGAGGGGCCATCGACAAAGCCAAAGCTAGACTTCCTTACGCCCCAGATAGCGCTCTTTCATCAAAGAAACGCCAATCGCAATATCCAGCACCGGAGAAGGCGGCAGGTAATTTGCCTTACCGAGTTCCTGCATCGCGCCAATCAGCGGATGGTCGATCCCCAGCGCATAGTCCGCCAATAACGTTCCGGCAATGGTTTGCTTGGACACGCCTGCGCCGTTACAACCTCCCGCGGTATAAATACCTTTCTTCAACTCACCCCAAACCGGCGCGCCATTGCGGGTGACGCTGATGGTGCCAGACCAGGTGCTTGTCAGCGGCACATCCCTCAGCTGCGGGTAAATCTTGTTGAAAATCTGCTGATGCAACAGGGTTGCCTGATAGGTCTGCGCAGCGGTGATCCGGCCGTTTAGGGCTGGCGTCACATGCTGGCGGATCAGAAAACGGTGATCCTGGGTATAGCGCACCGTTGCCCCAGCGATCGCGTTGACCGGCGTTAGCCCCCAACTGCTCATGGTTGGCAGCTTTTGGCGTTGCTCTGCGGTTAATGGCGCGGTGATGCTGGCGAAGGTGGCCATTGCCGCCTGCTGGCTGGTGACCGGAGCCAGCTCCCTGGAGAGGGCATTGGTGGCTAACATCACGTTGGCCGTTCTAATCGTGCCGAAGGGGGTGACCACCTGAGTCACGCTACCGTGCCGGATCGCCATCACCGGGGTATGGTTATACATCGTCACGTTGTCCGGCAGATTATTTGCCAGGCCAACGATCAGGCTGGCTGGATTTACCAGGATCGAGCTGGGGGTATAGATGCCCTTATTATAAAAACGAGTGCCCAATTTTCGATACAGCGCTTCCTTATCCATTATTTGATAAGGTTCGTTCATGACATCCAGATTATCGGTATATTCTTTGAGCACCCGCTGATTAGCGGCGTCAACCTGGCAGTGATATTTACCAACATTCTCCCATTCGCATTCGATCCCCTGTTGCTCAATTTGATGGGTTAATTGATTGATCCCTTCTTGTAATAAAGATCGATACGACTGGGCTTTTTTCAGTTCCGCCGTAGAGCTGCCGATATTATGGGGTAAGCCGATAATAAACCCTGAATTTCTGGCCGAAGAACTTTCTGCCGCACAGGCCGCATCAACGATGATGATCTTCAGTTTGGGATGGTGATTGGCCAACCTTCTGGCGAAGGAAATCCCGGCGAAGCCGCAGCCCACCACTACCCAGTCGGCCTCGGTATCGCCGATCAGCGTTGGGTAAACGGTGGGGTTCAGGTCAGGTTTTAACCAACCATTTTGGTTTTGATTTAACGGCACCGAAGCATATTTCAAACTAAAGGTCCTTTTTAAAATGTTTGCCACTCAAGGCCACTAAATAGGGTTATAAAACATTTAGCCAGACTGAACCAGCAGATTCAGCCGTTGCTCATTTACCCAATTTATTGACGGTCAGTTATTTATAAGCAACCGTTAAGCATTGAGGCACCCCATTGGATCACCGCATTTTGCCATTTGGCTGGAGGGGGCAACCTGGACGATCCTCTACGACCGAAATTGAGATCATTCAGCAGATTTATTTCTGGCTTTTTTCTTTTTTCCCTTTATTCCCCTGCCATAGCTGTTTAGTATCGGATTTGGTGAGAATGACCCATTTTCTGAGGTTTTGTTCTGAAAATCGCTCATTCCCACCCAAAATAGCAGGGTTGTTAACTGAATTATCATTGTAGTTTAGTGAATTTAACTGCCATAAACGGATTTCTAAAAAATATAAGAACGGAAATATTCTATGTCACAGATGTTAGCGCTTTTGATTGTAATGGTGATTTTATACCTGGGAGATGCGGTATCCGTGCGCACTAAAGCCTGGATCCCTTCTGTATTTGTCTGTGCGGTGTTGTTCCTGTTCGGCTACTGGACGTTTTTCCCGCAGGATATCGTCAGCCTGGCCGGTATCACACCGGCGGTTGCGGTGATGCTGATGTATCTGCTGATCACCAACATGGGGACGCTGCTTTCGGTACCTGAGCTGATACGGCAATGGAAAACCATTGTGATCTCGCTGGCGGGGATCGCTGGCATTATCGCCGCCGTGTTTGCGACCTGTATGCTGATGTTTGATATGAATACGGCCATCGTGACCATTCCGCCATTGGTCGGCGGCATCGTTTCGGCGTTGATTATGTCGAAGGGGGCAGCCAGCGCGGGCCTGGTCGATCTCTCGGTCTTCGCTATCCTGATCTACGTGATGCAAGGGTTTGCCGGTTATCCGTTAACCGCCATCATGTTGCAGCGGGAAGGCAAACGCGTGCTGCAAAAGTACCGTAATGGCGAATGGCACGAGTCTGCCGCGCTATTGCCTGCCGATAAAATGCCAACCACGGTCAGCGCAGAAGAAAAAATGCCGCGCCTGTTTGGCCTGATCCCGGCCCATTACAACACCAGCTACTTCAAATTCCTGCGCCTGGCGTTGGTAGGCTATCTGGCTTATCTGGTATCAGACCTGCTGGCTCCGGTGGTCACTATCAGCCCGTTCGTGCTGTGTTTGCTGTTTGGCGTGGTGGCCGCCACGATCGGCTTCCTGGAAAAACAACCGCTGCAGAAAGCCAATGGCTTCGGTTTTGCGGTGATGGGGTTGATGTTGTTCATCTTCGACACCCTGAATAGGGCGACCCCGGAAATGCTGTTGCGTTTGGTATTCCCGATGGTGGTGCTGATCGTCGTCGCGGTGGTGGGCATGTTTATCGTCTCGTGGATCGTGGGTAAATGCCTCGGCGTCAGCATGGAGATGGCTTTCGCGATCTCCCTGACGGCGATGTATGGCTTCCCTGCGGATTACATCATCACCAACGAAGCGATAACGGCGCTGACCAAAGACGAAAAAGAGCGTGAGATCCTGACGCACCATATGTTGGCACCGATGCTGGTCGGCGGATTTATTTCCGTGACGATGGTTTCCGTGGTGCTGGCGGGCGTTATGGTCGGTTACATCACCCCAATCGCAGGATAAGTCATGAGCTATGCAAATCAGCTGCGTATTCAGCAGCACCTGGAACAACTGGCCGAGTACACGGCTACGCCAGGCGAAGGCACGACGCGTATGAGTTACAGCCCACAAGGCCAACAGGCGCGGGCCTATATCAAGGCGCAGATGGAGGCGGCTGGCCTCAGTGTACGTGAGGACGCCATCGGCAATATCTTTGGTAAGAGTCAGGCGCAGGACCCGGCATTGCCGAGCGTGATAATCGGCTCCCATTTTGACTCGGTGCCTAACGGTGGGGCTTTCGACGGCCCTGCCGGCGTGGTGATGGGTTTGGAAGTCGCCAAGCTGTTCCAGGAACATCGGTTACTGCCACGCTATCCGCTAGAAGTGGTGGCGCTGGTGGAAGAGGAAGGGGCCAGCTTTGGCCGTGGCCTGCTGGCTTCCTGTGCGATTGCGGGTAAGGTGGATGCCGCAGAGCTGCACCGTCTGCGCGATAGCCAGGGGCAATCGGCGGCTCAGTGCATGGCACAGGTGGGTTTTGATGCCGATCGGGTGGCCAGCGTAGTGCGGGAGCCGCAAACCCTCAAGGCGTTTATCGAGCTGCATATAGAGCAAGGCCCGGTGCTGGAACAGGAAGGGCTGGACGTTGGCCTGGTGGATGTGATCGTCGGTATCACTCAACTGGTCGTCACCATCACCGGTAAGGCCGGGCATGCGGGCACCACGCCGATGGATCGCCGCCACGATGCGCTGGTGGCCGCCAGCCAGGTGATCGCTCGCGTTGGCGATTTTGCCCGCCAGGCCGGTGATGAAACCGTCGCCACTACGGGGAAAATTCAGGTGTTCCCTAACGGGGCGAACGTGATACCGAGCAAGGTGATTTTCACCGTCGATATCCGTTCCAAGCGGTTGGATAAGCTGCAACAGGTGGTCGAGCAAACCAAAGCCTGTATCCACCAGCAGGCTGGGGCGGGGATCGACTGCCAGATTGAACAACCGTTGCTGGTAGAGCCGACGCGTCTGCACGGCGGTATCCACAGCCAGCTACAAAAACACAGCGAAGCGCTGGGCCTGAGCCATAGGACCATGGTCAGCGGAGCCGGGCATGATGCGATGATTTTTGCCGGGATCACCGACGTGGGGCTGGTGTTCGTGCCCAGCAAGGACGGCCTGAGCCATCACCCCGACGAGTGGACCGACTATGAGCAAATTCAGAAAGGCATCGACGTTATTTTTCAAACGGTAAAAGAGATCACAGAGGCAAGCAGTTATGACCAATAAAGCTATCGCGCAATCCATTAAAGCCCACGTGGAGGCGATGATTGCGTTCCGTCGCGATCTGCATGCTCATCCGGAACTGCCTTGGGAAGAGGTGCGTACCACCCAGAAGGTGGCACAGGCGCTGGAGGCGATTGGTATTCCTTATCGCCTGACGACGCCAACGGGCGTGATTGCCGAGATTACGGGCGGGCAGCCTGGCAAGACCGTGGCCTTACGCGCCGATATGGATGCGCTGCCGGTGCAGGAACTCAACGACTCATTAAGTTATAAATCGCAAACCGACGGCAAAATGCACGCCTGTGGGCACGATGCCCACACCGCGATGTTGCTGACGGCGGCTAAAGCCTTGTACGAAAACCGTGAAAGCCTGCGTGGTAACGTGCGGCTGATTTTCCAACCTGCCGAAGAGATTGCGCAAGGCGCGCGTGAAATGGTGAAGCAGGGGGCAATCGAGGGCGTGGATAACGCGTTTGGTATGCATATCTGGACCACCAGCCCATCGGGCAAGGTGTCTTGTAATGTCGGCTCCACTTTTGCTTCTGCGGATTTGCTGAAGGTGAAGTTCAAAGGGCGCGGCGGCCACGGCTCAATGCCAGAAGCCTGTGTGGATGCTGCGGTTGTCGCTTCGGCCTTCGTGATGAACGTGCAGGCGATCGTTTCCCGTGAAACCTCGCCGTTGGAGTCAGCGGTAGTGACCATTGGCAAAATGGAAGTCGGCACCCGGTTTAACGTGATTGCTGAAAATGCGGTGCTGGACGGCACGGTGCGCTGCTTTAACGTCGAGGCACGTGAGCGTATCAAGGCGGCGATTGAGCGTTACGCTGAGCATACGGCAGCTATTTACGGCGCGACGGCGCAGGTGGAGTACACTTACGGCACCTTGCCGGTGATCAACGAGGAGCGCAGCGCGTTGCTGGCACAATCGGTGGTGCGTTCGGCCTTCGGCGACGAGGTGCTGTTTGCCGAAAAACCGACGACCGGCGGTGAGGACTTCAGCTTCTTTATCGAAAATATCCCCGGCTGCTTTGCCCTGTTGGGCTGTGGCAACCCGGAGAAAGGCACCGACTGGGCGCACCACCACGGCTGCTTCAATATTGATGAAGACGTGATGGCGACCGGCGCGGAGCTGTATGCGCAATATGCCTGGAGCTACTTGCAGCAGGATGCGTTTTAAGCCCGATAGCTTTATTGGGCAACATTGAGTGCGGTGATGCCCGTCACCGCACTTATCACTCCTCCGGTCCGCTCATCTCGCCGATAAAGTCCATTCTGTCACTGAGCCAGGTGTTCACTATCGCATCTGCGGCCTTGGCCGCATCGCTGGCCGAGAAATGCTTCTCGGTTTGCAACCAGCCCATGGTCGCCAGACGTGCCGGTTCAATGGCGACAAGCAACTGCTCGCGTTGTTCTTTCGGCCAAACCTTATCGTCAGACCAACTGCGGATGAGCTGTGCAGGATCTTCCGTGGCTGGCGTGTTTTGACTTGGCTTGATGAAATCCTCGGGAGAAACGGTGGCGCGCAGGCGGAACATCGCCCAATCGGCATAGCTGGCAAAACGGATGGTACCGGAATTCTCACTGGCCTTGCCTATCATCGGTTCCATTAACTTGGTCAACTGTTGCCAGGCTGGCCGTTCGAACAGATCGCCCTGCGGTGAACAAATGGGAGCCTGTGAATCACGCGACGATCCATATAATGCCCCAAAGGCTTCATAAGCCGCTGCGCCCTGCTGTTTGAAGATAAAGCAATGCACATAGGGGCGGCCATCGGCGTTCTCGTATCCGGCGCGTTCAATGGTCATACGCAATAGTGTCAAAACTGCGACATCATGGCCGGTCTTGGGATCGTTCTCGATATCACGTAACACTGATTGGGAGAACGTATCGTCGTTCATCGCCTTGATCACGCTTTGGTGCCTGGTTTCTACCTCGGCATCCGTGACCTTGCTGGCGGGCGCAAACTGATGCAGGTAAACCAGCCAGGCGGAGGCCAGCGGACCGCGATACTGCTGCAACTGCTGTGCCGCTGCAACCGGGTCTGCCGGAATGCTGGCGATGATGTTATCTAACGCCGAGGCGGCCTGTTGGGCGGTGTTCTGCAATTGGGCGGCGCGTTGGCTAAATAAATCGCTCAGGCAGCTTTCCTGGCCGTTGCAGGCATCCCGCTGCTTCAACCAGCTACGTTGCTCGGTGCGTAATGCGTCTGCCTGATCCCCTGGCAGGTTTGCCATTGCTAACCGGTAATTTTCGGTCAGTTGGCTGTCGAGGCTGCTCAGGTCTGGGCTATTGCAGATGCTATGCTCGATATCGCTGGTGGCTTTCTCACAATCGAAAGAGGCGGCTTGCACCGCCGTATTGGCCCCGATCGCCAGGCATAGGCAGAGCAATAAGCGCGATAGGGGATGGCTGACCAAAGTTGTATCACGGAGTGGGTTAGCGAGTTGACGCTTGGCGATCATGCTGAATTCCTTTTGGTTGGGTCTTTAACTTTCCTCCATCTTACTTTATTGCATCTATACAATATATTGGGTGTGTTTTTATTATGTTTATGCAATAACTTCAGGGTAAGAAAGACAGCGTTGGCAGCTGTTAACAGCCAACGCCGCCCCAATTTATCAACCCAGCGCAGCAAACTCCGCGCGAATTTCATCTTCCGGCAAATCGATGCCGATAAACACCATCGTGCTTTTGCACTCTTCTTCCGGCAGCCATTCACGGTCCCAGTCGGCGTTATACAGGCGCTGTACGCCTTGGAACAACAAACGGCGTGGTTCGTCTTTGATCGACAAAATCCCTTTGTAGCGCAGCAGGTTATCGGCAAACTTCAGTAACAAGCCTTCCATCACCTCGGAAATCTGCATCAGCTCCAGCGGCTGGTCGTGATACACCACGATCGACTGGATGTTGTTCTGTGCCTGTGGGATACGGCGGAACAGTGGAGTTGGTGCTGCCACGTTGAGCTTGTCGTTAAGTACAAAGCCTTCGATATCGAACAGCACGCCGAGATCGATATCGCCGTGCGTCACCTTATATACCGGCGCGCGGGCGTTCATCAGTTGCAGACGCTGGATCAGCGCTTCGTTATCCGGTGCCACATCGGTTTTGGTCAGCAGGATGCGATCGGCATAACCCACCTGGGCCTGCGAGATAGTGAACTGGTTCAACTGTTGATCGGCATGTACCGCATCCACCAGCGTGATAATCCCGTCCAGCAGGAAGCGTTGGCCGATGACTTCATGCGAGAAGAAGGTCTGGGTGATCGGGCCGGGATCGGCCATGCCGGTGCATTCAATGATCAGCCGGTCGAATTCCAGTTGCCCCTGATCGACACCGTCCAACAGATCCAGCAGTGCGTCTGCCAATTCGTTGGATTTACTGCAACAGATACAGCCGTTGCTGAGGGTAGTGATACGGCTGGCGCGGTCGCCAATCAGCGCGTTATCGATCGGCACCTCACCGAATTCGTTCTCGATGACGGCAATCTTGTAACCGTGGTTTTCATTCAGAATGTGGCGCAGCAGAGTGGTTTTGCCTGCGCCCAAAAAGCCCGTCAGGATGGTGACTGCGATGGGTTTCATGCCTGGTCCTTGTACTTACTTGACTAGCAACAGCGCATACCGCCTTTGCCATCGCCACCGTAGCGGGCATCCTGGCGTTCGCGGAAGAATTCTTTATAGGTCATCACTGGCTTGTCCGGATGGTTGTCTTTCATATGCTGGACATAGGTATCGTAGTCAGGCACGCCCACTAACATGCGTGCAGCCTGCCCGAGATATTTACCCGCCTGGCCAAGGTTTCCGAACATGGGTCTGCTCCAAATAAAAATACCCTATACCCTTCGTCTTTCAAGCCACAGCGTTGTTGACTGCGTCCGTAAACCCCAGCCACTTACCCAAAAGTAAGCTCCTGGGGATTTACGAACTTGCCGCCTGGCTGTGGCTTGAAATCCATTGGGTATTAATTAAGTATCATTATGCAGGGTATCTATCAAATCACCATCAGTGGTGCGACGAAACTTTGACGCCACCCTCAGGAACCGGCACGTATGGCGTTTCCTGATCGGTACGTTTCGGGTTTTTGTGCGCCGCCATGGCGGTTTTGATACCGAAGAAGATGATGCTATACACCACCAGCAGGAACAGGATGCTCAAACCGGCGTTGGTGTAGTTGTTCACCACGATATGGTTCATGTTGGCAACCTGCTGTGCGGTCAGCTCAGCGCCACCTTCAGCAATTTTGCGTTTGTACTCGTTGGCCTGGAAGAAGAAGCCTTCCAGCTGTGGGTTGTCGCTGAACAACTTCAGACCCAGTGCGTAGGTGGTACAGATCAGCAGCCAAACGGCTGGGATTACGGTCACCCAGATGTACTTGGTGCGCTTCATCTTGATCAATACCACGGTGCTCAGGACCAGCGCTACGGCAGCCAACATCTGGTTGGAGATGCCGAACAGCGGCCACAGGCTCTTGACGCCGCCCAACGGATCGACCACGCCTTGATACAGCAGATAACCCCACAGACCAACGCAGCCCGCAGTACCGACGATACCGGCAACCAGCGAGTCGGTTTTCTTCAGGAACGGCACGAAGTTACCCAACAGGTCTTGCAGCATAAAGCGACCGGAACGGGTACCTGCATCCAGAGCGGTCAGGATGAACAGCGCTTCGAACAGAATACCGAAGTGATACCAGAAGCCCATGTTCGCGCCAGGGATGATCTGGTGGAACACGTGAGCGATACCTACCGCCAGAGTTGGTGCGCCACCGGCACGGTTCAGTACTGAAGGTTCGCCGATGTCTTTGGCGGTTTGCAGGATCTGCTCTGGGGTAATCACAAAGCCCCAGGAACTGACGGTTGCGGCAGCATGTGCGGAGACATCACGCAGAGAGGCCATGATCATCGGCGCATCTTCGGTGCCCAGACGGTGCAGGTCTGGCATGGTGATGCCCAGTGCCGCCGGTGGAGTATTCATGGCGAAGTACAGGCCAGGCTCGATGATAGAAGCCGCGACCAGCGCCATAATGGCGACGAAGGACTCCATCAGCATGGCGCCGTAACCGATATAGCGGGAGTCCATTTCGTTGGCCAGCAGTTTCGGTGTGGTACCTGAAGCGATCAGCGCGTGGAAGCCGGATACGGCACCACAGGCAATGGTAATGAACAGGAATGGGAACAGGGTGCCTTTCCAGACCGGACCGGTGCCGTCAATAAACTGCGTAACCGCAGGCATTTTCAGTTCAGGGTTGAGGATCACGATACCGATCGCCAGCCCGACGATCACGCCGATTTTCAGGAAGGTGGCCAGATAGTCACGCGGTGCCAGGATCAGCCATACCGGCAGCAGGGCAGAAACAAAGGCATAACCAATCAGCGTATAGGTGATGGTGGTGTCTTTAAAGGTCAGCGCCGGGCCCCAGTATGGGTCGTGGGCAATCACGCCACCAAACCAGATGGAAGCCACCAACAACACGATACCAATGATCGACACTTCACCCACCTTGCCAGGGCGCAGGAAGCGCATATACACGCCCATAAACAGCGCGATTGGCACGGTGGAACAGACGGTGAACACACCCCACGGGCTTTCTGCCAGGGCTTTCACCACGATCAGCGCCAGCACCGCCAGGATGATGATCATGATCAGGAAGCAGCCAAACAGCGCGATGGTGCCAGGGATTGGACCCATTTCCTTTTTGATGATCTCGCCCAGAGAAGCACCGTTACGGCGCGAGGAGATAAACAGCACCATAAAGTCCTGTACCGCCCCTGCCAGCACCACGCCGCCTAACAGCCACAGCGTACCGGGCAGATAGCCGACCTGTGCCGCCAGCACCGGGCCAACCAACGGGCCCGCACCGGCGATGGCTGCGAAGTGGTGGCCGAACAGTACGTTTTTATTGGTGGGGACGTAGTTAAGACCGTCGTTGTTCACCACCGCCGGTGTGGCGCGGGTGGCGTCCAACTGCATCACCTTGGTGGCGATGTAGAGGCTGTAGTAACGATAAGCCACCAGGTAGACCGCTACCGAAGCAACGATGATCCACAATGCACTGATGCTCTCGCCACGGCGCAATGCGATGACACCCAGGCAGGAGGCCCCGAGTATCCCCAGCAGCATCCATGGGAGGTGTTTTAAAATTCCCTCGCGTTTCATGAGGTATCCTTTTCCTATCTGCAAAAATTGAGTGATAAATCCGATTCTTAGATGTCGGACATTTAGCTGTAGCGTCTTCCCCTGGTTAGGGTCAGGTTTAGGAACAGCTCATCATTGCCAGGCTGGATAGGGAATGACATCTGAATTTCAGCCAGCGGTTTTATACGCTGGCGAACGGTTGGAATGGCGGGGTGAGTGGTTTAGGCAGGCGTGCGAGTGGCGAAGGCGCTCAGGTTGTGCTTCGTTTGGGCGCTAGCCAACTGCTGTACCATCCAAGGGCTGAAGGCCCAAGGGGTTGCCGCTACCGCGGTGAGCAAGGCGGGTAAACCAACCCAGTGGAAGTCCATCACTTCATCTGCTCTGGCTGCAACGGCGCCCGTAGCCAATGCCGCGTAAACCGGGCAGATTTCGTTTTCCATAATGCCGGAGGCGTCGGTCTCACAGTAGTGAAAGTCGGGGGCGACGGCGGTGATCTGCTCTACGCTCAGACCCACTTCATACAGACAGCGTTGCTCGATGGCGTGTTCGACGCTCTCCTGCCACTGCGGATGGCCACACACCGAGTTGGTCCAAACGCCGGGCCAGGCTTTTTTGCTCAGCGCTCGGCGGGTGATCAGCAACTCGCCCTGCGGGTTGAAGATCCAGGAAGAGAAAGCCAGATGCAGCGGAGTTTGTCGTTGGTGGGCCGCATATTTTTCCATCACGCCAGTGGGTTGACCTTGTTCATCAAGTAAAACGACATGCTGTTGCTGGGTCATGAAGATTCCAATTTAATCGCGATGTACGATTGCTACTATAGTAGGCAAAACTGGGCGACTATCAAATATTGGGATAGTCTCTCTGTTTCGATAAAGGTTGATGGAACATACAGGAGTTAACGTGAGAAAACGGAATATCGGCATCCTATTGGGCCTGGTGCTGGCGGTAAGTAGCGCCATGGCATTTGCGGCCCCGGTTACGCTTTATCGCCCCTATGACCCCACGCTCGAACAGGATGCGTTTGAAATGCAGCAAACGGAGCTGGTGCTGATCCAGCCTGAGCTTAAAGAGTTTGCCGATGAAAACTCGGAACAGGCGATGGATTACTCTACCGCCATGGACGACTGGTCTTATTATGCCAGCGAGATCGCCCAAAGTTTTGAAACGCTGCATGTGAAGGTGGTGAGCACCGACAAACGCTATCTCATCTTTACGTTGGGTAAAGACCAACGGATGATGTTCGATAGCCAAAAACCGCTGCTGGATTCGAAAGATGAGGACGGTTGGTGGTGGTGGGCTTTCCTTTATCGCAAGGGGCAACCCCCTATTGCCGTTGATATCACCTTCAATGACATGGCGGCGGCAAAGGCGTATCTGGGGCTGAAATAGTTAAACGGGCGCTGCATGTGCGCCTATTCAGCCTCTATTTTCGCACCTCGTCCCAGCTTAATCCAAAGCGCGCCAGGTATTTACGCAGCCGGTCGGCATCGTTGGGCTGCTTTTTCTGCTGGCGCGAGACGGCAAACAGCTGTCTCCCTGCTTCGGAAAGTGACGTAGAAGCTCGGCACACTTTAAGCACCGTCGCCAACTGGCTTTGCTCAAACAGATCGATATCGGCCAACTCTGCGGGTAATTGCACGGTGGTGTCCACCTGCCAATGGGATTTCAGCCGGGTTATCTCTTCATCGACCAAGGGCTGGTTGATGCGCCCCTGCTCCGCCAACGTGGCCATACGGGCGATGGAAGACCCCAGTTCGCGGAAGTTACCGCGCCAGGCTGCCTGAGGGGAACGGGCAAAAGCCAGATAACGCTGCCTGGCGTCTTTGTCGAACCGGACCTGCGTCTGGTTGCTGCGGGCAAAACGTTGTAATTCGTAATCGATGTTCGGCTCGATATCTTCGCGGCGATCGGCCAGGCCGGGCAGCGGGAAGGTCCACATATTGATACGGGCGTATAAATCCTCACGGAAACGGCCCTGGGCTATCCAGTCGCGCATATCGCGATGGGTACCGGCAATCAGCTGGAAGTCGCTGCTGGCTTCTTTATCGGCCCCAAAGGGGAAGAAGGTTTTTTCCTCGATGGCTTTCAGCAACATTGCCTGTTCGTCTAACCCCAGCTCGGCTACCTCATCAAGGAACAACACGCCGCCGTCGGCTTCACGCAGTAGGCCAGCCCGCGCCTGCAACGCACCGGTGAACGCCCCTTTCACATGGCCAAACAGGGTAGACATGGCGTTATCGCCGCGCAGGGTGGCACAGTTCACTGCCACAAAACGGCCTGTCACCAGGTGGCGCGAATGCCGGAGTTGGTAGATGCGCTCGGCCAAAAAGGATTTACCGGCACCGGTAGGGCCGGTGAGCAACATGGGGGCATTGGAACGCAGTGCCACGCGTTCAATCTGGTCGATCAGCGTGTTAAAGGTGGCGTTGCGCGTTTCGATACCGGCTTTGAGGAACGATACCGAACGCTGTTGCTCATGCAGGAAACGGCTGGTGAGGGCGGTATAGCGGTTGAGATCCAGATCGATTACCGAGTAGATCCCCTGGGGGAACGGGCGAGCGGCTTTGTCACCGGGAGCGGTTTGCAGCAGTTGGGCGGGCAGGTAGCGCGCTTCCGTCAGCAGGAACCAGCAGATTTGCACCACGTGGGTGCCGGTGGTGATATGCACCAGATAGTCTTCGTTTTCGGTATCAAACGGATACTGGCTGGCGAAATCCAGAAAGGCGCTGTACACCTCTTCCAAATCCCAGGGATCCCTGAGTGCTACTTTCTGTAACACCACCTGAGTGGCGGGGGAAACCGCCACGATATCCTCCGCCACTTGCTGTGCCATGCCTTTATCGCGCGGCTGATGCAGCAGTTCCAGACGATCGATCGGCAGGTCGGGCTGCTGGCACAGTCCCACCGTTGGCCGCCATTTGCTCCAGCGGTTTTCCCGTTTGCCACGTTTATCCAGCGTGGTGCCCAGCACTCCAATCACGACTCTGCGTTTCATTTTATCCCTTGCGATAAATTACTATCCTGAAAGATAAGATAACGGCTTGTCGCTGCCATCGCCAGTAGTCTGTGGGTGATTATTTATTGGTTAAATATCAATGTGTTATATTTTAAGTCGTTGTTTTTGACAGAGTTGGCACGCCTTTCGCTATATCCACTACGTCAAAAGAAAAAGGATGACTAAAGAATGAAGAATAATTATGAGTTGATGGCACCGGTTAACAGCGCACCGATCAAAATGTGGACACAGGGCGTGCCCGTAGAACCAGAAGCGCGTGAGCAGTTGCTGAATACGGCAAAAATGCCGTTTATTTTTAAACACCTGGCGGTAATGCCGGATGTGCATTTGGGGAAAGGTTCCACCATTGGTAGCGTTATTCCTACCCGTGGCGCGATTATCCCGGCGGCAGTAGGCGTGGATATTGGTTGCGGCATGATTGCGGTGCGTACTTCGCTGGTGGCCTCCGATCTGCCGGATAGCCTTGCCGGGTTGCGCAGCGCCATTGAACAGGCGGTACCGCATGGGCGTAGCTCAACCCGTTCGAAAAGAGATAAAGGGAGTTGGGCCACTCCGCCGCAAACGGTCGATCGCCACTGGGCCGAGCTGGCTCCGCGCTTTAACCGCCTGATCGACAAATATCCTCGGTTGCGTAACACCAACAACTACCAACATCTGGGAACGCTGGGAACGGGTAACCACTTTATCGAGGTCTGCCTGGATGAAACGCAGCAGGTGTGGGTGATGTTGCACAGCGGTTCCCGTGGGGTGGGCAATGCCATCGGTTCACTGTTTATTGCTCTGGCACAGCAGGATATGCAACAGCATATTGCCAACCTGCCGGATCGAAACCTGGCCTATTTTGAGGAAGGCAGCCAGCATTTTGATGACTATATGGAAGCCGTGGGTTGGGCACAGGATTTTGCCCGCCATAACCGGGAAGTGATGATGGAGCTCGTGCTGGCGGCGCTGTCGCGCATCGTGACCAAACCGTTCACCACCCAGCAAGAGGCCGTGAACTGCCACCACAACTATGTACAACGTGAGACGCACTTTGGTGAGCCGGTGTTGGTGACGCGTAAAGGTGCCGTGTCTGCGCAGAAAGGCCAGATGGGGATCATCCCCGGTTCGATGGGGGCGAAAAGTTTCATCGTGCGTGGATTGGGTAACGAGGAGAGCTTCTGCTCTTGCAGCCATGGCGCTGGCCGCACCATGAGCCGTACGGCGGCGAAAAAACGCTTCACCGTGGCCGACCAGATCCGGGCAACCGAACATGTGGAATGCCGTAAGGACAGCGAAGTGATCGATGAAATCCCAATGGCGTACAAAGATATCGATGCGGTGATGGCGGCACAGTCCTCACTGGTGGAAATCGTCCATACCCTGCGTCAGGTGGTATGTGTAAAAGGATAGCGTGATGGAACAGCAATTAAACGGCGTGGACAGCGCCATGCGGAAAAGAGTCCGGCAGGTGCTGGACGAGGTAGAAAAACGTTACGACGTGCGGGTGCTTTATGCCTGCGAATCCGGTAGCCGCGGCTGGGGTTTTGCCTCGCCGGACAGCGATTACGACGTGCGCTTTTTGTATGTCCACCCGCCGGAATGGTATTTACGG
Organism: Serratia sp. 2723; assembly: GCF_050434425.1. Lineage (NCBI taxonomy): Bacteria > Pseudomonadati > Pseudomonadota > Gammaproteobacteria > Enterobacterales > Yersiniaceae > Serratia > Serratia sp. 2723. Next base: position 342,755 of record NZ_JBNDIN010000001.1, read on the forward strand.
GTGGAGCCACACCGGGATGTGATCGAACTACCAATCGATCATGAACTGGATGTCTGTGGTTGGGAATGGCGTAAGGCGCTTGGTCTGCTGAAGCGGGCCAACCCAACGTTGATCGAGTGGTTGGATTCACCGGTGGTATATCAGGAAGCCCCTGAGAGTGTCGCGGCGTTGCGAGGTGTAGTGCCTGAATGGTTTTCCGCGCAGCGGGCGCGTTGGCACTACCTGTCGATGGCCAGGAAAAACTTCCGTGGCTATTTGCAGGGGGAGCAGGTACGGCTGAAGAAATACTTCTACGTGCTGCGCCCATTGCTGGCGGTGCGTTGGATAGAAGCGGGCAAGGGCGTGCCGCCGATGCGTTTTGACCAACTGTTGGCTGACACGGTGGAAGATCCGCTGCTGTTGGCGGAAATCCATGAATTACTGGCGGCGAAACGGCGCGCAGGCGAGGCGGAGTACGGCCCGCGTAGGGAAAGGATCCACGCGTTTATCGCACAGGAGCTGATGGCGGATGCCCGGCAGGAAGCTTTGCCCGACAGCCCGGCCCGCAGTGACAAATCGCTGGATGAACTGCTTTATCGCACGGTGATGGCGTAATCAACCGGGGAGAAGGAAGGCTCCCCGGCAATACCTAGATTAGTTGGGGCAGCACATGTTCGACCGTAGGGGCGCCGCATGTGCGGCCGCTTAACCTTTCATAAAGATGTTCTGCCGATGATAAGCCAACTGGCGGGCATCTGGGGGGAAATCTATTGGCAGCCTCAGCCTGCGACCTTCATATTTGGCAAAGCTCTCTTCGCTGATAGCACTTTTCAATTGTTTAAGGCGGGGTGAAAGTACCAATTCAAGGTGTTCATTAAAGGTGATTAATCCGCGATCGAACGCTTTATCGTGCAGGTTGGACAGACATAAGCCGTTGCTGGGGTTGAGCTGATGTTCAACGGAATGCTTCCACGGGCGGATATGGCTGGCGACCAGCAGCATCGGTTCTTCCAATCCGGTCAGGCAGCAACGATTTTCATAGGCATCCAGCACCCGTTTACGGAACAACTGCTGACCAACGCGCGCATTGATGATGGTGGTTCTTTCTTTGCCACTGAAGTCTTCCATGCCGCTGTCATGTAAGGCCGTGACCGGAGGCTCCAACTGTGTCATCGCCAATTGGCACTGCCGTTCAAAGGTATCACTGTCGAGGTTCATTTCCTGCCACAGCGCCCGATCCGCTTTGGATGCCCCCGTCAGCCCACGGCGGCCAGAATTAACAATAAACGGATCCAAACTGGCTAGGTTCACCAGCTTCATTGCCAATGCGGAAGGCGTACGGCCAATTAAACCGGCGTAATGGATAATATCGGGGTTGTTGGCGTGTAATTTACCAAAGGGGATTTGGCTGTATAGCGTAAAAGCGACCAGCAACTGTTCTCGTGTCCAGAGATTTACGGCAGCCATCAGGGCCTCGTCTTGGCATGACTTAATCGTGTTAGTTGGACACTTACTATGCCAGGCACGTCGGTTATTGCCTACCCTCGTTGTTCACTTACAGCGCCCCTACGTGGTGAGCCGGTGGAGATTTGTCAGCCGTCCCAGAAATCCGCGGATTTGTACCAAGGATTAACGGCGTCCGGGATGGCCTTTCCCATGATCTTTCCCATACCCATGTTTACCACCGCCCTTGTGGTCACCTCTATTACCATGCTCCTTGCGGGGCGGCACTTTATGACCCTTATCGTCGTCACCATCACTTAGAAGTGCCAATGCGACCAGTGCACCTAGCCCGATCACTACACCGGTGATCGCTACCTCATCGTTGGTCATGTTGGCGCAGCCAACCGTCGACAAACACAGCAAACCAATCAGCGGATTTCTCAAAGACTTAACCATGATGACTTATCCTTTTTACGGTTCGTTAGCTATCCATTCCGGCTACCGATAACGTAGGACATCTCGATCGTGGGCTCAAGATAAGCTCAGGTAAATTAAGTGATAAGCTTCGTCAAGGGGCTTGACGTGAATTGACATTAGCAAGGGGAAAGAGGGGGAGGACAGGGCAAAAAGCCAGATTGCTTGTAGCCAACCTGGCATGACTCTTCCCATACCCAGCTGTGCGGCGGTTAGATACAGGCGTAAACCGTTGCACGCTCGGTTCCCTCTCCTTGGGGAGAGGGTGAGGGAGAATAACGCTATTATTTCAACGCAATGCGGATCACGTCATCTGGATCGGTGGCTTCTTTTTCACGGCTTGAAGCCTGCTTCACGCTCACGTACAGCGTCTTACCATCTGGTGACAGTGCCAGGCTGTTCGGATGCGTTGGCGTCTTGATGGTTTCCAACAGCTTGTAGCTCTTGGCGTCGATCACGCTCACGGTGCCCGCTTGGCGATGAGTGACGTACACTTCATTACGCGCTGGGTTAAACAGCACGGCCAGGGATTCCGGCACGTCGATCTTCTGCAGAATGTTGCCGTTGTTGGTATCAACAACCAGTACCTGCGGCTGCTTGGAATCGGTGATGAACGCACGGTGGGTTGCCGGATCCAGGCTGATATTCAGGAAGAAGTGCTCCTTCGACTCATCCAGCTTCTTACGTGACAGCACCTTGTTGGTTTTGGTATCGATAGTCACCAACTCGCCATCGGCATTGGTGACATACAGGCGGCTTGCCGCTGCATCCAGCGCCAGGCCGGTACCGTATTTACCGGTTTCGGTGATGGTGGTGCGCAGAGTCAGATCCTTGCCATCCACAACCCAAACCACGCTGGACTCGCCCAAGCCGGTGATATAGACGGTGTCCGTAGTCGCGTCTGCCACCAGCTCACGTGGGGCCAATGGTTTCACGGTATCAGAGCGTTTACGCGCATCCAGCACCAGGCGGCCTTTCACTTCGCCGGTTTTGCCGTCGATCGCGGTCAGCGAGTTACTGGTGGTGTTACCAAAATAGAGAGTATCGGTCTTGGTGTTGATGGCGGCACCGAACGGTTTGATATCGTTATGAATGATCTGCGTGATATCCAGCGTTTGTGGGTCAAGGCGATAGACGATGCCGCCCTTATCCAGCTTGCGGCTCTGTGAAGTTGCCAGATACAGCGCATTCTCACCCTGGCTGTACACCATCTCGTAAGCGCCTTTACCTACCGGCTTACGCAGCAGTTCCGTCTCTGATTGTGCCAGCACAGAGGTGGAAAACATCAGGCTGCTGAGAAGCAACAGAGGGTAAACCGCACGTCCGCCAAACTTACGGCTGGTGGTCATCATAGCGTTCATAAAAGCTCCATTTGATCAAAATACAGGCCGCCACCGGGCTGCTGCTCGGTGGCTATAAATCGGGCTCAACATTGAATTGAAAGCAAAATCTGGCCGGTCATGTCATTGCATGCGGCTCACTATATTTGTGAATGATAATCATTATTCTTACGGAAGGGGAGCACTTTTGTTGCTTGGGGCGATAAGAGTCACGTTTAGGGCAATCAGAGAGAGGAGAATATCCGGCCAGTGTCTACTCTTCGGTCAGGATCAGGCCCAGACGCTCGGCGATCTTTTGGATAATTTGGCCAATGGCTTTATGGCTGAGAAGACGGCTTGAGGGTTCGGCTATCGAGAGTTCACTATCCATGACCCGTTGGCCGCCAAACAGGATCATGGCGAAATGATCGTCATTTCTTTTTGAGTACCACTTCATTCCGTCAACGTTATGATGCTGTTGATAAATAGCCTGTGACCAGGCTCGGGTTTGCGAGTATTCGAGCCGGGTACTGCCGATCAATTCATCACGATCGATTCCCATATAGAGGCAGTCCTGTGCTCGACAACTGACGACGTTCAGATCCCGCTCTAGTTTCAACTGGAGGTAGTGCATATGGGTAAATGGGCGTAAGTCGAAAAATTCTGTTTTGCCGGTGGCGACCACATCGTGAAAAACCGATTCCGCGATAGCGGCTTCGCAACTGCTGGCCAGGTACATGGTGGGGATCAGATCCAAAGCCGCATCCCTGATAGGGCTGAAACGTGCTCCATACTCATGGGGAAGCAATATTCTACCGGGATTAAAACTGTCACCGGGGTACTGCGCATCATGGCAGCGATGTAACACCGTGCCTTTGGGGATAACTTCGATTCTTACCCGCAGAGCCTTGCCAGGGGCGGCTATCTTGCGGCCAAGAAAAACGGGTGAACCAAAGTCTTCCTTTTTTGGTTCACCCTGCTGTTTAACTTTGTTCTGCTCCATCGACGATCCTTTTCGCTTCATATTCCGCCGCCGCAATCACATTGGCCGGATATGACTGCAATATCTCCATGGGACGGCGGCCAGCCAACAGGTTGTTTGAAGTCGCGAACCACTGGGCAAGCCCCCAGCCGTGTTTCAGGTTTTTAAAGCTGGCGAGTAACACTGCCATAACGGGAAGAGGGCGATAGTTATCATCCAGCGCATAACGGGGAAAGAGTTGTGCTGCCCCTTTCTTCAATGAAAATATACGGTTATGGCTCTTCCATTTGCTTGGCTGGGCCGAGGGATTCTCGGTAGCAAAGCCTGCCAGATGGGATATCTGCTCCGCCGTGAGCCATTCGCTGGCTGCCAGGATATGCTCACGTCCACGCTCCACCTTGGAAATATCAACCAGCCCGCTGTGGTTGACGGGCTCTTGTGTATCCCGCGCAAGAATTATCCGGGCAGAGTCATCCGGATTGATTTGTTGCTCCAGGCTATGAAACATGGCTTCAAAACGTGTTTCGTCGATGTGGCAGACGTCGCCATGATCATTTTCAGCTTCTCTAACCTGGCGGAGAGTTTGCAACATGATTTTCAGGTGTTCTTCAACCACACCGAGAGACGTTGAGTTGTCTATATCAACTTTCAGCTGAAAGAAAGGCTTCTGCGCCTTCATTTTCCTTTTACTGATGACCATCTGCAGCCCATCTTCCCTGATCCTGAGGCCATCTCTGTTGATGTCGATTTCTCGGGCCAGCATACTCTTCTCCCGTTAACTAAAGTTAACCGTTTTAACCATTCTAACCAAACTATCCTCAGTTATAGCAGGTTGTGTGAGAATTGACCAGAGCAGATGTCGGCAACATGATCGAAGTGCGGGCTTACAGCCTTATCGCACCAGCAAGCGCCTGATCTGCGGCAGCTTTTTCCGCCAGATAACGGGCAGGGGGCTTACCCACCGCTTTACGGAACATGGTGACAAAGCCACTGGCGCTCTCGTAACCGAGATCTAACGCCACGGTCTGGACGCTTTCCCCCTGAGTCAAGCGTTGCAGAGCCAGCATCACATGTAATTGCCGCCGCCAGTGGCCAAAGCTCATGCCCATCTGCTGTTGCAGCGTGCGGCTGAGCGAACGCTCGCTCATGCCAATGCGTTGCGCCCACTGGCCCAGGGTAGATTTATCGGCCGGGTTGGCCAGCAGTTGTTCGGTCAATTGGCGGATGCGGGCATCATTGGACACCGGCAGGTGCAGGTTCTCCAGCGGCGCGGTGGCCAGTTGATCCAACAAAACCTGGGCAAGGCGGCCTTCCGGACCATCTTCCGGGTAGAGAATATCGAACTGGCTGGCCTTTAACAGCAGCTCTCGCAGCAATGGGGAGACCGTCAAGGTGCAGCAGTTTTGCGGCAAACCAGGGATGGCATCCTGCTCAACGAACAGGCAATAGCACTCGCTTTGGCTGGTGGCCCGCGCGTTGTGGCTGACGTTACTGGGCATCCACAAGGCACATTGTGGTGGCACCAGCCACAGGCCATTTTCGACTTCGCAGCGGATCATGCCGCGCACCGTGTAAATCAATTGCGCCTTGCGGTGGCGATGATGGGTGCATTCCCAGTCTTTCTGCACACTTGATGCCTGAACCGCGAAGATGGCGCGTGGCACGTTATCGATATCTGGTCTGAGATCCTGGCAAGTGGCTTTCATGAGAATAATTATCATATTGGCGTATTTGAGCAATATTATGTCTTGATTGTGCAATGTGGTCTAGCGCCAACGTCGATAGAGTAAGCGCCACAGTCGTGTTTTGTGGTAACACGCTTATGATCGACAACGCAGAGGAGAGGCTATGCACCAGGAAAATGTCATCAGTCAACTTCTGGCCTGGATTGAGCAAAGCCTGGATCAGCCCTTGACGCTGGACAGCATCGCGGCCAAATCCGGCTATTCCAAATGGCACCTGCAACGGATGTTCAAGCAGCATACCGGTGAAGTACTGGGGACCTATGCCCGGCGCAGAAGGTTGACGGCGGCGGCGCGTGAGTTGCGCCTGACCAGCGCCACGGTGGCCTGTATCGCAGATAAATACCAGTTCGACTCCCAGCAGACCTTCACCCGCGGGTTTAAAAAACAGTTTGGTTTGCCGCCAGCGGCCTATCGCCGTAGCCTGGACTGGCCTAGCTATGGCTTGCAACCGCCGTTGAGTATGACCAACGAGCCAATGCCAAAGGCGGAGATTATTGCGCTGCCTTCGATGAAACTAGTCGGACATACGCAGCAGGGTAGCTGCACGTTGGGGCAGTTGGGGCACTCGAAAAAGCTGCTGCGCCAACATGCCTGGCGGCATTTGCTGCATCCGGAACAGGGATTACCCGCCGTTGCATATGGCCTGATGAGCCTGAAGGCAGACACCCGGCAGCGGGATCGCCAACAGATGGTGTATACGGCGGCATTGCCAGAGGAAAATGCGGCAGGTGAAACGGTGACAATCGAACCCGGGGACTATGCCCGCTTTGCCTATCAGGGGCTGGTGGCGGGGCTACAGAACTTTATCGCTCGGTTGTATGACACGGCTATTCCGCAGATGAATGCGGTACGGCGCCCAGGGCAGGATATCGAGCGTTTTTACCCGGCATTGGGCGTTTGCTACGGTGACGATCAGGCGGCGATCAGCTGTGAATATCTTATCCCGATCCGCCGTGGCGAAGAGGGCAATGGGTTACGCTAGGGCAGGAATTTACCAAAAGAACACTATTCCCACATCCGGCTACAAAAAAGTGAGGTATTTACGCTAGTAATGTTTCCATCTTGGCGGCAAGTGCACATATAATGCGCATCCGGTCAAATCAGGCCGGGCAGAACACATACCATTTTTAGCCAGTGCGGCCACCACTCTACTACGAAGATGAAAATGAGCATTCGCGCGTTATTAACCCTGTTTACCGCTCTGGTTGCATTCAGCCAGGCTGCCTTCGCCGTTGTATACCCTTTACCCGCTAAAGACAGCCGTCTGGTTGGGGAAAATATTCAGATCACCGTGCCTGCAGACAGCAAACTGCCGCTGGAGAGCTTTGCGGCTCAATACCAGATGGGTTTGAGCAACATGCTGGAGGCTAACCCTGGCGTTGACCCGTTCCTGCCGCTGCCAGGCAGCACGCTAACCATCCCACAGCAGTTGATCCTGCCAGACGCCCCGCGTGAAGGCATCATCATCAACAGCGCAGAAATGCGTCTGTACTACTACCCGAAAGGCAGCAAGACCGTCGTGGTGCTGCCGATTGGTATCGGCCAGTTGGGTAAAGATACGCCGCTGGACTGGGTCACCACCGTACAACGCAAGAAGGCTGGCCCAACCTGGACGCCAACCGCTAAAATGCGCGAAGAGTACGCTGCCGATGGTGAAATCCTGCCAGCGGTATTCCCGGCAGGCCCGGATAACCCGATGGGTCTGTACGCCCTGTATGTTGGCCGTCTGTATGCGGTCCATGGAACCAACGCCAACTTCGGTATCGGCCTGCGCGTGAGCCACGGCTGTGTGCGTCTGCGTGCTGACGACATCAAATACCTGTTCGATAGCGTACCGGTAGGTACTCGCGTGCAGTTTATCAACGAGCCGGTGAAGGTTTCCGTAGAGCCAGATGGCTCACGTTACCTGGAAGTGCATAACCCGCTGTCTGCCAACGAAGATGAGCTGAAATCGAAAGAGCCGGTGCCAATCACCCTCAGCGCACCGGTTGGCAAAGTGCTGATGGATCCAGCCGTTGATCAGAGCGCAGTGGATGCGGCCATCAAGGCACGTTCCGGTATGCCGGTTAAAGTGAACTGATTTTTGCTATCTCGATAAAAAAGACGCTCTCGAGCGTCTTTTTTTATGGAATTACAGGCCAGAAGCGTGGTTTGCCACGCCTCTCAACGCAGCTATAAACCGAATTGGCGTGCCAGTTGGTCGATAGCCGCGCGCTGGAACTGATTAAACGCTTCGCGGGGCTGCTGTTGCTGAATAAAACCTAACATCGGGTCCTGCACCTCGGTGCGTACGCCGCTCAACTCCTCCATCACCGCCAGGCCGCAGAACGGCACATAGGCTTCGGCATAACCCCCTTCGTGGACCATCACCAGCCTGCCACCGCAGAGCTTGTCCGCAGCGCTTTGCACCTGGGCAGTCATGCTGCGGAAACTATCACTGTGTAACTGCATCCTTGCCAGCGGATCGATGGCGTTGGCATCGTAACCGCAAGCGATGATGATCATCTCGGGTTTGAACTGCTCCAGCGCCGGAATGACGATTTGCTGTATGGCGTATTGATAACCGTCGTCACCGGCCCCGGCCAGCAGCGGAATATTGATGTTATAACCCGTCCCGGCTCCCTCACCGCGATCTTGTTCACCGGCGTAGCCCGCCGGGAAACAGCCGTCCTGATGCAACGAGATGGTTAGTACATCATCACGTTGCCAGTAGATATGCTGGGTGCCGTTGCCGTGATGCACGTCCCAGTCAATCACTGCCACCTTGCCTAGCCCGAAGCGGTCTTTGGCACGCTCGATGGCGATCGGGATATTGGCCAGGAAGCAGAAGCCCATCGATTGATCCGGCAGGCAGTGATGGCCCGGTGGGCGTGACAGGGAATAGGCATTGTCCAGTTCGCCTTTCAACACCGCCTCGACCGCAGCGCAGGCCAGCCCGGCGGAGAGTTTGGCAATCTCATAGCTGCCTGGCCCCAAAGGTGCCTCCTCTCCCAACATACCGCCGCCGTTATCACTCAGCTGTTTGAACCGTTGCAGATAATGTGCCGGATGGATACGCAGTAAATCTTCCTCATCGGCCAGTTCGGCACTCAGCAGCTTGAGCTGACGCGACAGGCCGGAAACGTCCATCAGGTTTTTCATCCGCCGCTTGGTTTCCGGTGACTCGGCATGCCCGGCTCCTGAAGGCGGTTGTACCCAGCCGCCCACCGGTAGCGTGGTGGCATGTAAGCCGGTGCTATGCCAGAAACAGCGTTCATCGAAGAAAAAGCCGGTTGTTCTTTTCACCTTATGACTCCTGTTAAACGGCGCGGCGCGCGCGGTGAAGCCAGTGAGATCAGCAGCAGTGACAGCAGCGCACAACTTAGCGCCCCGATCAGCAGTGCGTTGATCCCACCGGAAGATTCGATCAGGTAACCTGCCAGCGTGGGGCCAATGGCCATGCCGCCGCCAATCACCAGATTGATGCTGTTCATCAGCTTGCCGTTGTTATCCAGCACCGAGACGCGCGCCAGAATAAATGGCAGCACAAAGGTCCAGGTAAACTTGAACATCACAGCGGCGAGGGTGAAACGGATGAGTAGTGGGTTGCGGATCAGCAGCAGGACGCTGGCAATCAGCAGGCCGTAGCCGATCCACAGCAACGGTTTATGGCTGCGTCTTGCGCCCACCAGTGCCGCCCCGCCAGCACCGATGATGCCAAACAACGTGGCGGCGGCCAGCACCTGCCCGCAGTGCACCGGTGACAGGCCAGCGGCTTCGGCGATAGTGCCGATAAAGGTCCAGACTGCGCTCAGGCTGATGTAAAAAGCCAGTACCGCCAGCACGGCAAACAGCTTGTAGGTGGGTGGGCTTGGGGGCATCTGACTAGCTGCGCCGTGGCTATGGCGAAAACCGCTGGGGAATGCGCTCAGTAACGGCAGACAACACAGCATGATCGCCGCCAGGATCAGGTAGACCGCCATCAGGCCGAAATGAGCAAACAGCGGGGGCAATGCCAGCAAGCCGAACACGCCTAGCAGCAACTGGCCCAGAACCCAAAAGGCATAGACCCGGCTGGGGTTGGCGGTGCCTGCCGCGCAGGAGATGCAGAGGATCATCAGCGTGCCACCGGCCAGTGAAGCGATAAATCGCAAGACCAATAAAAGGCTGAAATCGGTGACCATGGCCGAGGCCAGATTGCCGATCAGGAACACCACCGCTGCTAGCGTAGCGACTTTGCGCCAGTTGATCCGGCTGATCCACCACCAGGCGGGCAGGGTAGCGATGCTCATGGCACCCAGTTCGGTAGAGAACAGATAGCCGATCTGGCCTGGCGTGAGGTGCCACTGGCTGGCCAACTGGGCCGCGACGGCGGGGGCGGTCATCAGGATCCCCGGCGCGATGGCGGCAAACACGATTATCGCCGTTAACAGCTTGGGTGGGCAGGCGAGCACCGCGGCGGTAGAAGGTACTGAAACTGCATCACTGGACATCATCGTTATCCTTGAGTTTCATAATGTGAAGTTTTTCTGGGGGTTGGTCAGTGCCTGGCCCCTCACCCTAACCCTCTCCCAAAGGGAGAGGGGACCGAATGTGCTATAACTTGATGCTTGTGCCCAACTGCAACATTGCATCTGATCCCACGGGTCAAAAGCTTGCCTCTCCCAAAGGGAAGGGGAGCGAACGTGCTATAACTTGATGCTTGTGCCCAACCGCAACATTGCATCTGATCTCACGGGTCAAAAGCTTGCCTCTATACTCAATTGCAACACCGTTCCAGCTCCCTCTCCTTGGGGAGAGGGTTGGGGTGAGGGGCCGATATCGTTTACCGAATCATCGTCAACGCATTATTCCTTCTCAAATATTGATCCCCGCATTTTTAAGCATGGGGAGGCCGCACCAGAATTGGCGGATGGTTGCTGGTTACTGCATTAGTCAGGATCAGCCGTAGGCAATAAAACCGCTGGAGACCAGTTCGGTACGGTTGACCACGGCAGTTTTGGCAAAGATGTTGCGCATATGGGTTTTCACCGTCGATAAAGAAATACCGAGCTTCAGGGCGATACGCTTGTTGCTGGCACCTTCACGCACCATATTGACGATCTCCTGCTCTTTGGCAGTGAGCAACTGAGCTTCACTGTCTGGCAGCAGATCGCGGGTGGCCAACTCAATCAACGGCAGCACCGCACGTAAGCGGCTGCGCTCCAATTCGGTGAACGGCGTATCGCGGATCAGCGAAACCCCGGCAATAATCCGCTTACGCTGGCGGATAAAGATCTCCGTCATGTCACGCATGTGATTAGGCAGCATAAAGTCGTGATAGTAGTGGCGGTTATTGGCGATCGCCGTTGGCGTCATGTTCACCATCTGGATATCCTGCTGGTGGAAATTGGCCGGCTTCAGCGGATCAAAAGGTTGAAAATGGTCCAGATATTGCCGATGTGTGTCATCGCTAATGCCATGAAGAATATAGTGATCTGGCCGCAGGTCGGGATCCACCAGATAAAAAACCCCGGCAGAAACTGGGATCAGATGCGCAATGGTATTCAGACAGCTTGAGATAAAAGCGTCGTTACGCATGAAGGATGATGTGGTTGTCATAATGCATTTTCCTCCGTTGATCGCTCAGTAACCTGAAGGACACCCGATAAAGTATCTGGATAATATATGAACGATACAAGCATAGGTGTAGCAATTTTGCAACACAACGAAAACATATTAACAGCGTGAGCCGGATTGCAATAAAATACATTAATAACAACATTACAATGCTGAAAGACGGGGTGTCCTCCTGGCATGGAGTGGCGGTTTTATTAACACATTAATGAAAAAGGCTGGGCGGTTACTGCTGAATTTAAAGTAATTTCTCGTTGCTCTATCTTCTGCCCAGTAACTTAACTCTCCCATTAACACCCTGCCTCTCTCGTCCTTAAGAACGATAGCCAGCCTTTTCCTTTCCTTCCTATAGTGAGATTACCGCCCTTGGCGGCTACAACACCGGGTCAAAACAACTATAAGAGGAAGTAACCATGAACCTGTCGTCGCGGCTCAGTGCCCAGCTAGAACGGGGCAAGGTCGGGTTCCCCACCACGTTAGCCAGTTCGGTTGGGGTGATTATGGCCAGCCCGGTGATCCTCACCGTTACCAGCGGTTTTGGTATCGGCGGTGATACCTTTGCGCTGGCGATGCTGATCGCCTTTATCATGATGCAAGCCCAGCTCACCACCTTCTCCGAAGCGGCAGCGATCCTGCCCACCACCGGCTCGGTATATGACTATATCTCCTGCGGTATGGGGCGCTTTTTTGCCATTACCGGCACCCTGTCTGCCTATCTGATCGTGCATATCTTTGCTGGCACCGCCGAAGCCATTCTTTCCGGCATCATGGCGCTGGTGAACTTTGAACATCTCAACACCCTGATGGAGAGTAATAACAGCTCATGGATGATTGGCGTAGGCTTGGTGATCATTTTCGGTATTCTGAATGCGTTTGGCATCGAAGCCTTTGGTAAGGCTGAGGTAGTGCTGACGTTCTGCATGTGGAGCACCTTGATGATCTTTTCGATCGCCGGGTTGCTGTTACCGCATGCCGTACCGCTGGAAGGCTGGTTTGGCACCACGCTGGATGTCGGCGATCCCTTTGCGGTGTTCAGCCTGGTCGGTATGGCGATGTTTATGTTCGTCGGCTGCGAGTTGGTGACGCCGATGGCGCCGGAGATTAAACGTTCGCACCGCGTGATCCCACGGGCCATGTCTTTGGGGTTGTGCGGTGTGGCGCTGTGTATGGCGCTATACGGTGCGGCATTGAGTCACCAGGTGGAAAACGTGGTGGTGGATGCGGCCAATAACGTGCACCTGTTGGATACGCCAATGGCTATCCCGGCATTTGCTGGCCAGATTATGGGTAACTTTGGCAAATACTGGCTGGGCGTCGGGCTGCTGCTGGCCGGGGCTGCCACCATCAATACCCTGATGGCGGCGGTGCCACGGATTATCTACGGCATGGTGCTGGACGGCGCTATGCCACGTATCTTCGCTTATCTGCACCCGCGCTTTAAAACTCCGGTGGTGGCGATTGCCGCCGCAGTATTGATCCCCTGCGTTCATGCTTTCGCCATTCAGGGCAATCTGGACCGCATTATGCCGATGGTACTGGCCGCCGTCTGTGCCTGGGGCGTGGCTTATCTGCTGGTCACCTGTTCGGTGGTGATCCTGCGTGTCCGCCGTCCAGATTTGCCACGCGCCTATAAATCGCCGTGGTTCCCGTTGCCACAGATTGTCTCCAGCATCGGTATCGTGCTGGCGATTTTCTACATCACGCCACCGGGCATGAACCCACGCGACGTCTATATCCCGTTTGGCATCATGATCGGCCTGACTTCCGCCTATGCACTGTTCTGGACCCTGTGCGTGCAGAAGGTGGATCCGTTTAAACCGGTGCCGGTCGAAGAGGTGCTGGAGAGCGCCTTCAACAAGGCAGAAGCTGCGGAGGTGGAGTTTGATCGGCTTACTTCCCTCACTTAATCGCTTTTGGCGGCGCGATCCACCTGGCTATCGGCCGGGAACGACGATGGATCGCCTGGCCAATAACCTGCGGCCTTACGCCTGTGAACGGGTGGCTGCGACTCAGCTACGCCTCACCTTGCCACAAGGGCCGGTGATCGAGGTGGCCGAACAGGTGCAATCACTGTTTTTGGCGCATATCGTCACCCACCGTTTTCGTTTACAAGGGAGTATCCGCTTTACCGAGCCGTTGGTGCTCAACATCATCACCGGCGGCTGGTTGCGCCGTAATGGGGTGATTTATCGCACCAAAGCCAAACACGATGGCGCTCGGCGGTTGATCGCCGCGTTGCAGCAATACCCACAAATCGGCGACACGTTAGCCAAGCTCGATTTCCGCCGCGCCACGCTCACGATTAAAGAGGGCGGTTGGCAGTTGGATATCGAGCATTTTGCTGCCTCCGAAGTGGTCAGCCGCTTGCCTGCCAGCCGCCGCTATCTGCGGTTGGAGGCCGAGCAGCGGCGTTTGCTGCTGAGCAGTTTCCTGATGGTCAGCCAGTTGATGGAGAAATGCGATGAGTAGAGTGGTGGTGATCACCGGCGGCGGTACCGGCATTGGCGCTGCTTGTGCGCGTTTGCTGGCGCAGGAGGGCGACCGGGTATTTATCGTTGGCCGCCGCCGCGAACCCTTGAACGCCTTGGCTGATGAGATTGGGGCGCACGCGGTAATGGGCGATGCGGCTAAGGGATCCAGTTGGCAAACCGACATCTTGCCCGCGATTTTAGCGCAGGCCGGGCGCATCGATTGCCTGATTGCCAGCGCTGGCGGGATGGGATTGGGCCGTATTACCGAAGTCACCGATGCCCAGTGGCAGCAGGCGCTGGACAGCAACCTCAATAGCGCGTTTGCCAGCGCCCGGGCCTGTTTGCCGGAGTTGGTGAAGCACGGCGGCAATCTGCTGTTTGTGGCTTCCATCGCCTCGTTGGCCGCCGGGCCGGAGGTGTGTGGCTATGTCACCGCCAAACATGCGCTGGTTGGCCTGATGCGTTCCATCGCCCGCGATTATGGCCCACAGGGCGTGCGTGCCAACGCGGTTTGCCCCGGTTGGGTGACTACGCCGATGGCCGATGAAGAAATGCAGCCGTTGATGGCGGCGCATAACTTAACGCTCGAACAGGCCTATCAGCATGTCTGTCGCGATGTACCGCTGCGCCGCCCGGCCAGTGCGCAGGAGATCGCCCAGGTGTGTCGTTTTCTCTGTTCAACGCAGGCGTCAATTATTACCGGTGCGACGTTGGTGGCCGATGGCGGTTCCACCATTGTCGATGTGCCGACCTTAGCTTTCACTTCCCTGTAAGGAGATTGTCATGAGTTCAGAAGCGGTATTTATTCAGGTTGGCGCGCTGGCGGAAGGTTTCGCCCCACACAGCCATACGCTGGAGCAGCAGGACCTGGCCGGAACTACGCTGGCGTTCCATTTTGCCGAAGCAGAAACGGTGCACTGTCGTTTTAACGACGATCAGACCTTGCAGTGGGGGGAGCAGCGCGTTGACTATCGGGCGACCAGCATTCGCCCTGGGATCCTGTTTATCGATTTTCTCGATCCACAATCTACCAACGGCAGCGTTACGCTGGTGTGCGATCGTCAGCAGGGTAACTTTACCGCCGTCTATGGTCAGTTACCGGATGAGTCACAGGCGCGGTTGGACGCCTTTAGCCGGGTGGAGCAGGGGTTGCCGCTCACGGCGGTGAATGCCGAATTCCGCTTTGGCCGCCTGGATAACAGCAGTGCGCCATTGCCGCAGTTCACCGACGAACTGATCGGGATGCGTAATCTGTATACCTACAGCCCGACGGAACGCTACGAGCATATTTATCTGAACAATAATTTCTACGCCTGGCAGTGCCTGGACGGGGTTGAGAAAGGGCTGGCGGATGTTGATCGCTGCCATTACGTCAAAGTGGCGGAGAAGTTATACCTGTTCGTCTGGCGCGAAAAGATCATTCCGACGTTAGGCGTGGTGATGATCGATCTGCAAGAGATGCGCACCGATGGCAAGATCCTCGGCTATCAGGGCAGTGATTTCAGCAGCCTGAGCAACTTTGCCGTGGGCGCTCACGCGCAGATCCTCAACACCACGCATTACCCTAAGGCTTGAGCCGATGACGGCGATTTATGCCAGTGATGCGTTTGCCGGGCAGGTGGTGCTGGTTACCGGCGGTGCGCAGGGGATTGGCCTGGCGATCGTCAGCGCCTTTGCTCGTTTGGGGGCCAAGGTGGTGATGGCCGATTTACAACGGCAAAAGGCACATGAGGCGGCTGAAAGCCTGGGCCAACAGGGTTGGCAAGTGCAGGCCGCAGCCTGTGATATGGCTGATGCAGGGCAGGTTGCCGAGTTGGTCACACAGACAGCGCAACAGCATCAGCGCTTGGACGTGGTGATCCACAATGCCGCTTATTTTCCGCTAAGGCCGTTTAGCCAGATTGATGCTGAACTGCTGCAACGCACGTTAAGCGTCAATCTGATGGCCCCGTTCTTTCTGGCGCAGGCGGCTTTGCCGTGGATGAAGCGCCAGGGCAGTGGACGTATTCTGGTGACTTCGTCGGTTACAGGGCCAAGGGTGGCCTACCCGGGATTGGCGCACTATGCGGCTTCCAAGGCGGGGGTAAATGGGTTTATTCGCGCTGCTGCCCTGGAGCTGGCATCTGACCATATCACGGTGAATGGCGTGGAGCCGGGGATGATCCGCACGCCTGCGATGGCAAATCTGGGCGGGGAAGCGCTGAATCAGGCGATTGCCGCAGCGGTGCCGCTGGGCAGGTTGGGGGAGCCGGAGGATATCGCGGCAGCGATGATCTTTTTGGCCTCACCGGCTGCGAGTTATATCACCGGCCAGACGCTGGTGGTGGATGGTGGTGCGCTGTTGCCAGAAGCTCAACCTGCTAGTCTCTGAGGATGCCCCTCACCCTAACCCTCTCCCAAAGGGCGAGGGGACCGATCGAGTGGGTTTGAAAATTCGGTGACGCACCTTGTATTAGGGGCGATCGAGTTTGCTGAGATTACCCTCTTTCTCCCCACAGAGCAGGGGCTGTCAGCACCCTCTCCCTGTGGGAGAGGGTTGGGGTGAGGGGACTATTTGTGAGCAACCACGTTGTTAGCATGTTGATCCCCCAAGCGGATCAGCTCGTCGAGTAGCTTCATCAGCTGATCCATCTTCTGCTTCGAAAATGCCGCTTCAATCTCCCCGTATCCCTGCTCTACCTGGTGGCGTGCCAGTTCATACAGTTCCTGGCCCTGCTGGGTGAGGGACACGTACAGCTTGCGCTGATCGTTAACCGGCTTGAGGCGGAAGATTAACTTATCCCGCTCCATGCGCGACAGGATGCCGGTCAGGCTGGGGCGCAGGATGCAGGTCTCTGCGGCCAACTCGTGAAACTCAATGGAACGGCTATCGGCCAATACGCGAATGATGCGCCATTGCTGTTCCGTCAGGTTGTGGCTTTTCAGGATTGGGCGGAAGAACCCCATGGCGGTTTCACGCGCCTGCAACAGGGCGATGGTTAACGATTCATGCATGTCGATGGCCTTGGCTTAATTTTATTAACAACTTAATAGTAGCCAATTTTTGACCGGCGGAGAACGGCAAAACGCGATCCGTCACGTAAAAATCCTGCAAAAAAGGTTAATTTGCTGATTAATAAAGCTAATGTGCATAATTTGTGAATATTTCGTTATCACGATCACAAATTAAATTAACAACGTTGCGTAAATACCGAACAGCGTATAAAAGTATTCATTAATATATTAATGATTGGCGTTCCGTAGAAGGAGTCTGCATGAAAGGCACCGTATTTTCCGTAGCACTTAACCACCGCAGCCAGCTTGATGCCTGGGATCAGGCGTTTCGCGCCGCCCCTTACCAAACGCTGCCCAAGACGCCGGTGTGGTTCATCAAACCGCGCAATACCCATCTTGCCAATGGTGGCAGCATCCCGTTCCCGGCCGGTGAAACCGTGCAAAGTGGCGCAACGCTGGCAGTAGTGATTGGTAGCACCGCAAGCAAGGTGGCAGCGGATAAGGTGGCCGATTATGTAGCCGGATACGCCTTGGCCAATGACGTCAGCCTGCCGGAAACCAGCTTCTATCGTCCGGCGATCAAAGCCAAATGCCGCGACGGTTTCTGCCCGCTGGGAGAGGTTGTTTCACTGGCTAGCACCAGCAACCTGGAAATTACCACCGAAATCAACGGAGTGGAGCAGGATCGCTGGTCAACGGCCGATCTGGTGCGTTCGGTGCCGGAACTGATCGCCGCCATCAGCGATTTTATTACCCTGCAACCGGGGGATGCGGTGCTGATTGGCACGCCACACCGGCGCGTTGAGATCCAGCCGGGTGATCAAGTCACGGTGCGGGCCGCAGGCTTGCCACCCCTTACCAACCACGTGACGCAGGCAGGAGAATAACCATGAGACACGCTCGTATTCGCCATCATGGCCAGATTGTTAACGTCACCGTAGACGACCAGTTAAGCGTTACGCTGCCCGATGGCAGCAAGCTCGATGAGTATGATGTGGAATGGCTGCCACCGGCGCAGGGCACGATATTTGCCCTCGGCCTGAACTATGCCGATCACGCCAGTGAGCTGGAGTTTAAAGCGCCGGAAGAGCCCTTGGTATTCCTTAAAGGGCCAAACAGCCTGACCGGCCACCGCCAGGTTTCCGTGCGACCGGCGCAGGTGGAATATATGCACTATGAAGCCGAGCTGGTGGCGGTGATCGGTAAAACCGCGCGCAACGTCAGCCGCGAGCAGGCGATGGATTACGTGGCCGGTTACACCCTGTGCAACGACTACGCCATCCGCGACTATCTGGAAAACTACTACCGCCCCAATCTGCGGGTGAAAAGCCGCGACACATTGACGCCTATCGGCCCCTACATTGTCGATCGCAACGATGTCGCGGATCCACATAACCTGACGCTCAGCACCTATGTTAACGGTGAACTGCGCCAGCGCGGCACCACCGCCGACATGATTTTCGACATCCCGTACCTGATCGAATACCTGAGTGAATTTATGACGTTGCAGCCTGGCGACATGATCGCCACCGGCACGCCGAAAGGGCTGGCCGACGTGCAGCCTGGGGATGAAATTGTGGTGGAGATCGAAGGCATTGGCCGCTTGGTTAACCACATCATCAGTGAAAAAGATTACGAGGAGAGCAAGGGATGAAAACCATCAACCATTGGATCAACGGCAAGAACGTCGCCAGCAAAGAGTATTTCACCACCACCAACCCGGCTAACGGTGAGGTGCTGGCGGAAGTGGCGTCCGGTGGCCAGCTCGAAATCGACCAGGCAGTAGCTGCTGCTAAAGAAGCTTTCCCGAAATGGGCCAATACGCCGATGAAAGAGCGTGCGCGCCTGATGCGTCGCCTGGGTGAACTGATCGACCAGAACGTACCGCAGATTGCCGAGATGGAAACCGCCGATACCGGGTTGCCGATCCACCAGACCAAAAACGTGCTGATCCCACGCGCTTCGCACAACTTTGAGTTCTTTGCCGAAATCTGCCAGCAGATGAATGGCCGCACCTACCCGGTGGACGACAAGATGCTCAACTACACGCTGATCCAGCCGGTGGGCGTATGTGCGCTGGTGTCGCCGTGGAACGTGCCGTTCATGACCGCGACCTGGAAGACCGCGCCTTGCCTGGCGCTGGGTAACACTGCGGTGCTGAAAATGTCCGAGCTTTCGCCACTGACGGCGGATCGCCTGGGTGAGCTGGCGCTGGAAGCCGGAATTCCTGCCGGGGTGCTGAACGTGGTGCAAGGTTATGGCGCGACGGCGGGTGATGCTTTGGTGCGTCATAAAGACGTGCGTGCGGTGTCCTTCACCGGCGGTACTTCAACCGGCCGTCGCATTATTGAAAGCGCCGGGCTGAAGAAATTCTCGATGGAGCTGGGCGGCAAGTCACCGGTGCTGATCTTTGAGGATGCCGATATCGAGCGGGCGCTGGATGCGGCGCTGTTCACCATCTTCTCGATCAACGGTGAACGTTGCACTGCGGGT
Source organism: Serratia sp. 2723 (assembly GCF_050434425.1). Taxonomy (NCBI): domain Bacteria; kingdom Pseudomonadati; phylum Pseudomonadota; class Gammaproteobacteria; order Enterobacterales; family Yersiniaceae; genus Serratia; species Serratia sp. 2723. The sequence continues at coordinate 362,250 of NZ_JBNDIN010000001.1, forward strand.
TCACGCATCTTTATTCAAGAAAGCATTTACCCGGAATTCATCAAACGCTTTGCCGAGCGTGCCAACCGTCTGCGCGTGGGGGATCCAACCGATCCCAATACCCAGGTTGGAGCCTTAATCAGCCCGCAGCATTGGGAAAAGGTCTCCGGCTATATTCGCCTGGGCATCGAAGAAGGGGCCACGTTGCTGGCTGGCGGCCCGGATAAACCAGCCGGATTGAGCCACGGCAACTTCCTGCGCCCAACGGTGCTGGCCGATGTTAACAACAATATGCGTGTCGCGCAGGAAGAGATCTTCGGGCCGGTGGCCTGCCTCTTGCCGTTCAAATCAGAAGAAGACGGCCTGCGCATGGCCAATGATGTGGAGTACGGCCTGGCGTCGTACATCTGGACGCAGGATGTGAGCAAAGTTCTGCGTCTGGCCCGCAATATCGAAGCGGGTATGGTTTTCGTCAACACCCAGAACGTACGCGATCTGCGCCAGCCGTTTGGCGGGGTGAAATCCTCTGGCACTGGCCGTGAAGGCGGTGAGTACAGCTTCGAAGTGTTTGCCGAGATGAAAAACGTTTGTATCTCCATGGGGGATCACCCGATCCCACGTTGGGGGGTATGAGTTTTCCCCCTCACGCCAGGCTGCGCCAGGAGGGCAGGGTGAGGGGTAGCCCCCTTTCAGACAATAAAACAAACAGAATCATGTGAGGACATATGGGTAAATTAGCTTTAGCCGCAAAAATCACGCACGTTCCCTCGATGTATTTGTCTGAATTACCCGGTGAACATCACGGCTGCCGTCAGGCCGCCATTGATGGTCACAAAGAGATCAGCGCCCGCTGCCGTGAAATGGGCGTCGACACCATTATCGTATTCGACACCCACTGGTTGGTGAACAGCGCCTACCACATCAACTGCAACTCGCATTTCAAAGGGCTTTACACCAGCAACGAGTTGCCGCACTTCATTCGTGACATGACCTATGAATATGACGGCAACCCGGAGCTGGGGCAGATGATTGCCGATGAAGCCCGCAAGCTTGGCGTACGTGCCAAGGCCCACGAGATCCCAAGCCTGGAGCTGGAATACGGCACGCTGGTGCCGATGCGCTACATGAACAGCGACCGGCACTTCAAGGTGATCTCCATTTCTGCCTTCTGCACCGTGCATGATTTTGCCGATAGCCGCCGCCTGGGTGAAGCGATCAAAACCGCGATTGAGAAATACGACGGCACCGTGGCGGTATTGGCCAGCGGCTCGCTGTCACACCGCTTTATCGACGATCAGCGTGCCGAGCAGGGCATGAACAGCTACACCCGCCAGTTCGACCAGCAGATGGATGAACGGGTAGTGAAACTGTGGGAAGAAGGGCGCTTCCGCGAGTTCTGCGAAATGCTGCCGGAGTACGCCGATTACTGCTACGGCGAAGGCAATATGCACGACACCGTGATGTTGCTGGGCCTGCTGGGCTGGGACAAGTATCAGGGCAAGGTGGAGTTCGTTACCCCGCTGTTTGCCAGTTCCGGGACCGGCCAGGTCAACGGCATCTTCCCTCTTCCTGCTCAAGCCTGAGGATACCCAATGCCCCATTTTTACGCTGAATGTACTGACAATATCCGCCGGGAGGCGGATTTGCCCGCGCTGTTCGACAAGGTTAATCACGCGCTGGCGGAAACCGGCATCTTCCCGCTGGCGGGCATCCGTAGCCGCGCCATCTGGCTGGATACCTGGCAAATGGCCGACGGCAAGCAGAACTATGCCTTTGTGCATATGACGCTGAAGATTGGCCACGGCCGCAGCCTGGAAAGCCGCCAACAGGTGGGCGAAATGCTGTTCATCCTGATCAAGGATCACTTTGCCGCGCTGATGGCTAACCGTTACCTAGCGCTCTCCTTCACCATCGAAGAGCTGGATCCGGTGCTCAACTATAAGCAGAACAACGTCCATGCGCTGTTTAGCAAGGACTGAACAAGGAGTGATAAATGCTGGATAAAGACGTACTGAGCCGAGCCGTGCAGCGCCTGCATCAGGCCGAGCAGAGCCGGGAACAGATCCGTGCGCTATCGCTGGATCACCCGGAGATCACTATTGAAGATGCCTATGCTATCCAGCGCCAGTGGGTTGAGCTGAAGATCGCCGAAGGGCGCACTCTGAAAGGGCATAAGATCGGGCTGACCTCGCGCGCCATGCAGGTCAGCTCGCAGATCACCGAGCCGGACTACGGCGCGCTGCTGGACGACATGTTCTTTAACGATGGCAGCGACATTCCGATCGATCGCTTTATCGTGCCACGCGTCGAAGTGGAGCTGTCGTTTGTGCTGGCGAAGCCGCTGAGCGGGCCGAACTGTACGCTGTTTGATGTCTATAACGCTACCGACTATGTGATCCCGGCGCTGGAGATCATTGATGCCCGCAGCCATAACGTCGATCCGCAAACCCAGCGGCCACGCAAGGTGTTCGACACCATTTCCGACAATGCTGCCAACGCCGGTGTGGTGATGGGCGGCAGGCCGATCAAGCCGGATGCGCTGGATCTGCGTTGGATCAGTGCCTTGCTGTATCGCAATGGCGTGATTGAAGAGTCTGGTGTGGCGGCGGCGGTGCTTAATCATCCGGCCAACGGCGTGGCCTGGCTGGCTAACAAGTTGTCCCCGTATGACGTGGAGCTGGAGGCTGGGCAGATCATCCTTGGCGGTTCCTTTACCCGCCCGGTGGCGGCGCGGCGCGGCGATACCTTCCATGCCGACTATGGCCCGATGGGCTGCATCAGTTGCCGGTTTGTCTGATCGTTACCCCTCACCCTAACCCTCTCCCAAAGGGAGAGGGGACCGATCGAGTTGGTCTGAAAGTGCAGTGATTTATCGTATGTACTGGCAGGGGGACTCGAGTGTTGCGGAAATGACCCCGTTCTTCCAAACGAGCAGGGGCCGTCAGCTCCCTCCCAAAGGGAGAGAGAACTCGGGGTTTGCCGAGATGACCCTGTTCTTCCAAACGAGCAGGGGCCGTCGGCTCCCTCTCCTGGGGGAGAGGGTTGGGGTGAGGGGGAAATATTCAAATGGAGAACACGATGTTAACTAACCATTTCAAACAGGCCCTGCAGGAAAAACGTCCGCAGATCGGCCTGTGGCTGGGGCTGTGCAGCAGCTACAGCGCGGAACTGCTGGCCGGAGCCGGGTTCGACTGGCTGCTGATCGACGGCGAACATGCGCCCAACAATGTGCAAACGGTATTGGGCCAGTTGCAGGCCGTTGCGCCTTATCCCAGCCATCCGGTCGTGCGCCCGGCCTGGAACGATCCGGTGCTGATCAAACAGCTGCTGGATGTCGGTGCGCAAACCCTGTTGATCCCGATGATCCAAAACGCCGAACAGGCGCAGGAGGCGGTGCGGGCTACCCGTTATCCACCAAACGGCATTCGCGGAGTCGGTAGTGCGCTGGCTCGTGCCTCGCGCTGGAACCGGGTGCCGAATTACCTGCATCTTGCCGACGGCCAGATGTGTGTTCTGGTGCAGATAGAAACCCGCGAGGCGGTGAAGAATCTGGACGCCATCCTGGAAGTGGAAGGGGTGGACGGCGTCTTTATCGGCCCGGCGGATCTGAGTGCCGACATGGGCTTTGCCGGTAATCCGCAGCATCCCGAAGTGCAGCGCACTATCGACGATGCCATTGCCCGCATCCGTGCCGCAGGCAAGGCTCCGGGCATCCTGATGGCGCAGCAGGAACTGGCGCAGCACTATCTGGCATCCGGTGCGTTGTTTGTTGCCGTTGGCGTGGATACCACCCTGCTGGTGCGGGCGGCAGACTCCCTGCTCGGTAGTTTCAAACAGGATAAACCGGCGGAGCCACCATCCCAGGGCGTTTACTAATCGGAGTCACCATGAGCAACGTCGATTCGCTCAAGCCGCTGAACCCGGCAGAGCAACATAAAGCGTTAAGCGCCACCGAGCAGTCGGTGATTAAAAAGTTATTTCGGCGCCTGATTATTTTCTTATTTGTATTGTTTGTTTTCTCGTTCCTTGACCGCATCAACATCGGGTTTGCCGGTTTGACCATGAAGCAGGACCTTGGTCTTAGCTCCACCATGTTCGGCCTGGCGGCAACGCTGTTTTACGTCACCTACGTGATCTTCGGTATCCCCAGTAACATGATGCTGAGCAGGGTGGGGGCGCGGCGTTGGATCGCCACCATCATGGTGCTGTGGGGCATTGCTTCTACCTGCACCATGTTCGCCACTGGGCCAACCAGCCTGTACGTGCTGCGAATGATCGTCGGCATTACCGAGGCGGGTTTCCTGCCAGGGATCCTGGTGTATCTTACCTACTGGTTCCCGGCGTTCTACCGTGCCCGGGCCAACGCTTTGTTTATGATTGCCATGCCGGTCACGATGGCGTTGGGGTCGTTGGTGTCCGGCTATATTCTGGCGCTGGACGGCATGATGAACCTGAAAGGTTGGCAATGGCTGTTCCTGCTGGAAGGGATCCCTTCGGTGATCCTCGGCGTGGTGGTGTGGTTTTACCTGGACGACACGCCGGCCAAGGCCAAGTGGTTGACCAGCGAAGAGAAGGCCAGCCTGAAGGCGATGATGGAAGCCGACAAACTGCAACTGGTGCAGCCGGAAGGGCCGAGCAGCCACCGTGCATTGCAACAGCGCAGCCTGTGGCGTGAGGTGCTGACGCCGGTGGTGCTGATGTATACGCTGGCCTATTTCTGTCTCACCAATACCCTGAGCGCCATCAATATCTGGACGCCGCAGATTTTGCAGAGCTTCAACCAGAGCAGCAGTAACATCATGATCGGTTTTCTGGCGGCGATCCCACAAATCTGTACCATCGCCGGTATGATCTGGTGGAGTAAACGTTCGGATCATCTGCAGGAGCGTAAATTCCACACCGCGCTGCCTTATCTGTTTGCTGCGGCGGGTTGGTTGCTGGCCTCGGCGACCAACCACAGTATGGTTCAACTGCTGGGGATCGTGATGGCGTCGGTCGGTTCGTTTACCGCGATGGCGATCTTCTGGACCACGCCGGATCAGTCGATCAGCTTTGAAGCTCGAGCGGTGGGGATCGCGGTGATCAACGCCACCGGTAACATCGGCTCGGCGGTCAGCCCACTGTTGATCGGCTGGTTCAAGGATGTGACCGGCAGCTTTAACTCCGGACTCTATTTTGTCTCGGCGTTGTTGATTATCGGGGCCGTGCTGGTATGGCGTATCCCGATGAAGGATTCACGCCCACGGGCCACGCCATAAACTTTGGATACTGCTTGAGAAGAGCCCCTCTCCTTTTGGGAGAGGGGGATTTTCCTTCTCTTATTTTCATCGGAGGACAGCGTGCAGAAAAGTACCGGCTTTATCGCCAATATCGATATTGGCAAAGAGTATGACGCGCGTTACGCCGCTGATGAGGTGCACTACGAAACCTTTGCCGGGCTGGCGGCGTTTTTTGGCCGGGATATGCAGGTGCACTGGCACGATCGCTTCTTCCAGCTGCATTATCTGGCCACCGGCAGGATCGAACTGCAACTGGACGATCAGCACTATTCGGTGCAGGCTCCGTTGTTTATCCTCACCCCACCCTCGGTACCACACGCCTTTTTCACCGAACCGGATAGCGACGGCCACGTGCTAACGGTGCGCCAGGAGCTGATCTGGCCGCTGCTGGAACGCCTGTATCCGGGCAGTAATCTGGCGCTGGATATGCCGGGGATTTGCCTTTCGCTGGCCGCAGTACCGCAGGAGCTGGCGGCGCTTGGGCATTATTGGGAACTGATCCGCCGCGAGTTCAGCCAAAAGATGGCTGGGCGCGAACAGACGCTGGCATTGCTGGCTCAGGCGGTATTCACGCTGATGCTGCGCAATACTTCATTGGATGACAAGGCTGCCAGTGGTGTACGCGGCGAACTGAAGCTGTTCCAGCGTTTTAACAAGATGGTGGACGAGCGTTTTCGCGATCACCTGTCGGTGCCGGAATATGCCCAGTCGCTGGGGGTGACGGAATCACGCCTCAACGACCTGTGCCGCCGCTTTGCCAACCGGCCACCCAAACGGCTGATCTTCGATCGCCTGTTGCGTGAAGCCAAACGGCTACTGCTGTTCAGTGCCTGCACGGTGCATGAAACGGCCTACAGCCTGGGGTTCAAAGATCCCGCCTATTTCGCTCGCTTCTTCAATCGGCTGGAAGGCTGTTCGCCTTCCGCCTATCGCGCTACGCAACACGTGCTGTCGTAAACAGGTGCAGGTCAGCCTTTGTTGGCCACCAAATCCGCGACCAGCCGGTTGACCGGATCGCTCATGTTGGTGAACTTGGTCAACTCCGAGCGGGTAACGACCACAAACACGCCGATATTTTGCTGCGGCACCATCGCCATATAGGTGATGAAGCCGCCGCCGCCGCCGGTTTTCTGGATGATCCCTGGCAGGCCATCTTTCGGCGCCATGTATACCCAGCCCAATCCCAAAGCAGAGGCTTCACCCGGTACATCCATCCCTTTCAATGACACCAGGTCCTGGCGCTGGAAATACATGGTTTGTTCAGTTAACGCGGTTGGCTTGCGCGAGCCGCTTACGTTGGAGGACAGGAACTGCTGCATCCAACGTTGCATATCGCGCGGCGTTGAGTAAACGCCACCGCTGCCACTGGCGGCCGTGGTATCGCGGCAGGCGCTTGGCCCAGAGGCGGCCACCATTAGGCGTGAGCACTGTTCGGCGCTCGGCGTCAGCGTGGTATCAACCATCCCCAGTGGGCCAGTGACCTTCTCACGCAGCAAGGCGTTATAAGGCTTGCCAGCGGCGCGTGACAGCGCATCGGCCAGCAGATCGTAGGCCAGGTTGGAGTAGGCTGCCCGCACGCCCGGTGGCACGGTAATGGTGGCATGGGCCAACCACTGCCAGCGCTGTGCCTTGGTGGGCCAGGTAAACACCGGCGTTTTTGGTGGTTTCTTGCCGGGTTGCTCACGCGGCAGGGCGCTGGTGTGCGTGGCCAGGTTCAACAAGGTAATCGGCTGGCGTGAATTGTAGGCTGGGACGATGGCCCCTTTGGGAGCATATTTGCGCAGCGGATCGGTGAGTTTGAGCTTACCTTCCGCCGCCATTTTGACCATCACTTCGCTGGTCATCAGCTTGGTGATGGAGGCGATGCGGATCAGGGAGTCTGGCCGTGGACGCAGATCGTTGCCCGGTTTGGTATCGCCAAAACTGCGGTTAACTACCTGATTGTTATCGATAACCACCAGCGCCATACCGGTGGCGCCACTGTTATAGAAGATATGTTCGGCATACCGATCGACAATCTGTGAGGTGAGTTGTGCATCGGTCGCCTGGCTGGCTAACGGTGTGGCACACAGGCCAAGCGCCAGCAATAACGTGGAGAGTGAGGTCTTCAACGGTCGTGTTCCATTTAAAAATGTGGCTGGAAAGGCGTAAGTTGTCCGCTAGTGTAATGCGCTATGGCGCGATTGGCATGTGGTAAAAGTGGCGACAGGTAAAAGTTTTTCACCTTTCCCCTTCCGACGAAGGGGAAAATATCAGGCGACTGGCTGCGGGTGGGAGGCTAGCTGGATATTGTTGCGGCCACGATTTTTAGCCCGATACAGCGCGGCGTCGGCGGCACAAATCGCCGAGTCGATGTCCAGCTTATCCAGCGCAGATATTCCGGCGCTTAACGTCACCTTGGTCGTCTCCTGCGCGTGGAAACGATGGGAGATGGTCAATTCCTGCACGCATTGGCGCACCTTTTCCGCCAGATAGGCCGCGTAGTCTTCACCGACGTTGGTCAGCAGTACTAAAAACTCTTCTCCGCCGTAACGCACCACGATATCCCGCGAGCGCACCGCATCGCGGATGGTCGCTGCCACCTGGACTAATGCCTGATCGCCCAGGGTGTGGCCGTAGCGATCGTTGTAGACCTTGAAGTGGTCGATATCGAGTAGTAGCACAAAGTGGTTGCCCGAGGTCGGCGAGAGCAACTGATCCAGCTTGCTCTCCAGCCCACGGCGGTTATACAGGCCGGTTAGCGGATCGATCATGCTCAGATCGCTGAACTTGTCCCGTTCGTGATACAGGTTGGTCACCAGATGTTGGGTAAACATTTCACTGCGTTTCAACAGCAAATGATGCACTGAGAAAGCAACGATCGGCAGCAGGGTGGTGAACAGAATACGCATGGTGTTATGCATGCCGTCCAGCCACAGGATAATCAGCGCCGAAGGTATAGCATGCAGGCAGAAGGCGAGCAGGTTATCCGTCAGCGAGATCGCGCTGATAAAGAAAATACTGAATAGGCTGATCAGCAAAAAGCTATGGTTGTCACTGGCGGTGAGCTGGCTCTTGCTGTAGATGTGCCCCGCCCATAGCAGCCCGAGGGTGATGGCGAGCAGGTTGAGCCTTTGGACGTAGTGGCGGGGCGAATACAGCGTAAATAGCATGGCCGCCAGGCAAATCGGCGGAATGCAGATGAGCGGCAGCGTGAATGCCGGGATCTCTTTAAAGGGCACGAATAAAGTAAAAATGGCAGAAGCTGCATTCATCAACAAGAAAAGAAACAGGGATAAACGCTGTTTGCTGGTTTGCAGTTGCTGATAAGAACGCGAGTTCATACGGGGATCACTCTTTACCAATGGGGCCGGTCGAAGGAAAATGTTAGACAACGCCTGCTGAATAATTCCAATTGGTTATTATTAACAGACTATAAAAGTTAAGAATTTTCTTATATGAAGCTAACATTTTTACAGCAGGCTGTCATCCGCGTTCAGCCGGATATTGAAAAGAGTGCGGGCCCAAAAAAAGTGTTATATGATATTGGTTATCATTATCACTTAAAAGGTGGGGGTTATCATGTTAGCTGCCATGGTTACCGCTTGCGGATTGTGGGGCATCAGTTGGTGTCTGGGGAATCGGCTTGCCAGCGCCTGGGGCGTGTTGCTGCCCTGTGCCCTGATGCCCTTTCTGGCGTTGATCGACCTGGATATGATGCAACTGCGTACCCTGATCGTGGTTGCCATGCTGGCCACGCTGGTCATGCTGTTTAACAGCCGCTGGCGTCATTACCTGCTGCTCCCCTCCTGCATGGCCCTGGCCGGTGGTTTGGCCGCAATCAGCCTGCATTTCGGCTTTAACTGAAACGCAAAAATCACGCCAGAGCGTGTTGGATTTTTCAGTGAGTTTTAATGCAGGAACCGCCAGAAGAGAACCCATCAAGTGGTGCGAAGAGAGGGACTTGAACCCTCACGTCCGTAAGAACACTAACACCTGAAGCTAGCGCGTCTACCAATTCCGCCACCTTCGCACAGTCTGATGTGTTACTTTGATGTTGATTTATATCACCAGCTTGGTGCGAAGAGAGGGACTTGAACCCTCACGTCCGTAAGAACACTAACACCTGAAGCTAGCGCGTCTACCAATTCCGCCACCTTCGCATTCGATGCTGTGCAATATAAATCATGTGGTTATTTGGTGCGAAGAGAGGGACTTGAACCCTCACGTCCGTAAGGACACTAACACCTGAAGCTAGCGCGTCTACCAATTCCGCCACCTTCGCTCACCAGATACGCTACCGGAGTAACGCTACCACGGAGGCGAATTCTAGAGATTTTGGCGGGTACGTCAATAGTTATTTCCTGGATTGGAGGCGTTTGCTGTAAAAAACGGCATATCAGCGGTTTTTATGGCCTTCAAACAACGTAATCAGCCAATCAATCAATACCCTGACTCGCGGCGCGAGGAAACGGCCTGGTGGATACATGATGTAGATCGGCATCGGCGGGGGAGGCGTATCGGCCAGCACTTCCACCAGTTCGCCACTTTGCAGCCAGGGGGAGATGATATAACGCGCTGCCTGGATCAGCCCCAATCCGGCCCGGCAGGCACTGGTATAGGCATCGGCCCCGCTAACGCTCAATCTACTTGGCAATTCGCGTAACTCAAGGTGGCCATCGCGGTAAAATTCTAGCGGGTAGTTGCGGTTACTCACCAATGAGAAATAGCCCACCACCCGATGATGTTGCAACTCATCAATCGACTGTGGAGTGCCAAACGCCCGTAGATAACCGGGAGAGGCGCAGGTGAGCTGCGGCAGTTGGGCAATCCGTCGGCCAACCAGCGTATCGTCTGCGGTTCCCAAAGCCCGCAGCACACAGTCCACCCCTTCGCGCAGCAGATCGACATGGGTGTCGTTGGCCCCCAGCGCAATTTCTATCTCTGGATAGCGCTGATAGAACTCATCCAGCGCCGGGATGACGATTTCCCGCGCCAGCGAATGGGGCATATCGATCCGCACCTTGCCAGTGGGTCGCAGCTTGTGGTGGCTGAACAGGGTATCCGCTTCTTCCAGGGCGTCCAGCAGGTGCAGACAACGTTGGTAGTACAGTGTCCCTTCGGCGGTGACCTGCACCTGGCGTGTGGTGCGCACCAATAATCTGACGCCAAGCCTCTGCTCCAGGCGTTTGAGCACGTTGCTAACCGTGGCACGCGGCAGTTGCAACCGTTCGGCTGCGCGGCTGAAGCTGCCTAGTTCCACGATCCGGGTAAAGATGCGCATAGCCTGAACCTGATCCATCTTGCCACCTACATTGTTGGTGATTTATGAATAGTGATGTGCAATCTGCATTATTTATCTTTGTGGCATAAACAACCAGACTTTGTTTCGACATCCATGTTCAATAAGGAGCACACAATGCAACAGCGCAAATTAGGAACTAATGGCCCCCTTGTCTCTGCCCTGGGTTTAGGTTGCATGGGGATGAGCGATTTCTACTCCACCGGTTATGATGAGCAAGAAGCGATCGCCACGTTACATCGTGCGCTGGAGTTGGGGGTGACTATGCTGGATACCGCAGATATGTACGGCCCGCATACCAATGAACAGCTGGTAGGCAAGGCGATCAAAGGCAAACGCGACCAGGTATTCCTGGCCACCAAGTTTGGTATTGTGCGCGATCCTGCCGATCCCATGGCGCGGGGCGTGAGCAGTAAACCGGACTATATCCGTCGCTCGGTAGAAGGCAGTTTGCAGCGGCTGGGGGTAGAAACCATCGATCTTTACTACCAGCATCGGGTCGATCCGACGGTGCCGATCGAAGAGGTGGTTGGCACTCTGGCAGAGCTGATTAAAGAGGGCAAGATCCGCCATATCGGGCTTAGCGAAGCCTCCGTTGCCACTTTGGAGCGGGCGCAAAAAGTCCATCCGATAACCGCTTTGCAGACCGAATATTCCCTGTGGAGCAGAGATGTCGAGCAGGGGCAGCTTGCCGCCTGCCAACGTCTGGGCATTGGTTTTGTGGCCTATAGCCCGTTAGGGCGCGGCTTCCTGACCGGGGCATTCCAGCGGATAGACGATCTGGCGGCAGATGATTTCCGCCGCGACAATCCGCGTTTTCAGGGGGAAAACTTCGCTCGCAATCTGGAGCTGGTGGCCAAGGTGAGCGAACTGGCCAGGCAGAAAGGCGTTTCCCCGTCGCAACTGGCGTTGGCCTGGGTGATGGCGCAGGGGGAACATATTGTCCCAATCCCTGGCACCAAACGTCGGCGCTATCTGGAAGAGAACGTGGCGGCAGCGGAGATCACGTTAAGCGAGCAGGAACTGGCGGCTATCGAGGCGGTATTCCCACTGGCAGGCGTGGCAGGTGCACGTTATACGCCGGTAGGTATGGAGTTGATTAACGGCTGACGACATACCCTGGGGGGAGTCAAGGCGAGAGAGCGCCCCTCACCCCAACCCTCTCCCGATGAACAAATCGGAGGCGTCAGGAACACTTGTGCGGGGGAGAGGGGGCGGGTACGGAGCTGTGGTCAGGTACAGAAGTTATTCAGTCGCATGGCTGAATTTATAGGTAGGGTGCTGTAGTCAAATGGTGGCACGATCGATCCCCTCTCCCTGTGGGAGAGGGTTAGGGTGAGGGGCTTGTTACCTTTTCTTCTTCGCATCGCGTGGCTGGCGTGCCACGGTGGCTTTGTACACCTTGAAGCGACCGTTCTGTGCCAACACTTCATGGCTGCCGAAGGTGGCATCCAGAATGTCCGGGTAAGGCAGGAAGGCGTTGGCGACGATGCGCAGTTGGCCACCGATTGGCAGGTGTTTTAACGCTCCGCGGATCAGCGTTTCTGCCGCGGTCAGGCTGGTGGCCAGGCCGTCATGGAACGGTGGGTTGGAGATGATCAGGTCAAAGCGGCCGGTAATGTCAGAGTAGACGTTACTGACGATCACTTCCCCTTCAATACCGTTGGCAGCCAATGTCGCCCGGCTGGATTCTACGGCTGCGGCGTTGACGTCGCTGAGGGTCAGCTTCATTTTCGGCGACAGTTTAGACAGCACCGAAGCCATTACGCCAGCGCCACAACCCACGTCCAGCACTTTGCCTTTCATGTGTTTTTCCAGCGTGGAGAGCAGCAGTGAACTGCCAACGTCCAGGCCGTCACGGCTGAACACGCCTGGTAGCGTCTTCACTTCCAGATCGTGCAACTGATAGCTTTCCCACCAGTCGGCCAGATCAAACTGGGTCTGCACATCGATGCGGCTATGATACAACCCACAGCGGCGAGCGCTGTCGATCTTGGCAAGCGTGGCATGGCCTTCCAGCGTTTGTTCCGCGCTGCGTACGCCACTGCGGTTTTCACCGACGACAAAAATTTCTGCACCAACCGGCAACAGGGCCAGGATATTGCACAGTTGGAACTGCGCTTCCTGCTTGCTCTTTGGCCAGTAATACACCAGCGTATCGCACTCTGCGACGAAGGCAGGATCGACCGTCAGGCCGAACTGTGCATGCTCTCCCATCGTCCGGTTCAGTAACTGCCAGTGATGGTATTGCTGGGTGTGGACACGCACATCCACGGCCTCGAATTGGGCCGGCAGGGTATCCTGCAGATCGCCGGCAAACAGCACGCGGCGTTCCATAAATTCATCACTGTGGCGCAGCATGACTTCACTGGCGGGGGTTAATGCAGACATCAGTTTTCGGCTCCTCAAGATTTAGCCGGGGATTATAGAGCTTTGTGGCCAGATGTTCGACGGGTTTATTGGCGCAGGGCCTGTGGGTTTGCTAGCATAGCGCGGCATAAGGCAGGTAGGGTGCGTCACACACGGGGATCGGCATGGCATCAAAACGCGACTGGTTGTTACAACAGCTGGGGATTACGCAGTGGACATTACGCCGCCCTGGAGTGTTGCAGGGGGAGGTGGCGGTAAGCGTGCCCCCGAACGTGCGCCTGCTGGTGGTGGCGCAGGCATTGCCAGACCAGCACGACCCGCTGTTTTGTGACGTGCTGCGCAGCCTGGGGCTGACGGCGGCACAAACCTATGGCCTGACACCGGATCAGGTAGCGATGCTGCCGCAAGATACCGAGTGCAACAGTTGGCGGTTGGGCGTCACGGAGCCGCTAGCGGTGGCCGGCGCGCAGCTACATAGCCCGGCGCTGGCCGAGCTTTCTCAAGATGCGGGTGCGAAACGCGCACTCTGGCAGCAGATTTGTCATCATGAACAGCATTTCTACCCTGACAGCGGCCGATCTGGCCACAGCCTTCAAGATTGAACAAGCCAGCCATGCGTTTCCCTGGACGGAGGCGACGCTAGCCAGCAATCAGGGCGAACGTTACCTTAACCTGAAACTGGAAACCGAAGGGCAGATGGCGGGCTTTGCCATTACCCAGATCGTGCTGGACGAAGCCACGCTGTTTAATATCGCCATCCATCCAGGCTGGCAGCGCCGGGGCTTTGGCCGCACGCTGCTGACCGCAGTGATTGAACAGTTGGAAACGCGCGGCGTTGTTACGCTATGGTTGGAAGTTCGTGCCTCAAATAGCGGTGCGATAGCTCTCTACGAAGACCTTGGCTTCAATGAAGTCACGGTGCGCCGCAACTATTACCCCGCAGCCAGTGGCCGTGAAGACGCGATCGTGATGGCGCTGCCGCTGGGGTAGCGACTTATAGTCCTCCCTTTGTGCAGCCGGTTTGGCTTGCCATTATCTTATGCCGAAGAAACCATTGATTGTCACCGGTTGGTAAATCAGCGAAAATACTCGGCTACTATCTTTTTATTACCGCTTTGCCTGGCGCCGCGATCGGCGCGTTGTGATGATGAGCAGGGCGGACTAACCATAGAAACGTGAAAAACATGTCTCCTAGTGAATTCGCCCGCGAAGTTGCGAAAAGAAGAACTTTCGCCATTATCTCGCACCCCGATGCGGGTAAAACCACCATCACCGAGAAGGTGCTGTTATTCGGACACGCTATCCAGACCGCCGGTACGGTAAAGGGCCGTGGCTCCAGCCAGCACGCCAAATCCGACTGGATGGAGATGGAAAAGCAACGTGGTATCTCGATCACCACCTCGGTGATGCAGTTCCCGTACCGCGACTGCCTGGTTAACCTGCTCGATACCCCGGGGCACGAAGACTTCTCCGAAGATACTTATCGTACCCTGACGGCGGTGGACTGCTGCCTGATGGTGATCGACGCCGCAAAAGGCGTTGAAGATCGTACCCGTAAGCTGATGGAAGTTACCCGCCTGCGTGATACGCCGATCCTGACTTTCATGAACAAACTTGACCGTGACATCCGCGATCCGATGGAAGTGATGGACGAAGTTGAGCGCGAACTGAAAATCGCCTGCTCGCCGATCACCTGGCCGATCGGCTGCGGCAAGCTGTTCAAAGGGGTTTACCATCTCTATAAAGATGAAACCTATCTGTACCAGACCGGTAAAGGTCACACCATTCAGGAAGTGCGCATCGTGAAAGGGTTGAACAACCCGGAGCTTGATGCTGCCGTAGGCGAAGATCTGGCCGCCCAGCTGCGTGATGAACTGGAACTGGTGCAAGGGGCTTCCCATGAGTTTGAGCAGGAAGCCTTCCTGGCAGGCGAACTGACCCCGGTGTTCTTCGGTACCGCTTTGGGCAACTTCGGTGTTGATCATATGCTTGATGGGCTGGTGGCCTGGGCGCCTGCGCCAATGCCGCGGAAAACCGATACCCGTGAAGTGGTCGCCGCCGAAGAGAAATTCGCCGGCTTTGTGTTCAAGATCCAGGCGAATATGGATCCTAAACACCGCGACCGTGTGGCGTTTATGCGCGTGGTGTCTGGCCGCTATGAGAAAGGCATGAAACTGCGCCAGGTTCGTACCGGCAAAGACGTGGTGATCTCCGATGCGCTGACCTTTATGGCCGGTGACCGCTCGCACGTTGAAGAAGCCTACCCAGGTGACATCATTGGCTTGCATAACCACGGTACCATTCAGATCGGCGATACCTTCACCCAGGGTGAGGATATGAAGTTCACTGGTATTCCGAACTTTGCGCCAGAGCTGTTCCGCCGTATCCGCCTGCGCGATCCGCTGAAACAGAAACAGCTGCTGAAGGGGTTGGTCCAGCTCTCGGAAGAGGGGGCGGTGCAAGTATTCCGCCCAATCGCCAACAACGATCTGATCGTTGGTGCGGTGGGCGTGCTGCAGTTCGACGTGGTGGTTGCCCGTCTGAAGAGCGAATACAACGTGGAAGCGCTGTATGAATCGGTGAACGTCTCCACCGCCCGTTGGGTAGAGTGCGACGACGTGAAGAAATTCGAAGAGTTCAAGCGTAAGAACGAGCTGAACCTGGCGCTGGACGGCGGCAACAACCTGTCGTATATCGCACCAACCATGGTTAACCTCAACCTGACGCAGGAACGCTACCCAGAAGTGGTGTTCCGCAAAACTCGCGAGCATTAATCTCGTCAACAGGGCGCTTCTAAGCGCCCTGTGTTTTCCTTCTTCAGCCCCATCCTGCTAATTATTAAACTCTTCTCATTAATCCTTTCGTCTAAAGCGAACAAGATTTTCCGCGATCTGGCGGCAAGTTTTCGCTGATGGTCTATATTTGTCAGGGTGAATAGCGACATCTGAGCGTAAAATACTATCGTATCCACATATTTTAGAGAGTTATTCGGTGGTGTTGCCGATCGGAGACAGTCCTATCTTAGCAATATCAATAAGATAGTGATGGGGATCCCAAATCAACTGCCATATGTCTCCAATAGGCGACGGTTTTACGCTCAATTGTTGCTCATTTGTTTTGTTGTTGTTGATTTTTAACGGCGTTTTTAACTTGGCACGGGCATTGCTACAGTGTTAATCGTAGCGTTAACCGTAAAGCAATAGTCCGGTCGTGAACGTTGATTGTATAGAGATCGTGAAGTATTCATTTGAGTTAGCCGCACTCTGGCGGCACCAGAGCCCACAGCCGTTTGGGGTTCTACAACAAGAAGGAAGAGATCGATGAAAAATACCAAGTTTGCACATTCGCTGATGGCAGTCGTTTTGGGTTCGGTACTGGTTAGTGGTTCGGCCCTGGCTGAAGAGACCTTGATGAACAAAGCATCCGGCGTAGTTGATAGTACTGGTGCCAAAATCGATAGCTCCATGAAAAAAGTCGACAGCTATATGGATGACAGCGGCATAACGGCTAAAGTTAAAACTGCGTTGGTTGACGAGAAAGCCATCAAAAGTACCGACATCTCGGTGAAAACCGAAAAAGGTGTGGTGACGTTGAGCGGCTTTGTCGCCACTCAGGCTCAGGCCGAGCAAGCGGTTGGCGTTGCCGGTCGGGTGGAAGGGGTCAAATCCGTTAGCGATAAGCTGCACGTGAAAGATGAAGCGACCCAGTCGGTGAAATCTTATGCGGGTGACACCGCCACCACCAGCGAACTGAAAGCTAAACTGCTGGCCGATGACATCGTGCCTTCACGCAACGTGAAAGTAGAAACCACCGATGGTGTGGTGCAGCTTTCCGGTGAGGTGAAAACCCAGGCGCAGTCTGACCGTGCAGAAAGTATTGCCAAAGCCATTGGTGGCGTGAAAAGCGTCAAGAACGATCTGGCAGTAAAACCTTAATCGTCAGTAACAGTAAGCGATAACTCCCAGGCTAACGCCTGGGATGCACTACCAGAAATAGAATAATCCGCGGTTTTAAGCCGCACCCAGCAGGGGCGAGCCAAACGCGAAATTTTTTATCAGCATGGTAAGGAGAGGCTTATGTTTCGATGGGGCATTATATTTTTAGTTATTGCATTGATCGCCGCAGCATTGGGTTTTGGTTCGTTGGCAGGTACTGCTGCCTGGGCGGCCAAAGTGGTGTTTGTGGTAGGGATCATCCTGTTCCTGGTCAGCCTGTTTACTGGCCGTCGGCGCCCTTAGCGTCTCTCTAAACTGTAACAAAGCTTAATTCCTTTCCTCAATGCCAGGAGGCAGGTCATGAACAGCGACATCATTGTTGGCCGCTGGAAACAGCTGAAAGGCCAGGTTTGGCAGGCATGGGCGGAGTTTTCCGGCAATGATGGTCTGTGGCTGGCAGGGAGCAATGACTGCCTCTCTGGCGTACTACAAGAAGATTACGGAAGAGAGCGAGAAGAGGTATCCTCGGGAGAACGATCACATTGAGGATACGGGTTTGGGATATAGAATACCTATCACGCTCGGTAATATTGAACCCCTGGCGTATAAACCATACCGGCCCGGCAAAATGGCGCTGGTGTGTGAGGGGGGCGGACAGCGCGGTATCTTTACCGCCGGCGTACTGGATGAATTCCTGCGTGCCCGCTTTAACCCTTTTGATCTGATGATCGGCACCTCTGCCGGTGCGCAGAACCTCTCGGCATTTATTTGTGGCCAGATGGGCTACGCGCGGCGGGTGATCACCCGCTACACCACCTCTGCCAATTTTTTCAACCCGCTGCGCTTTGTGCGTGGTGGTCATCTTATCGATCTCGATTGGTTGTTGGACACCACCTCGCAACAACTGCCGCTGGCGTTTGACGTGGCGGAGCAGCAGTTGGGCAATGGCCGTGAGCTTCTGATGTGTGCCTGCCGCAGTGATGACTTTACGCCGGTTTATCTCCCTGCGGTACGGGATAGCTGGTTGCCGGCTATCAAGGCCTCCAGCGCTATCCCCGGATTTTACCGCATGGGCGTCGAGCTGGACGGCATCAGCTATCAGGACGGCGGGATCAGTGATGCCATCCCGGTGGAAGAGGCTTATCGCCGTGGGGCGGATACCATCGTGGTGATCCGCACCGTGCCGTCACAGATGGTTTACACGCCGAAGTGGATGAAACGCATGGAGCAATGGCTGGGCGAGAGCAGCCTGCAGCAAATGGTGCGGGTGTTGCAGCATCATGAGCAGAGCTATTTGCGCATCCAGCAATTTATTGAAAAGCCGCCCGGCAAACTGCGTATCTTCGAGATATTCCCGCCTAAGCCGCTGGCGAGCAATGCGCTCGGCAGCCGTTTGCCCGCGTTGAATCGCGATTATCATCTGGGCCGCCGTTGTGGTCGCTATTTTCTGGCGACGGTGGGCCACTGGCTGCTGGAGCAGGAAAAGATGGATGGCATGAAGGTCAAAAAATCACTTTCGCGTCGTCTGATCCAGCCGGAAAATGTGCGGATGCCTTCGCCGATCATTACCGATGTGTTTAACCCGCAAGGCCATGCCGAGCAGCCAGACGCTACACCAAAAATCATCCTGCCAGGTGAGCTCTTTCCCGGTGACGGAGAAGTGCTGTGAGTTACGCCTTGATTGATACCCATTGCCACTTTGATTTCCCGCCTTTTAGCGGGGATGAACAGATAAGCCTGGCGCTGGCCGCTCAAGCCGGGGTGCAGCAAATTATTGTGCCAGCGGTCACGGCCGATCGCTTTGTGCGTATTCTCAAACTGGCGCGTGAACATACCCCGCTGTTTGCCGCGCTGGGGTTACACCCGCTGTATATCGCCCGGCACCATGATGAGCAGCTTGATCAACTGGCCGGTTTCCTGGCAAGCAAGCCGCGTAAGCTGGTGGCTGTAGGGGAGATTGGGTTGGATCTGTATATGGCCGAGCCGCAGTTCGAACGCCAACAGGCGTTGCTCAAGGCACAGCTGAAGCTGGCAAGGCAGCATGATCTGCCGGTGATCCTGCATTCCCGCCGTAGCCACGATCAGCTAGCTGCCGCATTGCGCCGTACTGAGGTGCCGCGCCGCGGCGTGGTGCATGGCTTTGCTGGCAGTCTGGCTCAGGCGCAGGCATTTATTCGCCTGGGTTATTACATTGGCGTTGGCGGGACGATCAGCTACGAGCGGGCGCAGAAGACCCGCCAGGTGATGGCGCAGTTGCCGTTGACCTCGCTGTTGCTGGAAACCGATGCGCCGGACATGCCGTTGGCGGGTTATCAAGGGCAGCCGAACCGGCCAGAACGGGCTGCGGAGGTGTTTCAGGTGCTTTGCCAACTGCGGTCTGAATCTGCTGACGACATTGCCGAACAGCTACAACAAAATAGCCAATCCCTGTTTGCATTGAGGCCACACGTCTAACTTTAAATGTGATTTTTGTCACATTGTCGAATTTTCAGTTGCTTCCACTTGTATATATTTGTGACATGAAACGAGTCTCATCCCGCCTCGCTCAGTATAATTGCGTCCCATTATCGCCTTGGGCAACCCTTTTCATCCAGTGGGCCAGGGCATTTCTTCTTCGCAACAGGGACATATTCGTATGCAACTCTTCATGAGCCTGGTCGGTATGGTGGTCTTGCTCGCCATTGCGGTGCTGCTTTCCAGCAACCGGCGCGCTATTAAACTGCGTACCGTGCTCGGCGCGTTTATCATCCAGATTGGTATTGGCGCGCTGGTACTCTATGTCCCGGTCGGGCGTCGTATTCTTGGTGGCATGTCGGAAGGGGTGGCGAACGTCATCGCTTACGGTAACGAGGGTATATCTTTCATCTTCGGTGGCCTGGTTTCCGACAAAATGTTTGAAGTGTTCGGCGGTGGCGGCTTTGTGTTCGCACTGCGCGTGTTACCGGTGATTGTGTTCTTCTCCTCGCTGATTGCGGTGCTCTATTACCTGGGCATCATGCAGGTGGTGATCAAGCTCCTCGGCGGTGGTTTGCAGAAACTGTTAGGTACCTCGCGGACCGAATCGCTGTCAGCCACGGCCAATATTTTTGTAGGCCAGACCGAAGCGCCGCTGGTGGTACGCCCATATATCGCCACCATGACCCAGTCGGAACTGTTTGCCGTGATGTGCGGTGGCCTGGCTTCGGTAGCCGGTTCCGTGCTGGCGGGCTATGCCCAGATGGGGGTGCCGTTGGAATATCTGATCGCCGCTTCCTTTATGGCCGCACCGGGTGGGCTGCTGTTTGCCAAACTGATGGTGCCGGAAACCGAAAATACCCAAGACCGAGCCGATGCGATGAAGCTGATCGCCGAAGACGACCGCCCGGCCAACGTCATCGATGCTGCCGCCTCGGGTGCGGCATCCGGTATGCAGTTGGCGTTGAACGTGGGGGCGATGCTGCTGGCGTTTATCGCGCTGATCGCGCTACTTAACGGTATTCTTGGCGGTATTGGTGGCTGGTTCGATTTCCCGCAGCTGTCACTGGAACTGATCCTGGGCTGGGTGTTCTCACCTATCGCCTTCCTGATTGGGGTGCCTTGGAGTGAAGCGATGGTGGCCGGTTCATTTATCGGCCAGAAGGTGATCGTTAACGAATTCGTGGCCTACATGAACTTTGGTGCCTACCTGCGCCCGGATGATGTAGTGGCCGCTGAGGGGCTACAGGTGTTGTCACAGCATACCAAGGCGATCATCTCCTTTGCGCTGTGCGGATTTGCCAACCTGTCTTCCGTGGCGATCCTGTTGGGCGGGCTGGGCAGCATTGCTCCAGGCCGTCGTCACGACATTGCCCGCTTTGGTTTGAAAGCGGTGGCAGCCGGTACTTTATCCAACCTGATGAGTGCCACCATCGCCGGATTCTTCCTGGCGTTGTAAGCTATACTTGACATCAACAATCAGGCTCCTGAAGGGGCCTGATTGCCTGCAAAACGGGCATTCGCCTGGTGACCACCGTCTCTTTAGTGAATTTGTGAACAATATCGCGTTATTTTGTGATGATCTTCACATATAATTCAGTCCTGTTACAGTGCTATCTTGTGTCGTGTGAATCAGAACACAAATATGCCAGAGTGATCGTGTTCAAATGGCGATTGCTGGCTATTCGAAATCGAAGGGCTATGTGCGGTGAGAGGGATCTCTGTTGCTGGCGTGGGAAGACTATCCCGCGCGCTATCTTCAAGGAACCAAGTCCGCTCGCCAACATCAGAATGCTCAGTTGGAGAGTTTTATGACCGAATTAACCGCAGCAGCGCAACGCGCGCTGAACCTGATGGATTTAACCACGCTGAACGAAGACGATACCGACGAGAAGGTGATCGCGTTGTGTCGTCAGGCGAACAGCCCGGCAGGCCATACTGCCGCCATCTGTATCTATCCGCGCTTTATCCCGATTGCCCGCAAAACGCTGCGTGAGCAGGGGACGCCAGATATCCGTATCGCCACCGTCACCAACTTCCCGCATGGCAATGATGATATCGACATCGCCTTGGCGGAAACCCGTGCGGCCATTGCCTACGGTGCCGATGAAGTTGACGTGGTTTTCCCTTACCGTGCCCTGATGGCCGGTAACGAAAGCGTGGGCTTTGAGATGGTCAAACAGTGTAAACAGGCTTGTGCCGATGCCAACGTGCTGCTGAAAGTGATCATCGAAACCGGTGAACTCAAGCAGGCGGAACTGATCCGTAAAGCGTCCGAGATCTCCATCAAGGCCGGGGCTGATTTTATCAAGACCTCTACCGGTAAGGTGCCGGTCAACGCCACGCTGGAAAGCGCTGAGCTGATGATGACCGTGATCCGTGATATGGGCGTAGGCAAAACCGTTGGCTTCAAGCCAGCCGGTGGCGTGCGTACCGCAGAAGATGCTCAACAGTATCTGCAACTTGCCGAACGTCTGCTGGGGGAAGGCTGGGCGGATGCGCGCCACTTCCGCTTTGGCGCGTCGAGCCTGTTAGCCAGCCTGCTGACCACGCTGGGGCATAGCACCCAAGCCGCTGGCAACGGTTACTGATTTTCTCTCACGTCTTGTTGCGTTGGGGCCGCCAAGCGGCCCCGTTAATGCAGCGCGCAGGCGTATCGAATGACTCTATTTAGCTAAAACAGGGGGCTACTTTGTTCTTGGCACAAGAAATAATCCGTAAAAAACGTGACGGGCAACCGTTGAGCGAAGCCGAGATCCGCTTCTTCATTAATGGTATCCGCGACAACGTGGTGTCAGAAGGGCAGATTGCCGCGCTGGCGATGACCATCTATTTCCACGACATGACCATGCCAGAGCGCGTGGCGCTGACCATGGCAATGCGTGATTCTGGCACGGTGCTGGACTGGAAAAGCCTGTCGCTGAACGGTCCTATTGTGGATAAACACTCCACCGGTGGCGTGGGCGACGTGACTTCGCTGATGCTTGGCCCGATGGTGGCAGCCTGTGGCGGCTACGTGCCGATGATTTCAGGCCGTGGCCTGGGCCACACCGGCGGTACGCTGGACAAGCTGGAAGCGATCCCGGGTTTTGATATTTTCCCTGATGACAACGCGTTCCGTAAGATCATCAAGGAAGTTGGCGTGGCGATTATCGGCCAGACCAGCTCACTGGCTCCGGCAGACAAGCGTTTCTACGCGACGCGCGATATCACTGCCACCGTCGACTCCATTCCGCTGATCACCGGTTCTATTCTGGCGAAGAAACTGGCCGAAGGGCTGGATGCTCTGGTCATGGATGTTAAAGTGGGGAGCGGTGCCTTTATGCCGACTTACCAGTTGTCTGCCGATCTGGCGCAGGCGATTGTGGGCGTGGCCAACGGTGCCGGTTGCAAGACTACCGCGCTGCTGACCGATATGAACCAGGTGCTGGCTTCCAGCGCAGGTAATGCGGTCGAAGTGCGCGAAGCGGTACGCTTCCTGACCGGGGAATATCGCAATCCACGCCTGCTGGAAGTGACCATGGCGTTGAGCGTGGAAATGCTGCTGTCCGGCGGCCTGGCCACCGACGATGCCGATGCGCGCGCCAAACTGCAGGCGGTGCTGGATAACGGCAAAGCGGCGGAAATCTTTGGCCGCATGGTGGCGGCGCAGAAAGGCCCAACCGATTTTATCGAGCGTTACGACAGCTATCTGCCAGCCGTGACGTTAACCAAGCCGGTTTATGCCGAGAAACCAGGTATCATTACCGCGATGGATACCCGTGCACTGGGTATGGCGGTGGTGTCACTGGGCGGTGGCCGCCGTCGCGCGACCGACAGCATCGACTACAGCGTGGGCCTGACCGATATGGCTCGTCTGGGCGACACTGTCGATAACCAGCGTCCATTGGCGGTGGTCCATGCCAACGACGAAGAGAGCTGGCAGCAGGCGGCAGATGCGGTACGTAGTGCGATGGTTCTGGGCGACAAAGCACCAGAAGCTACGCCGGTGGTATACAAACGCATTACGGAATAAACTCTGTCTAAAGATTCAGGAGCGGCAGCGGCCTTTCCGCTGTCGCCCTCAGCGTGAATACGCAGGAGAGTATGATGAAACGTACATTTATTATGGTATTAGATTCATTCGGCATTGGTGCGAGTGAAGATGCCAAAAGCTTTGGCGATGAAGGCTCCGATACGCTTGGCCATATTGCTGCTGCCTGTGCGCGTGGCGAAGCCAACGTTGGCCGTAGCGGCCCGCTGACCCTGCCAAACCTGAGCCGTTTGGGCCTGGGTAAAGCGGCGGAAGAATCGACCGGCAAGTTCCCGGAAGGGCTGGATAAAAACGCTGAAATCATCGGTGCTTACGGCCATGCCAGCGAGCTTTCCTCCGGTAAAGATACGCCATCAGGCCACTGGGAAATTGCCGGTGTGCCAGTATTGTTCGACTGGGGCTACTTCTCGGACGAACACAACAGCTTCCCGCAGGAACTGCTGGATAAGCTGGTGGCACGTGCCAACCTGCCGGGCTACCTCGGTAACTGCCATTCATCCGGTACCGTGATCCTGGATCAACTGGGTGAAGAGCACATGAAAACCGGCAAGCCGATTTTCTACACCTCTGCGGACTCGGTGTTCCAGATTGCCTGTCATGAAGAGACTTTTGGCCTGGATCGTCTGTACGAACTGTGTGAGATCGCTCGTGAAGAGTTGACCGAAGGTGGCTACAACATCGGCCGTGTGATTGCCCGTCCGTTCCTGGGGAATAAGCCAGGTGAGTTCCAGCGTACCGGTAACCGTCACGATCTGGCTGTGGAACCCCCGGCTCCAACCGTGCTGAAAAAGCTGGTAGATGAGAAGGGTGGCGCAGTGGTTTCCATCGGTAAAATTGCCGATATCTATGCCAACGTAGGGATCACCAAGAAGGTGAAAGCTACCGGGATCGACGCTCTGTTCGACGCGACGTTGGTCGAGATGGAAAAAGCCGGTGACAACACTATCGTGTTCACCAACTTTGTTGATTTCGACTCTTCCTACGGCCACCGCCGTGACGTGTCTGGCTATGCTGCCGCGCTGGAGCTGTTTGACCGCCGCCTGCCAGAGCTGCTGAAGTTGGTGAAAGGGGATGACATCATCATCTTCACCGCTGACCACGGTTGCGACCCGACCTGGCCTGGCACCGACCACACCCGCGAGCATATCCCGGTCCTGGTCTATGGCCCGAAAGTCAAACCAGGCTCGCTGGGGCATCGCGAAACCTTCGCCGATATTGGCCAGACCGTTGCCAGCTACTTTGGCGTGTCGCCGATGGATTACGGCAAATCCATGCTTTAATACCGCTTTTAATGACGCTGGCCTTCACGCCAGCGTCTTTTTTTCAATGAATTGAGGGATAGACTATGGCTACGCCACATATTAATGCTGAGATGGGTGATTTCGCTGACGTAGTGCTGATGCCGGGGGATCCGCTGCGGGCAAAATACATCGCAGAAACCTTCCTGGAAGGCGCGGTAGAAGTGAACAACGTGCGTGGCATGTTGGGTTTCACCGGCACCTACAAAGGTCGTAAAATCTCGGTAATGGGCCACGGCATGGGCATCCCATCCTGTTCTATCTATGCGCGTGAACTGATTGCCGAGTTCGGCGTGAAGAAAATCATCCGTGTTGGCTCTTGTGGCGCGGTGCGTGATGACGTCAAACTGCGTGATGTGGTGATCGGCATGGGAGCTTGTACCGATTCCCAGGTTAACCGTATGCGCTTCAAAGGCCACGACTATGCGGCCATTGCGGATTTTGACATGGTGCGTAATGCGGTAGATGCTGCAGCTGCGCAGGGCATCCCGGCACGTGTGGGTAATATCTTTTCCGCCGATCTGTTCTACACGCCAGATCCGGATATGTTCCAGGTGATGAAGAAGTACGGCATCCTGGGCGTAGAGATGGAAGCGGCAGGCATCTACGGCGTGGCCGCAGAGCTGTATGAAGAGTTCGGTAGCACGGCGTTGACCATCTGCACCGTTTCCGACCATATCCTGCGTCACGAGCAGACCACCGCTGCCGAGCGTCAGACTACCTTTAACGAGATGATCGTTATCGCGCTGGAATCTGTCCTGCTGGGCGACAAAGCGTAATCACCTCGCGGGCGCAGCACGCTGCGCCCCATTTTATCTATTCACGAATCTATTCATCTTGCCGTAAAATAATACTGATATTTGTTTTATTTCAGATGGTTACTGCTTTTAGATTCTATTCACCAGCCGACTCGCTACGTTGCCAATTCATGGGGCATCTGAACGGGCGCAGCATGCAACGCTCTACGGTCGAGCATGAGATTCAGCAACATTGCCGCTTTGGCATCAATCTCAGAATGCCATCAGCTTTTCTTCGTTTCTTCCTGCTCTGCCGGTTTCTCGTCATCACCATCGTCTACCGTGTTACCTTCTGCCAGCGGTGTGTTGGCGGTTAGCAGGTACGGCGACTGCTGCCAGCGGCTGCGGCGGCCTTGCAACAGGGTACGGGCCAGAATAATGCCGATGGCCAGCGCCAGCAGGATCATCAGGCGCAGCAGGTTGGTGGTGTTATCCACCTGTTTGGATTCGGTAGCCAGTACGTGGGTATCCAGCGTCACGCGGATAAAGCCCAGCGGGCCATCTTTCCCCTGGATTGACTCGACGAGTTGGTGGTTGAAGTAGCTGCCCGCACGTTTGCCATCCAGTGCCAGACGATCGCGCACGCTAATCTGTTCGCCGGAATGGGCGATCAGGGTGCCGTCCAACTGGTAGACGCTGGCGTCCAGAATACGGCTGTGATCGGTCAGCTGCGTGAGAATGCGCTCCACCTGCTGGTTGTCTATGTCGCTGTCGCCATCCATCAGCGGAGTCAGGCTAAAAGCCACCTGCTTGGTCAAGGTTTGCGCCAATTCTTCGACCTGTTCCGATCGCGCCATTTGGTGGCTCAGGCTAAAATAGGAGGCACCTTGCATCAACAGCACCAGCAACGCCAGGCAAATCAGGATAATTGCGGTGCGATGCAGGCGGAATTTCAGTTTAGCTTTAGCCATTAGGCTTCCTTTAGGGCGGTCATCCGGGACTCATGAGTTGACCACCTGGCTGTGTGGTACGGGGATGTACCAATACCGCGAGCGCATGGATGCGCCAGAGCGGTCAACTAGAGATTCATAGGGTAATATGTTGCCAGAAGCAATGGCGATAGGATAGCTTGATGCGTCGTTTTATCATGCAGTGTTATTCAGGAGTTAAGGATGCCAAATAGTCTGACCTATTGCGATCTCCCCGCTGAGATCTCTCAATGGCCGGGGTTGCCCCTTTCGTTGAGCGGTGACGAAGTCATGCCGCTGGATTATCGGGCGGGCCACACCGGTTGGCTACTATATGGCAGAAAACTGGATAAAGAGCGTATTACTCAGTTCCAGCGCAAGCTGGGGGCCGCGATGGTGATCGTGACGGCCTGGGCGGTGGAAGATTATCAGGTGGTTCGCCTGGCGGGGACGCTAACTGCGCGCGCCAAACTGCTGGCGAACGAAAGTGGGCTAGACGTTGCCCCACTGGGCAAAATCCCCAACCTGCGCAAGCCGGGCCTGTTGGTGATGGATATGGACTCAACGGCGATCCAGATCGAGTGCATCGACGAAATCGCCAAGTTGGCCGGGGTGGGTGAGCTGGTCAGTGAAGTGACCGAACGCGCGATGCGCGGCGAACTCGATTTCACCGCCAGCCTGCGCCAACGTGTGGGTACGCTGAAAGGGGCCGATGCCAATATCCTCAAGCAGGTGCGTGACGAATTGCCGTTGATGCCAGGGTTGACCAGCCTGGTGCGCAAACTGCAGGCGCTGGACTGGCACGTCGCCATTGCTTCCGGTGGCTTTACCTATTATGCCGAGTACCTGCGTGACAAACTCAAGCTGGTGGCAGTGGCCGCCAATGAGCTGGAGATCCGTGATGGTAAACTGACTGGCGAGGTGCTGGGGCCGATCGTGGATGCGCAGTTCAAGGCCGATACTTTGGTGGCTCTGGCAGAGAAGCTGGGGATCCCGTCGCAGCAAACCGTGGCGATCGGCGACGGTGCCAACGATTTGAAAATGCTGCAGGTGGCCGGGCTGGGTATTGCCTATCACGCGAAGCCTAAGGTTTATGAGAAGGCGCAGGTCTCGATCCGCCATGCCGATCTCCTGGGAGTGCTCTGCGTGCTCTGCGGCAGTTTGAAACACGATGTGAGGTAAGTTGTGGCAAAAGCAGTAAAACGGGCATTTGTCTGTAATGAATGCGGCGCTGACTATCCCCGCTGGCAGGGGCAATGCAGCGCCTGCCAGGCCTGGAATACCATTACAGAAGTGCGCCTGGCTTCAGTTTCCTCTTCCGCTGCCCGTAGCGAGCGTTTAAGCGGCTATGCGGGCGATGCCGGTATCAGCAAGGTGCAGAAGCTTTCGGACATCAGTCTGCAAGAGTTGCCGCGTTTCTCTACCGGTTTTGTTGAATTTGACCGCGTTCTGGGCGGCGGCGTGGTGCCAGGCAGTGCGATCCTGATCGGCGGCAACCCCGGCGCGGGGAAAAGTACGCTGCTGTTGCAGGTGCTGTGCAAACTCGCCGAGCAGATGAAAACCCTGTACGTCACCGGTGAAGAGTCGTTGCAACAGGTCGCGATGCGTGCCCATCGTCTTGGATTACCCACCGGCGGCCTGAACATGCTGTCAGAAACCAGCATCGAGCAGATCTGCCTGATCGCCGAGCAGGAGCAGCCGCGTCTGATGGTGATCGACTCGATCCAGGTCATGCATATGGCGGATATCCAATCATCGCCAGGCAGTGTGGCACAGGTGCGCGAAACGGCGGCCTATCTCACCCGCTTTGCCAAAACGCGCGGCGTGGCGATTGTGATGGTTGGCCACGTCACCAAAGATGGTTCACTGGCCGGGCCGAAAGTCCTCGAACACTGTATCGACTGTTCCGTGTTGCTGGATGGCGATGCCGATTCCCGTTTTCGTACGCTGCGCAGCCATAAAAACCGTTTTGGTGCGGTCAACGAGCTGGGAGTGTTCGCCATGACCGAACAGGGGCTGCGTGAGGTGAGTAACCCTTCCGCCATCTTCCTCAGCCGGGGTGATGAAGTGACCTCCGGCAGTTCGGTGATGGTGGTCTGGGAAGGCACCCGGCCGCTGCTGGTTGAGATCCAGGCGCTGGTGGATCACTCGATGATGTCTAACCCACGCCGCGTTGCCGTGGGCCTGGAACAGAACCGTTTGGCGATCCTGCTGGCGGTGCTGCATCGTCACGGTGGCTTGCAGATGTCCGACCAGGACGTTTTTGTCAACGTGGTGGGCGGCGTCAAGGTTAGTGAAACCAGTGCCGATCTGGCGCTGTTGCTGGCCCTGGTCTCCAGCCTGCGTGACCGCCCATTGCCCAACGATCTGGTGGTGTTTGGTGAAGTGGGGCTAGCGGGGGAGATCCGCCCGGTGCCTAGTGGCCAGGAGCGTATTTCCGAAGCGGCCAAACACGGTTTCAAGCGGGCGATCGTGCCACATGCCAACGTGCCGAAGAAACCGCCAGCCAATATGCAGGTGTTCGGCGTCAAGAAGCTGGCGGATGCGCTGGACGTGCTGGAACAGTTTTATTAATTGCCGCCCGCTGCGCGGAATATGCTATTTTGTTTAGCATAATAAACGGGAGGGTTTATGCGGCAGTTCGATTACCTCAAGGCAGCGATTAAGCAACAGGGATGTACCTTACAGCAGGTAGCTGAGGCCAGTAGCATGACCAAGGGCTACCTCAGCCAGCTGTTGAACGACAAAATCAAAAGCCCGAGCGCGCAGAAGCTGGAAGCCCTGCACCGTTTCCTGGGGCTGGAATTCCCACGCCGTGAGAAGAAAGTCGGCGTGGTGTTTGGTAAATTTTACCCGCTACATACCGGCCATATCTATCTGATCCAGCGCGCCTGTAGCCAGGTCGACGAGTTGCATGTGATCCTGTGCCACGATGAGCCGCGCGATCTGTTGTTGTTCGAGAACAGTTCAATGTCACAGCAGCCGACGGTCAGCGATCGTCTGCGCTGGCTGTTGCAGACCTTTAAATACCAGAAAAATATCCATATTCACTCTTTCGACGAAAAGGGCATCGAACCTTACCCGCACGGCTGGGACGTGTGGAGCAACGGCATGAAGAGTTTTATGGAGCAGAAGGGTATCGTCCCGAGCTTTATCTATTCCAGTGAAGAGTTGGACGCCCCCCGTTACCGCGAACATCTGGGGATTGAAACCATCCTGGTGGATCCGGAACGCTCCTTTATGAATATCAGCGGCAGCCAGATCCGTCAGGATCCGTTCCGCTATTGGGACTACATTCCCACCGAAGTGAAGCCGTTCTTTGTGCGCACTGTGGCGATCCTGGGGGGGGAGTCCAGCGGCAAGTCAACGTTGGTCAACAAGCTGGCGAACATCTTCAATACCACCAGCGCCTGGGAGTATGGCCGTGACTACGTCTTCTCCCATCTGGGCGGTGACGAGATGGCGTTGCAGTATTCCGATTATGACAAGATCGCGCTTGGGCAGGCCCAGTACGTGGATTTTGCGGTGAAATACGCCAATAAAGTGGCGTTTATCGACACCGACTTTGTCACCACGCAGGCATTCTGTAAAAAGTATGAAGGGCGGGAGCACCCGTTCGTTCAGGCGTTGATCGACGAGTATCGTTTCGATCTGGTGATCCTGCTGGAGAACAATACCCCTTGGGTGGCCGACGGATTGCGCAGCTTGGGTAGCCCGGTCGATCGCAAGGCGTTTCAGTATTTGTTGGAAGAGATGCTGCACGCCAATAACATCGAATATGCTCACGTAGAGTCGAGTGATTACGAGGAACGCTTCTTGCGCTGTGTCGAGCTGGTGCAGCAACTGCTGGCGGCGGATGCCAGCCGCTTGGTGAAGTTTTAGGGACGTTTTAGGCAGGTAAATGTCGGTGTAGTGGCGATGTAGTGCCCCTCACCCTAACCCTCTCCCACAGGGAGAGGGCACCGATCGAGTGTGTTTGAAATTGTCGTGACTCACCTTTGATGGGGAGGCAATCGAGTTTGCCAAGATGTTCTCTTCACTTCCAAACGAGTAGAGGCCATCAGCACCCTCTCCCTGTGGGAGAGGGTTGGGGTGAGGGGGTCATAGCAATTTATTGATACCTGACAAATCGACAATCCCACTAACTTAGTAAGTTATCACCAGCTTGCCCTGCATATGGCCATCCAACAGCTTGGCATGCGCGGCGGTCAACGTGTCCACCGTCAGCCCCTGTAGCGTTTCGCTCAACGTGGTGGTCAGCTTGCCTGCATCAAGCAACTGCGCCACCTGCTTGAGGATCTCCCCTTGCTGGGCAATATCCGGCGTGGTGAACATGCTGCGGGTAAACATAAATTCCCAATGCAGCGCCGCGCTTTTCAGCTTCAACGCATTTTGATCCAGCGGTTGGCTGTTCTCGACGATGGTGCAGATATGGCCGAGTGGGGCGATCAGATCGCTGATGGCTTGCCAGTGGCCGTCGGTATCGTTCAGGCACAGGATATAATCCACGCTCTCAATCCCTTCCTTAGCCAGGTTGCCTTTCAGGTCGCGGTAGTCCACCACCAGTTCAGCACCCCGTTCGCGGCACCAGGCGGCCGATTCCGGGCGAGAGGCCGTAGCGATGACTTTCACCTTGCTACGCTGTGCCGCCAGGGGGATCGCTAGCGAGCCTACGCCACCGGCACCGCCGATGATCAACAGCGTTTTACCGGCAGCCGCATGCTGAATATTCAGATGTTCAAACAGGGCTTCCCACGCGGTGAGTGCGGTCAGCGGCATCGCGGCGGCTTGCGCCCAGTCCTGGCTGGCCGGTTTATGCGCCACGATACGTGAGTCAATCAGCTGATGGGTGCTGTTGCTGCCCGGACGGGTAATATCCCCGGCATACCATACCTCATCGCCGGGTTTGAACCCGCTAACGTTGCTGCCCACTTCGAGCACCACGCCGCTGGCATCCCAGCCGAGAATACGTGGCTGCTGCAAACCATTCTTTTGCAGGCCAGCATGAACCTTGGTATCGACCGGGTTAACGGAAACGGCTTTCACTTCCACCAGCAGATCGTATTGACCCGGTGCGGGTTTTTCTGGAGCGATCTCGATAAAACCGGCTGGATTTTTCGGATCGACGGCAATGGCTTTGATTAACATAATTGTGCTCCTTCGCATGAATAGTCCCAGTGTAGACCCTGAGGAGTAGAGTGATAAGATGGACAATAACTAACTAAGTGTTCGTATGAGGTGAACAATCATGTTCAAGCAGTTGCAGGATATGGCGTTGTTTGCGCTGGTGGCGGAGTGCGGCAGTTTTACTGCGGCAGCCAAACGGGCCGGGCTGCCTAAATCCAGCGTCAGCCAGCGTGTCAGCCAGTTGGAACAAAAGCTCGGCCTGCGCTTGCTCAACCGCACCACCCGGCAGTTAAATTTGACCTTTGCCGGTGAGCGCTATCTTGAACATTGTCAGGAGATGCTCTCTGCTGCCGAACGGGCCGATCTGGCCTTGCAGCGGCTGCGCGATAACCCCAGTGGCCGCCTACGCATCTCCACGCCTGCCGGGCTGGGGGCAACGTTGCTTCCACGTCTGGCGGCGGATTTCCAGCGCCAGTATCCGGATGTCTCGTTGGAGGTGTCAGTGTCGGATGCCATGGTGGATATGGTGCAGGAGGGGTTTGATGCGGCATTGCGTACCGGCAGGCCGCAGGATTCCTCGTTGATTGGCCGCCGTCTGGGGCATGCTCCCCGTTATTTGTTGGCTGCACCGGACTATCTGGCCCAACACCCGCCATTGCTGCATCCGCAGCAGTTGCAGCAGCATCTTTGCATCGCTCACCGTGCCTGGCCCGCCTGGATTTTGCGCCGGGGTGAAGAGTATTACCGTTGGCAGCTGCCGCTGCGGCATACCACCGATAATCTGCTATATGCGCGCGAATGCGCCATTTTGGGGGCGGGGATTACGCTGTTGCCCGCGTTTCTCAGCCGCGAAGTGGTCGCGCAAAAGCAATTGGTGGAAGTGTTGCCGCAGTGGCAGGCCGAAGGCAACGAACTGTATCTGGTTTACCCGAGCCGCAAACTCAATTCTCCGGCGCTGGCCTGTTTTATCGATGTGGTGATCCAGCACCCGGTATTTGTGGACTATGCACAGGCTCTGGATTGGGGATAACAAAAAGCCCGCAAAATGCGGGCTTGAGAGCATAGATAGCCAACCGGATGTTACTTGGTGACTTTCTTGTACTTGATACGACGAGGTTCCAGCGCATCGGCACCCAGAGTACGCTTTTTGTACTCTTCGTATTCGGTAAAGTTGCCTTCGAAGAACTCCACCTTGCCTTCATCCTGATAGTCCAGAATGTGGGTGGCAATACGGTCGAGGAACCAACGGTCGTGCGAGATCACCATCGCACAGCCTGGGAACTCCAGCAGGGCGTTTTCCAGCGCGCGCAGGGTTTCGATATCCAGGTCGTTGGTTGGTTCGTCGAGCAGCAGTACGTTGCCGCCAACCTGCAGCAGCTTGGCCAGATGCAGACGGCCACGCTCACCGCCGGACAGTTCGCCCACGCGTTTGCCCTGATCGACGCCCTTGAAGTTAAAGCGGCCAACGTAGGCACGGCTTGGCATTTCGGTGTTGCCCACGCGCATGATGTCCTGACCGCCGGAAACTTCTTCCCATACGGTTTTGGCGTTATCCATGCTGTCGCGGAACTGATCGACCGAAGCCAGCTTGACGGTATCACCCAGCACGATGCTGCCGGAGTCAGGCTGTTCCTGGCCGGACATCATGCGGAATAGCGTGGATTTACCCGCGCCGTTCGGGCCGATGATGCCGACGATGGCACCCTTAGGTACCGCGAAGGTGAGATCTTCGATCAGCAGGCGGTCGCCGTAGGATTTACGCAGATTGTTAACTTCAACCACTTTATCGCCCAGGCGGGTGCCAGGCGGGATAAACAGTTCGTTGGTTTCGTTACGTTTCTGGTATTCGGTGCTGTTAAGCTCTTCAAAGCGTGCCAGACGGGCTTTGCCTTTAGACTGACGGCCTTTGGCACCCTGACGTACCCACTCCAGCTCTTTCTCGATCGACTTGCGGCGAGCGGCTTCGGTTGAGGCTTCTTGCGCCAGACGAGCGTCTTTCTGCTCCAGCCAGGAAGAGTAGTTACCTTCCCACGGAATGCCTTCGCCACGGTCCAGCTCCAGGATCCAGCCAGCCACGTTATCGAGGAAGTAACGGTCGTGGGTGATTGCCACCACGGTGCCTTCGAAGTCGTGCAGGAAGCGTTCCAACCAGGCCACGGATTCGGCATCCAGGTGGTTGGTCGGTTCGTCCAGCAGCAGCATGTCTGGTTTTTCCAGCAGCAGGCGGCACAGCGCTACGCGGCGGCGCTCACCACCGGACAGGTTGGCGATTTTTGCGTCCCACTCCGGCAGGCGCAGTGCATCGGCGGCGCGCTCCAGCTGGGTGTTGAGGTTGTGACCATCGTGAGCCTGAATGATCTCTTCCAGGCGGCCCTGCTCAGCGGCCAGCTTGTCGAAGTCGGCCCCTTCTTCAGCGTACAGCGCGTACACTTCATCAAGGCGCTTGAGGGCACCGACCACTTCTGCCATCGCTTCTTCAACCGATTCGCGAACGCTGTGCTCCATATTGAGCTGCGGTTCCTGTGGCAGATAGCCGATCTTGATGCCCGGCTGCGGGCGAGCTTCCCCTTCGATATCGGTATCGATGCCGGCCATAATGCGCAGCAGGGTAGACTTACCGGAACCGTTCAGGCCCAGTACGCCAATTTTGGCCCCAGGGAAGAAACTCAAGGAAATGTTTTTCAGAATATGACGCTTCGGCGGAACCACTTTGCCGACGCGGTGCATGGTATAGACGTATTGAGCCACGTTGCTCCGAGCCTCTCTATCAGTTTTTATAGGATGTCTGGCGGCCTGAGTGTAGCCCGTTTCAGCACCGGTTCCCAGATCCCCTATGACGATCGCCAAGTATAACTGCTAATGCTCACCATTAGGTGAACTTTGCTGTTTCTTAAGGGGTGACGACGATCGCCACGCGACGGTTTTCAGCACGCCCGCTGGAGGTGGCGTTACTGGCTACCGGTTGGCGTTTACCCATGCCGCGAGTTTCTATGTTGGCACGCGGGATGCCGACACTGGCCAGGACATCGGCCACTGCGTTGGCGCGGCGCAGTGAGAGCTGGTCGTTGTAGCTGTCTTCGCCGTAGTTATCGGTGTGGCCGTCCAGGCGGAATTGCACGATGTCTACGCTCTTCAGCGCTTTGCCCATCTTCTCGACAATCTCGGTACTCTGAGAGCTCAATTTACCGACGTTGTTACCGAACAGCACCTTGTCGGAAAAGCCAAACTCCCAACCGTTATCGGTCAGTTTGAACCCTTGTGCCTGCAGTAAGGCGATCTGTTCCGCCGTCAGCCCCTGTGGTTTGCTTTGGCAACCTGCCAGCGTGAGCAAGGTGATAAACACTAATGCCAGTAGGGAAAAAGACCGTTTAAAATTTTGCTGTAACATTGATTTTTCTCTTTTTGATTGTTTGAGGCTCGGTGCTGGCGCTATTTGCGCATAGCTAACCGCCAGCCTCCGTGGGACAGGTGTTTTGCCCGGTACATTGCGTCATCCGCTTCGTGTAGCAGTTCCTGAGTGGTAGAGGCATGTTCGGGGTAAAACGCGATGCCGATACTCAGTGCGGCGATCACTCTTTCCTTGTTGGGTAACACAATGGGTTGTTGCATACACTCGATGATGATGTCGGCAATCGGCAACACATCGTTGGTGTCTTTGAGCGGTGCCAGCAGGATGGCGAATTCATCACCCCCCATCCGGGCGACCAGATCGTGCTTGCGTAACCTGCTACGCAGGCGCTCTGCGATGGTGATCAAGACGGTATCACCGGCAGCATGGCCATGATTATCGTTCACCTCCTTGAAACGATTGCCGTCGATAAACAGTACCGCCAGCTTTTCATCGGGGTCGAGCTCTGCCAGCGCACGGCCCAACTGAGCTTCAAAGAAGGCCCGGTTTGGCAACCCGGTCAGGCTGTCGTGGGTGGCTTGGTGAGTTAATGCGTCATTCTCTTGTTGCAGGTGCTGTTGCCAGGCTTCGATTTCATCCAGCAGGCCGTTAAAATCACAGCTCAGTTCGTGCAACTCGGCAATCGGTGCAGAAGGTACTCGCAGTTCGAAAGTCCGATCGCGGCGTACCGTATGGGCAACGTTGGTGATATCGTCCAATGGGGTCACGATCCCTCTGAGCATTCTGCGGGAAAGCACCAGAGCGCACATTGTACTGAGCATCAGGCAGGCAATCATGCCCACCATGCCGCGCAGCAAGAATGTCAGCAGGCTGTTGCCGTTGCCGGTCAGCCAGACCAGGCCGATCTGTTTGCCTTCACGGGCGATGGGCAAAACCACGGCTTCCGGCAAGACCCAATGGGCCACCAACTGTTCCAATCCATGCAATGGGCTATCCGCAGGGTGATTCCAACTGGCCAGGGCGACCCCCTGCATATCCAGGATCTTGGCCTCCGACACTTCTTCGTTGGAAGCGATCAGCATCAACGCTTCGCGAGCGGCAGGGCGGTCTTCAAACACCACGGCAGCTTCAGCGGTATAACTGATCGAGCGGGCAATCAGATGCAGGTTATGGTTGGCGTAGGCTCGCAGAGCAAACAGCGCCAGCAACGTCAGGAAGATCCCTGCGGTGCTGACGGCGATCAGTGCCAACCCCAGGTTCATCCGTTGCAACACCTGGCCCAGCGTCGGGCGAGATGTGCTCGAACCTTTGTGACCTAACAGTTTCATTGTGGCGGCCCCTTTTTTCGCGCCAACTGCAGCACGTTAGGGTGAACACGCACGCCACTGCGCGCCAGTGAGTCCAGGTTCACTTTAAAACCTGCCTGATCGTTGCTGATTTGCAAACAAAAGGCACTGCCAACAGCACATTCCATATCCTTTTCGCTGATGCTGAGGATCGAGTGACCGGAGATCCTGTGGAAAAAATCTTGTTTCTGAGCGGCATTAACGTCGCCCAAGTACACCACATCGCAGCTAGTTGCCAACTGCGGGTTATCTATCTCGATCCGCAGGGTTTTGATGGGCTGCGGTGCCGTCAGCAATATCGGGTCGAACAGACCTTCGGCATACTGGACAGGCGCAGTCACGCACAAGCGGATCGGATCAGGTTTAGCGGGCCAGCGAGCATAGCTGATAATCCCCACCACCACGGTGGTGACGGTATGAATGCGTTTTTGGTAGGGATCTTGCGTATCAGCCCCGGCCAGGCTGGGAAACGTCAACATAGCCAGCAGCAAGATCGGTAACATGCGACGCGATCGGATCGGGTTGCTACATAAACCCAGTGTCCTGGCAGCCAACTCTCTGGCCTTTATCGACATCTTCATTCGCCATTCCTGCCTACGGCCGGCTTGGTGGCGCGGCAGTCTGATACTAAATAATTGAGCCTAGTCGAAAAGGGAAAAACTTTACCACGTACAATCAATCGCACTACCCAAAAAGCATAACCTGACCATCTTGGGGGCGGATTGTATTATAAGAGCAGTTTGTTGTGCGCTTTATGCTCGGTTTTATGAGATTTTTCCTAGGCTTTTTTGACATTACAAAATACCTGACAGGATTTGCCAGGTATTTCAGTGAAAATTACGTGTCCTTACGTGCTTATAATAGCGTTTTTTGGCTCGCTTTGATGCTGTTAATCGCCCATTTTTCCACTTCCACAATCAGGAATAGCGCAATGGCTATCATCAGCGTCACGCCCCAATAAAATAGCGGCAGCGGCGCGGTGCCAAATAGCGAGTTCATAAACGGCAGATAAATGATGGCCATCTGCAGCAGTAACAGTACACCACTCACCAACCACAGGCCCTTATTGAGGAACAGCTGGCGGTTGAGCGGGAAGCGGTCTGCGGTGCGGCAGTTGAACATGTAAACCCATTGTGCGGTGACCAGGGTTTGCAGCAGTACGGTGCGGATCAGCTCGCTGCTGTAGCCGCGTGGTGCCATCCAGGCTTCCAGTGCGAAGGCGCTGATAGCGATCAGCACGCCGACGAAGCCGATGCGCCAGATAGCATGCAGATCCAACACATTGCTGCCCGGCACCCTCGGTTTACGGTACATCAGCCCTTTTTCGGCGGGTTCGTAGGCCAGACCAAAGGACAGGGTGGTGGAGGTGGCCATGTTCATCCACAGGATCTGGATGGGCGTCAGCGGCAGCATGGCACCGGCCAGAATGGCAATGATGATCAGCAGGCCCTGTGCCAGGTTGGTCGGCAGGACGAACAGGATGGTTTTCTTCAGGTTATCGTAAACGCGGCGGCCTTCTTTTACCGCGCTGGCGATGGTGGCGAAGTTATCGTCGGTCAACACCATATCGGCAGCTTCTTTAGTAACCTCGGTGCCTTTGATCCCCATGGCGATACCCACGTCAGCCTGTTTCAACGCTGGCGCATCGTTGACGCCGTCGCCGGTCATCCCCACCACACCGCCTTTATCCTGCAGCGCTTTCACCAGACGCAGCTTATGTTCCGGGCTGGTACGGGCAAAGATATCGTAACGCACGGCGGCCTCAGCCAACGCCTGGTCATCCATATGTTCCAGCTGGGAGCCGGTGATGGAATCCTGGCTGTTACCAATACCCAGCATGGCACCGATGGCCATGGCCGTTTTCTGGTGGTCGCCGGTGATCATCTTCACGCGGATCCCCGCTTGCTGGCATTCGGCGATGGCGGCGACCGCTTCAGGACGCGGTGGATCCATCACGCCAGCGATGCCGATCAACACCATCTGCTGACGGATATCGCTGTGATCCAGCTCCACTTCGCCGTCTGGCGTGGTTTTACTGGCGGCGGCCACCATACGTAAACCTTGTTCGGCAAAGCGTGACATCTCCGCTTCCCAGTAGCTGCGGCGGAAGGGGTTGATGCCAGAATCGGTGAGTTCGAATTCGCACAGTGAGAACAGTACATCGGGTGCCCCGGTAAGGAACACCTGATTCTTGCCTGCGACCTGGCTACGTACCGCCATATATTTGTAACTGGAGTCGAACGGGATTTTAGCCAGTTGGCGAGCTTCACCTGTCTCTAATCCGGCCTTCATCGCCAGCACTTTCAGTGCGCCTTCCGTCGGGCTGCCGGTGATCGCCCAGCGGCCGCTGTCATCCTGCTTTACCTGGCTGTCGTTACACAGGGCGATCGCGGTAATGAACTGCGCCAAAGGCGGGATATCTTGAACTTGCGCGGGTTTGTTGCTGTCGGCGAAGAAAATGCCGCCAACCGGTTCATAACTTTCCCCTTCCACACGGTAGGTATGGTCGGCCATGATGACGTTTTTTGCCGTCATTTCGTTCATGGTCAGCGTGCCGGTCTTGTCCGAGCAGACAACCGTCATCGAGCCTAAGGTTTCCACCGTAGGCAGCTTGCGGATAATCGCCCGGCTACGTGCCATCGACTGCACGCCCAGGGACAGGATAATGGAAATGATGGCTGGCAGACCTTCGGGCACCGAGGCCACCGCCAGGCTGATCAACGCCACCAGCAGTTCACCGAGCGGCATATCACGCATCGTAAAGGCAAACACGAACAGCAATACCATCATTACCAGGATCAGGATGAAGATGTTTTTGCCCAAACGATCCATCTGTTGCAGTAATGGGGTGCGCTGGGTCTTAACGGTTGAAATCATCTCGCTGATGTGACCGAGTTCGGTATAGCCGCCGGTCGCGATAACCACGCCCTTGGCATTTCCGGCGCTGATGGTGGTTCCGGAGAACAACAGGTTGGTGCGATCGCCAATCATCACTTCATCAGGGATGGCGTCGGTTTGTTTCGCAACCACGGTAGATTCGCCGGTCAAGATGGCCTCTTCAACCTGAAGGTTGTGAGATTCCAGTAACCGCAGGTCGGCGGGAATTTTATCGCCAGGGCGCAATAACACGATATCTCCTGGCACCAAATCTACCGCATTCAGGGTGTGGTTAATGCCGTCACGCACCACAATGGCCTGGCTGGAAAGCATATTCTTAATGCCTTTCAGCGATTTCTCTGCGCTGTTTTCCTGCACAAATCCGATAAGGGCATTGATCACGGCCACACCGAGAATAACCACCGTAT
This sequence comes from Serratia sp. 2723, assembly GCF_050434425.1. Classification (NCBI taxonomy): domain Bacteria; kingdom Pseudomonadati; phylum Pseudomonadota; class Gammaproteobacteria; order Enterobacterales; family Yersiniaceae; genus Serratia; species Serratia sp. 2723. Next base: position 401,711 of record NZ_JBNDIN010000001.1, read on the forward strand.
CGATCCAATGCCCCATTATGGCTTTGAGGAAGGCGGCGGCCAGCAGAATATAAATAAGCACATCGTTAAAGTGGGCAATAAAGCGCATAAAGGCGCCTTTGCCAGCCTGCTCCGGCAGGGCGTTGGGGCCAAACTTCTTCAGCCGCTCGGCAGCTTCCTGTTCGCTCAGACCTTGTTGCTGGCCGTTCAAATGCTGAAGCGTTTGTTCAATATCATATTGATACCAGGCTTTTTCCGGCTTGGGCGGCTCTTGGTATTCAGTAGGGGAATGTTTTGGCATTGAATGCTTCTCCTTAACGTCATTCGAATCTAAGTCCCCATCGGAGGCGGCAGCCCTTTTGCCGGGGTGATATTCCATTGTTGTCTGTCACACAGATGCGAATGGTAATAATTTCAGTTGGTGATGGCCAATTATCTGCCGCGTGATAGTAAATAATCGCAACCTTGTGTTTTTGATCTGACAGAATAAAAATAAAGTGATGGGAATTATTTTGTTTAATATTGAAATGTTTCTCTATTAATGCCCTGTAATTTCATTTTTGCATCAGAAGATTCTCACCTGCATAGAAAACTATAGAACACCGAGGTTATTGTGTGATGAAAAAATTGCCCATAACCCCGTGATTTTTCAAAACGCCGTCCCGCTGTTCTGCCTGACGCAATCGCCAGGCAGCATGGTTTTCATCAACGCTGATAAACTTGTCATAAAGTAATGAATGGATACGCGTTTTTGCTGTCTATGATTAATACCTGATGCCAGCCCATGGTGGCGGCACGGTTTTGTTCCCGGCGTGACTTCCCACGGTGGGGCGTGAGACACTCGCAGAGCAGGATCCACTGGCCCGTTGGCCGCTGACGCGGCGCGGCAGCGGGGAGGATCGGTTCTGGCAAGTTAACCCAGCGAGGAAAGAGTAAGTATGGTCAAGGTGGACAAATGGCGGCTTTGGGCTGTGGGCTTGTGCCTGACGGCATTTTCTGGTGCAACATTGGCAGACTCCTTGGATGGTGAGCGCCAGCGTTATCTGCAAATCAAGCAGGCCTGGGACAGTAAACAGATGGACGTGGTGGCGCAGTTGATGCCAACGCTGCAGGATTACCCCCTGTACCCTTATCTGGAATATCGCCAGTTGACGCAGGATCTCAGTACGGCCAGTGCGACTCAGGTCCAGCAGTTTTTGCGGTTGCATCCTACTTTGCCACCCGCAAAATCGCTCTCTGCCCGTTTCGTGAACGAGCTGGCAAGCCGTCAAGACTGGACTACCCTGCTGGCCTTCAGTCCGCAAGAGCCTAAACCGGTCGCGGCGCGCTGTAATTTCTATTACGCCAAGTGGGCAACCGGCGATCAGCAGGCGGCTTGGGCCGGTGCCGATGATATCTGGATGAGCGGTAAAACCTTGCCTGGCTCCTGCGATAAGCTGTTCAGCGTCTGGCAGGCGGCTGGAAAGCAAACGCCGTTGAACACGCTGGCGCGGATGAAGCTGGCGCTGAAAGAGGGCAATAGCGGCCTGGTGAACTACCTGTACCGCCAACTGCCAAGCGATTATCAGACCATGGGGGATGCGCTGGTACGGTTGCAAAACGATCCCACTACGCTGGAAGCCTTTGCCCGTAGCGTCGGCCCAACAGACTTTACTCGTTCGGCCACCAGCATCGTATTCGCCCGCCTGGCCCGCCAGGACGTAGAAAATGCCCGAGCCATGATCCCAACCTTGGCCCGCCTGCAGAAAATGAGCGAAAGCGAGAAGTTGGCAATGGAGGAAGAGGTGGCCTGGCGGCTGATGGGCAACGATGCCACCTTTGAGCAGACACAATGGCGCGATCGGGTGATCCTGCGCAGCCAACAGCCGGCCTTGCTGGAGCGCCGTGTGCGTATGGCGCTGGGCGTGGGCGATCGTCAGGGGCTGAAAACCTGGCTGGCCCGTCTGCCTGAGGAATCGCGTAACAAGGACGAATGGCGTTACTGGCGTGCCAGTGAAATGATTGATGAAGGTAAACGCAGCGAAGGGGAAGTGATACTGCGTAGCCTGATGAACGAGCGCGGCTTCTACCCGATGGTGGCGGCGCAAAAAATGCAGGTGGCTTATCCGGTGATGGTCGCCGTGGCGGCAAAACCGCGCGCCGATCTGGTGAGTGGCCCGGAGATTGCCCGGGTGCGTGAACTGATGTACTGGAATATGGATAACCTGGCGCGCAGCGAGTGGAGCTCATTTGTCGCTAGCCGCAGCCGCCCGGAGCAGGAAGCGCTGGCCCGCTATGCCTTTGAGCAGAAATGGGCCGATCTGAGCGTACAGGCGACCATCGTTGGCAAGCTGTGGGATCATCTCGAAGAACGTTTCCCGATGGCCTGGCCGCAGGAATTCCGTCGTGCTACCGAAGATAAAGGCATTACGCCGAGCTATGCCATGGCGATTGCTCGCCAGGAGAGCGCCTGGAACCCGAAAGCGCAGTCGCCGGTGGGGGCCTCAGGTTTGATGCAGGTCATGCCGCGCACCGCGAAGCATACGGTGGATCTGTTCGGCATCCCAGGCTACAGCAGCCCGAGCCAGCTGTTTGATCCGCAAACCAATATCACCATTGGCACCAGCTATCTGGAGTCGGTGTATCAGCAATTTGGTCGTAACCGCATTCTTGCATCTGCGGCCTATAACGCTGGCCCATCACGGGTGAATACCTGGTTAGGTAATAGCGATGGCCGGGTGGATGCCGTGGCGTTTGTGGAAAGCATTCCGTTCTCGGAAACCCGTTCTTACGTGAAGAACGTGCTGGCCTATGATGCGTTTTATCGTTACTTCATGCATCGACCAGCGAAGGTGCTGACGGATGCCGAATGGCAAAGACGTTATTGAATTGATGAGGGTAACTGTTGGTCACCTGAACGGGCGCTGCATGCTGCGCCCGCCTAGAGCTATTTTGACGCTTCCCCGCGGTATGCTATGCTGCTGTACTAGTTAAATAGTATGGTGGCTGGTATGACGCAATTATCGCTAAACGATCCCGCTCTTTCAGAACAAGGCAATGAAGATTGGCTGCGCTTTGTCGCACTGCTGCAGAGTTCGTTCGGAAAGGATCTGCACCAACCGTTGATGCAACTGCTGCTGACGCCGGATGAGCGAACTGCGCTGGGGACACGGGTGCGGATTATTCAGGAACTGATGCGTGGCGAAATGAGCCAGCGCGAGCTGAAGAATGAGCTTGGAGCAGGCATCGCAACCATCACCAGAGGTTCAAACAGCCTGAAGATGGCGACGCCAGCGCTGAAACAGTGGCTGGAACAGCAACTACTGGGGTGAGGTAATCACCCCGGTGGCTTATTGCTGCGGCGTATTATTGCTGTTGTGGCTGCGGTAAATCGGATTGTGGAACGGCACCAGTGCCAGCAGCAGCGCCTGATGGTAAACGCTGGTGCGGCTCAGCCGACCGTCGGTAAAGATACCGATCGCTCCCCCTTGACGTTTGACTTCGCTATTGCCGGTGATCAAAGCCATTTCACTCCCCAACTCGCGACCAGCGCGAATACCCTGTAAAATTGATTCCGGCAGCATCAGGCTGGCAGAACGCGATTCGCCACGGGTCGTCGGGTTTTCTACCGTCATCCAGGCGAACGTCATATTTTCTTCGATCCCGGCTTCTACTCCGACCCAAAAGTCGGCTTCTGGCCGCACCTGCCGCGCTTCCATCACGCGCTGGCGTGCGCCGGTACGGGTTTCGGTATTGCCAATGGGTTGCAGTGAAACGCCGCTGGCGACGTCAACCGATTCTATGCGACATTGGTCTGCGCCAAAGGTATCTTCAAAAGCCAGTTGAATAGCCCTGATCTTTGCCGGGTTGGTAGTTGCAGCGATAACATGATACATAACGGCTTTAGCTTCCTTAAAGTGGGATTGTGTCTTGCCATGATTTTTGATGGCGGCAAGTTATGCGTAGTGCAAGGCACGAGCCACAGATAAACTCAAGTTTCACGCAGTATAACGGAAAAGCATAATGTTACAGGTATACCTCGTTCGCCACGGCGAAACGGAATGGAACGCAGCACGCCGCATTCAGGGCCAGTCAGACAGCCCACTCACCGCCACAGGCGTTCACCAGGCTCATCAGGTTGGCAAACGCGTTAGCCTCGAGGGCGTGACGCACGTGATTTCCAGCGATCTGGGCCGCACCCGTCAAACCGCGCAAATCATTGCGGACGCTTGTGGTTGCGACGTTATGGTTGATGCCCGGCTGCGCGAACTGCATATGGGTGTTCTGGAAGAACGTTTTATCGACAGCCTGACACCGCAGGAAGAGCTGTGGCGTAAACAGATGGTCGATGGTACTGCCGACGGCCGTATCCCTCAAGGTGAATCTATGACGGAGTTGGCCACGCGGATGCATGCAGCGCTGACAGAGTGCCTGAAACTACCGCCAGGCAGCAAGCCGTTGATTGTCAGCCATGGCATCGCGCTGGGGTGCCTGATCGGGACGGTGTTAGGGTTACCGGCCTATGCCGAGCGCCGTCTGCGTTTGCGCAACTGCTCGTTGTCACGCGTCGACTATCAACAAAGCCCCTGGTTGGCTCCGGGCTGGATTGTGGAAAGCGCGGGCGATATCTCACATCTGGATATGCCCGCGTTGGATGAGCTACAGCGCTAACGGCGGATCGGGATCAGATAGTCGCAACGGATCTCGCTGGGTGGCTGAGGCGGACGCCGGTCACCTTGCGGATAGAAGCGCTCAATATCATGCCCTTTGCGGCGGGTCAGTTCCAATGCTGGCAGACAGGTGCCGTACAGTATCAGGATAAAGTCCTGCAGGCCGGATGCTGGCCCCAGATAGCTGAACATGGCATATTCCCCCCCCTGTAGCGTGATCGGTTGGCCTTCCTGCACCTTGCTCGGAACGTGTTGCGCCTCCAGTGCTGTGGTATACAACACTTCCTGCTCGTCGTCTTTTTCCTGGCTTGGCCGCGAGTGGTGCAGGCCGTACAGCACCGGTGGCAGGGTTTCTACCTGCCCCAGGTACTGTTGCCAGAATTGGGTACGCAGCTCGGAGCGGAAGTTGGAAATTTGCTCTAACGTACAGGAGTAGCTCTGCGTCAGGCCGATCAGATCCAGCTCTGGTAGCGTGACAAACTCTGGATGTGGCAGCGTAAAGGCGCCCAGACGTATTGGCGGGCACATGCCGAAGGCGTTCCAGTCTTCTGAACGGCGATACAGCGCCGGGGTTTGCGCAAACTGTTTTTTGAATGCGCGAGTGAAGGTTTGTTGTGAGTCGAAACGATACTGCAAAGCAATATCTAGAATTGGGCGGCTGGTGAGGCGCAATGCAACGGCGGCTTTGGACAATCTTCTTGCCCGAATATAAGCCCCGATGGCGTTCCCAGTGATATCCTTAAACATCCGTTGTAGATGCCATTTAGAGTAACCCGCTTTTGCTGCCACGTTATCCAGTGACAAAGGTTGGTCCAAATGGCTTTCCAGCCAGCTGAGCAGATCGCGAATGATACCGGCTTGATCCATAGATCTTCCTCGTAGAGCTTCAGGTTTGGAACCTGAACTGTTTGATTTGTCATGCTGATACCTGATGCCCACTGACTTAATTCATCAATCAGTTGCATTACATATGGCACTTTTGCGATATGTATTGCGGGAAGGCGGGAGAAAACAGATGCTAACAGGCATTAAGCGATGACGATGCCGCATAATAGCAACTTTTTTCCTCCACGACTTGCAAAGATTTTTTTTGATCTCTGTGCTAAAAAGAGCGGCCTGGGCCGGGAAAAGCCTGCTTCTATGACCTGAAATATCGGCGTTCTTATTAGCAGTCCTGTGATTTAACACGCTGTTCTATTGGAGTTAAGTGAATGAAAAAAGGATGGATATTTTTGTTTTGCCTGGTTTGCGCAACGGTTAATAGCGCGCAGGCGGAACAGGTAGGATCGGTCGATACGGTATTCAAACTGTTTGGTCCAGATCATAAAATCGTGGTGGAAGCGTTCGATGATCCCGATGTGAAAAATGTAACTTGTTATATCAGCCGGGCGAAAACCGGTGGGATAAAGGGGGGATTAGGGCTGGCAGAGGATACCTCGGATGCCGCCATATCTTGCCAGCAGGTTGGACCGATCGAACTGAGCGACAAGATTAAAAAGGGTAAGGCGGAGGGAACCGTCGTGTTCCAGAAGCGCACCTCTTTGGTGTTCAAAAAGTTGCAGGTAGTGCGTTTTTATGATGCCAATCGCAATGCGCTGATCTACCTGAGCTATTCCGATCGGGTAGTAGATGGTTCACCGAAAAATGCCCTGAGCGCGGTGCCAATCATCCCCTGGGATGCGGCCAAATAATACAAAAAGGGTTCAGCATGCTGAACCCTTTAACCTGTGACGTAAGACGGGCTTATTCTTCCAGATCGCCGCAGAAGCGGTAACCTTCACCATGAATGGTGGCAATGATTTCCGGCGTGTCCGGCGTGGATTCGAAGTGTTTACGAATACGGCGGATGGTCACGTCTACGGTACGGTCATGCGGCTTCAGCTCACGGCCGGTCATTTTCTTCAGCAGCTCACCACGGGACTGGATCTTGCCCGGGTTTTCACAGAAGTGCAGCATGGCGCGAAATTCGCTGCGTGGCAGTTTGTACTGCTCGCCAGCAGGGCCGATCAGAGAGCGGCTGTTGATGTCCAGCTCCCAACCGTTGAACCTGTAGCTCTCAACCAGCTTGCGCTCTTCGCCGACGCTGCCCAGATTCATGGTGCGTGACAACAGGTTGCGCGCACGGATGGTCAGTTCGCGTGGGTTGAACGGTTTGGTGATATAGTCATCGGCGCCGATTTCCAGGCCGAGGATTTTATCGACTTCGTTATCACGACCGGTCAGGAACATCAGCGCGACGCTGGCTTGTTCGCGTAGTTCACGCGCCAGCAGCAGGCCGTTCTTGCCTGGCAGGTTGATATCCATGATGACCAGGTTGATATCATTTTCGGACAGGATGTTGTGCATTTCTGCACCGTCATTGGCTTCATGAACAATGTAGCCTTCCGCCTCGAAAATGCTCTTCAGGGTGTTACGAGTGACTAACTCGTCTTCGACAATCAGAATGTGCGGGGTCTGCATATTTGCTACCTAAAATTGCCAACAAAATAGAAAATAGGAAGTACAGCAGTCTCGGTGTTCTTCCATGGAGGGCAGAGATACCGCTCACGTTCCCTCAATTACCAAACGACTACAGTACGTAAACTCGTTCTTGATGCGCTTTCCATCAATGTCAACAAGATCGCTAGCTGGGTGGGGGGGCTATTTTTTACCACCCCGAATGATGCCAAAACGGCGCATATCCTAACCCTATTAACAGCAATATAACAGTGTGTGCCGAATTCATCACCTAACAAAACTACGCTTTGTTGACATATATCAAATTCAATTGTAGCACGTTAACAGTTTTGTGAAAAACACTTACAGAACTGCCAGCTTAAGTCACAGATCGTCAAATTCTGTGAACGATTCAGCTTTGTTGGGGCCGATGCGTTACAATTGATGGCTAACTGTTTGGGTTTGAAATATAGTGCTTTGTTTTTAATGAAAATTAAAACTTAACCTGTGATTATGATTGCTTCGTTTGCTTTATGGGTTGAAATGCCTATTTAATAATATTATAGCAAGCGACCATTTACGATGTTAATCGTTTGTAAATATAATCAGACAAATCTCAACAGTCAAAGAACTATTCTCATTATTTTTCTGGAGTCTTGATGCAGCTTCATATCGTGTTAGTCGCGCCCGCTCGGGCGGAAAATGTTGGCGCAGCGGCGCGGGCGATGAAAACCATGGGGTTCACCTCGTTGCGTATCGTCGACAGCGAGGCCCATCTGCAGCCCGCTGCCCGTTGGGTCGCCCACGGCGCTGGCGATATTCTGGATACGGTGCAGACGTTTTCTACCCTGGAGCAGGCATTGGCAGACGTGGACTTTACCGTGGCTACCACCGCTCGCAGCCGTGCACGCTTCCATTACTACTGCACCCCTCAACAACTGACGGAGCAGTTGGTGGAACGCCAGCAATGGGTGCATCAGGCCGCACTGGTGTTTGGCCGTGAAGACTCGGGCCTGACCAATGAAGAGCTGGAGTTGGCCGATTTGCTGACCGGCGTCCCGATGGTGGCCGATTATCCTTCGCTGAACCTTGGCCAGGCGGTGATGGTGTATTGTTATCAGCTGGCGCAGTTAATGACTGTCAGCGCGCCGCAGGAACCCCTGGCCGATGCCGGGCAGCTCAAGGCGCTGCGCCAACGGGCAGATCGCCTGTTACAGGCTCTGGACGTGGCGGATGACCAAAAATTGCGCGATTGGTTACACCAGCGGCTAGGGGTTTTGCCGCAGCGCGATACCGTCATGCTGCACACTTTGTTGCATGATATTGAAAAAAAACTGACGAAGTGATGTGGGCGTTTTTTGCCGCTTGATTGGTGTTATTCACTATTTAATCGGCTATTCTTTGATTTTTTGTTCTGTAATTTTGTTTTTTTATCGATCTCATTGCGCAGATCCCGCTGTGGCCAGTAAATAGGCAAAACAAAGAAATAATTTGACTTGGCCAGACGATTGCTTTAACCAATAGAGGGGACAGAGATTCTAATGAGACAGACAGACAAAATGCGAAACATCAGCCTGAATACGACAATTATTACCACCACCGATACCACAGGTAACGGGGCGGGCTGACGCGCACAGGAAACAGAAGAAAAAAGCCCGCACCTAACCAGTGCGGGCTTTTTTTTCGGCATAAATTCAGGAGATAACAGAAATGCGAGTGCTTAAATTTGGTGGAACCTCGGTAGCGAATGCGGAACGTTTTCTGCGCGTTGCCGATATCGTGGAAAACAATGCACGCCAGGGACAGGTAGCCACGGTATTGTCCGCACCGGCCAAGATCACCAATCACCTGGTGGCGATGATTGAAAAAACGGTAGCCGGCCAGGATATTCTGCCAACCATGAGCGACGCCGAGCGCATCTTTGCCGAGCTGCTCAACGGTTTGGCCAAGGCGCAGCCAGGCTTTGAGTACGACCGTCTGAAGGCACTGGTCGAGCAGGAGTTCGCGCAGCTCAAGCAGGTACTGCATGGCGTGGCGTTGTTGGGGCAGTGCCCGGATAGCGTCAATGCGGCCATCATCTGCCGGGGTGAAAAGCTCTCTATTGCCATCATGGAAGGCGTCTTCAAAGCCAAAGGTTACCCGGTGACGGTGATTAACCCGGTAGAGAAGCTGCTGGCTCAGGGCCACTATCTGGAATCGACTGTTGATATTGCCGAGTCCACCCTGCGTATCGCTGCTGCGGCCATTCCTGCCGACCATATCGTCCTGATGGCGGGCTTTACTGCGGGTAACGACAAAGGCGAGTTGGTCGTGCTGGGGCGCAACGGCTCCGATTATTCCGCCGCCGTGCTGGCCGCTTGCCTGCGTGCCGACTGTTGCGAGATCTGGACCGATGTGGACGGGGTTTATACCTGCGATCCGCGTACCGTGCCGGATGCCCGATTATTGAAGTCGATGTCCTACCGCGAGGCGATGGAGCTCTCTTACTTCGGCGCCAAAGTTCTCCACCCGCGTACCATCACCCCGATTGCCCAGTTCCAAATCCCTTGCCTGATTAAAAACACCGCCAACCCACAAGCTCCCGGCACCCTGATCGGTGGCGAAAGCGTGGCCGATGATACGCCGGTAAAGGGCATCACCAATCTGAACAATATGGCGATGATCAACGTGTCCGGCCCAGGTATGAAAGGCATGGTCGGCATGGCGGCACGGGTGTTTGCCGTGATGTCACGCGCCGGGATCTCGGTGGTGTTGATCACTCAGTCCTCTTCCGAATACAGCATCAGCTTCTGTGTGCCGCAGAGTGAGCTGCAACGCGCTCGTCGTGCCCTGGAAGACGAATTCTACCTGGAGCTGAAAGACGGTGTGCTGGAGCCGCTGGATGTGATGGAACGCCTGGCAATCATCTCGGTTGTCGGCGACGGTATGCGTACCTTGCGTGGCATCTCTGCGCGTTTCTTCTCTGCTCTGGCGCGCGCCAACATCAATATCGTGGCGATCGCTCAAGGCTCTTCCGAGCGTTCAATCTCCGTGGTGGTCGATAATGATTCCGCCACTACTGGCGTGCGCGTCAGCCATCAGATGCTGTTCAACACCGATCAGGTGATCGAAGTGTTTGTGATTGGCGTCGGCGGCGTAGGCGGGGCGCTGATCGAGCAGGTTTATCGTCAGCAGCCTTGGCTGAAGCAAAAGCACATCGATCTGCGCATCTGTGGCATTGCCAACTCAAGGGCGATGTTGACCAACGTGCACGGCATCTCGCTGGAAAGCTGGCGGGACGAGCTGGCCGAAGCCAAAGAGCCTTTCAATCTGGGCCGCCTGATCCGCCTGGTGAAAGAGTGCCACCTGCTCAATCCGGTGATTGTCGACTGTACCTCCAGCCAGGCGGTGGCCGATCAGTATGCCGATTTCCTGGCCGATGGTTTCCACGTGGTAACGCCAAACAAGAAGGCCAACACCTCGTCGATGAAATATTACCAGCAGCTGCGCACCGCAGCAGCCGGTTCTCGCCGCAAATTCCTGTATGACACCAACGTGGGTGCGGGCCTGCCGGTGATCGAAAACCTGCAGAACCTGCTCAATGCGGGCGATGAGCTGGTACGCTTCACCGGTATCCTGTCGGGGTCACTGTCCTTTATCTTCGGCAAGCTGGATGAAGGGATGTCGCTGTCGGAGGCCACCCTGCAGGCCAAGGCCCTCGGTTACACCGAGCCAGATCCGCGTGACGATCTCTCGGGGATGGATGTCGCTCGCAAGCTGTTGATCCTGGCGCGTGAAGCGGGCCATACGCTTGAACTGAGCGATATTGAAGTCGAATCGGTGCTACCGCCGTCGTTTGATGCCAGCGGTGATGTGGAGAACTTTATTGCCCGCCTGCCGGAGTTGGATGCCGAATTTAACCGCCGTGTGGCCGCTGCTGCTGCGGAAGGTAAGGTGTTGCGCTATGTGGGGGCGATCGAAGAAGGCCGCTGTCTGGTACGTATTGATGCGGTAGACGGCAACGATCCGTTGTATAAAGTGAAGAACGGTGAGAACGCCCTGGCCTTCTACAGCCGCTACTATCAGCCATTGCCGCTGGTGCTGCGCGGCTATGGTGCCGGTAATGATGTGACGGCGGCCGGGGTATTCGCCGATCTGTTGCGCACACTGTCATGGAAGTTGGGAGTCTAATATGGTTAAGGTGTATGCACCGGCCTCAATTGGTAACGTCAGCGTCGGGTTCGATGTGCTGGGAGCCGCGGTTTCCCCTATCGACGGCACGCTGCTGGGGGATTGCGTAAGCGTTGAAGCGGCCAGCCGCTTCAGACTGGAGAATGGCGGGCGTTTTGTCAGCAAGCTGCCGAGCAATCCTAAAGAGAACATTGTTTATCAGTGCTGGGAGCGTTTCTGCCAGGCGATTGGCCGTGAGGTGCCGGTAGCGATGCGGCTGGAGAAGAACATGCCGATCGGTTCCGGGCTGGGTTCCAGCGCTTGCTCGGTGGTCGCTGGTCTGATGGCGATGAACGAATTTTGCGATCGCCCACTCAATGAGACGCAACTGCTGGCCCTGATGGGCGAACTGGAAGGGCGTATTTCCGGCAGCGTGCATTACGATAACGTTGCGCCGTGCTATCTGGGCGGCTTGCAACTGATGCTGGAAGAAGAAGGGATCATCAGCCAGGAAGTGCCTGGCTTTAAAGACTGGCTGTGGGTGATGGCCTATCCGGGCATCAAGGTATCCACCGCCGAGGCGCGCGCCATTCTGCCCGCGCAATATCGCCGCCAGGACTGTATCAGCCATGGCCGCTATCTGGCGGGCTTTATTCACGCCTGTCACACCCAGCAACCGCGTCTGGCGGCCAAGCTGATGCAGGATGTGATTGCCGAGCCTTATCGCACCCGCCTGTTGCCAGGCTTTGCTGAAGCGCGTAAAGCCTCACAGGATATCGGTGCCTTGGCCTGTGGCATTTCCGGTTCCGGCCCGACGCTGTTTGCGGTCTGTGATGACGGAGCAACGGCGCAACGCATGGCCGATTGGCTGACCAGCCATTACCTGCAAAACGACGAAGGTTTTGTTCATATTTGCCGCCTGGATACCGCTGGCGCTCGACTATTGGGATAACGCATGAAACTGTACAATCTGAAAGATCATAACGAACAGGTCAGCTTCGGGCAGGCTATCAAACAGGGCCTGGGTAAGCAGCAAGGGCTGTTTTTCCCGCTGGAATTGCCTGAATTCGAACTGACCGAGATTGATAAGCTGCTGGAGATGGACTTTGTCACTCGCAGCAGCAAGATCCTGTCCGCTTTTATTGGCGACGAGATCGGCGAAGAGGCGCTGTACCAGCGGGTGAAGGCCGCGTTTGAGTTCCCGGCCCCGGTGGCGCAGGTGGAGAGCGATGTCGCCTGCCTGGAGCTGTTCCATGGCCCGACGCTGGCGTTTAAAGACTTCGGCGGTCGCTTTATGGCGCAGATGCTGGCGGAAGTCGCGGGCGATCAGCCGGTGACCATCTTGACTGCGACCTCCGGTGATACCGGCGCTGCCGTTGCTCACGCCTTCTATGGCCTGAAAAACGTGCGTGTGGTGATCCTCTATCCACAGGGCAAGATCAGTTCGCTGCAGGAAAAGCTGTTCTGCACGCTGGGTGGCAACATCCACACCATCGCTATCGATGGTGACTTTGACGCCTGCCAGGCGTTGGTGAAGCAGGCGTTTGACGATCAGGAACTGAAAGAGGCCGTACATCTGAACTCGGCCAACTCGATCAATATCAGCCGCCTGCTGGCGCAAATCTGCTACTACTTTGAAGCAGTGGCGCAATTGCCGCAGGAAGCCCGCAATCAGTTGGTGATTTCCGTGCCAAGCGGCAACTTTGGCGACTTGACCGCCGGGCTGCTGGCGAAATCCCTGGGGCTGCCGGTAAAACGCTTTATCGCCGCCACCAACGCTAACGACACCGTGCCACGCTTCCTGACTACCGGCCAATGGCAGCCAAACGCCACCGTGGCGACGTTATCCAACGCGATGGACGTCAGCCAGCCTAACAACTGGCCGCGTGTGGAAGAGCTGTTCCGCCGTAAAATCTGGCAGTTGAAGGAGTTGGCTCATGGCGCGGTGAGTGATGAAACCACCAAGGAAACCATGAAAGAGTTGGCTGCCTTGGGTTACCTTTCAGAGCCTCATGCGGCGATAGCCTACCGCGTTCTGCGCGATCAACTGCAGGCAGGGGAGTTTGGTCTGTTCCTGGGCACGGCGCATCCGGCCAAGTTCAAGGAAAGCGTTGAAGAGATCCTCGGGCAGGAATTGCCATTGCCACAGGCCTTGGCGGTGCGTGCACAGTTGCCGCTGCTGTCGCATAACATGGCGGCGGATTTTGCCGCACTGCGTCAATTCATGATGACTTTGCCAGCCTGATAAAAGCCGTTCCCTCTCCTTGTCGGGAGAGGGAACGGATTTCTCACTGTTCCGGGCGTTTAAACACCAGCTCATTACCCGCCGAAGCCGCCTCATCGAAGGCATACCCTTCCAGGTTGAAATCAACCAGTTGTTCACTGCGACTCAAGCGATTCTTGATGATAAAGCGGCTCATCAGCCCGCGTGCTTTTTTGGCGTAGAAGCTGATGACTTTGTACTTGCCGTTTTTCTCGTCCAGGAATACCGGCTTGATCAGCGAACCGCGCAGCTTGGCCGGTTTTACCGATTTGAAGTATTCATCCGAAGCCAGGTTGACCACCACATCATCGCCTTGCTGCTCCAGGGCCTGATTCAGTTTTTCGGTGATCCGATCGCCCCAGAAACTGTACAAGTCTTTACCCTGCGGGTTCTCCAGCTTGATCCCCATCTCCAGCCGGTAAGGCATCATCAGATCCAGCGGGCGCAGCACCCCGTACAGGCCAGAGAGCATTCGCAGATGCTGTTGTGCGAAGTCGAAATCCTCTTCGCTGAAGTCTTGCGCCTGTAAGCCGGTATAAACGTCGCCTTTAAACGCCAGCAGCGCCTGACGAGCATTGTCCGGGGTGAAGTCAGGCTGCCATTCGCCAAAGCGTGCGGCATTCAGGCCCGCGAGCTTATCGCTGATGCTCATCAGGCCGGAAATTTGTGCCGGGGTCAGCTTACGGCAGATTTTGATCAGCTTTTGCGACTGATCCAATAATTCAGGCTGGGTGAAGCGTTTGGTGGCTAACGGGCTTGCATAATCCAGGGTTTTGGCAGGTGAAATAATAACGAGCATGGTCACATCCTGTTTATCAACATGTGGCTACTGTAGCAAAAAGCGCGCAAGACCAGGAGGTATGGCTGTGATAGGGCGCACTTTACGCACGCCATGGAGGATTAACGCTGTTTGCTCGACTGCCAGATCCCCGGTTCGAGTTGGGACCCCAGCTCCGGGTAGTGGTTGATGTCAAAAGTGGGAAGCTTGCCGAGTGAACGCTGGTGGTTGTAATCCCTGGCCAATTTGAAGGCCACGTCGGACAGTAACAAGATAGCGGTCAGATTGGTGATCGCCATCAGCGCCATCGAGATGTCCGCCATTTTCCACACCGTGGATAATTCTGCCATCGAGCCAAACATCACCATACCCAAGGCAAAGCAGCGGAAAATCGTCAGCTTGGTCGGATGGTGGTGCTTGAGGAAGAACAGGTTGTTCTCGGCATAGGCATAATTGGCAATGATAGAGGTAAAGGCAAACAGGAAAACGGCAATTGCGACAAAGGGCGCGCCCCAGGAACCGACGGCGCTGGCCATGGCCCGCTGGGTCAGATCGATACCGCTGATGTTGGAAGGGGGACTATCCAGTGCACCAGAGGCCAAAATAATCGCCGCCGTTGCGCTGCAAATGACGATGGTATCGACAAATGCGCCAAGCATCTGCACATAGCCCTGCGAGGCAGGGTGTGGCGGATAAGGGGTCGCGGAAGCTGCCACGTTGGGGGCCGACCCCATTCCGCCTTCGTTAGAAAACAGCCCGCGTTGTATACCCTGCGTCATGGCCTGGGAGATCCCGTAACCCAGGGTACCGGCAGCGACTTCCTGCAGGCCAAAAGCGCTTTTGAAGATCAGCGCCAGGATGGATGGCATATGCTCAATATTCAGGCCGATGATCCACAGTGCCAGCAGCAGGTAGGCCAAGGCCATAAACGGCACGATTTTTTCTGCGACGCGGGCGATGGTACGGATACCGCCAAAGATCACCATGGCGCTCAACACCACCAATGCTATGCCGACGTACATGGGTTCGATGTTAAAGGCAACGGAACTGGCCAGGGCGATGGAGTTGGCCTGTACCGCATTGAACACCAAGCCGAAAGCGATCAGCAGGAAAATGGAGAACATCACGCCCATCCAGCGCATATCCAACCCTTTTTCCATATAGTAGGCTGGGCCGCCACGGTAGTTGCCGTTATCGTCTTTGGTTTTATAGAGCTGCGCCAGGGTACTCTCAATGAAAGAGGTCGCCATGCCGATAAACGCGATCACCCACATCCAGAAGATGGCTCCGGGGCCGCCAGCCGTAAGCGCTATCGCCACGCCGGTAAGGTTGTTGGTGCCGACACGAGCGGCGAGCGAAGTGCATAACGCCTGGAAGGATGAAATGCCCGCACCGTCGCTTTTGGTGCTGTTCTTCAGCACGGAAAACATATGGTTGAAGTGGCGGATTTGAATAAAGCGGGTGCGCAAGGTGAAGTAGATGCCGGCACCCAGCAGCAAATAGATCAGTACTGAACCCCACAGGATGTTATTGATAAAGTTAATCAGATCCGTCACATGTTTCTCCTTGTTAAGATTACTACTCCTCAGGTTCTTCGACCTTGGTTCGGAAAACTTGAGTCAGTTCTCGACAAGAACTTGGTTAAAATCATCCCACTTGACGGGAATTGCAGCTTTTTTGGATTTTTGTGGTGAATAAAACAGCTGGCGGGAATTTAACATAATTTCCAGGTGTGAGAGCGCGTTAATGCCGTGGCGTTGCTTCGGTAATTACGAATTATCGGTGCGTAACCGGTTGCTCGCACAAGGATAAAACAACCGCCGCCAGCGCGTGAGTTTCCTGCCTTGCGCCGGGCTACGCGCATGTTATTATCAGGACAAGGCATGGTTGAACGATGCCAAAAGTTCATGCACAAACGATGAGATAATGCCAACATGACCGATAAATTAACGTCCCTACGCCAGCTGACTACGGTAGTTGCGGATACGGGTGATATCGCTGCAATGAAGCTATATCAACCGCAAGATGCCACCACCAACCCTTCGCTGATCCTCAATGCAGCGCAAATTCCTGAATACCGCAAACTGATCGATGAAGCCATTGCCTGGGCGCGCGAGCAGAGCAGCGATCGCGATCAGCAGGTTGCCGATGCCGCAGACAAGCTGGCCGTCAACATTGGTCTGGAGATCCTGAAACTGGTGCCGGGCCGCATTTCCACCGAAGTGGATGCACGTCTGTCTTATGATACCGAAGCCAGCGTTGCCAAAGCCAAGCGCCTGATCAAACTGTATAACGAAGCGGGCATCAGCAACGATCGCATCCTGATCAAACTGGCCTCCACCTGGCAGGGCATCCGTGCTGCCGAGCGTCTGGAAAAAGAAGGCATCAACTGTAACCTGACGCTGCTGTTCTCCTTCGCGCAGGCACGTGCCTGTGCCGAAGCTGGCGTGTACCTGATCTCGCCGTTCGTTGGCCGTATTCTTGACTGGTACAAAGCCAATGGCGACAAGAAAGAGTTTGCCCCGCACGAAGATCCGGGCGTGGTTTCGGTGTCCGAAATTTATCAGTACTACAAGCAGCACGGCTATGAAACCGTGGTGATGGGTGCCAGCTTCCGTAACGTGGGAGAAATCATCGAACTGGCGGGCTGCGATCGTCTGACCATCGCCCCTGCACTGCTGAAAGAGCTGGCAGAGAGCGAAGGCGCACTGGAGCGTAAACTGTCTTACACCGGCGAAGTGAAAGCGCGTCCGGCACCGCTGACCGAGCCTGAGTTCTACTGGCAGCATAACCAGGATCCAATGGCGGTTGAGAAGCTGACCGACGGTATCCGCAAGTTTGCCGTAGACCAGGGCAAGCTGGAAAAAATGATCGCCGACTTGCTGTAATTACGAAAAGTCGTGCAGAAGGTGGCCTCGGCCACCTTTTTTTATACCTGAATATCCACCTCATCGGGCAAACCCCCTATACTCCCGTCATTAATCTCCCTTGGGTAGCCGGGGCATCAGACAGAGGTAAAACATGGATACATTACGCATTGGTTTGGTTTCTATTTCGGACCGCGCTTCAGGGGGCGTTTATCAGGATAAAGGGATCCCGGCGCTGGAAGAGTGGCTGAGCTGCGCTGTGGCAACGCCGTTCACCCTGGAAACCCGGCTGATCCCGGACGAGCAGACCCTGATTGAGCATACGTTGTGTGAGCTAGTTGATGAGATGGGCTGCCATCTGGTGTTGACTACCGGCGGCACCGGGCCGTCCCGGCGTGACGTCACTCCCGACGCTACGCTGGCGATTGCCGATCGGGTGATGCCGGGTTTTGGCGAGCAAATGCGCCAAATCAGCCTACACTATGTGCCAACGGCAATTCTTTCACGTCAGGTTGGGGCGATCCGTAAACAGGCGTTGATCATCAACCTGCCGGGGCAACCCAAATCGATTAAAGAGACGCTGGAAGGGGTGAAGGACGAGGCAGGCAAGGTGGTGGTGCACGGTATTTTTGCCAGCGTGCCTTATTGCATCCAACTGCTCGAAGGCCCCTATGTGGAGACCCATGAGGCTGTGGTAGCAGCATTCCGTCCCAAGAATGCACGCCGCGAGATAAATCTCTAAATTTCAGCAATCTGCGGGATAACCTTCAGCGTATCTGGTGTGAAAGTATTTTGCCGTTATAGTAAGGAACTTTTTACAGTCAGCCATTGTGCTTGCTTGGTCTTTCCTGTTTCCTCTAACGGTATCTTATGCATCACGATAATAATCGTCGGCTCAATCGGCAAGATTATAAGACTCTGACGTTGGCTGCCCTGGGCGGTGCGTTGGAGTTTTATGACTTTATCATTTTTGTTTTCTTTGCCGCGGTAATGGGGGATCTGTTTTTCCCGGCGGATATGCCCGAATGGCTACGCCAGGTGCAGACCTTTGGTATCTTTGCGGCGGGCTATCTGGCTCGGCCACTGGGCGGCATTATCATGGCGCACTTCGGCGATCTGGTGGGGCGTAAAAAGATGTTCAGCCTGAGCATCCTGCTGATGGCATTACCGACGCTGGCGATGGGGATGCTGCCAACCTATGCTCAGATCGGCATTGCCGCACCGTTGCTGCTGCTGTTGATGCGGGTACTGCAAGGCGCGGCTATCGGTGGTGAAGTCCCTGGTGCCTGGGTGTTTGTAGCGGAGCATGTGCCGCGCAAACGCATTGGTTTTGCCTGCGGTACGCTCACGGCTGGCCTGACGGCCGGTATCCTGCTCGGCTCGCTGGTGGCCACCATCATCAATACCACGCTCAGCCAACAGGCTATTCATGACGGTGGTTGGCGTATCCCGTTTTTCCTGGGCGGCATCTTTGGCCTGTTTGCCATGTATCTGCGCCGCTGGTTGCAGGAAACCCCAATCTTTATCGAGATGCAGGCGCGTAAGGCGTTGGCAGAAGAGCTGCCACTGAAATCGGTGGTGATGAATCACCGCAAAGAGATTGCGGTCTCGATGTTGCTGACCTGGCTGTTGTCGGCAGGCATTGTGGTGGTGATCCTGATGACGCCAACCTACCTGCAAAAACAGTTTGGCATAGCCCCGGCGCTGTCACTGCAGGCCAATAGTATCGCGATCATCATGCTGTTTGCTGGCTGTATTGTCTCTGGTTCGGCGGCGGATCGCTTTGGCGCCAGCAAAACCTTTATCGTCGGCAGTTTGCTGTTGGCGGGGTGCAGTTGGCTGTTTTATCAGTCGGTGGCAACACATCCAGAAATGCTGTTCGCCACCTACGCGCTGGTTGGCTTCAGCGTGGGGATCGTCGGTGCGGTGCCTTACGTGCTGGTGCGGGCTTTCCCGGCGGAAGTGCGATTTAGCGGGATTTCATTCTCCTACAACGTGGCATATGCGATTTTTGGTGGTTTAACCCCGGTGTTTGTCACGCTGATCATGAAGTTAACCCCGTTAGCGCCCGCTTATTATATGCTGGCGTTATCGACGCTCGGCCTGCTGCTGGGGATCTACCTGCGTCGCGACCTGAACAGTGAAAAACCGCTCTTGAGCTAAGCGATTTTCGCCCAATAAAAAACCCTGCGATTAAACAGCGCAGGGTTTTTTTATATCACGTTAGTACGGATTTATGCAGTAACAGCAGCTGGTGTTGCCTGCTGAGCTTCCACCGGGCCGATTGGCAGCACGGTGCGGCCCAACTGTTCGTTGATCACCTCAGCCATTGCCAGATAGATCGCGCTGGCACCACAGATAATGCCTTCGTAACCGGCGAAGGTCAGGATCGCGTGGTTACCGGTGATGTTGCCGACGGCCAGCAGGGCGAACAGTACGGTCAGGCTGGCAAACACGAATTGTAACCCGCGGTTGGTGCGCAGCGTGCCGAAGAACATGAACAGGGTGAAGACGCCCCACAGTGCCAGATAAATACCGAGGACGTTAGCGTCGGTCGGTTCTGCCAGGCCCATGCGTGGCAGCAGCAGGATGCCTACCAGGCTCAGCCAGAAGCAGCCGTAAGAGGTGAAGGCGGTCAAGCCGAAGGTGTTGCCTTTCTTGAACTCAAGAATACCGGCAAAAATCTGAGCCATGCCACCGAAGAAAATCCCCATACTGATGATGACGGAAGTCAGTGGGAAAAAGCCCGCGTTGTGCAGGTTCAGCAAGACGGTAGTCATCCCGAAGCCCATCAGACCCAGGGGGCCGGGATTTGCCAACTTGTTGGAGTGCATATGTCCTCTGCGATAACAGAATTGTAACGAAAATGGATAGGTAATTTAATAATTGGTCTGAATGGCCGAAAAAACCATAACTTCCATCAGAGCGCGCGGCATCATAATGATCCCCACGTCAGGAAACAATGATCTTGCTGCGGATAAAAACGAAATTTTTTTTGCCCTGCCCCTTGATGCTGGTGTGGATGGCCCCATCTTATTGGCAACCGCAGTTGCTGACCGCGGGTAACACTGAGATGCCGGGTAGTTGAAAAGCAAAAAAACGCCCGCATATAGTTAGCAACCTGACCGATTATGAATTTATTAGTGGAGATGTTTAGATGGGCAAAATTATTGGTATCGACCTGGGTACAACCAACTCTTGTGTAGCAATTATGGATGGTGGCAAGGCGCGCGTGCTGGAGAATGCCGAAGGCGATCGCACCACTCCTTCAATCATCGCATATACCCAGGATGGTGAAATTCTGGTTGGCCAGCCTGCTAAGCGTCAGGCTGTTACCAACCCACAAAACACCCTGTTTGCGATCAAGCGCCTGATTGGCCGTCGCTTCCAGGATGAAGAAGCACAGCGTGACAAGGCTATCATGCCTTACAGCATCGTCGCTGCCGATAACGGTGACGCCTGGCTGGAAGTGAAGGGCCAGAGAATGGCACCACCGCAGATCTCTGCGGAAGTCCTGAAGAAAATGAAGAAAACGGCGGAAGATTACCTGGGTGAGCCGGTAACTGAAGCGGTTATCACCGTTCCTGCCTACTTCAACGATGCTCAGCGTCAGGCGACCAAAGATGCTGGCCGTATCGCAGGTCTGGAAGTGAAACGTATCATCAACGAACCGACTGCTGCGGCCCTGGCTTATGGCCTGGACAAAGAAGTGGGCAACCGTACCATCGCGGTTTATGACCTGGGTGGTGGTACATTCGATATCTCAATCATTGAGATCGACGACGTTGACGGTGAAAAAACCTTCGAAGTTCTGGCAACCAACGGTGATACCCACCTGGGTGGTGAAGACTTCGACAGCCGCCTGATCAACTATCTGGTGGAAGAGTTCAAGAAAGAGCAGGGCATGGATCTGCGCAACGATCCGTTGGCGATGCAGCGTCTGAAAGAAGCCGCTGAAAAAGCCAAGATCGAGCTGTCCTCTGCTCAGCAGACCGACGTCAACCTGCCGTACATCACTGCAGATGGCAGCGGTCCAAAACACATGAACATCAAAGTGACCCGTGCAAAACTCGAGTCGCTGGTAGAAGATCTGGTTGCTCGTTCTATCGAGCCGCTGAAAGTGGCACTGAAAGATGCTGGCCTGTCGGTTTCTGACATTCAGGACGTGATCCTGGTCGGTGGCCAGACCCGTATGCCTATGGTTCAGAAGAAAGTTGCTGACTTCTTCGGTAAAGAACCACGTAAAGACGTTAACCCGGACGAAGCGGTTGCCGTTGGTGCTGCGGTTCAGGGCGGTGTGTTGGCCGGTGATGTGAAAGACGTATTGCTGCTGGACGTTACCCCTCTGTCACTGGGTATCGAAACCATGGGCAGCGTAATGACGCCGCTGATCACCAAAAACACCACTATCCCGACCAAGCACAGCCAGGTGTTCTCTACTGCCGAAGACAACCAGGCTGCGGTGACCATCCATGTGCTGCAGGGTGAGCGTAAACGTGCCAATGACAACAAGTCACTGGGCCAGTTCAACCTGGACGGCATCCAGCCGGCACCACGCGGTATGGCACAGATCGAAGTAACCTTCGATATCGATGCCGACGGTATTCTGCACGTGTCTGCGAAAGACAAGAACACCGGCCGTGAGCAGAAGATCACCATCAAGGCGTCTTCTGGTCTGAATGAAGAAGAAATCCAGAAAATGGTACGCGATGCCGAAGTGAACGCTGAAGCTGACCGTAAGTTCGAAGAACTGGTGCAAACTCGTAACCAGGCGGATCACCTGATCCACGGTACCCGTAAGCAGTTGGAAGAAGCGGGCGAGCAATTGCCAGCTGAAGACAAAACCGCTATCGAGAGCGCGCTGAAAGATCTGGAAGCGGCGGTCAAAGGCGAAGATAAAGCCGAGATCGAAGCCAAGACTCAGGCGCTGGTGCAGGTTTCCGGCAAGCTGATGGAAATGGCCCAGGCTCAAGCGCAGCAGGCACAGGGTGCTGATGCAGGTGCAGACAACGCGGCGCAGAAAGACGACGACGTGGTTGACGCCGAGTTTGAAGAAGTGAAAGACAAAAAATAATCGCCCTTAAGCGGGCACGGTGCGGCCACAGGCCGTAACCGGAAACCAGCACGGGCGTCGAGGCAACTCTACGCCCGTGCACGCATGTTAAGGGTAAGAGAAATAATGGCGAAGAGAGATTATTACGAGGTGCTCGGCGTTGCCAAGACGGCAGACGAGCGCGAAATCAAAAAGGCGTATAAGCGCCTGGCGATGAAGTACCACCCTGATCGTAATCAGGAAAAAGACGCCGAAAGCCAGTTTAAAGAAGTCAAGGAAGCGTACGAGATCCTGACCGACGATCAAAAACGTGCTGCCTACGATCAATACGGCCATGCCGCCTTTGAGCAAGGTGGGATGGGCGGTGGTGGTGGCTTTGGTGGCGGCGGTGCCGACTTCAGTGACATCTTTGGCGACGTGTTTGGCGATATCTTTGGCGGCGGACGCCGTCAGCGTGCCAGCCGTGGATCCGATTTGCGTTACAACATGGATCTGACGCTCGAAGAAGCCGTGCGTGGTGTGACCAAAGAGATCCGTATTCCAACGCTGGAAGAGTGTGATGTCTGCCATGGTAACGGTGCCAAGCCGGGCAGTTCGCCGGCAACCTGCCCGACCTGTCATGGTCAGGGCCAGGTGCAGATGCGTCAAGGGTTCTTCACCGTGCAGCAGGCTTGTCCGCACTGCCACGGGCGTGGCCAGATCATCAAGGATCCGTGCAACAAATGTCACGGCCATGGTCGCGTAGAGAAATCCAAAACCCTGTCGGTGAAAATCCCGGCGGGCGTAGATACTGGCGACCGCATCCGCCTGGCGGGTGAAGGTGAAGCTGGTG
This sequence comes from Serratia sp. 2723, assembly GCF_050434425.1. Classification (NCBI taxonomy): domain Bacteria; kingdom Pseudomonadati; phylum Pseudomonadota; class Gammaproteobacteria; order Enterobacterales; family Yersiniaceae; genus Serratia; species Serratia sp. 2723. The sequence continues at coordinate 424,717 of NZ_JBNDIN010000001.1, forward strand.
AACACGGCGCGCCGGCAGGCGATCTGTACGTTCAGGTTCAGGTGAGTGCTCACCCGATCTTTGAACGTGAAGGCAATAACCTGTACTGCGAAGTGCCGATCAACTTTGCTATGGCGGCCTTGGGTGGCGAGATTGAAGTGCCAACGCTGGATGGCCGCGTCAAGCTGAAAGTCCCGGCGGAAACTCAGACCGGTAAACTGTTCCGTATGCGTGGCAAAGGGGTGAAATCGGTACGGGGTGGCAGCCAGGGTGATCTGCTGTGCCGCGTGGTGGTAGAAACACCGGTGAGTCTGAACGAGAAGCAGAAGCAGCTGCTCAAAGAGTTGGAAGAGAGCCTGGGTGGCCCTTCTGGGGATAAAAACAGCCCGCGTTCGAAAAGCTTCTTCGACGGCGTGAAAAAGTTTTTTGACGACCTGACTCGTTAATCAACGTTCCCCGCGCATCAATCCTCAAACCCCGGTTTAAGCAAACCGGGGTTTTTTTATCTTTGCTGTCTGAATGTCCCTATAAAAATTGTGACATACAACTCAAACAGATCGGTTTTATCGAGTTATTTTGCATTTATAAACTGATTTTTTCGAGGTGATTCCTCATCTATACTCGTTGCATTGTCTGGAAACCGGGGCGCTTTGCCTCTTTATCTATGCCCTATGGATTTCGAGTTGCAGCTTGAAAGACGACGGGCATTCTGGAGCGACGTACTGTGACTACTATTATTCGTCAGTTTCTGCGCCAAGAAGCCGCTGGCGGCATTATTCTGATCGCCGCCGCCGTGGTGGCTTTGATCATGGCCAATACTCCCGTACAGGGGCTGTATCAGGCTTTCATTAACTTACCGGTGGCGGTCAGCATCGCCTCGTTGGAAATTGCCAAACCGCTGCTGCTGTGGATTAACGACGGTTTAATGGCCATCTTCTTCCTGGTGGTCGGGCTTGAAGTCAAACGTGAGCTGCTGCAAGGCTCGTTAGCCGGACGCGACAAGGCTATCTTCCCGGCGATTGCAGCCCTGGGCGGTATGCTGGCTCCGGCGCTGATCTATCTGCTGTTCAACGGTGCCGATGAAGTGACTCGCCAGGGGTGGGCGATCCCGGCGGCAACGGATATTGCCTTTGCCTTGGGCGTGATGGCCTTATTGGGCAACCGGGTGCCGACCAGCCTGAAAGTGTTCCTGCTGGCCTTGGCGATTATTGATGACCTTGGGGTCATCATCATTATCGCGTTGTTCTACACCCATCAGGTCTCGATGGTGGCGCTGGGCGTTGCGGCTGCGGCGATCGTGGTGTTGGCCGTGATGAACTGGCGAGGCGTGGGCAAGACCTCGCTGTATATGATGGTCGGATTGGTGCTGTGGGTGGCGATCCTCAAGTCAGGTGTACATGCCACGCTGGCGGGGGTGATTGTCGGCTTTATGATCCCGCTGAACGCCAAGAGTGAGCCTTCGCCCTCTGAAACCTTGGAGCATGAGCTGCACCCGTGGGTCGCCTTCCTGATCCTGCCGTTGTTTGCTTTTGCCAACGCAGGTGTGTCGTTGCAAGGGGTATCCCTGAGCGGGTTGACGTCACTGCTGCCACTGGGGATTGCCGCCGGGTTGTTTATCGGCAAACCACTGGGGATTTTCGTCTTCTGCTGGCTGGCGGTGAAGCTGGGGATTGCCCGTTTGCCGCAGGATATCGGTTTTAAACAGGTGTTTGCCGTGGCCGTGCTCTGTGGTATTGGTTTCACCATGTCGATTTTTATTGCCTCATTGGCCTTCGCCGATGCGGATGTGGCTCTCAGTACCTATGCCAAATTAGGCATACTATTGGGATCGACCAGCGCTGCGGTAGTGGGCTACGGCCTGCTGCGTTTCACTTTGCCCCGCAGCTGATGACCTTTGTGTTTACCCCTTGTTGCTGAGGGGGCTATTACAGTAGTAGCAGTAGCGTGGCTTCGTCAGCCGCGCTGCACTTGGGATTAAAGATAACTTTGCGTTGTCCGAAATTAACGATAGGGAGTTTGTCGCTCATTACGGTAGACCGTTTTGCCGATGAGAAACCTAAGGAGAGAACGTTTTGAGAATGTCTCATATCAACTTTAACCATCTGTATTACTTCTGGCAGGTCTGTAAGGAGGGTTCGGTTGTCGGTGCGGCAGAAGCTTTGTTCCTCACGCCGCAGACCATCACCGGCCAAATCAAGGCACTGGAAGAGCGGCTCAACGGTAAGCTGTTCAAACGCCAGGGGCGTGGACTGGTCCCCTCCGAGTTAGGCCAACTGGTGTTCCGCTATGCCGACAAGATGTTTATGCTCAGCCAGGAAATGCTGGATATCGTCAACTATCGTAAGGAGTCCAACCTGCTGTTTGACGTTGGCGTCGCGGATGCGCTGTCCAAACGTCTGGTCAGCCAGGTATTGGAAACCGCGGTGGTGGACAATGAACAAATCCACCTGCGCTGCTTTGAATCAACCCATGAGATGCTGTTGGAGCAACTCAGCCAGCATAAGCTGGATATGATCCTGTCGGACTGTCCGGTCGACTCCAGCCAGCAGGAAGGTCTGTTTTCGCTCAAGCTGGGCGAGTGTGGGGTCAGCTTCTTCTGTCGTCAGCCGATACCCGATTTGCCGTTTCCTGCCTGTCTGGAACAGCGCCGCTTGCTGATCCCGGGAAGGCGTTCGATGCTGGGGCGCAAACTGCTCAACTGGTTCAACACGCAAGGTATCAAGGTTGAGATACTGGGGGAGTTTGACGATGCGGCGCTGATGAAGGCTTTTGGCCTGTACCACAACGCGATCTTTGTGGCGCCAACGCTGTATGCGCTGGATACCTATAGCGATGATGACGTGGTGGAGATTGGGCGTGTCGACAGCGTGCAGGAAGAGTATTACGTCATTTTTGCCGAGCGAATGATCCAGCACCCGGCGGTACAGCGGGTATGCAACAAGGACTTCTCGGCGCTGTTCGCGCTGTAGGCTTGAACGTCAGGCGTAAAAAAACCGGCCGAGGCCGGTTTTTTTAACAAGCACACAACGTAATGCTTATTGCATTGCGTTGATACGCGCCGTCAGGTTTGACTTATGACGCGCTGCTTTGTTTTTGTGGATCAGGCCTTTAGCAGCCTGGCGATCCACAAGTGGTTGCATTACGAGGAATGCTTTTTGTGCTGCGTCTTTGTCGCCAGCTGCGATAGCTGCGTCAACCTTCTTAATGAAGGTACGCACCATTGAGCGACGGCTAGCGTTATGCTTGCGACGTTTCTCAGACTGTATGGCGCGTTTCTTAGCTGATTTGATATTAGCCAAGGTCCAACTCCCAAATATATATATTGAGGACAATTCAAAGGCCGAGGAATATGCCCTTTTAGCCTTCGTTTGTCAATGGATTTGTGCAAATAAGCGCCGTTTGTACGGGCGGCACTTGCTACGTTGTGATGGCGCAGGATTTTACCAGCTTCAGCCATGGGAATACAGTGTTTCACGAGAAAAATCGCCATGTGATTTGCATCACAGTCTGCAAGCTGTTGGTCCTGGTGGGTTATCCCCCGTCTTTCAAGCGTCGGCCAGAAGCCACGCTCGCTATCAGCGGGCTAATATAGCACGCATTGGGCCAGATAAACGGTGGTTAAGGCGATTATCCTCCGGTATGGTATGACTATTACATCAAAGGAACCAATCGCGGGTTAACCTTGACCGCTGTACAAGGTATAATCCGCCGATTTCCACTGTGTTGGGCCAGCTATGCAGCTAATTCGCGGCATCCATAATATTCGGGCACGCCACCGTGGCTGTGTGCTCACCATCGGCAACTTTGACGGCGTCCATCGTGGTCATAAGGCGCTGCTGGGGCAGTTGAAGCAGGAAGGGCGACGCCTGGGGTTGCCGGTAATCGTCATGATCTTTGAGCCACAGCCGCTGGAACTGTTTGCCGCGGATAAGGCTCCGGCCCGCCTCACGCGTTTGCGTGACAAAGCCAAATACCTGGCGCAGGCCGGGGTTGATTACCTGTTGTGCGTCAAGTTTGATCCCCGTTTTGCCGCTCATACCGCTCAGGCATTCGTTGCCGAGCTGCTGGTCGAAAAGCTGGGGGTAAAATTCCTGATGGTGGGGGATGATTTTCGCTTTGGTGCTGGTCGCCAGGGGGACTTCCCGCTGTTAGAGCTTGCCGGGCAAGAATTCGGCTTTGAGGTGGTCAGCACGCCAAGCTTCCGTGAAGGCGACCTGCGTATCAGCAGCACCGCCATCCGCAATGCGCTGCGTGATGATGATTTGCCGCTGGCAGAAACCCTGCTGGGGCATCCTTACAGTATTTCCGGGCGCGTAGTGCATGGCGATGAACTGGGGCGAACCATTGGTTTCCCAACCGCCAACCTGCCGCTCAAACGCCTGGTTGCCCCGGTGAAAGGGGTTTATGCCGTCGATGTTTATGGCCTGGGCCCAGAGCCTTTGCCGGGCGTGGCCAATATTGGCACCCGCCCTACGGTGGCAGGTGTACGTCAGCAGTTGGAAGTGCATCTGTTGGACGTAACCCTGGATCTTTACGGGCGCCACCTGGATGTGGTGCTGCGCGCAAAATTGCGCAATGAACAGCGTTTTGCTTCGCTCGATGCGCTAAAGCAGCAAATCGCCAATGATGTGGTGACGGCCCGGACGTTCTTCGGGCTACAGACACCGGCTTAATCTACGAACCGAAACGAGATCGAGAATCTAATGAGTGACTACAAGAATACCCTGAACTTGCCGGAAACAGGGTTCCCGATGCGTGGCGATCTCGCCAAGCGTGAACCTGGCATGCTCGCACGTTGGTATGAACAGGATCTGTACGGGATCATTCGTGCCGCCAAAAAGGGCAAGAAATCCTTCATTCTGCATGACGGCCCTCCGTATGCGAATGGCAGCATTCACATTGGTCACTCGGTAAACAAGATCCTCAAAGACATTATTATCAAGTCAAAAGGGATGGCTGGCTTTGATTCGCCTTACGTTCCAGGCTGGGACTGTCACGGTCTGCCTATCGAACTGAAGGTTGAGCAACTGTATGGCAAACCGGGTGAGAAACTGACACCGGCAGAATTCCGTCAGAAGTGTCGCGAATATGCTGCCGAGCAGGTAGAAGGCCAGAAGAAAGACTTTATCCGTCTGGGGGTCTTGGGTGACTGGGATCGTCCGTACCTGACCATGAATTTTAAAACCGAAGCCAACATTATCCGTGCATTGGGCAAGATCATCAGCAATGGTCATCTGCTCAAAGGCGCCAAGCCGGTGCACTGGTGTACGGACTGCGGTTCTTCCCTGGCGGAAGCGGAAGTTGAATATTACGACAAAACCTCGCCATCCATCGACGTCGCGTTCCACGCGGTTGATGCGGCGGCGGTGGCCAGCAAGTTTGGCGTAACCAGCGTGAATGGCCCGGTGTCACTGGTGATCTGGACGACCACACCGTGGACGCTGCCTGCCAACCGTGCGATCTCGCTGAACGCAGAATTCGCCTATCAGTTAGTGCAGATCGACGGCCAGTGCGTGATCCTGGCAGCCGATCTGGTGGAAAGCGTGATGAAGCGCGCAGGCATCACTTCCTGGGCAGTGCTGGGCGACTGTAAGGGCAGCGATCTGGAACTGATGCGCTTTACCCATCCGTTTATGGGCTTTGACGTGCCGGCGATCCTGGGCGATCACGTTACGCTGGATGCCGGTACCGGTGCCGTACATACTGCACCTGGCCACGGCCCGGATGACTTCGTGATCGGTCAGAAATACGGCCTGGAGGTCGCCAACCCGGTTGGCCCGAACGGCTGCTACCTGACCGGCACCTATCCAACGCTGGACGGCAAGTTCGTGTTCAAGGCCAACGATCTGATCGTTGAGCTGCTGCGTGAAAAGGGCGCTTTGCTGCACGTGGAAAAACTGCAACACAGCTACCCGTGCTGCTGGCGCCATAAAACGCCGATCATCTTCCGTGCCACGCCGCAATGGTTTATCAGCATGGATCAAAAGGGCCTGCGCAAGCAGTCGCTGGAAGAGATCAAAGGCGTGCAGTGGATCCCGGATTGGGGCCAGGCGCGTATCGAAACCATGGTGGCTAACCGTCCAGACTGGTGTATCTCACGCCAGCGTACCTGGGGGGTTCCAATGTCCCTGTTCGTGCATAAAGACACCGAGCAGCTTCACCCACGCAGCGTAGAGCTGATGGAAGAAGTGGCCAAGCGTGTCGAGCAAGACGGGATCCAGGCCTGGTGGGATCTGGACGCTGCCGATATCCTCGGTGCTGAAGCGGCCGATTATGTGAAAGTGCCAGATACGCTGGACGTCTGGTTCGACTCGGGTTCAACCCATTCTTCCGTGGTTGACGTGCGTCCAGAATTCAACGGCCACTCTGCCGACATGTATCTGGAAGGTTCCGACCAACATCGTGGCTGGTTCATGTCATCGCTGATGATTTCGACTGCCATGAAAGGCAAGGCGCCTTACAAAGAAGTGCTGACCCACGGCTTTACCGTGGATGGTCAGGGGCGCAAAATGTCCAAGTCGATCGGCAACACCGTCAGCCCGCAGGACGTGATGAACAAGCTGGGTGGCGACATTTTGCGGCTGTGGGTCGCTTCTACCGACTACACCGGCGAGATTGCGGTTTCCGACGAAATCCTCAAGCGTGCTGCCGATTCTTATCGCCGTATCCGTAATACCGCGCGTTTCCTGCTGGCCAACCTGAATGGGTTTGATCCAAGCACCGACTGCGTGGCTCCGGAAGAGATGGTAGTACTGGATCGCTGGGCCGTGGGCCGTGCATTGGCCGCACAGCAGGATATCGAGCAAGCCTATGCCAACTACGATTTCCACGAAGTGGTGCAGCGCCTGATGCAGTTCTGCTCGGTAGAAATGGGGTCCTTCTATCTGGACATCATTAAAGACCGTCAGTACACCGCGAAAAGCGACAGCGTTGCCCGCCGCAGCTGCCAGACCGCTCTGTTCCACATTGCGGAAGCGCTGGTACGCTGGATGGCGCCGATCATGTCGTTTACCGCCGATGAAATCTGGGCCTTCCTGCCAGGCAAACGCACGCAGTACGTGTTTACCGAAGAGTGGTACGACGGTCTGTTCGGGCTGGCGGCAGGCGAAGGCATGAACGATGCGTTCTGGGCCGATCTGCTGAAAGTGCGTGGCGAAGTGAACAAGGTGCTGGAGCAGGCGCGTGCAGACAAGCACATCGGTGGTTCGTTAGAGGCTGCGGTTACGTTGTACGCCGATAGCGATCTGGCAGCAAGTCTGAACAGCCTGCAGGATGAACTGCGCTTTGTGTTGCTGACCTCATCGGCCAGCGTAGCACCGTTTGCGGATGCTCCTGCCGATGCGCAGCAAAGCGAACTGTTGAAAGGGCTGAAAATTGCGTTCAGCAAAGCGGATGGTGAGAAGTGCCCGCGCTGCTGGCATTACACCACCGATGTCGGCCAGGTGGCGGAGCATGCAGAACTTTGCGGCCGCTGTGTGAGCAACGTAGCCGGTGACGGCGAAAAACGTAACTTTGCCTGAGAACAAGCGCCTGATGAGTAGACCGATAAGTTCGACCGGCTTGCGCTGGCTATGGCTGGTAGTGGTGGTGCTGGCGCTGGATTTTTTCAGCAAACAGTGGATCCTGAGTAACTTCGTGCTGGGCCAGACCCAGCCGTTGTTCCCGTCAATCAACCTGTACTATGCGCGTAACTACGGCGCAGCGTTCAGTTTCCTGGCGGATCACGGTGGCTGGCAGCGCTGGTTCTTTGCCGGTATTGCGGTCGCCATCGTGGCGGTGCTGCTGGTGATGATGTATCGCAGCAGTGCCCAGCAGAAGCTGAACAATATCGCCTATGCCTTTATTATCGGCGGTGCGATCGGCAACCTGTTTGATCGTCTGTGGCATGGCTTTGTGGTCGATTTCATCGACTTTTATATCGGTAACTGGCATTACCCGACCTTCAATCTGGCGGACAGCTTTATCTGCGTGGGTGCCGCCATGATTGTGCTGGAAGGGTTCTTGCCGGCGAAGAAAAGCGTCAACAGCGAAGGTAAGTGATATGACGGCTCAGGTTAACGGCAACAGCGCAGTGCTGGTGCATTTCACGCTGAAACTGGCAGATGGAACGACCGCGGAATCCACCCAGGGCAATGGCAAACCAGCGCTGTTCCGCCTGGGCGATGGCAGCCTGTCTGCTCCGCTGGAACAGCAGTTGATCGGTCTGCGGGCAGGGGACAAATGTGCGTTTACCCTGCAACCGGAAGCCGCGTTTGGCGCGGAGAACCCGGATCTGATCCAGTTCTTCTCACGCCGCGATTTCAACGAGACCGGCGTACCGGATGTCGGCACCATCATGCTGTTTACTGCCATCGACGGTAGCGAAATGCCTGGTGTGGTGCGTGAAGTCGCGGAAGATTCGATCACCGTTGATTTCAACCATCCGTTGGCGGGGCATCCGGTGACCTTCGATATCGAAGTGCTGGAGATCGACCCACAGCAGGAGGAAGCACATGCAAATATTGCTGGCTAACCCACGTGGCTTCTGCGCCGGGGTTGATCGTGCGATCAGCATCGTAGAACGTGCGCTGGAGATTTATGGCGCGCCGATTTACGTGCGTCACGAAGTGGTGCATAACCGCTACGTGGTCGAAAGCCTGCGCGAGCGTGGTGCGGTATTTATCGAAGAGATCGCGGAAGTGCCAGACGGCTCGATCCTGATCTTCTCTGCCCACGGTGTGTCGCAGGCTATTCGTGCCGAGGCCAAGGCCCGCGATCTGACCATGCTGTTTGATGCCACCTGTCCGTTGGTGACCAAGGTGCATATGGAAGTGGCTCGGGCCAGCCGTAAGGGCACCGAGGCGATCCTGATTGGCCACGCCGGGCATCCGGAAGTGGAAGGCACCATGGGCCAGTACAGTAACCCTCAGGGGGGCATGTACCTGGTTGAGTCGCCGGAAGATGTCTGGCAATTGCAGGTGAAGAACGAGCATAACCTGTGCTTTATGACCCAGACCACCTTATCGGTGGACGATACCTCCGATGTGATCGATGCGTTGCGTAAGCGCTTCCCGGATATTATCGGGCCGCGCAAGGATGATATCTGCTATGCCACCACCAACCGTCAGGAAGCGGTGCGCAGCTTGGCAGGTGATGCCGACGTAGTGCTGGTGGTGGGGTCGAAGAACTCGTCCAACTCCAACCGCCTGGCGGAACTTGCCCAGCGCGTGGGTAAACCGGCCTATCTGATTGATTCGGCAGCGGACATTCAGGAATCCTGGTTGAAAGACGCCCGCAACATTGGTGTCACTGCCGGGGCCTCTGCGCCGGACGTGCTGGTTCAGGACGTCATCAGCCGCTTGAAAGCCTTGGGCGGTGAAGACGTGCATGAGCTCAGCGGCCGTGAAGAAAACATCGTGTTTGAAGTGCCGAAAGAGTTGCGCATGGATATCAAGCAGATCGACTGATGGCCCCTCACCCTAACCCTCTCCCACAGGGAGAGGGGACTGTCCGTGCCACATCCTGGCTACTGTATTCGCCTCATTACAGACTAACTTCTGCATCAACCTTGTCACAGATAAATTCCCGTATCTATCACCTTTGAGTGAGGGGGAAAGTGCAAGAAAAATGACACCTGTACCTATTAACTACTGCATCAGCCTTGCCACAGACTAATTCCTGCACCTAAACACCTTTGAATGAGGGGGGTGGGAAGTGCAAGAAGAATGACACCTGTACCTAACCACGATGCCATACTGGCTCCCTCTCCCTGTGGGAGAGGGTTGGGGTGAGGGGAAACAGCTCGCAGAAACAGCAAAAAACCACCTTTTCGCCATTCATCGTAATGCATAAATAGTGCATGATTATGTAGCACCAGACGGTTGACGCTAATCGGGTAATTGTTAATCAATTGACAGCGTTACTGATAACATACCGGGCATATCATAATTTTCTAATCCGTAAGCAAATCCTCTGGTAGTGATAAGGTGGGGAAGTTACCCTGAATCCATAGCCGAGGAGTGGCTTTTGACCATAAAAGAGAGCGAAGTATGACTGATTCACAAATCCGCATCGCGATTGCGGGTTCCGGTGGCCGCATGGGGCGCCAATTGATCCAGGCCGTGCAGCAGGCACAGAGCGTGGTATTAGGGGCTGCGCTTGAGCGCCCGGGTTCTAGCCTGGTTGGCACCGATGCCGGTGAACTGGCTGGCGTTGGTGCGTTGGGCGTCACCGTCAGCGATAACCTGGAAAAGGTTGTCAACGATTTCGATATCCTGATCGACTTCACCCGCCCGGAAGGCACCCTGGCCCATCTGGCGTTTTGCGTGGCCCACGGCAAAGCCATGGTGATCGGCACCACCGGTTTTGATGATGCAGGTAAAGCGGCGATCCAGGCCGCGGCGCAGCAGATTGGCATCGTGTTTGCCGCCAACTTCAGCGTGGGCGTCAACGTGGTGCTCAAGCTGCTGGAAAAAGCGGCCAAGGTGATGGGCGATTATACCGATATCGAAATTGTGGAAGCTCACCACCGCCACAAGGTAGATGCCCCTTCAGGAACGGCGTTAGCCATGGGCGAGGCGATTGCCGGTGCCTTGGGACGCGATCTGAAAGAGTGCGCGGTTTACGAGCGCGTGGGTTATACCGGCGAGCGCGATCCAAAGAGTATCGGCTTTGCCACCATTCGTGCCGGGGACATTGTGGGTGAACATACCGCCATGTTTGCCGATATTGGCGAGCGGGTAGAAATCACCCATAAAGCCTCAAGCCGGATGACGTTTGCCAATGGCGCGGTGCGTGCCGCATCCTGGATCTCAAACCAGCATAATGGGCTGTTTGATATGCGTGACGTGCTCGGTTTAGACCAGTTATAATTTTAATGAACACCATCGTGATGTGGTTGTGTTGATCATAATGATATGATAATCGGACAATAATTTTATTGTCCTTTTTTTTAACATTGAAAATGAGGGTTACAATTACTTTTAATGATTTGGCTGTTGTTTTTATATGTTATCTAGTCTTATTCCTGTTTTTTCCGTCATCTTTATTGCTCCCTACGCAGATTTAAGCTGTTTTAAGCCATTTTTTCTGTCACTGTGTCTCGCAACCGTTTACCCGGTCAAGTTTGCTGGTGTTTTTGTGCCTGTGACACCCTTTAAACCCTGAGGGCTGCAAAAATAATGGAAAAAATGGCGCTTTATCTAGACAAGCGGGACGCTCATCATTAAAATGCGCCCAATTTGCCAAAAATTGGCCTTGAGGGCGGTTTTTGCATTGATTTAGGGCGTGAAATCTGAATTAATATGCAAATATTGTGATTGATTATTCCTCGGAGGGTGTTTTGATTAAGTCAGCGCTATTGGTTCTGGAAGACGGAACCCAATTCCACGGTCGGGCCATCGGGGCAGAAGGTACGGCAGTGGGGGAAGTGGTCTTCAATACCTCGATGACCGGCTATCAAGAAATCCTCACTGATCCTTCCTACTCCCGCCAGATCGTTACTCTTACTTATCCTCATATCGGCAATGTCGGCACCAATGATTCCGACGCAGAATCCTCCGCAGTTCATGCTCAAGGCCTGGTCATCCGCGACCTGCCACTGATTGCCAGCAACTACCGCAACGAAATGGGCCTGGCCGATTACCTCAAGCGACACAATATCGTGGCGATTGCCGATATCGATACCCGCAAGCTGACCCGCCTGCTGCGTGAGAAAGGCGCACAGAACGGCTGCATTATCGCGGGCGACCTCACCGATGCCGAACTGGCGCTGCAAAAAGCCAAGGCTTTCCCTGGCCTGAAAGGTATGGATCTGGCGAAAGAGGTCACCACCAAAGAAGCTTACGCCTGGCAACAGGGGAGCTGGACGCTGGAAGGCGATTTGCCGGAGGCTAAACCTGCGGGCGAACTGCCTTACCATGTGGTGGCCTACGATTACGGCGCCAAGCGTAACATCCTGCGCATGTTGGTGGATCGCGGCTGCCGCCTCACCGTGGTGCCAGCGCAAACCCCTGCGGAAGATGTGCTGAAAATGAATCCGGACGGCATCTTCCTGTCCAACGGTCCTGGTGACCCGGAGCCTTGCGATTACGCCATCACCGCCATCAAACGTTTCCTGGAAACCGATATCCCGGTATTTGGTATCTGCCTGGGCCACCAACTGCTGGCGCTGGCCAGTGGTGCCAAAACCATGAAGATGAAGCTTGGCCACCACGGTGGTAACCACCCGGTGAAGGATCTGGATAACAACACCGTGATGATTACTGCCCAGAACCATGGCTTTGCCGTTGATGAAAATAATCTGCCGAGCACGTTGCGCGTCACGCATAAATCGCTGTTCGACCACACGGTGCAGGGCATCCATCGTACCGATAAAGCCGCGTTCAGCTTCCAGGGCCACCCGGAAGCCAGCCCAGGCCCGCACGATGCCGCGCCGCTGTTCGATCACTTTATCGAACTGATTGAGACTTACCGTACCAACGCCAAATAATCAGGAGCCAGAAAAGCCATGCCAAAACGTACAGATATAAAAAGCATCCTGATCCTCGGCGCTGGCCCGATCGTTATCGGCCAGGCGTGTGAATTTGACTACTCTGGTGCTCAGGCGTGTAAGGCGCTGCGTGAAGAAGGCTATCGCGTCGTGCTGGTCAACTCGAACCCGGCCACCATCATGACCGACCCGGAAATGGCCGATGCCACCTACATCGAGCCAATCCACTGGGAAGTGGTGCGTAAAATCATCGAGAAAGAGCGCCCGGATGCGGTGCTGCCAACCATGGGTGGGCAAACCGCGCTGAACTGTGCGTTGGAGCTGGAACGTCAGGGTGTCCTGGCCGAGTTCGGCGTCACCATGATTGGCGCTACCGCCGATGCCATCGACAAAGCCGAAGACCGCCGCCGTTTCGATATCGCCATGAAGAAAATCGGCCTGGACACCGCGCGTTCCGGCATTGCCCATAATATGGAAGAAGCGTTGGCGGTGGCCGCCGATGTGGGCTTCCCATGCATCATCCGCCCGTCATTCACCATGGGCGGCACCGGTGGCGGTATCGCCTATAACCGCGAAGAGTTCGAAGAGATCTGCGAACGCGGTCTGGATCTGTCCCCGACCAAAGAGCTGCTGATTGACGAATCGCTGATCGGCTGGAAAGAATACGAGATGGAGGTGGTGCGCGATAAGAATGACAACTGCATCATCGTCTGCTCGATCGAAAACATCGATGCGATGGGTATCCATACCGGTGACTCCATCACGGTGGCTCCAGCGCAAACGCTGACCGATAAAGAATATCAAATCATGCGTAACGCCTCGATGGCGGTGCTGCGTGAAATCGGGGTAGAAACCGGTGGCTCCAACGTGCAGTTCTCGGTGAACCCGAAAACCGGCCGCCTGATCGTGATTGAAATGAACCCACGCGTATCCCGTTCATCGGCGCTGGCCTCGAAAGCGACCGGCTTCCCGATTGCCAAGATCGCCGCCAAGCTGGCGGTGGGTTACACCCTTGATGAGCTGATGAACGACATCACCGGTGGCCGTACGCCAGCCTCCTTTGAGCCTTCCATCGACTATGTTGTCACCAAGATCCCGCGCTTCAACTTCGAGAAGTTTGCCGGTGCCAACGATCGCCTGACCACCCAGATGAAGTCGGTCGGTGAAGTGATGGCGATTGGCCGCACCCAGCAGGAGTCATTGCAGAAAGCGCTGCGCGGCCTGGAAGTGGGCGCAACCGGGTTCGATCCGAAAGTGAGCCTGGACGATCCGGAAGCCTTGACCAAGATCCGCCGTGAGCTGAAAGATGCGGGGTCCGATCGTATCTGGTACATCGCCGATGCTTTCCGTGCCGGTCTGTCAGTCGATGGCGTGTTCAATCTGACCAATATCGACCGCTGGTTCCTGGTGCAGATTGAAGAGTTGGTGCGTCTGGAAGAGCAGGTTGCCGAAGCGGGCATCAACGGTCTGAACGCCAATTTCCTGCGCACGCTCAAGCGTAAAGGCTTTGCCGATGCGCGCCTGGCGAAGCTGGCTGGCGTGGCGGAAAGCGAAATCCGCAAGCTGCGCCACAGCTTCAACATGCACCCGGTCTACAAGCGTGTGGACACCTGTGCGGCAGAGTTTGCGACCGACACCGCCTACATGTATTCCACCTATGAAGATGAGTGTGAATCCAACCCGACCAACGATCGCCCGAAAATCATGATCCTGGGCGGTGGCCCGAACCGTATCGGCCAGGGCATCGAGTTTGACTATTGCTGCGTACACGCTTCACTGGCGCTGCGCGAAGACGGTTACGAGACCATCATGGTCAACTGTAACCCGGAAACCGTCTCTACCGACTACGACACCTCGGATCGCTTGTACTTCGAACCGGTGACGCTGGAAGACGTGCTGGAAATCGTCCGCATCGAGAAGCCAAAAGGCGTGATCGTGCAGTATGGCGGGCAAACCCCGTTGAAACTGGCGCGTGAGTTGGAAGCGGCAGGCGTGCCGATTATCGGCACCAGCCCGGATGCGATTGACCGTGCCGAAGACCGTGAGCGTTTCCAGCAGGCGGTGAACCGTTTGGGCCTGAAGCAGCCGGCCAACGCCACTGTGGCAACCATCGAACAGGCGGTTGAGAAAGCGGCCGGTATCGGTTACCCGCTGGTGGTACGCCCGTCCTACGTACTGGGTGGCCGTGCGATGGAGATCGTTTACGACGATATCGACCTGCGTCGTTACTTCCAGAACGCGGTCAGCGTATCCAACGATGCGCCAGTGCTGCTGGACCGCTTCCTGGACGACGCGGTAGAAGTGGATGTGGATGCCATCTGCGACGGCGAGCGGGTGCTGATTGGTGGCATTATGGAGCATATCGAACAGGCTGGCGTCCACTCCGGTGACTCTGCTTGTTCACTGCCAGCCTACACGCTGAGCAAAGAGATCCAGGACGTGATGCGCCAGCAGGTAGAAAAACTGGCGTTTGAGCTGCAGGTTCGTGGTCTGATGAACGTGCAGTTTGCGGTGAAGAACAACGAAGTCTACCTGATCGAAGTGAACCCACGTGCCGCACGTACCGTGCCGTTCGTTTCCAAGGCTACCGGCGTAGCGTTGGCAAAAGTGGCGGCGCGCGTGATGGCCGGTAAATCACTGGCCGAACAGGGTGTGACCGAAGAGGTCATCCCGCCGTACTACTCGGTCAAGGAAGTGGTGCTGCCGTTCAACAAGTTCCCAGGCGTTGACCCGATCCTCGGGCCAGAAATGCGCTCGACCGGTGAAGTGATGGGCGTTGGCCGTACCTTCGCCGAAGCCTTCTCCAAGGCGATGTTGGGCAGTAACTCCGGCATGAAGAAAGGCCGTGCGCTGCTGTCAGTTCGCAGTGGGGACAAGGCTCGCGTGGTGGATTTGGCAGCCAGCCTGCTCAAGCAGGGCTTTGAACTGGATGCCACCCACGGTACCGCAGTGGTACTGGGCGAAGCGGGGATTAACCCACGTCTGGTCAACAAGGTGCATGAAGGGCGTCCGCACATTCAGGATCGCATCAAGAACGGCGAGTACACCTACATCGTTAATACCACGGCGGGGCGTCAGGCGATTGAAGACTCCAAGCTGATCCGCCGCAGTGCGCTGCAGTATAAAGTGCACTACGACACTACGATGAACGGTGGTTTTGCCACCTCGATGGCGATGAAGGCAGATCCAACCGAGCAGGTCACGTCGGTGCAGGAATTGCACGCACGAATCACAAAGTAAGTTAATAACTTAGTGACTTTAAGGCGCTGCTTTTGCAGCGCCTTTTTTGTTGTCGCAGCAACGCTTTACGACTTGTGCTGATTTTTTCGGGATACATCATATTTTTGTGATGAGAAATTTGATATCCCATTATCTTTATCTATTTTTAATGATGATTACTGTTATTTTCTGTTGTAAAACGGACCTGTTCAATAAGGTGTCATCATGCTAACCAAACACGAAAATATCCTGCAGATCACCCATCTTAGCCAGGAGGGGATTGCTCAACTGGCTCCTTCATTCAACACGCTTCCCCACACCCAGCATGCGGATGGCAAGTACCGCCTGCGGCGTTATTCCGTCCTGCGTTTTCAGGATGGCAAGGTAGTAGAGACGGGCAAACATGAGTTTGTACAATCTGAAGATATCAACCATTTTCAGGGCAATATTATCCGCCAGTTTGAACCGCTCCTGGCCACGACCTGGCAAAATGAGGGGATGCGCGAAATGTGTGGGCTCTTTGTTGAAAGCAATGCTCTACCGAACAACCAGGAAATAGAGATCCACCAAATCCGGATTACCACCACCTATGATGAAACTCAGGTGGCGCCAGAAGGCATCCATCGTGATGGTTTTGATCATATCGCGATAGTCGGAATCGACAGGCATAACATTGTAGGGGGGGATATCCTGCTCTATAACAGCAATCGCGAAGAGCCATTTTTCCGTAAGGTGTTGGAAAATGGCGAAGTTGCCATGATCGCTGATAGTAAGCTGTGGCATAACGCCTGCCCAATCCGTGCCGTCGTTAGCGATAAAGAAGGGCACATGGATGTTTTTGTTCTGACTGCGAGGGTGGTATGAAATTTACGCCTGAACAAAGCCGGGCGCAATTCAGCGCTCTGGCCCAGCTCCATCAAGGGAAAAGCGTGGTGTTCTTTGATGGCCCCGGTGGCTCACAGGTTCCGCGCACGGTGTTAGACAAGATGGTCGATTATTTGGGCCAGCATAATGCCAACCTGGGGGGGCACTATTTTTCCAGCAAAGCCACTGAGCAAGTGATGTTACAAGCCAGAGAGTCTGTTCGGGCGTTGTTGAATGCCAGCTCGGCCGACAATATTGTCTTTGGCGCCAACATGACCTCACTGACTTTTCAGCTGAGCCGCGCTATCAGCCGGGATTGGCAAGCCGGGGACGAGGTGATCGTCACCGCTCTGGATCACTATGCGAACGTTTCGAGTTGGCAACAGGCCGCTGCCGATAAACAGGTTGTTGTCCATCAGGCCCCTGTTAACGCGCAGGATTGTACGTTAGACGTCGATAAACTTTGTACGCTCTTGAATGCCAAAACACGGTTGGTGGCCGTCACCTATGCGTCAAATACCACAGGCTCGATCGTGGATATAAAACGTATCGTCGAGGCGGCACACCAGGTTGGTGCTTTGGTGTATGTAGATGCCGTGCACTATGCCCCACATCGCCTTATTGATGTTCAGGCATTGGGTTGCGACATACTCCTGTGTTCCGCGTATAAATTTTTTGGCCCGCACGTCGGGATTGCCTATCTGGCTGCGCCGTGGCTGCAAACGCTACGTCCTTACAAGGTCGAGCCAGCCACCGATCTTGGCCCTGGGCGTTTCGAGACGGGAACTCAGAGTTTTGAAGGGCTCGCGGGAGTGACTGCTGCGATCGAATACCTGGCTCAATGGGGAGAACCCGGTGCGCCTTTGCGCCAGCGCTTGCAAGACAGCTTTAGCCAATTCAGCCAACATGAAGAAGCGCTCAGCGCTTATTTCCTGGATAAACTACGGCAAGTCAAGGGCGCGCGTTTGTACGGTATCGATCGGCCCGATGCCAACTGTCGGACCCCTACTTTCGCCGTGACGTTTGCGCAAGGGCTGCCTGAATTGGTTGCCAGAACGTTGGGAGAGCACAATATTTGTGTCGGGAACGGGCACTTTTATGCGCTGGGGCTGATCCGCCAACTGGGCCTGGAGCAATGTGGCGGTGTCGTTCGGATTGGGTTGATGCACTACAACACCCGTCAGGAAATTGACCGCCTGTTTGAGATTATCAATACGTTGAACCCATGATGACCGTCAGCCAGTGACAGCAGAAACCGTGTATGTCATAACGCCCCCATATCCAGATGATCAGGGGATGGGGGCGTCGCGGTTTAGCCTCCCTTCAATTTCAATTCCAGTTTCAAGACGCTACCTTCTTTAATGCCATAGCTCCCTAACGTTTTACCATCCTCCAACTGGGTATTATTAAAGAACAGCTTTTGCTGTTCGGTTGGAATGCCTTCTCTATCGTCGATTTTGGTTTTCAGGGTTGAAACGGAGTCTGTCCCCTCAACCTGGTAGGTTTGTTTATGGCCTGTGATAGTTACGGTGGAGATTTGCATGGCGAAAACCAACTGCGGTACCAGCACCAAGGTAGCGAATACTGCCGACAGGATTTTTTTACGATGATTAATAAAATTCATGTATTTCCTCCATAGTCTATGATGTTGATAATATGGTTTTTTACTTTTACTACTATCGATATGTGACAGTTAACTAGCGTTTTATCTAGCAATACTGTCATTTAGGCAGTTATTTAAACTGCCTTAAAAGGCTAGTTCATACTTAATTGACCGGCAAGTCTGTTCGATAAAAAAATGATTTTTTATCGTGATGATTTAACGGATTAAATAGTGAGTCACTTGCTGTTCATTAAATTCATTGTTAATTATTTCTTATCTTTTAATTTAACTGGTAAATTATTCAAGTTCGGTGACAACCCGTTCTCTTCAAACGTGATGAAGGGAAATCGCTAACGGCGGGGGAATCACTGGCAATCAATGGCGGCACGATGGCTGGTATATACTCGTTGTATGATACGCAACAACGAGAAGCGCATGATCCTGATTATTTACGCCCATCCCTATCCCCGGCATTCCCATGCCAATCAACGGTTGCTACAGGCGGTACAAGACATTTCCGGCGTGGAGGTCCGCGCGCTGTACGAGCTGTATCCGGATTTCAACATCGATATCAGCGCCGAACAGCGCGCGCTAGAACGGGCCGATATGGTGGTTTTGCAACATCCGATGCAGTGGTATAGCCTGCCGCCGCTGCTGAAACTGTGGATCGACAAAGTGCTGGAGCATGGCTGGGCCTATGGCCATGAGGGCAACGCCCTGGTGGGGAAAGACTGCCTGTGGGCGGTCACCAGTGGCGGAGATGAGCAGCATTTCGCTTTGGGCGATTACCCTAATTTTGCGGCGCTGGGCCAACCGCTTCAGGCCACGGCGATTTACTGCGGCATGAAGTGGCAGCCGTATTTTGCCGTACACAACACCTTTACCTGTAACGAACCGGCATTGATTGCCGCTGGGGAAGCCTATCGCCAGCGGCTGGTGCAGTATCTGATGGAACACAGCGAGCCAACAGCAGAGCAGGAGCCCGTGCATGGATAACCACGCGATGATGATTGAAGGGCTGATCTATCTGGGATCGGCTGGGCTGTTGGTGCCGATTGCCGTACGCCTGGGGTTGGGATCGGTACTCGGCTACCTGATCGCGGGCTGCGTCATTGGCCCTTGGGGGCTGAAGCTGGTTTCCGATCCTGAGTCGATACTGACCTTTGCCGAAATCGGCGTGGTATTGATGCTGTTTATCATCGGGCTGGAACTGGATCCCCGGCGGCTGTGGACGCTGCGGGCAGCGGTCTTTGGCGGCGGGAGCATTCAGATGGTGGGATGCGGCCTGGTGCTGAGCGCCTTCTGCTACTTCCTCGGCCTGAATTGGCAGGTCGCTTTGCTGATTGGCTTGACGCTGGCACTCTCCTCGACGGCAATTGCCATGCAGGCGATGAGTGAGCGTAACCTGACGCCCTCGCCGATTGGCCGCAGCTCGTTTGCGGTGCTGTTGTTCCAGGATATTGCCGCAATTCCCCTGGTGGCGATGATCCCACTGCTAGCCAGCAGCGGCGCGGCTACCACGCTGGGTGCCTTTGTGTTTTCTGCCACCAAGGTGGTGGGGGCGCTGGCAGCCGTGGTGCTGTTGGGGCGCTATGTGACCCGGCCCTTGCTGCACTTTGTGGCGCGTTCCGGTATGCGTGAAGTCTTCAGCGCCGTGGCGCTGTTTCTGGTGTTTGGTTTTGGTATTCTGCTGGAAATGGCCGGGCTATCGATGGCGATGGGGGCCTTTCTGGCTGGCGTGTTGCTGGCCAGTTCCGAATACCGACATGCGCTGGAAAGCGATATTCAGCCATTTAAAGGCCTGCTGCTTGGGTTGTTCTTTATCGGCGTGGGGATGTCGATCGACTTTGGCACGCTGTTCCACCACCCGCTGCTGATTGCTTCTCTGCTGCTGGGCTTTATGCTGTTGAAGGCGGCACTGCTGTGGCTGGTCGCGCCAATGCTTGGGGTCCCCAAGCGCCAGCGCGGCTTGTTCGCCATTTTGCTGGGGCAGGGCAGTGAGTTTGCCTTTGTGATCTTTGGGGCGGCGCAGATGGCTGGAGTGTTGCCGCTCGAATGGGCTAAATCGCTGACGTTGGCGGTAGCACTTTCGATGGCCGCCACGCCGCTGTTGCTGGTGGTTGCCGCTCGCCTGGCCAAGAATGCTCCGCAGGATGAGCGCCCGGCAGACGTGATTGATGAAGAGAACGCCAGCGTGATCATCGCCGGTTTTGGCCGTTTCGGCCAGATCGCTGGCCGTATGCTGCTGGCTAACGGTGTGCATACCGTGGTGCTGGATCACGATCCGGACCATATCGAAACGCTGCGTAAATTTGGCACCAAGGTGTTCTATGGCGATGCGACGCGGGCCGATCTGTTGGAAGCGGCGGGAGCGGAACATGCCAAAATCCTGATTAACGCCATCGACGATGTGGAAGCCAACCTGCAACTGACCGCGTTGGCCAAACGCCATTTCCCGCATCTGAAAGTGGTGGCACGCGCCCGTGATGTGGATCACTGGTATCAACTGCGGCAGTTGGGTGTGGAAAAACCTGCGCGGGAAACCTTTGAAAGCTCGTTACTGATCGGCAGAGAAACCCTGGAACTGCTGGGACTGGACGCCTATGAAGCCCGTGAAAAGGCCGATACCTTCCGGCGTTATAACGTGAAGATGTTGGAGGATACGCTGGAGAATTACGAGGATACCGAGTTCCGCGTCGCCAGCCTGCAGCGGGCTAAAGAGATGCTGTCATCGGCCATCGAGCAAGATCAGATGCGCCTATCTCATGTGCAGCAAAACGGCTGGCGCGGCAGTATTGATGGCAAAGCGCCGGAGGAAGAGGTGGTGGAAGCGAAGGGGTGATAGCCTGGCGAGGGTTGCCCCTCGCCGGTTTTTCAGCTCAGTGCGACCTTGATGCCCAGGGCGATTAACATCCCGCCCAGCAGCTTATCGACCACCTTCTGGGTTTTCTCCAGCCCACGGCGCACTGGCCCACTTTGGATCAAAAACACCAGCACCGGCCACCAAACGGCGGAAAGGCCGAAAATAATCCCGGCGTACCACAGCTTCTCACCCAGGCCGGAGTTGATTTGCAATACCTGGGTAAACACCGCCAGGAAGAACAGCGTGGCTTTCGGGTTGAGCAGATTACACAGGTAACCTTGCACAAAGGCGCTTTTCAGGCTGACCTGCTGTTGAGGCAGGCTGCTGACGTTCACCTTGCTGCCACCGCGTGACAACAGGGCTTGAATGCCGACCCAAATCAGGTACACCGCACCGGCGTATTTCAGCATGTTGAACAACCATGGTGTGGTGGTGATCACCACCGCCAGGCCCGCGACACAGTAAGACATATGGGTCGCCACGCCGCAGATCACGCCGAACGCGGTCATCATTGCTGCCAGGCGCGGATAGCGTGCCGCGTTTTTAATCACCAGAAAAAAATCTGGCCCGGGGGAAAGCATACCGAGCGTGGCAATACCGGCGACAAACAATGAGGTTTCAAGCATGGGCGAGTTCTCTGATAAAAAGGCCGAATTATGCTGATAATAACGCCACTCGACCTGATGCGCATCAACCTATTGAGGTCACCTCCGGTTATATGATGAACATTCATTCAGGGAGAGACTTTGGACGATATGAAGCAGGAATTGACCGTAGAGATACCCGGTGTAAACCAGCAACAGCGTGAAATCACCCGTCTGTGTATTCAGTGTGCGTTGCTGTTGCTACAGCACGGGGCGGAAAGCATGGTGGTGGAGCAACTCTCGACTCGCCTGGGTCTGGCACTTGGCATGGATAGTGTAGAAAGCTCCATCTCGGCCAACGCCGTGGTGCTGACCACCATCAGCAATGATGCCTGCCTGACCACCACGCGTAAGAACGTCGATCGTGGGATCAACATGCAAATGGTGACTGAGGTGCAGCACATTGTGATCCTGGCGGAACACCATTTGGCCGATGCCCATGACGTAGCACGGCGCTTTGAAAAGATCCGTCCGCTGCGCTATCCGCGTTGGCTGGTGGTGCTGATGGTGGGGTTGTCCTGCGGTTGTTTCAGCATGCTCAACGGCGGCGGGCCAGATGCTTTTGCGGTCACCTTTATGGCCAGCGGCCTGGCGATGTTTGTGCGTCAGATGCTGACCGCTCGCCATCTGAATCCGCTGATCAACTTTTGCCTGACGGCCTTTGTTGCCACGTCGGTCTCCGGCCTGCTGTTACGCTTGCCGTTTTTCCACCAAACCTCCAGCGTGGCGATGGCGGCCAGCGTACTGTTGCTGGTACCCGGTTTTCCGCTGATCAACGCGGTAGCCGATATGTTTAAAGGCCACGTGAATACCGGCCTGGCCCGCTGGGCGATGGCCAGTTTGCTGACGCTGGCAACCTGCATCGGCGTGGTGATGGCGATGTCACTATGGGATTTACGGGGGTGGTCATGAACCTGCTGTGGGCGCTGTTACAGGACATGCTGCTGGCGGCAGTACCCGCGCTTGGCTTTGCCATGGTGTTCAACGTGCCGCTACGAGCGCTGCGCTATTGTGCCTTGCTCGGGGCGCTGGGGCATGGCTCGCGGATGCTGATGATGCATTTCGGCATGAATATCGAGTGGGGTTCGTTCCTGGCCGCCATCCTGATCGGTATCATCGGTATTTACTGGTCACGCTGGTTGCTGGCACATCCCAAGGTGTTTACCGTTGCGGCGGTGATCCCGATGTTTCCCGGTATTTCAGCCTATACCGCGATGATCAGCGTGGTGGAAATTTCGCATTTGGGCTACAGCGAAGCTCTGATGTCGGTGATGATCTCCAACTTCCTCAAAGCTTGTTTTATCGTGGGAGCCTTGTCGATTGGCTTGTCGGTACCGGGTCTGTGGCTGTATCGTAAACGTCCCGGCGTTTAGGTTTTTTTCTAAGGATCTGGGATTATTAGAGTTTATATTCAGAGCCGTCCGATATATGGCTATCGCTCGATTCGTCTATCGACGGTTGCCGGGGCTTTACGTATAGTGTGAACAATTTTGCTGCCTATACAGGGTTAAACAATGATTATCAGCCTGATTGCTGCTTTGGCGGCGGATCGCGTTATTGGTATGGAAAATGCCATGCCGTGGCACCTGCCGGAGGATTTGGCGTGGTTTAAACGTAACACGTTAAACAAACCGGTGATTATGGGCCGCAAGACCTTTGAGTCGATTGGCCGCCCATTGCCGGGCCGCCATAATATCGTATTGAGCAGCCAACCGGGTAATGAACCGGGTGTGACTTGGGTGACGTCGCTGGAGGAAGCTCTGGCTGCGGCAGGTGATGTGGAAGAGGTCATGGTGATGGGCGGTGGCAGTATTTACAGTCAGTTCCTGCCAAAGGCTTCCCGCATGTATCTGACACATATCGATGCCGAAGTGGGCGGAGATACCTACTTCCCGGATTACGAACCGGACGAATGGGAAACCTCATTCAGCGCCTTCCATGATGCGGACGCACTGAACTCGCATGGCTACTGCTTTGAGATTTTGGAACGTCGTTAAGGCGGGTTAGCTATCTAAATGGGCACCCTTGGGTGCCCATTGTCGTTTTAAGAGGCTGCCAGCGTATCCGCGCCGTCTATCGCATCACGGCGGCTGCTTGGCTGGGTAAAGTAGCGCTTGTCTTCCCAACGCAGCAGGGTCAAATCCCCGCCCCAGCAGCAGCCGGTATCCAGGCCGATGATGCCTTCCGGCGTTCCTCTGCCCTCCAGCGAAGCCCAATGACCGAAGATGATGCTGTACTCGGGATCGACCAGACGCGGCAGATCAAACCAGGGTTTCAGCGGAGCGGGAGCGCTGCCCGGCGCGTCTTTGCAGATCATGTCCAACTGACCATTAGGGAAGCAATAGCGCATGCGGGTCAAGGCATTGGTGCTGAAGCGCAGGCGTGCCAGCCCGCTCAGCTCCGGGCTCCAGTTGTTGGGCATATCGCCGTACATCGCGTCCAGGAACAAAGGATAGCTGTCGCTGCGGAGCACCGCTTCCACTTCGTGGGCACACATCTGTGCGGTCTCGATATCCCACTGTGGGGTAATGCCGGCGTGGCCCATGATCAGTTTGCGCTCATCATCCACCTGTAGCACTGGTTGACGACGGAGCCAGTTGATCAACTCGTCGGCATCAGGCGCTTCGAGCAAGGGGGTAATGCGGTCTTTGGGTTTGTTACGGCTGATACCAGCGTACACCGCCAGCAGGTGCAGGTCGTGGTTACCCAGAACCATTCGCAGTGCCGGGCCGAGAGAGCGGACGTAGCGCAGCACTTCGAGCGAGCCGGGCCCACGGGCGACCAGGTCGCCAGTCAGCCACAGTTGGTCTTGCAAGGGATCGAAATTAACCTGAGCTAATAGCGACTGCAGTTCATCGAAACAGCCATGAACGTCGCCGATAAGATATGTCGACATATTAGTGGATCAGCGTAGGGATGGCTAAACGGAACACCGGGATCGCGGTACGGAATGGCTGACCCTGTTGATCAACCATTTCATAGTGGCCTTCCATGGTGCCCAGCGGCGTTTCGAGTATCGCACCGCTGGTATATTGGAACTCGCTGCCGGGCTGGATTATGGGCTGTTCACCGATCACTCCCTCGCCCTGAACCTCGGTTTGGCGACCGTTGCTGTTGGTGATCAGCCAGTAACGGCCCAGCAGTTGCACGTCAAAGCGCCCCAGATTACGGATGGTAACGGTATACGCGAAGACGTAACGTTCTTCCTCAGGTATCGATTGTGATTCCACATACACACTCTGTACCTGCACACATACACGGGGCGAATCAATCATGACAACTGCTCCTTTATTGCTGCGGCGCCTGCTGTTGTGAAAGCCAGTTTGCCAGCTTACAGTACTGCGCAACAGAAATATTCTCTGCTCTGAGCGTCGGATCGACGCCGAGTTCCGTCAACTGTTCCGGGGTGAAAAGATCGCCCAGGCTGTTGCGGATGGTTTTTCTGCGTTGGTTAAACGCCTGGGTGGTCACGCGGCTTAGCATACGCACATCGCCGACAATATTTGGCATCACCAGATGCGGTACCAGACGAACCACGGCAGAATCGACTTTAGGCGGCGGCGCGAACGCAGTCGGCGGCACTTCCAACACGGGAATAACGTTGCAGTAATACTGCGCCATCACGGTCAAGCGCCCGTATGCCTTGCTGTTCGGGCCGGCAACCAGACGGTTGACCACCTCTTTTTGCAGCATAAAGTGCATGTCGCGGATAGCTGAAGTATAGCTGAAAAGGTGGAACATCAGCGGCGTCGAGATGTTATACGGCAGGTTGCCGAATACGCGCAACGATTGGCCTTCCACCTCTGCCAGTTCGGCGAAGTTCACCGTCATGGCATCTTGCTGATGAATGGTCAGCTTGTCTTTCAACTGCGGGTGATTGGCCAGGCGGGCGGCCAGATCGCGGTCGAGCTCAATCACCGTCATGCGATCCATCCGCGCGCCAACCGGTTCGGTCAAGGCTCCCAGGCCCGGGCCGATTTCGATCACCGCTTCGCCCGGCTGTGGATGAATGGCCGAGACAATGCTATCGATGACAAACTGATCGGTTAAAAAGTTCTGTCCAAAACGTTTGCGGGCAAAGTGCCCTTGGTGGACTCTATTATTCATTGCTGTTAATTATCATTTTAATGGCGAGAGCCAAGGCCGTTTTGAAGCTGCCGGCATCGGCAGTGCCGCTGCCAGCCAGTTCCAACGCGGTACCATGGTCGACCGAGGTACGGATAAAAGGTAAACCGAGGGTGATATTCACCGCCCGACCAAACCCCTGGTATTTTAGTACAGGCAAGCCCTGATCGTGATACATCGCCAGCACCGCATCTGCATGTTGCAGATATTTGGGCTGGAACAGCGTATCCGCCGGGAGCGGGCCAATCAGCTGGATGCCGCGGCTGCGCAGCACCTCCAAAGCCGGAATAATTACATCCAGCTCTTCACGCCCCATATGGCCACCTTCACCCGCGTGCGGGTTTAGCCCACAGACGTAAATCAACGGGTGCGGAATGCCAAACTGGTTTTTCAGATCCCGATCGAGGATGGTGATCACTTCGAACAGGCTTTGTTGGGTGATGGCACCAGGCACAGCCAGCAAGGGCAGATGGGTCGTTGCCAGTGCGACGCGCAGCTCTTCGGTTGCCAGCATCATCACCACGCGATCGCAATGGCTGCGATCGGCAAAGAATTCGGTGTGGCCGGTAAAGACGACGCCAGCGTCGTTGATGATGCTTTTGTTAACCGGGCCGGTGACCAGCGCGGCGAACTCACCGTTCAGGCAGCCGTCGCAGGCGCGAGCCAGGGTAGCGACCACGTAGGCACTGTTGGCGACGTTCAACTCGCCAGCAACTACGGCCGCCGGGGCGACAACGGGCAATACCGTTAATGTCCCGGCACGCTGTGGCTGTGCGGGCTGGTCTGGCTGGTATTCACGCAGCGTAAGCGGTAACGCCAGCTGGCGGGCGCGCTCAAGCAACAAGGCCGGATCGGCACACACTACCAGCTCAACAGGCCAATCCTGTTGTGCCAGCACGGTGACCAAATCCGGCCCAACCCCGGCAGGCTCGCCGGGGGTGATGACGATACGGTTATTGCGGTGCATTGCTTCCATCGAGGATCTTCACGTAAGCCGCAGCACGTTGTTCCTGCATCCAGGTTTGCGCTTCTTCGGCAAACTTGCGGTTAAACAACATGCGGTAGGCACGATCTTTCTGCGCCGCGTCGGTTTTGTCCACCTGGCGGGTATCCAGCAGTTGGATCAGGTGCCAGCCAAAGGAAGAGTGTACTGGCTCGCTGACCTGGCCTTTTTGCAGCCTCAACAGTGCATCACGGAAGGCAGGATCGTACATGTCAGGCGAAGCCCAACCCAGATCGCCACCTTGCAGGGCTGAACCTGGATCTTGTGACAGCTGTTTGGCTTCGTCTTCAAACTTCGCTTTGCCACTCTTGATGGCCGCAGCCACCTCTTGCAGCTTGGTGCGCGCCTGATCGTCGGTCATGACTACTGAAGGTTTCAGCAGGATATGGCGGGCATGCACTTCGGTCACGGAAATTGACTGGGTGCCGCCACGGATATCGTTAACCTTCAGGATATGGAAGCCGACGCCGGAACGGATCGGGCCAACCACGTCGCCTTTTTTGGCGCTGGACAGACGTTCTGCGAACAGCGTTGGCATTTCCTGCAGTTTACCCCAACCCATCTGGCCGCCTTTCAGCGCCTGAGAGTCGGCGGAGTAGGTGATTGCCAGCTTGCCGAAATCGGCACCGCCGGTTGCTTCACCCACCAGGCGTTTGGCCAGCGCTTCAGCTTCATCAACCTGCTTCTGCGAAGGATTCTCTGGCAGTGGGATCAGGATGTGACTGATGTTGATGTCGGTTTCACCGCCGTTCTGTGCGCCCACCTGTTTGGCCAACGCGTCAACTTCCTGTGGCAGGATGGTGACACGGCGGCGTACTTCGTTGTTACGCACTTCCGAGGTCAGCATTTCCTTGCGGATTTGCGCACGGTAAGTGCTGTAGTTCAGACCTTCATACGCCAGGCGGCTACGCAGCTGATCCGGGCTCATCTTGTTCTGGGCGGCGATATTGCCGATTGCCTTGTCCAGATCGGCATCGCTGACGGAGATCCCCATTTTTTGCGCCATCTGCAGCAGGATGTTATCCATAATCAGACGTTCAAGGATCTGGTGACGCAACGTATTGTCGTCTGGCAATTGCTGGCCAGCCTGCTGTGCGTTGAGTTTCACCGATTGCATCAGGCCGTTCACGTCGCTCTCGAGTACTACGCCGTTATCGACGACGGCGGCGACTTTATCCATTTGTTGCGGTGCTGCGAACGCGGTATTGGCACAAACCACCAATCCGAGAAGAAGCGTTCTCCAGTTCTTCATACATTTCCCGTTATCTGTATCCGCAAATGCGGGTGAAAGTTGTTTTTTTCAATTTGTTAATCAATATCAGAAGGCGCGTTGGTAAGGCAGAATACCCGAGCGCAGCATTTCATTGGTGCCAAGGCTGTGATCGCTGCTCAAACCACGCAGTTCGATGTTGAATGAAACTTTGTTATCGTACTTACTGACCTGATTGCCGTAGTCCCAATCGGTGATCTTGCGTTCATAACCCACGTTAACCGCCCAGCAGCAGGTGTTATAACGCAGGCCGACCAACTGGTTAGCGGTTTGTTTCGCACGGGTATCGTAGTAATACGCCCCGACCACAGCCCAACGATCGGCAATCGGCCAACTGGCCATCAGACCGACCTGTGAAATACCGTCCTGATAGCCTGGGTTGCTGATATCCGGCAGGGTTGCCGAAATATATTCCGGGCTGGCATAACGGTAGTTCAACTGCACCATGCGATTCTGATCCTGACGATATTCCACTACCGCGTCACCTAACGCGAAGCTGTCAAGACGGGTGTCGTATTGCACACCACCGCGCAGGCCCCAGCGATCATCAATCTTCCAATAGGTGTCACCAGCCCAGACGACGCTGCCGGTATCATCACTATTATCAAAGCTGCGACTTTGATCCCCGGTCCGCGAACGGCTGAGGTAGTAGATTTGACCTACGGACACGTTAAAACGTTCAACCAGCGCGTCATCATAAATACGCGAAGTGACACCGGCTGCCACACGGTTCTGCGAGGCGATGCGATCCAGGCCGCTGTAGGAACGGTCACGGAACAGGCCCGAGTAGTCGGTTTGCAGCAGGGTTGAGTCATAAGTATAGATATTGCTTTGATCGCGATAAGGCACGTACAGGTACTGCATACGTGGCTCGATGGTTTGGGTATAACCTTCTGACCAATCCATTGGGCGATCAAACACCACTTTACCATCGGTTTTGAACTGCGGCAGTACGCGGTTGACCGAGCCTTCCAGATCGGGAACCGGGCTCCCCTGGTTACGGCTGGCATAGTCAGCGGCAAAACCGTTCGGGATGGTCTGCTGGAAATGCGTTGCCATCAGTTTGGCTTCGGTATTCAGGCTGCCCCAACTGTTGGCCAACGGCAGATTGATCGCCGGTTCAATGTGCCAACGGGTGGCTTCCGGGTTATTTGGGTTGACGCTGGTAAAGTTGGCAACCTGGCTGTAGGTGTGGAAATCAAACGGACCGATATCCGATTTATAGTAGTTGAGATCCAACTGCGGCTGTGCACGGTAGGCGTTCTGGTTACCTGCACCGCTGAAGATCTGGAACTGCTTGGAGGCCAGCGTGACATCCCAGTTTTCATCGGCATAACCGGCACTGAATTTCTGCGTGGCGTAGCCATCGGTGGTGGAACCGTATTTGGAATCCAGATCGGTGAAGTAATAGGGGTCACTGACCTTGGTGTAGTCGATATTGAAGCGCCACACCTGATTCATTACACCATTATGGCCCCAGTAGAACAGCCAACGCTTGCTGTCGTCGACATCCCCGTGGTCGTCCTCGTACCGGCTATCGCTTGGCAGCCAGTCGAAGGCCATAGTCCCCAGACCCGGTTGCAACAGATAACGGAATTCGTTCTGCCACTGCAGGCCACGATTCGTCATATAGTGCGGTGTGATGGTGGCATCAAAGTTTGGCGCAATGTTCCAGTAATACGGCAGCATGAACTCGAAGCCGTTATTACTGCCATATTTGGCATTGGGGATCAGGAAGCCGGAGCGGCGCTTATTGCCCACCGGCAACTGCAAATAAGGGCTGTAGAACACCGGTACCTTGCCAATCTTGAAGCGGGCGTTCCACACTTCGGCCACTTCTTCTTCGCGATCGTGGATCACTTCGGAGCCCACTACGCTCCAACTGTTATCGCCAGGCAGGCAGGAGGTGAAGGTGCCGTTTTCCAGGATGGTGTAGCGGTTTTGACCGCGCATCTTCATCTTGTCGGCGTCACCACGCCCTTGGCGGCCTACCATCTGATAGTCGCCCTGATAGACGTCGGTATCTTTGGTGTTCAGGTTTGACCAGGCTTTAGGGCCTTTCAGTTTAATCTGATTATCCGCGTAGTTCACGTCACCGGTGGCGGTAACGGTACGGATAGGATCAGGCTGCCCGTCTTTTTGCGTCTGGTTCAGCTCAACCTGTTTCGCCGTCAGCGTGCTGTTGCCCTGTTCGATGTTGACGTTGCCGGTGAACAGCGCGCTGTTCGGGTAGTTGGCTTGTGAATCATCGGAAATGATGGTGACCGGCAGGCTGCTGGGGTCGCCGGATATCAGCGGTTTATCGTAAACAGGCACGCCGAGCATACATTGCTCGGCCAGATCTGCCAGCGCGTGCTGACTATAAATTGCCGTCCAAATCAACGTGGCCAGCAGTGTTGGGAAACTTTTTTTCATACGCGGTTTTGGTGTTCCGTCATCAGAGGCGTCATGTCCGGCAAACGGTCAGAGACTATATCACTCATCAGCGTTGCGCTAGTGTTAAATCCTGCCGTTCGATTGCGTCGTCGTTAGGCGCAGAGATAAATGACAGGTATGATAATCGAATTCTTGGAAAAAATCGCCTTAACCCTTGCTCGTACCGATAGGGATACACGGCTTATTACGGTTTGATAGTTGGGGAGTATATGCAGTATTGGGGAAAACTGCTCGGAGTGATTGTCGCCATTTGGGCTGGCGGCGGATTCTGGGGTGTAGTGCTGGGGTTGATCGTTGGCCATATGATCGATACCGCACGTAATAACAAGCGCAGCCGGGGCTTCTTTACCGATCAGCAAACGCGGCAGACGTTATTTTTCCGCACCACCTTTCAGGTTATGGGGCATCTGACCAAATCGAAAGGGCGGGTGACCGAAGCCGATATCCAGATAGCCAGCCTGTTTATGGACCGCCTGCAGCTGCATGGCGAGGCCCGTACCGCGGCGCAGCAGGCGTTCCGCGAAGGCAAGCACAGCCAGTTCCCGTTGCGTGAAACCTTGCAGCAGTTACGCAGCATCTGTTTTGGTCGCTTTGACCTGATTCGGATGTTTCTGGAAATTCAGATCCAGGCCGCGTTCGCCGACGGCTCACTGCATCCGAACGAACGCCAGGTGCTGTATGTGATCGCCGAAGAGTTGGGAATTTCCCGCGCTCAGTTCGATCAGTTTCTCAGCATGATTGAAGGCGGGCGTCAGTTCGGCGGCGGCAGTTGGCAAGGGGGGTACTCCCAGGGCGGCTACCAGCAGGCGCAACGTGGCCCAACGCTGGAAGATGCCTGCAAGGTGCTGGGTGTGAGCAGCAGTGACGATGCCACCACCATCAAGCGGGCCTACCGTAAGCTGATGGGCGAACATCACCCGGACAAGCTGGTTGCCAAGGGATTACCGCCGGAAATGATGGAGATGGCGAAACAGAAAGCGCAGGAGATCCAGGCGGCTTACGACCTGATCAAACGCGAGAAGGGTTTTAAATAGTTAAGGGCGCCGTGTGCGGCGCTCTTAAAAACTCAGAAATCCGGCTCTACGCGAAAATGCATCGGGGTCTGGAACGCGGGATGGGTGATGCACAACTCTTGTGCGTGCAGTTGCAGGCGCGGTGCCATCGCCTTGACCTCTGGCGGGGCGTAGAAGCCGTCGCCGAGAATGGGATGACCCAATGCCAGCATATGCACGCGCAATTGGTGTGAGCGCCCGGTGATGGGCAGCAGCTTGACCCGCGTGCTGCCATCCGCATCCCGGGAAAGCACCACATATTCTGTCTGTGCGGCCTTGCCGGTTTCGAAACAGACCTTCTGCAAGGGCCGGTTTGGCCAGTCGCAAATCAGCGGTAAATCCACCAACCCTTCATCCTGTGCCATATGCCCCCACACGCGGGCGATGTAGCATTTTTTCGGCTCGCGCTCGCGGAACTGGCGTTTTAGCTCACGCTCGGCGGCCTTGTTCAACGCCACCACGATCACCCCGCTGGTTGCCATATCCAGGCGATGCACGGACTCCGCTGCCGGGAAGTCTGCCTGGATGCGCGTCATCAGGCTGTCCTTGTTTTCCGGGGCACGGCCAGGCACGGAAAGCAGCCCACTAGGTTTGTTGACCACGATGATGTGCTCATCCTGATACAGCACGTGCATCGGATCTTGCGGGGGATTGTAAGGTTCCATGTTAGCTCCGCTGAGAATGGCAAATCGGGGAGCCTTGGCTCCCCGTTGTGTGGATCACTGGTGTGTCACCACGACCAGGCGAATAGCATCCAGCCGCCATCCCGCTTCGTTGAGGTTAATCAGCACCTGCTTGCGGTTGAACTCCAGCGTTTCGACTTCGTCATCACGGATATTCGGGTTAACCGCTTTCAGGGCTTCCAGACGTGCCAGCTCGGTACTCAGCTTGTCATCGGCCTCTTGCTTGGCCTGTTCGATCAGGGCGCGGGCCTGTTCTTCCACCAGGCTTTCTGCCTGTTGCAGCATCACGTGCACTTCTTGCTGCACCGCATTGACCAGCTTGCTGGAGGTGTGGCGATTGACCGCGTTA
Source organism: Serratia sp. 2723 (assembly GCF_050434425.1). NCBI lineage: Bacteria > Pseudomonadati > Pseudomonadota > Gammaproteobacteria > Enterobacterales > Yersiniaceae > Serratia > Serratia sp. 2723. The sequence continues at coordinate 457,276 of NZ_JBNDIN010000001.1, forward strand.
AGTTGGCGGTTAAAGCTTTCAAACTCGACCTGTGCCGCCAGGTTGGTCCCCTTGCGATCCATCAACATGCGGATCGGCGTTGGCGGCAGGAAGCGGGTCAACTGCAGGTGTTTAGGGGCCTGAGCTTCAACCACATACACCAGTTCGACCAGCAGGGTGCCTACCGGGAGTGCCTTGTTTTTCAACAGGGAAACCGCGCAGCTCCCGGTGTCGCCGGAGAGGATCAGATCCAGCCCGTTGCGGATAATCGGGTGTTCCCAACTGACAAACTGGGCATCTTCACGCGATAGCGCTTGCTCGCGATCAAACGTCACGGTGCAGCCATCCTGCGGTAGCCCCGGGAAGTCCGGTACCAGCATATGGTCGGACGGAGTCAGGACGATCAGGTTGTCGCTGCGGTCTTCCTGATTGATGCCGACGATATCGAACAGATTGAGCGCAAAGCTCACCAGATTAATGTCGTTGTCCTGCGCCGCAATGGCTTCTGCCAGCGCCTGCGCCTTGTCACCGCCATTGGAGTGCATTTCCAGCAGGCGGTCGCGGCCCTGCTCCAGCTGCGTTTTCAACTGGTTATGCTGCTGGTGACAGGCATGGATAAACTCGTCCAGACCTTCCTGCTCGGCAGGAGCGGCCAGGTAGCCAATCAGTTGCTCGTAGCTGCTGTCATAAATCGGTCTGCCAGTTGGGCAGGTATGCTCGAAGGCATCCAGCCCTTCATGGAACCAGCGGCCCAGCACGGCCTGAGCGGTATTTTCCAGGTAAGGCACCATGATCTGGATGTCGTGCATCTGGCCGATACGATCCAGACGGCCAATACGTTGCTCCAGCAGGTCCGGGTTGAACGGCAGATCGAACATCACCATTTGGCTGGCAAACTGGAAGTTACGCCCTTCCGAACCGATTTCGGAGCACAGCAGTACCTGCGCGCCTTCTTCCTGTGAAGCGAAATAGGCGGCGGCGCGATCGCGTTCGATAATGCTCAGCCCTTCATGGAACACGGCGGCACGGATCGCTTCGCGCTCACGCAGCACCTGCTCCAGTTGCAGAGCGGTCGCGGCCTGGGCACAAATCACCAGCACTTTTTCATGACGGTTGGCGATCAGATAATCCAGCAGCCACTCAACGCGCGGATCGAAGTTCCACCAGGTCGCATTCTCTCCTTCGAACTCCTGATAAATCTGTTCTGGGTAGAGCATGTCGCGGGCGCGGGCTTCGACGGTTTTCTTGGCGCTCATGATGCCGGACACTTTGATTGCCGTCTGATATTGCGTTGGCAACGGCAGTTTGATCTGGTGCAGGTGACGGCGTGGGAAACCTTTTACGCCGTTACGGGTGTTACGGAATAGCACGCGGCTGGTGCCGTGGCGATCCATCAGCATGGTGACCAGTTCCTGGCGCGCCTGCTCACTGTTGTCGGTATCGCTGTTGGCCGCTTTCAGCAATGGCTCAATGTCCTGCTCGTCGATCAGCTCACCCAGCAGGTTCAGCTTGTCATCCGCCAGGCGTTCGCCGCTCAGCAGCAGCGTCACCGCATCGGCTACCGGGCGGTATTTCTGCTGATCGCTGACAAACTCCTGGTAGTCATGGAAACGGCTGGGATCCAGCAGGCGCAAGCGGGCAAAGTGGCTCTGTTGGCCAAGCTGCTCCGGGGTTGCCGTCAGCAGCAGTACGCCCGGGATGTGCTCCGCCAACTGTTCAATCACCTGATATTCACGGCTCGGCGCTTCTTCGCTCCAGGCCAGGTGGTGGGCTTCGTCTACCACCAGCAGATCCCAGTGGGCATCGGCCAACTGCTCAAGGCGCTGCTTGTTGCGACGCACGAAATCCAGCGAACAGATCACCAACTGTTCGGTTTCGAACGGGTTACTGCTGTCGAGCATCGCTTCGGAGTAGCGACTATCGTCAAACAGCGAGAAATAGAGGTTGAAGCGACGCATCATTTCAACCAGCCACTGATGTTGCAGGGTTTCCGGCACCACGATCAGCACGCGTTCGGCGCGGCCAGCCAGCAGTTGCTGATGAATAATCATCCCGGCTTCGATGGTTTTACCTAGGCCCACTTCATCAGCCAACAGAACGCGCGGCGCATGGCGCTGGCCGACCTCGTAGGCGATATGCAATTGGTGCGGGATCAGGCTGGCGCGCATACCACGCAGGCCAGCGAACGGCAGGCGATACTGTTCGCTCTGGTATTTGCGGGCGCGGAAACGCAGCGCAAAGCGATCCATGCGGTCAATCTGACCGGCAAACAGGCGGTCTTGCGGTTTACTGAAGGTCAGCTTACTGTCCAGCAGCACTTCACGCATAGCGACGCCGCTTTCCTGGGTGTCCAGACGCGTGCCGATATAGGTCAACAGGCCGTTATCCTCTTTGACTTCCTCCACCTGCAACTGCCAGCCTTCGTGGTTGCTGATGGTGTCGCCCGGGTTAAACATCACGCGGGTGATTGGCGAGTCGTTTCTGGCATAGAGGCGGTTTTCACCGGTTGCGGGGAAAAGCAGGGTGACCATGCGCACGTCCAGTGCTACCACGGTTCCCAGTCCCAATTCGCTTTCCGTATCGCTGATCCAGCGTTGACCAAGTGTAAAAGGCATAGTTTGTCGGCTCGATTCTTATTTAAGTAAGTCTTGCTACCCGGCAGATAAGCCCAGGGTAACCTGTTTCAACTGCTCGCTATTCCCGGTATCTTGCCTGCCACCGGGTTGTTACCGGTTGGCTAGCTTTAATTTTCGTTTAGCGGGTAATAGCCTGTTACGCCAAGCTAACGTCTGGTGACGGCATGGCGACAACGATGTTGTGAATAGTGGTTCAGAATTCGGGAAGGGCGCTATGGTAATGGAAGGCGGCGCATTCGTCACCTGTAAAACCCGATGATTTTTTCTTCCCAAATGCCGACTAACATCAGTAAAAAGAAAGGGTTTCCCCATGGGATGGCATTACCTTCTGCTTTGACCGCTCAGAACAGACCTATCTGCCTGGTTACCAACGCCGAAAAATCGTCGTACAGGAAGGGAAGTATAGCGTCTGCCACCGGCTGCAGCTGGCGTTCGAGATAATGATCGTAATCGATCGCGGATTGCCGGTTTTCCAGCGGCTCTGGTCCGGCTAGCGTCATCACATAGCTGATCCAGCCACCGTTCTGATATTGCAGCGGCCGCCCCTGTTGACGATTATAGTCATCGGCCAGGCGGGCTGCACGGGCGTGGGGCGGGACATTGCGTTGATAGTCGTCCAGCTTGCGCCGCAGGCGTTTGCGGTACACCAGCCGGTCGTCAAATTCGCCGTTCAGCGTTTTGGCCACGTAATCGCGCACAAAGTCCTGATAGGGCTGGTGTTTGAAGATGCGTTGATAGAGCTGCTGTTGAAACTGCTGTGCCAACGGGGTCCAGTCGGTGCGCACCGTTTCCAACCCTTTATACACCATCTCTTCACTGCCGTCCGGTTTGCTGATCAACCCGGCATAGCGCTTTTTGCTGCCCTGTTCGGCACCGCGGATGGTGGGCATTAAAAAGCGGGAATAGTGGGTTTCAAACTCCAGCTCCAGCGCATTTTCCAGCCCATATTGCTGTTGCAGATGCTGCTGCCACCATTGATTGACATGATCGAGCAGTTCGCGGCCAATCTTGGCGGCTTGCTGTTCGCTGTGGGCTTTTTTCAGCCAGACAAAGGTCGAGTCTGTATCGCCGTAGATCACCTGGTAACCTTTAGCTTCGATCAACTCCTGCGTTTGGCGCATGATCTCGTGGCCACGCAGGGTGATCGACGAGGCCAACCGGGGATCGAAGAAGCGACAGCCGCTCGATCCCAGCACGCCGTAGAACGCATTCATGATGATCTTGAGCGCCTGCGACAGCGGTTTGTTGTTGTGGCGTTTGGCCGCTTCGCGCCCCTGCCAGATCTGGCGCACGATTTCCGGCAGACAGTGTTTGTTACGGGAGAAGCGAGCCTGGCGAAAACCCGGCACCGAGTTTTCATCATCCGGGTGCTGCATGCCTTCTACCAGCCCGACGGGATCGATCAGGAAGGTGCGGATGATCGATGGATACAGGCTCTTGTAATCCAGTACCAGCACCGAATCATACAGGCCGGGCTGTGAATCCATCACAAAGCCGCCGGGGCTGTGCTCTTCCGGCAACTCCCCAAGGTTAGGGGCCACATAGCCCTGACGATGCATGCGCGGGATATAAAGATGGTTGAAGGCCGCCACCGAGCCGCCGCTGCGATCGGCCGCCAGCCCGGTCACGGTGGCGCGTTCGAGGAGGAAGGTCAGCAGTTCGGTTTTGGCGAAAATGCGTGTCACCAGCTCGCAGTCTTTGAGGTTATAGCGGGCCAGGGCGGGTTTATCTTCGGCAAAACGGCGGTCTATTTCTGCCATCCGCTGGTAAGGGTTATCGATCGATTTCCCTTCCCCAAGCAGCGCTTGCGCTACATATTCCAGGCTGAAGGACGGGAAGTTCCAGGTGGCCGATTTCAGCGCCTCGATACCGTCGATAATCAACCGTCCGGAGGCCGAAGCGAAGAAGTGGTTTTGCTTAAAGCCGTGCTCGCGCCATTCCAACAGGTTACCGCCACGGCCAAAGCGCAGGGGGATCTGATAGCGTTCGGCATGCTTTTGCAGCACCCGCAGATCGAACTGCACCAGGTTCCAGCCAATGATGGCGTCGGGATCGTGCTGCTCCAGCCATTGGTTCAGGCGTTCCAGCAGCTGTGGGCGGCTGTTGCAGTATTCCAGTTCGAAATCCAGCGCCTCAACGCCGCCGTTGGCCGGGCCGAGCATATACACTTGGCGCTGGCCGCAGCCTTCCAGCGCGATGGAGTAAAGTTCGCCATGGGCGGTGGTTTCGATATCCAGCGATACCAGCTTTAAAGTGGGGCGGTAGTCTGGGGCAGGTTTCATCTGGGCGTTGAGCCACAGGCCATTACCGTCGGGTTGGCCGTTGAACCACACCGGGGCGGTGATAAAACGCTCCATCAGATAGCGTTCCGGCGGGCGGATATCGGCCTCAAATATGTTGACGCCGCCCTCTTTAAGCAGCTTTTCCAGCTTGATCAACTGACGGTGCTGGCGGCAATAAAGGCCCATCACCGGACGGGAGTGGAAATCTTGCAGCGGCAGGGGTTTCAGCTCGATATGACGCTCTTCACGCAGTAGTAACTCCGCCCGCTGACGCTGTGCGGCGGGAATAAATGCCACGGAGGTCTGTGGGGCCAGTCGTAGCCGTTGTGGCCCGCTATCGGTTGCCAGCCAGAACTCAACTTCGGTACCGGTGGGCGTATCACGCCAATGGCGGGTGAGTAAGAAACCCTGCTGTAGAGATGTCACTAGTTTTTGAGCATCGGTGATCTATAGATGTTTATAGTATGGGTTTTTATACAGTAATTGTCTATTATTGGCCGGATTGGCTAAATCTACATACAATTCAACAATTGACTCCCCCTGGCCAGCGCCGGACAATCCTTCGCCCAAACGTTTAGCTTACCAACAGAGGTTTAATGGAAGCCTATTTACAGCAGTTGATCACCCAGTCATTGGCTTTCACCCTGGTGGTGGTCATGTTGGTGGCGTTCCTGGAGTCGCTGGCGTTGGTCGGTTTGTTATTGCCGGGTACGGTGATGATGGCCAGCATTGGCGCACTGATCGGCAGCGGGCAGGTGGACTTTTATATGGCCTGGGGGGCTGGCATTGTCGGCTGTCTGCTGGGGGATTGGATCTCCTACTTTATCGGCCGGGCTTTCAAGGGGCCGCTGCACCGCTGGTCGTTCCTGAAAAAGAACAAGGCGATGCTGGATAAAACCGAGCATGCGCTGCATCAGCACAGCATTATTACCGTATTGATCGGCCGCTTTGTTGGCCCTACGCGCCCGCTGGTGCCGATGGTGGCCGGCATGCTCGATCTGCCTCCCTACAAATTTGCGTTGCCCAATATCATCGGTTGCCTGACCTGGCCACCGGTCTATTTCTTCCCCGGCATTCTGGCGGGAGTCGCGATCGATATTCCTGCTAGCGCCAACAGCGCGTTGTTCAAATGGCTGCTGTTTGGTGTGGTGGTCTTGGTCTGGCTGGCGGCCTGGCTGAGTTGGCGCTGGTGGCGTGAAGGAAAGCGCAGTGCCGACAAGCTAACGCGCTGGCTAACGCCGATGCGGCTGCGGTTGGCCTGTATTGCTGGCTGGGTAGGGGCACTGGTTTGCTTCTATTATATGCATCAGCAAGCGTTAATGCCGGTGTATCGACACCTGCTGTGGAAAGTGCTGGCGGGTTGATTTCAGGCGTAAAAAAACCGACTGGTGAGGTCGGTTTTTTTATTTCCCGGTACCGAGTGGAAAACTCTGACCGGTTGAAGCCGCATTCATCTAACAGGATCAATTTTATCTTTGATACCCTCCAATGTCAAAAGCTCAGAAATCGGATATCTAGTATGTCGTGCCTTGAGGTGGTTAAGATATAATCAGCGGGTTAGCTCTGTTGCTGTCTTTACTTCGGTTCACACATGTACATATTCAAGCCCTGATCGGGTGTACGGGTGGTGCCGTTATCCGGTGCTCTGGCCGGAGTGAAGCCACATTCATCTAACAGTTGAGTGCAGCGCTGTGACAGGCAATGTAAGGGTAAGCGGCGGTGGCTCACTCCATGTTATGGAGAAGACGGGTGATTGATATTGATAAGGCAATCATCGTTCTTGGGGCGCTGATCGCGTTGCTGGAACTGATCCGTTATGTGCTTCAGTTACTGAACTGATAACGGAAACGTAGCTAAGGTCGGGGGCTAACTACTCCCGGCCTTTAACATTTATGGAAAGTGCTGGCGGGCTGATTTCAGGCGTAAAAAAACCGACTGGTGAGGTCGGTTTTTTTATTTCCCGCTCTAGAGCTGGTAACTCTGACCGGATGAGACAGCACCCATCTAACGGGACCAATTTTATCTTTGAACTCCCCTAATGTCAAAAAACTCAGAAATCGGATATCTGGTATGTCGTGCCTTGGATTGGTTAAGATATAATCAGCGGGTTAGCTCTGCTGCTGTCATTACTTCCGGTATGCGTATGTACACATTCAAGTCCTGGTCGGGTGTACGGGTGGTGCCGTTATCCGGCGCTCTGGCCGGAGTGAGACTGCACCCATCTAACAACTGAGTGCTGCGCTGTGACAGGCAATGTAAGGGTAAGCGGCGGTGGCTCACTCCATGTTATGGAGAAGACGGGTGATTGATATTGACAAGGCAATCATCGTTCTTGGGGCGCTGATCGCGTTGCTGGAACTGATCCGTTATGTGCTTCAGTTACTGAACTGATAATGGAAACGTAGCTAAGGCCGGGGGCTAACCACTCCCGGCCTTTAACATTCAGCCGCGAAAGCTTACTGGAAGAACGCCTCCAACTGCTCAAATACCCGCATATCTTCGCTATGGCGTTTCACTTGTAACACATCCTCCAGCTTTTCAACCTGGCTGATCATCTGCACCAGGCGTTGATCGTCGGCCACCAATAGCCAAATGCGGCTCTGGGTTCCATCTTTCAGCGGCATACATAAAATACCTTCCACGTTAAAGGCACGGCGGGCAAACAGGCCGCAAACGTGGGTCATCACACCCGGATGGTTCCGTACCGCCAACTCCAGGATCACCTGTGGATTCTTTTGTAGTGATTGCATGGCTTATTCTCCAATCATTTCGATGTTGGCGGCACCCGGTGGCACCATTGGGTAGACTTTTTCATTGATATCGATCAGCGCGTGGATCAGGCAAGGGCCAGGGCGTTGGATCGCCGCCAGCAGCGCAGCCTGTGGATCTGCCTCGGCATTCAAATCGCAGGTATCCAGGCCAAAACCGGCGGCAATCTTCAGGAAATCGGTACGCTTTGGATAGGTGGCGGCAAAGATATGCTGTTGATAGAACAGCGTCTGCTGCTGGTGTACCAATCCCAAGGCCTGGTTGTTCATCAGGATGATCTTCACATCCAGATTGTGCTCAACGGCGGTCGCCATCTCCTGAATATTCATCATCAGGCTGCCGTCACCGGAGAAACACAGCACCTTGCGCTGCGGCTCTGCCAGGGCTGCACCAATCGCAGCAGGCAAACCAAAGCCCATGGTGCCCAAACCGCCGGAGGTCAGCCACTGGCGCGGGCGGCTCAGTGGATAAGCCTGGGCTACCCACATCTGATGCTGGCCGACATCGGTGGTGATAATGGCACTTTCATCCACGCAGCGTGCAGCGGCCTTAACCAGACCGTAATGGCTTAATGGATCTTCCACGCTCGGCATGTTGAACGGGAATTCACGCTTCAGATCGTTAACGGTGTTCATCCACTCGCTACGCGGCTGAGCCTCGATCATCGGTAACAGCTGTTGCAGCACCTGGCCGACATCGGCATGGATGGCAATATTGGCCTGTTTAACCTTGCCCAGTTCGGCACGGTCGATGTCCACGTGGATAATTTTGGCGTTCGGGCAGAATTGCTCGGTTTTACCGATTGCCCGGTCGTCGAAGCGGGCGCCCAGTACGATCAGCAGATCGGCTTCTTGCAGGATGAAGTTGGTGCTGCGCGCGGCGTGCATCCCCAACATGCCTAATGACAACGGGTGCTCTACCGGCATTGCGCCCAATGCCATCAGCGTCATGGTGGTTGGCAGGTTGGAACGCTCGGCCATTTCCAGCGCCGGTTTATGGGCTTCTGCGCAGATGATGCCGCCGCCCAGATACAGAATAGGGCGCTTGGCCTGGTTGATCATTGCCGCAGCCTGTTCAACCTGCTTGCTATCAAAGGCCGGTGGGGCATCTGGTACGGCCATTGGCGGTAACAAATCCCACTCAATTTCGGCGGTTTGCACGTCTTTCGGGATGTCGATCCACACCGGGCCTGGGCGGCCGGATTCGGCAATGCGGAACGCGTCGCAGATCACCTGTGGCAGATCGCTGATATCACGGACCAGGTGGTTGTATTTGGTGATTGGGATGGAGATACCGTAGGTATCGACTTCCTGGAAGGCATCGGTGCCGATCATCGAGGAAGAGACCTGGCCGGTGATGCACACCAGCGGGATCGAATCGAGCTTGGCGTCGGCAATGGCGGTCACCAGATTGGTGGCTCCCGGGCCGCTGGAGGCGATACAGACCGCCGCCTTGCCGTTGGTACGTGCCATGCCCTGCGCCATAAAACCGGCCCCTTGCTCGTGGCGGGCCAGCACGTGCTGGATGACGGTGCTTTGGCTCAGAGCATCGTACAGCGGCAGCGCTGCGCCACCGGGAATGCCTGCAATAGTGGTGATACCCTGACGCTCCAGCAGATGCACGATCAGCTGTGCGCCGGTAATACGTTGGCCTTGGTGTGGCGTGCCCGAAGTTGCCATGTGCCTTTCCTTTTCTCTGGGCCGGTTAGCTTTTCTGGGCAGGGGGACTAAAACAAGAAACCCCGCCCGGTTTGCGCCGGCGGGGTTTGGGAATCGATGCGTTGATTCGGACCCTACGGCGCGTTGCCGACGACCACCACCACACGCACGACGACCACCGCGGCTGGTAGCGCGGTTGTTAGTAGGGTCGAGGTCAGCGAGGATGCGATCACAGGGAGCCTTATCATCAGTAGTAAAAAACAGAATTTTATAAAACCACAGGTGCAAAATTCGCACAACAGGTTTATTGGTTCAGCATAAAAAACGCGTGGTAGATCACGGTTTAACCGGAATACCCAGCACCTTGGCCTCCGGTGCGCTGCCGCTTACCAATGCCTGCGTCGGGCCGTCGTAATAAATCCGGCCATCCACGACCAGCAAGGTACGCGGCGCGATGCGGGCGGCATCCTCAAGATTGTGTGAAACCATCAGCAGTGTAAGTTGGCGCTGGTCGCAGACGTTTTGCAGCAGTTGCAGCATCTCACTGCGCAGTGCCGGATCGAGTGCAGAGAAAGGCTCGTCGAGCAGCAGGATCGGCTGCTGGCGGATCAGGCAACGCGCCAAGGCTGCCCGCTGCCGCTGCCCACCGGAAAGCTGTGACGGCAGGCGCTGCAGATGTTCTTCCAGCCCGACCTGTTGGGCAATCTGTGCCAACTGTTCCTGCTGTGCGGCGGTTAAGCGCAGGCCAGGATCCAGCCCCAGGCCGATGTTTTGCCTGACCGTCAGGTGGGCAAACAGGTTGTTTTCCTGAAACAGCATCGACACCGGGCGTTTGGCCGGTGGCGAAGCGGTATGATCGCTTCCGTTGAGCCACAGCTTGCCGCTGGCCGCCGGTAGAAAACCGGCGATCAGGCTGAGCAAGGTACTTTTGCCTGCGCCGCTAGGGCCCAGCACCGCGACGTGTTCTCCCGGCTGAATGCGCAGGTCAAAACGCATCGGCAGGTGTTCGTACAGATAGGTCAGTTTTTCAAGCGTCAGCATGGCGGCCCGGTAAACGTTCAATCAGAGTAAACAGCAGGAAACAGAGCAGCAGCAGCAGCAGGGCAGTTACGGCCCCGTCGTTGCTGCGGTAAGCGCCAATCTGCTGATAGAGATAAAAAGGCAGGGTACGGAACTGTTCGTTGCCGAACAGTGCCACCACACCGAAATCGCCAATCGACAGCACGCAGGCAAAGGCCAGTGCTTGCGCCAGCGGGCGTCGCAGCGCTTTCAGCTCGATCCAGCGCAGCCGTTGCCAGCCGTGGATATCCAGCGACAAGCATAAAGGATTATAACGCTCGGCCAGATCGCGCATCGGATTTTCCAGCACTTTCAGCGCGTAGGGCACCGCCATCAACGCATTGGTGAGGATCACCAGCGCATAAGGCGACTGCGGCAGCCCAGTGGTATCGCTCAGCAACAGGAAGAAACCGGTAGCCAGCACAATGCCCGGCATCGCCAGGATCACCATGCCGCTCAGTTCCAGCGTTTGGCCCCAGGCGGCCCGTTGCCGCAGTTTCAGTTCACGGCTGCTCCATAACAGCATCATGGTCAATACCACGCACAAAATACCCGCGCCTAGTGCGATGCGCAGCGAGGTGAACAGGGCCTGCCAGAGAATTGGCTGTTGCAGCACGGTGACCAGCGTCTGGTTGGCACCGTCGATGATCACCGCCAACAATGGCGGCAGTAGCAACAGCAGGGCAGCGATAATGAATAGCGTATCGGCAATACGCCGCCCCAGGCTGTCTTGCGGGTCGCGCCAGCGCTGGGCGTGGGTATGGCCAACCGGCAGAGTCTGGCTCAAACGTTGGCTGAGCACCACCAGCCCCAGGCAGCAAGCCAGTTGGATCAGCGCCAGCAGCGCAGCGCGGCTGAGATCGTAGTCGTAACTCAAGGCCTGATAGATCGCCAGCTCTATGGTGGTGGCCTGCGGCCCGCCGCCCAACGACAATACGGTTGCAAAGCTGGCAAAACACAGCATAAACACCAAGGCTCCACTGGGGAGGATCTGGCGGCGTAACGCTGGCCACTCCACAAAGCGGAACTGCTGCCAGCCGTTCATCCCCAGCTGTGCGGCCAGTTGGCGCTGTTCGGTGGGAATGTTCTCCAGCGCCTGTAGCAGCAGGCGGGTGGCCAGGGGCATATTAAAGAACAGATGTGCCAGCAGAATGCCTTGCAGGCCATAAGGCGAAAAACTGTAGTTCACGCCCAGCCAACCGCAGAGCGTTGCCAGCCAGCCTTGCCTGCCGTAGACGCTCAACATGCCAAACACCGCGACCAGCACCGGCAGCACCAGCGTCATGGCGCACAGGCGCAGCAGCAAGTTACGGCCAGGGAAGCGCCGCCGGTACAGCGCCCGGGCCAGCCAGATAGCCGGCACCACCGAGATCACGGCAGAGAGCAGCGCCTGCCAAAAGGTAAAGCGCACCACGTGCCACAGGTAGCTGTCTTGCCACAGGCTACGCCAATCGTTTTCAGGCGCATGACGCCACAGCGAACCCATAGCCGCCAACGCGACAAGCAGGATCAGACCGGCGGCCATCAGCCCCGGCCATAACCAGCGGGGGATCAGTGGCTGACGGCGGTTTGCCATGCCCGGATCCAGTTACCACGCTGTTGTGCCACTTCCTCGGCGCTGAATTGCAATGCCGTTTGCGGTACGGCCATCTGTTCGAAACCGGCGGGTAGCTGCGTCTTGATCACCGGGTACATCCAGTTGCCGGTGGGTATGGTGTTCTGGAAGGCTGGGGAGATCATAAACTGCATGAAGCGCTCGGCCAGTTCTGGCTGTTTGCTGGCCTTCAGCTTGCCCGCGACTTCGATTTGCAGGTAGTGGCCTTCACTGAAGTTGGCCGCCGCATACAGGTCTTTTTTCTCTTCGATCAGATGGTAGGCGGGGGAGGTGGTGTAGCTCAGTACCATGTCACCTTCCCCTTTCAGGAACAGGCCGTAGGCTTCACTCCAGCCTTTGGTCACGGTGACGGTCTTCTTCGCCAACTGTTGCCAGGCAAGCGGTGCCTCGTTGCCATACACTTTCTGCATCCAGAGCAGCAGGCCAAGGCCAGGCGTGCTGGTGCGTGGATCCTGATAGATGATTTTCAGGGGGCGATCGCTGCTCACCAACTCTTTCAGGCTGGTCGGCGGGTTCTTCAGCTTGTCTTTGTTGTAGACGAAGGCAAAGTAGCCATAGTCATAGGGAACGAAGGTCTGGTTGTGCCAGCCACCGGGAACGGTGAGCTTGCTAGTATCGACTTGGCTGGCGGTGAACAGCTCGGTTTGCTGCGCGGCTTGCAACAGGTTGTTGTCCAGGCCCAAAACCACGTCGGCGGCGCTGTTCTTGCCTTCCATTCTCAGGCGATTGAGTAATGAAACGCCGTCTTCCAGCGCCACGAATTTCAATTCGCAGTCACATTCGGCCTCAAAGGCTTTTTTTACCGCCGGGCCTGGGCCCCAGTCGGCAGCGAAAGAGTCGTAGGTGTAAACCGTCAGCGTTGGCTTGGCCAGGATGGGCATCGCCGCTAGCAGTAATAAACAGGGCAGGTATTTTTTGACCACTTTGCACTCCTAATAATAAAGGGGCAAAGGTATCTGAGGACTGGGTTAACGAAGGTTAACGTGCCATGCTCAAATCCCTCCGCCGGTATTGACCGGATCAGGTTCGACGGGTGTGCTCTCAGCGGAAAACCGTTGGCCAAAAATTGGCGGGTTCTCCGCACCCCGTTGAGTCGGCGCTATTGTAGAGGCTTAGTGGCGCGGGTGAAAGGCGATTATGCTTCCGGTGGCGCAAACCAGGCAGATTTAAAATCGAACCAGCCGAGGGTATTCATCCGTACCCCACGCATGCTGCGTTGGCCATGCAGTTGCAGCCAGTGGTGGAATAACGGATGCAACTGATGGCTGCTGACCAGGCGCTGACAAAACTCGGCCATGGACAGGCGATTTTCCCGCCACAGAGCGGCATCCTGGGCGATATCTTCCGTCAGACAATGTTGTATCAACGGCAGTTCGTACAGCGTGGCAAACAGCGAAAACTCCAGCGGCAGGGTGAAGTTGGCGCTGCCTAACCACAGATCGCTTTGCGCCTTGCCCTTATGCCAGGCTTCATAATCCACGATCTGCACATTGAGTGTGATGCCCTGTTCGGCCAGCAAAGAGGCGATAGCCTGCTTGATTGCGTGGAACTCGGAGTGTTCGCTGTAGAAGGTCAGGGTCAATTCGGTTAAGCCTGCAGGCTTGGGTTGCTGCCCCAGTACCCGGTTATGCAACCAGCGCGGGAGGATGCCATAGGCCGGAGCCCAGTAACGCTGGTAGAGCGGCCCGGCGTGGCTCAGCAGTGCGATCGGGTTGATCAGTTCGCTTAGCCAACTGCGGATTTCCGGATCGGCCGCCAGTGCCGAACGCTGGTCGAACAATAGAAAATAACAGCCTTCTTCGAGGCGGCTTTCCAGCTCGTTCCTACCGGTATCATCCCCCTGCAACTGGACGCCGGAGTGCGCCAGCTCTTCGGTGATTTCCGGTAATACCCAAATGTTGACCTCATCGATCAGGGCGCGATAGCCAAAGTAGTCGTCAAAGGCATGGATTTTCATCTGGCTTTGGTTGTTGTGTATCACGCGATAGGGACCGGTGCCGATCGGATGGCGAGCAAAGTCCGGCAGGCTCTGCCATTCGCGTGGCAGGATCATGGCATGTACGCTGCTCAGCAACCAGGGTAGCCAGTAGTCCGGCGTGTGCAGATGCACATCGATGACATAGGGCGTAGGTGAGACGATCCTGTCGATATGGGAAAATAGCGGCTGTGGGATCAGGCGGTTGAGCGAATGGATCACATCTTCCATTTCCAGCTCACGGCCATGGTGAAAATGGATCGCCGGACGTAGATAAAAACGCCAGTGCAAAGGGGTGATCGTTTGCCAATGATGCGAAAGATCGGGATCCAGTTCCCCATTTTCCTCGTTTACCCGCGTCAGGCCGTTGAAAATTTGTCTTGCCAGGTGGGTTTCCGAACGGCGCAGTGCCGAACCGGGCAACAGGTTGTAAAGCTGACGATAGTAGAGCACGCGCAGGATATGTTTTCCCTGGCGGAAGCTGCGCCCCAGTTGGGAAAGCAGCATTTGGCGTACCACGTTTTTATCGCCCACCAGTTTGACCAATTGGTCGATGCGATCCTGTTCCAGCAGTTCCTCGGCGCGTTGTTGTTGCAGTGCCAATCCGGTGTAGTGAAAGCTGAGCTGCGAACGTTTACCCCGGCCGGATTCGGCCTGCCAGGTCAGCCAGCCCTCGTGCTGCATGGCTCCCAGTAGCGAGCGAACATGGCGGCGGGAGCAGCTGAGCACCTCTGCCAACTCTTGCAGCGTGGTTTCGGTGGTTTGCCCATGACAGCGTTGCCACAGGCGGATGAACTGTTGTTGCAGGCGTGAGGTGGACATAAAAGAGGAACTCTCCGGCATCAAGTCGTCAATTTATCTTTCCCTATATTACGCCGATAATGAGGGCAGTTGAATCAGCGGAGGGATAACCGATGACAGTTCTGTTAACCAAACAGTTTTATCAGCGTTATTTCACTGCAATCCGCCGCCAGCAGGCCGACTGGCTGCAGGTGGTACCTGAACAGGCACGGCTGGAGATGCTGGCCCACTTGACCCAGTGGGACATCGCCGCGCCGAGCGACAAGCAATACCGTGAGCGTATCTGACGCTCACCGCAAAAGTGTTTCTGAGTAATGGTGCTTTTCACCAGCCAGTGGGGTAACCCACTGGCATTTTTCATGCGTCGGACATGCCTAGAAGTAATATTGATAACTTATACCCACGACCCGGCCTTCTCTGAGGGTTCCCACATAGGCATCCCTGCCAGTGCCTCCCTCTGCTGGTGCGAGCGCTGGGTAATAAAACCCATAAACCGGGCTACGATTATCCAGTAGGTTGGTTGACCACAGGTAGATATCTCCATAGGTGCTTTTAAAGCCCATACGTGCATTGACCAGTTGTGTCTCACCTAATTTAAAGGTATTGCCTACATCGGCTTCACGCTGGCTGCTATAGCGGTAGTTCAGACTGGCATTAAACACCAGCGGTAATTCTGCGAGCTGCATCCGGTGTGAATAATCCGTGGCGAATGAAGCTCCCCAGCGTGGCACGTCCGGGATTCGGTTGCCCTCATGTCCGCCGGACTGGCTGTTCTGGGGCAGTTGAGTGATTGTCGCGAGTGTGTAGTCCATGCCCAGTGTTACCATCAGGTTAGCGTTGGGTCGCCAGGTTGCGGACATCTCAGCGCCTTTGCTCTCGGTATCAAAGTTTTCAATAACGGTGGCAAAACTTCGGCTGGGATCGAGCAGGGTGTAGTAATGGTCGTTACGGGTCTGGCTGTAGAAAAACGCCTGATTAATCTCCAGGTTAAGGCTGGGAACCAACGCTTTGGCACCGATTTCGTAGCTGTCAACCGTGGCTTCTCGGTAAGGGGTTGAAGGCTGGCCGCTGGCAATACTGGTATCCCAATCGCTGAATCCGCCTGACTTGTGGCCTCGGGAATAGGTGGCATAAACATTCCATTCCTCGGTCAGCGTATAGTTGAGACCCATGCGACCGGTGAAATAACTTTCAGACAGGGATTGGTTATCGTTTTGTATTGTAGGGCCGGGGTTGGCATAGCCAGGGTTGGCATTCCATCTGGCGCGATAACGTATTTTTTCCCAGGTATGGCGCAATCCAGTGGTGAGATCCAGTGCATCAGTGAGAGGAAAGGTGGTCTCGCCGAACAGCGCAAAACTGTCGTTATTAAAACGACGGTGGATCTGGGCGTTTAAAGGATCGTAGTCCCACTCGGGGATCTCATTCCTGGCACCGTTATACCGATGTGTACGCCCTGAGTGGATATAGTTTATTCCGGATACCCAGAAAAAGGGGCTATCTTCCGTGGAGCCCAGGCGTAACTCCTGGAAAAACTGCTTCTGCCGGTTGCTGGATATCCGCCAGGAATCATAGTTTGTGTCATACAGACGCTGGCTAATGCGTGAGTCGGTGATGGGGCCAGACGAGGAGTGAGAATATTTTCCCCAGCCAGTGACGTTAGTTAGCTGGAGACGATCCCAGTAGTGCTGCCAGTTAAACGTCAGGGTCGTGTCATTTCTCCAGTCATTCATCGAATTTTTGGGCAAGCTGGCTTTATCGCTGCCGTCTAACAATATCATGCCCACGGCATTGTGGCGCAGACGTTGATGATCGGCGGTAAAAAGCAGGCTGTCACTCTCCTCGGGTTGCCAGCCGAAGCTGGCACGCCCGGTCAGATTCTGCGGGTGGCTGAGCACCTTATCGTCATCCTGCTGATTTTTAAGCACCGCATCTTTTCGATCATACTGCAATGCCACGCGGCTACTGAGCGTGTCGGTAAGCGGTGTGTTAACTACCATTTCACCGAGGGAATAGCCATGGGTTCCCCATTCACTGCCAATGTGGCCTGTAAATAGGTCTGTAGGTTTGCTCGACATGATGTTGATCACCCCCGCTTCACTGTTGCGCCCGAAGAGGGTTCCCTGCGGCCCTTTCAGGATATCGACCTGATCAATATCCAGCAGGCGGTTGGTGATATTTCCTTGTGGGATGGGAACGCCGTTTAGCATCGTTACCACAGAGGTATCATCATTGCTGACTTGGTTAATTGAGCCTATTCCCCTGATCTTGATCGATGACTCAGGGTTCTGCCCATCACTGTTCAACGCCATCCCGGGTGTTTGCCATAAAAGACTTTGCCCATCTTTGATTTGGCGCTGTTCTAGCATAAGTCCGTCTTGATGATTGACGGTAAAAGGGATTGTTCGATTTGACTCCGAAATAAACCGTGCATTGATTGTACTGTCTACCGTTATTACATCCTCTTTGGGCTGCTGGGTGGGTTGCTCGGTACTGGCCTGTACCGTTGAGAGTAGGCTCCAGCCGATGGCGAGCCAGAAGTAAGATCTCATTTTTCCGTTCTCCTTTCCGGATAGGTGTTCCTTATGTGTTATGTAATAACATTAAATAACGCGTATTTAATGATTGACTTCTTTTGGTAATGATTATTATTATCATTTGCACGCTAACTATTCAATACCATTAGCGATAAGGAACATGTTGCTGGTTTTCAATGGAAAGGAGGTGTATCTGTGTCAACGCTCAATTGCGTATCAGGCCAGGATCTATTCCCTACAACGAGGATCCAACGAGCTTATTTTGTGGGCCGCCAGCCGGATTTACCGTTGGGAGGGAAGGAGTGTGTCGCCTATCTGACGTTTACCGGAAAGGCGGTGGATGAGCAGAAATTGCATCTGGCGATGGCTGCTGTTGCGGAACATCCGGCATTGCGAATGCGATTTATGGATGCCGACCACCTGACACTGTCTGAAGGGGTGATCCCTGAACTGAAAATACACCATCAGCATCGCTCGCAAGAGGATGAACATGGTTCTTCGGTTCGGGAACGCATGTTATCGCAATCCGTTGATTTAACCTCGGGTCGTCTCTGGGGGGTTGAGTTGACAAGATGGCACGACGGTGACACGACGCTGCATATCGCTATATCTTTAGCGGCGGTGGATCTGCCAGGTCTTTCTGCGCTGATGCATTATCTTGCGTTGTATTATCGCGGTGAGCCACCCTTGCCACAATATGTTGCGGTAGAGCAGCTCTATCAGCAGTTAAGTGAAAATCAAGCGCGTATCGAACGCAAACGCCAACGGGGTCGGGACAAGCTGCTGAAGCTGGCTCAGGGGAGAATGGATGAGCTTCCTCCTCCGCCCGAATTACCGTTTACCACTTTCAGACCTGCGAGTGCAAACGGCACGCAACCTGACGTTGTAGTGCGACGTTCTCGATGCTATTCCCCTCAGCAGTGGTCAAGACTCAAACAGTATGCGGCCAAACTGGGTGTCGCGACTTCAGCGCTGGTTCTGGCGCTATATGCCAGGGCTTTACGGCTGTGTAGTGCAACCCCCGATTTTATTGTGACAGTGACCAATGTATCGACGACGGGCAGCGAAATGCAGTTGGCGGAGCGCACGGTCACTTATGCGCACCGTGCCAGAAAGGCTGAGTCACTGGAGGCGCTGGCACGCGATACGCATGACGATCTCCGTTATCGGTTACTGCGCGGAGTAGATAGCGAAACCGAGTTACGTCGTGCGCTGGCCGATGTGACCCGCCCCCATCCAGGCATGTCACCTTATATTTTCACCTATGCTGCGCAACGGCCGGTGTTCGATATGCTGGTGGTAGACACCTTTGGTCAACCCCGTGTCTGGGCACAAACACCACAGACCGTGATTGATTGTCAGGTGATCCAACTGTGTGAGCGGCAACCAATCCAGGTGGTTTTTGACGCTCGACGGGCAGCGATCCCGGCAGATGTAGAAAGTGCCGTTTTCGCCTTGCTCACGGAGTCGATAGATGACGTGATCGCGGGGCGTCGCGTCGAGAGCCAACTTCCGCGCGCCAGTCAGGCATGGCGTAGCCAGGTAAACTCTACGCCGGCCGCCTGTTCACCCGCGATGCTGTTCAGCGGTTTTCGGCAACAGGTGAAAAAACAGCCGCAGGCGATAGCGTTGATAAGCTCACCTGTTCCTTATGAATTGGCTCCGGAACAGATCGATCCCCTTGCGAGGCGCTTGCCAGAGGAACAGCGATGGAACTACATCGAACTGGATCAGTTAGCGCTGTGTCTGGCGGCCCGGTTGGTGACTCATACGGTACCTGGCGATATTGTGGGTATCCGTCTGCCCAAGGGGCCAGCTCAGGTCGTCGCCGTGTTGGCCACTTTGTATGCAGGATGTGCCTATCTCCCGGTAGGTCTGGATATGCCGGAAGATCGCTTGGCAACAATCCGTCAGCGCTCGGGAATGCGCTACCTGCTGACGGCAGCGGATTTTGACCTGCTTGAACAGCAAACGCCCTTATCACAGCTTCGGCTGCCTGAGGGGGCATCGGAGGCGTTGGCCTACGTAATTTTTACTTCGGGATCAACGGGGGAACCGAAAGGCGTTGCGGTTTGCCATCGGGCCGCCAACAACACTATCGTTGATGTGAACACCCGTCATGGCGTCACAGAGCGCGATGTCCTATTGGCTGTCTCTTCTCTGGATTTCGATCTCAGTGTCTATGACATTTTCGGGCCACTCAGCGGTGGCGGCTGTATTGTCACTATTAATGAGAACGAGCGGCGTGATGCATTTCGCTGGGCCGAGCTGGTCAAGTCACATCACATCACGCTATGGAATTCCGTACCAGCCTTGGCAACGATGTTGGCGATTGCCGTGGATGATTTACCCTCTATTCGTGCCTATTTGTGCTCCGGCGATTGGGTCGCGCCGGCGTTGTTTGATCGCCTTAGAAAGATTTCTCCGCATACTATCCTGGTGGCCATGGGGGGCAGTACCGAGGCCGCTATTTGGTCAAATGAATATGTGATCCGTCGTCCAGACGATCTTAAGGCGCACTGGCCTTCCGTGCCCTATGGTTTACCACTGGGTGGTCAGCAATACCGCGTGGTGCGTGAGGATGATGTCGGCCACTTTGTTGACTGTCCCGATGGCGTAACAGGCGAACTCTGGATCGGTGGTGAGGGATTGGCGCAGGGATATCTAGGCGATCCGCAACGCACCGCCGAACGTTTTGTTTACTCGCTGGAGGTGCCCGATGCAGATCCCACACGCTGGTATCGCACTGGCGATCTGGGCTATTGGCGTGAGGGGGTACTCTTTTTTGTCGGGCGTCTGGACACTCAGGTTAAAATCCAGGGCCATCGTGTCGAATGCGGCGAAGTTGAACAAACTCTGAAGGCTCTGCCCGGTATCGACAATGCGGTGGTAGTGCCTATTCGCCAGCGCCGTGCGTTAGGCGCGCTATTGGTCTGCGATGAACCCGAACTGGATCTTGAGAAGCTACGTCAGAGGCTCTCCCGTCGATTGCCGCTCTATATGATCCCGGCTCGCTTCCTGATAAGGGAGCAACTCTTGTTGAGTCAAAATGGCAAGATCGATCGTCAGTGGGCAAGCCGGGAACTTGAGGATGATGAGCCTGTAGGGCAAACCGATGGGCAATATGAGCAATCGGCAATGTTTGCGAAATGCCGGCAAATCTGGTGCCAGGTATTGAAGCTTGATTCTGTCAACGCCTCCGATAATTTCTTTGCTTTGGGAGGTGATAGCCTGGCGGCGACGCGCGTTTGCGCCTTGCTGATGGAGCAGGGCGTTCAGGTGGCGATCGGGGAACTGTTTGCTGCGAATACCTTGGAAGCGTTTGCCCAGCGTTGTCAGCCATGCGTTACGCAGACACCAGCCGAGACGTTGACACAAGAAGATAATCAGCGGCAGCCCTTGCCGCTGACGTCACTGCAGCGGGCTTATGCGCTCGGTGCCGACGGTATTCCTGGGGTCAGCCGTTGTGATACGGTGTTCTCGGTCATTATTCGCAGCTCGGCGGATCATCCGTTGGTACATTGGCAGCGTGCGTTCGATGAACTGATCCAGGAAACAACCGCGCTTAGACTGGTGCGTACCGAGGAATACCAACAGGTTGTCAGCGCTAAACCGGTGCCGGTGCTCATGCTGCCTGAACAGCATAAGTTGGAGGACTATCTGGCTGCAGCGCCGCTCGATGCCAGACAGCAGCCTCCGTTAATGTTGGTCACCGTTGCAGGGCAACCGACGCGAATTGGCCTGATGTTCAATTATCTTGCTCTAGATGCGCTGAGCCTGATCCGGATAACCCTGGCTCTGGTTGAGCGAGTCACGGTGGGGCATCTTGGCTACCAATTAGAACCCCATATTACCCCCTTTGTGCACTATGTACGTCAGCAGGGGCAACAGGAGGAGGCTCTCCCGGCATGGCGGTCTGATGATTGGCTACCTCCCCACCTGCCGTCGGCAACGATGGCCCCCACTATCAGTCATATCAAATCGCTCACTTATCGTCTTGATAGCCGCTCACGCCGCCAGCTTGAGGAGCGCGCTCAAAGAGAACGCGTGACCTTATCGGCACTGATCCTCAAAGCGTATGCTGAGGCGTTAATCGCTTTATGCGATCGGCAGCAGGTGGTTGTAGTGGTGCCAGTTTGTTGGCGTCCGCCGGGATCTCCTCAGGCATTGGGGCAATTTACCCAACTGCGTCTGTGTCGCTACACGCAGAATGACACGCCTGTTGATGTATCACGCGCACTGTCAGATGCCATCGTCGGCAAGGCACCTGACGATCGCTATATTGCAGCACGAGGGCGAGCGGTTTATCCCTTTGTCTTTACCAGTACGCTAGGAATACCGGAAGTTGAGTCGTTATATCGCCGGGAAACGCGTATCGAATGGACGCACACTCGCACGCCGGGCGTAATTATCGATTGCCAGGTTTTACCCGACGGCGACGGGCTTGAGGTTCGTTGGGATTATGCTGTTGACAGTCTGGAACATCCGCAGCTAATGGCAGCACATGCCCAGTTTATGACTCAACTGATGCCGGACGTCGGGGCAACCAGTGAGGTGATTGAGCGGCCATCTCTGTCTGCACTCGGCGCATTGGCAGCCGGGCTGAGTGGGCATCAGATAGCGGAGCGAGCGATTGCCGCAGCGCTGGCCGTGCTAAGCAATGTGCCTGATGTTCTGGCTCCGGTTGTGGCCGCGTGGCAACGGCAGACAACGGTCGATGCCGATATCGTATGGCAATGGCGGGAAGTCGGGCAGTTTCTGGCATCCTGTGTGGATGGGAGCCGGCCACGTAACGATCTGCTGCTACATCCGCTACTGGCACCGGAGCGCTTATTGTTGGCTTCGTTACAGCAGATTCGGTTTTTTGGCGATCTGGTGGTTGAACTACTAGCGGATTTTTCCCGTCTGAATCACGCCCAGCCCCACCTGCGAATTCTGATTTTGGGAGCGGGCAGTGGTGCTTTTGGTCAGGCTTTAGCGCAGGTTGCCGCCGAGAACGAGTTACCGATAATTCTTGATGAGTATGAGCAAAACGCGGTGCTTAATACGTTGGCTCAGCGTAGTGGATTGGCCGCCGGACAAGTGGAACAAGTACCGGATGTCATTATCGCGCCAGCGACACTACATCGGGATGACGAGCTGTTAGCCTGGCTAGCAAAAATCGGCTCCGTGGGGGGGCGCAACACCCCGGTACGCATCTATGTGTTGGAAGTAACTGAACCTGATGCAGCATCGTTGATTGCCGCCTTACTCGATCCAACACTGGTGGATGGCGGGCAATCGCCACTGTTGACGGCATCAGCCTGGGGGCAGCGTCTGGAGTGGCACGGCGCGGTATTGGAACAGATGCAGCGTCTGGCGGCTAATCTGGTATGGATTAAGGCCGAGTTGAGGTTAAACCACCCCGCTAACCTCCCGGCCAAGCTGTCTAATTCACCTACATCCAGTGCAGAGCATAGTACCGAGGTTGCAGCACAGATTGCGCGTTGCTGGGAAACGGTGCTGGAGCTGAAATCGCCTCTATCATCCTCGGCAGACTTTTTTGTTCTGGGAGGGGACTCGCTCCGCGCCACCCAAATTGTAATGGCGCTACGTCAGCAGGGACACTTATCGATTAGGCTGGCTGACCTGTTTAATCACCCCACCTTTACGGATTTTGTGGACTGGGTGTTAGCGCAACGTGTTACTGCCCCGGAGCAAACCGTTATGCTCGGTGAGCACAAGGCAGACTATCCTTTAACCGCTCTACAAAAAGCCTATCTGGCAGGGCGCTCCCCGGAACAGTTACTGGGCGGCGTTGCATCGCATTGTTATTTTGAGTTCTTTGTCCCTCAGCCTGAGGGGATTGATGTTGCCCGCTGGCAGCAAGCAGTCAGTCAGGTTGTTGCCCGACATGATGCGTTGCGTTCACGGGTGGTCTGGCATGACGGTGTGCCATTCGGACAGGTAACTGCGCAGGTCAACGACCTGATTGAGGTCACCGATCGCGTGCGTGCCTCTACCGAAGCCGAAACGCCCGATCCCACCGAAGATTATCCTTTACGGATCCGCATCTCGCCGGATGGCAAGACGATTGGCATCGGTATGGACAATCTGATGCTGGATGGCACTTCGATGTTTTTGGTGATGCGTGAACTGGGCGCGATTTATCAGGGAAAACCTGTCGCGCCGCCACATACCATGACCTACGCGCAGTATAGGCATCTGTATAGCGAGTTGCCGGAACCAGCGGTAGTGAAATCAATGCCGCCCGCTCCCCGCTTGCCCTATCTCACAACCCTCGACACGGTGAGTCATATTCGCTTCGCCCGCAGCTCTTACGAAATCGAAGGAGGTCTGTGGCGTGCCGTTCGCCAGCAGGCTTCGCAGATGCGGGTCACGCCAGCAGCATTACTCCTGGCCGCTTATGCGCTTGAGATTGCTGAGTTAACTGATGGATCTGCGTTTAGCTTGAATGTCACCACCTTTGAGCGTGATCTGGATATACCGGGTGTGACGGGCATGGTTGGTGATTTTACCCGTTTGGGCCTGGTGGCCTTCGACGCGGGTCCGCTGGCCACTGATGCAGATCGGCGCCGTCAACGACTGCAAGAGCAAGCATATGTCGCCCATCAGGGATTACTCCAGATCCACGAAACGCCTGAGCAGGTCAGCACCTTACGTGTTGCCCGTGAAGTTGTACGTCAGCAGGGTGAGCCGATGGCGGGGCTTTTTCCGGTGGTGTTTACCAGTGGCTTAGGGCTGGAGCCAGGTACCACCCGTTCCGATAATTTCGGGTTCGGTACTATGACGTATGCACGCTCGCAAACGCCACAGGTCACGATGGATTTTCAGGTTCACGATGATGTACGTGGGCTGCATATCACGGTTGATTATATTACTGCGCTATTACCCGCAGGGCAGATCAATAGCTTGGCATCGGGCGTAGCTTATCGCCTTCAGGAGTTGGTGGAGATAACTGCACCATCTCCCGGCGAATTAACCGAATTATCAGCACATATCGCCCGGATCTGGCGTCAATATCTACCAATCGAGGCTGACCAGCCACTGGATAACTTTTTCCAGTCTGGAGGGGATTCACTCCAGGCGACACGCTGTATACGCGCGTTACAGACCGAAATCGATCCGAGTATTTCCTTACGTCTTTTGCTGCTTCATCCCCGGTTTAACGACTTTTGCGCCCAGGTTGCACAGTTGAACGCCCAAGCGGAAAGCCAGGGGGAGATCCCTGCGGGAGGTGTTACTGATTTTGATGAGGGACTGCTATGAAAACGATAAACGCTTTTCTTGAACAGCTACAGCAGCTCAATATTGTTTTGTGGGAGAGCGGTGGGAAATTGCGGTTTCGTGCGCCGGAGGGCGTCTTTACCGCAGAACTGCGTCAACAGGTCAGCCAGCAAAAAGAGGCTATTTTAGCGGCTCTAAGGCAGCAAGGCAGGGTACAGCATCACCCTGAGCAGAGCAGCGAACCCTTCCCGTTAACGGAGGTACAGGCGGCTTACCTGCTGGGGCGTACCCAGGCCTGGGTGGATGGAGGAACCGGCTGCCATGGTTATGCTGAACTGACGATTACCGCACCAGAACGCTGGGGGGTTGATGATTATCAGGTGGCCTGGCGGCGTATGGTGTCATGCCACGCGATGCTTCATGCTCGCATATCCAGCGAAGGCTGGCAGCAGATTGATCCTGATGTTGAGGTGCCGCTTGACGTTTCAGTATGTGCAACTGCACAGGCTTTCGCCCAGACTCAGGATGAGGTCAGGCATAGGTTAAAACATCGTCATTACGATCCGCAAGTGCCGCCGCTGATCGAAGCGCATGTTGTGACCATGGGGGAGCAGGCTACATTTCACCTCTCTGTTGACCTGATTATTACCGATTTTATCGGGATCAACGTTATTCTCGCGGATTTCTTCCGCGCTCTGAACCAACCGGAACTGGTGCTGCAACCGCCATCGCTGTCGTTCCGTGATTACGTGCTGCAACGCGCGTGGCAACGCGCCAGCCCGGCGGGCCAGGAGGCATATCGCCGTGCCGAGACGTTCTGGTGGCAAAAGGCAGCATCTTTCCCTGAGGCGATGAGTTTGGGAGAGCCGCAACCGCCCGAAACGGAAGAGGTTAGCTACCATCGCCGTTGTCATACGCTGGATGAACCGGTATGGCAATCGTTCCTGGTCCAGGCCCGTCGCCATGCAATTACTCCGACCTCTGTCGCCTTGGCGTTGTTGGGCGGGATTGCCCGTCGCTATGGTGCACAGGAGCGCTCTCGCATTACGTTGACGGTATTGGATCGCCATCCGCTGGTGGAGGATGTCATGCGCATCGTGGGCGATTTCACCTCTACCCTGCTCATTGCGCTGGAATGTAACGGCGAAAAAAGCACCCTTGATGCGGCTTCAGAGGTACAGCACCAGCTATTCGAAGCGCTGGATCACCGCGAGGTGTCAGGGGTTGAAGTGCTGCGAATGCTGCCCAATGATGACCGACGGGAGCAGAGCGCTACGCCCATCGTGCTGACCTCAACGCTCGGGGTGGGAAGCCCTGATAGCGCATTCTATACCCACCGGATCGAGCAGGGGCTGAGTCAGACGCCGCAAGTGTTACTGGATATACAACTCTCTGATGCTCAGGGCGGGGGGATATCCATTGTCTGGGACGCCCGGGTTGGTGGTTATCCGGAGGCGGTACTGGATGCTGCTTTCAACGATTTTTGTGCCACGCTGATTGCCTTGTCAGGGGATGCGGAGCGCTGGCATCAGCCGCCGTTACAGCGTAAGCCTCTGCAAATACCCAGGATTAGCCCGGTAACAGAGGCTGCTGAGGTAAGTCTGATCGCTTCGTTTTGCCGCTTGGCGCAGCATGAACCGCAACAGGTCGCGTTGATTCATGGGGAAACAGAGTTCACGCGCGTGGCGTTAATCCAGCGTGCCTGTGCCTGGCGTGACTGGCTCTATGCTCAGGGGAGTCAGGCAGGTGATGCGGCTCTGATTGTCTTTGACCCAGGCGTTGAGCAGGTAGCGGCGCAGCTTGGCGCGCTAATGGCGGGGGTGGCGTTTGTACCGATCGATCCGCAGTGGCCTCAGGCGCGCCAGCAGGCGATCCTGACAACGCTCAAGTGCAGCTACCCTCATCAACGTCAACATTGGTTAACGCCACAAACGCTGGATCCTGGTGCAGGGGGCCTTGCCCGTGTACCCGCTGATAATCGTCAGGTTTCGGCGGAGGATGTCGCCTATATCATTTTCACTTCCGGATCGACCGGGATACCTAAAGGCGTACCCATTACCCATGCTCAGGCACTGACTACGCTCAATGCGTTGCACGCTATGCTGGCTTTGAATGAGGACGATCGGGTATTGGCGGTGTCTCGCCCCTCGTTTGATCTGGCAATCTTTAACGTATTCGGTTTGCTCCGCGCCGGGGGCGCGCTGGTCATCCCTACAGCAGGCACTACGCCCGACCCAGGATCCTGGGAGCAGGATATGGTGCGGCATCGGATCACGATATGGAATTCTGTTCCGGCCCAATTGCAGCTGCTGCTGGATTGCTTACCGCCAGCGGCCAACGGGAGCTCCCGGCAGCAACTGGCGCTGCGGGCAGCCCTGGTGTCGGGTGACTGGATCCCGGTGACTCAGCCTGAGCAGTTGCACCAATGGGTGCCTGACTGCCGATTCATCGCGCTCGGTGGCGCGACGGAAGCCTCGATCTGGTCTAACTATCATGAGGCCCTGCCGGGCAGTCGCTACAGCCGCTCGCTTCCCTATGGCCGTGCGCTTCCTGGGCAGGAGATGAGAGTGTTGAATGCCGATGGGGAAGAGACCGTGAGCGGGCAAATCGGACAGATCGTTATCATCGGGCCTGCGGTGAGTTCGGGGTATCTGGGGGCTGATTCTTCGGCGTTTATTATCTTGCCGGACAGTGGCCTGCCCGCTTTTCTGACCGGCGATCTCGGTCGTTATCTCAATAATGGTGAAATTGAGTTTTTAGGCCGTAAGGACGATCAGATAAAACGTCATGGCCATCGTATTGAGCCTGGTGAAATTGCCGCCGTGTTGCGATCACGCTCTGAGGTTGGTGACGTGGCTGTGATAATGACGCCGCAAAATCAGTTGGTTGCGGTAGTCACGCCCGCCAGGTGTCATGACTGTCCCGTGCCGCAGGATAACGATATCCTTGATGCTATCGCACAGCAGCACCAACAGAGCCTGTCCACCCTGGATGTGCCGCGCTTTGTTCGCTTGATTGATACCATGGAGCTTGCTGCGTTGCTGGCGATGCAGGACATTCGCCAACGAAACGTCAGCGTGAAGCCAGAATACCTCGCCCTGATGGCGCGCTGGGATCGTCTGCTGAGCGAAAACGCCGCCCGGCTTGCGCCATGGCAGGAAACGATGTCCCCCGAAGCGGCGAAGCGTCTCTGGCAGCAGGCCCGTCAGCTAGCTCATGATATCGACTATGGCGATCAGCAGATTGCCTACATTGATCTGTGCCTGCAACAGTTGGAGGCGGTTGTCGGCGGTGAGGTCGATCCGCTGGCTTTACTTTTCCCTGAAGGGAAAATGGAGGTGGCTCGCGCCTCCTATGGCGGCAATTTGATTAACCGCTATCTGAACCAGTTGATCGTGGCTGGCGTTGCGATGCATGCCCACAAGGCCATTGATGAGCAACGCCCTTTGCGCATTATCGAAATTGGTGCGGGCGTAGGAGGAACCACCGAGCCAGTCATTCAGCGATTGCGCCAGCTCAAGCAGACGCAGGGGTTGGTCTTTGAGTATCTGTTCACTGACGTATCGCGCTTTTTCCTTGATGAAGCCGCTGTGCAGTGGCCGGAGGCTACGACCCAAATCCTGGATCTGAACAGGTCGTTTATTGAGCAGGGGGTCAGGTTGGCTGCGTGGGATATTGTGATCTGTGCAAATGTCTTGCACAACGCCCGGCATATCCCCCAGACGTTAACTCAGCTACATGCTCTATTGGTTCCCGGCGGTGATTTGGCGGTGATTGACGCCACTCGCCTCAATGCGCCGTTGATGATCACCATGGAGTTTAAAGAAGGTCTGACGGGTTTTACTGATGAGCGCAACCTCACCGGGGATGCTTTTTACCTTCGAGAGAACTGGCAGCGGGCGCTGGAGGCCTCGCCGTTTCAGCACAGCGTGATGTACCCCAATGATGCACAGACAACCGACCCGGCACAGCGTGCGATACAGATGATCCATCAAACGATGATTTGGGCCCAGTCTGCCAGCCAAAACGCACGCCTGAACGTGGATGAACTGAACGAGTTGCTACGCCAGCACCTTCCTGCCTACATGATACCCGATCGTCTGCTGATGCTGAACGCTATGCCTTTAACCGCCAATGGCAAGGTTGACCGTCAGGCAATAGTGCAGTATCTGCCGGCTACTGGTGCGCAGCTTGCCTCTCCGCAGTCAAATGCTGAGCCGCTTAATGAGCGTCAGCGTGCGGTGGCGAGCGTTTGGGCGACAGTACTGGGGATCGATAATCCCGATATGCTGAGCTTGACCTCCAATTTCTTTGATGCCGGAGGCGATTCATTGCTTTTGGCGAAGTGTGTTGGTGGGTTGCGGCGGGCCATCCCCGGAGCGGAAAACATCGCTTGGGATGAACTGCTGCGCCAGGTTGTAGCAGACCCCACGCTGGAAAATTGCTCCAGGGTAGTCTGGCAGCATGAAGCATCGCCGGATGAGCCAGCCTCTGCGGATGAAACCTCCCCCATTAGTGAACTCCTGCCCGCTTGCTCGCTGAGCGGTAAAAACCGCGAGGGGGAGGTTCTTTGTCTGATACATGACGGCTCTGGGGGGCTGGAACCCTACCGCTCGCTGGTTAACGCGCTGGCGTCGGTTAACGAGCGCCCTGCCGTGCTGGGGCTCAGTCGTACGCCGGGTGATGGGTATCTGACCTTGCCAGCGGAAAAATTATTTGAATCGCTGGCAGAGCGTTACTGCCAGGCGCTGCGGGAGCAGCAGGTCCGCCAGGTTTATCTGTTTGGCTATTGCATGGGGGGGCTGATTGCCGCCGTGATGGCTGAAAAGCTGCTGGAGTCCGGCATTGAGGTAAAACAGCTCATCGTGGTGAGCTCGTATCGTATTCCGTTCATCATCGAAGACGATGTCCTGCTGGACTATTCTCTGGCTCGTTTGCTTAACCGGCCTGCGGCAGACATTGGACTGGATTTCCCGGAGGGTGAACTGGGGGCGTTGATCAACCTGGCACGAGAAACCTATGGCGATCGTATCCCTGAGAATTGTGTTGCCGAGTTAGCGCCCCAATTCCCGCAGATCGAAGCCGTCATGAAAAATGCTCTGCGCACTAGCCAACAGCGGCTTGAGTACTTGGTGGCGCGGGAGCGAGCGGAGTCCGGGTTTGATGTTGCAACCTTGCAGGCGCTACGCGCGGTATATGTTGCCAGTTTGCGGGCGGTAGGGGCGTTTTCTCGTTTGGGATATGTTGGGAATGTGACTTTCCTGCGTCAGCGCGGTGAAATCCATTTTTTACCGACTCTGAGAGAAGATATGACCCACTTCTGGCGTCACTATTGCCTTGGCGATCTAACCATACGAGATATTGCCGGTAACCACTTTGATTGCCTGGAAGGTGAGGGGGCTGGAGCCATTGCTACGCTGCTGAGTGAGGTCTGGCTATGAGCGATATCGTTGTCGTGTTCGGCGCCGGCGGCACGGTTGGCATTGCATGCGTGGAGGCGTTGTTAAGGCAGGGGGAACGGGTGCTCGCTACCGGGCGCAATCTTGCTTTGCTGCGCTCTCGCCTGGCCCATGTGAACTCAGAACGTCTGAGCCTTGCCGAACTGGACGTACTGGCAGTAACGCCATGGCCTGAGGTGGTGCGCGGGTGCTGCCGGTTTATTCAGTGTGCAGGCCCCTCATTTGCCCTGACCGAGCGGGTAATAGAGCAACTTATGACTCAGTGCGTTGGCCCTGGCGTATTTATTGAAGTGGGTGGTGATGCCGCCGCCATCGAGCGCTGGCATACGCCGCTGGCGGCGGCGGGGTGGCTCGGCATATTTGGGGCCGGTGTCCAGCCTGGATTAGTGGGCGTAGCGATCCGTGCGCTTGGTGCCCGGTTTAGTCGAACTGACTCGCTACGAGTGGTCACGTTCACCGGCGGCCTGCAACCGCTCACTCCCGCCGGATTGGCGGAATATCTGCAGGCGGTAAATGACCGCACGGGCCATCCAGGGAGGCATTTGCAGCAGGGTGAATGGCACAAAGTAGTAGATATGCCGTCACTCCCTGCCTGTTTTCCCCCGTCTGCAGGCATACATCCTTATGTGGATGAAGAGGCTGCCTACGCGGCAAAGGAATTATCCCTGCTGTCGCTGGCGAGTTTCAACGTAACCGACTCTGTAGAAATCACCCGTTTGCTTAGTGAAATTATGGTGTTAGGGGAGATCCCCGGGGGCGCCTCTCAGCGGATAGCCGATGCCATGACAGAGAAGGCTCCTTACTTTTGCCTGAGTGCTGAAGGGATTAGTGACGGGCAGCCGGAGCACGGGCAACACACGGTACTGACCTGTACCGACAGCTATCAGGTTACGGGGTCGGTTGCGGCGTGGGCGATGGGAAATACTCTGGCACCACTGTCGTCGTCGGGTGCCAACTGGTTCTCCCAGCGTCCGGAGTCGTTGGCGATTTGGCAGCAATGGCAGACGCAGCCTCCTGCGGGAGTACGGATCGTTTGGCAAGGCCCCAACAATTCAACGAACTGTGAGGAAGGCGAACTATGATCGACTCAAAAATTCAAGCCCCTCGGGGAATATGGGTCGTTGGCTCCACCTTTGGTGTCCATTACGCTAGAGCCTTAAAGGGACATGGGTTAAGCGCCATTATCGGTCGCGGTGGGGAAAAAGGGCGCCGCTTGGCGCAAGCATTAGCCTGCGACTACTTTTCCAGTGTCAATCAAGCCCTGGCTCATTCACGGCCAGAGTGTGCCGTGGTCGTGGTGCGTTCGTCTATCGTGGGCGGGGAAGGGGATGACATCGTTCGCAGTTTGTTGCTGGCGGGCATACCGGTGTTGCAGGAACTGCCGATTCATCTCCATGAAATGGTGAATTCGCTAAGGGTAGCGCAGCAGCAGGGCGTTCGTTTTGACGTCACCCCCTTCTATGACCAAATGCCAACTGTGCGACGGTTTCTGCGTGCGGCCAACCGCCTGGCCCTGGAGAGTCCCCTTCGCTCGGTGGAAATGCGCGTGTCGGTGCAAACTCTGCATTGTGCCCTGTTTGTGTTATCAGATGTGCTCGGAGCGCCGTCGCCGTCAGTCACGGCAACACCGATGGCTTCCCCGGAGAAAATCTTGATTGGCAGCACCTGGCAAGGGATTGAGGCCGATATTGTAGTGATGAACCGCCTCGATGCTGCCTCGCCTGATGATAATTCACAACCTCTGATGCAGATAACCTTACTTTGCGATGAGGGCGAACTGATGCTGCATTCCCCGTTTGGTCAGGTGATATGGGAGAGGCGGCTACAGCAGCCTATGCCGACCGGCATGATTGATGATAGGGAAAATGGCCTTGCGGATGAGGCTCTGTTTTTCACCAGCCCACAGCCGGAACTTACCGATATCGCTCATTTATACCGTGAGATGGCATCGGGTATCCGCGCGACGCTGCATCGTTTTATGGCGCCAGAAGGAATTGGCAGTGTGCGTTTGCAACGGCAACTGGCGGTTCTTCAGCTTTGGCAAGCAATATGCTCGCGTATCGGTTATCCGCAGCAACGCAGCCTGGCACCGCCATTGGCGATCGGTAACCGACTAGGGCTCACCGACAGGGAGGAAGAGATATGAGCCTCATCAACCCACTGGGAGGGATAGGCAATCAGGTCAATCCTGTGGCAACGGCGCTGGTGGTCTTTCCTCATGCTGGCGGTAGCCCAAGATTCTACGCGCATTGGGCAACCGTATTAGCCTGCTATCAATTATGGGGCGTAACCTATCCGGGGCGCGATGCGTGCCTGGGCGAAGCGCCGCCCGCAACGCTACAGGCTCTGGCCTGGGAGTGTGCCTGCCAGTTGGATATGCGGTTAAATAAATCCACGCTGACCCTGCTGATCGGACATTCCATGGGGGCCTGGGTTGCCTACGAAGCTGCACGTAACCTGGAGCAGATGACACCTGAACGCCCGATAATGACGGTGGTTTCGGGCCAAAACCCACCTGATTGCCCGCCCAACAGTCGTTTGCATCAACTGGATGATGCCGCGTTGATTGCCGATATGAACCGTCAACATCCGGCGAATAGCGCGCTGTGGGAGGATCCCGAGCTGCGTCGGTTATTTTTGCCCACGGTGCGTGATGACTATCGGCTACTGGAAACCTACCGGGCCGTACCGGGAACGGTGGCGGATTTAACGGTGGTTTACGGTGAAGACGATCGTGAGATAGATACCTCAGCCATCCATCGCTGGCGCAGCGCATGCCGTGGCGGCTATCGCACTAGAAGTATGCCGGGAGGGCATTTTTATCTGGCGGCGCCCGACTTGTCTTTGCCGCATTATCTGAGGGAGCTGTTGCCATGCTGAGTTTAAAAAACAACCCCTTGCTGATGGTATTGCGGCCAGTACTGACCCCTACGCTGATTGCCGTAGCGATACAGATCCTGGCCAGCCTGAGTAGCTGGATCTCGTATCAGGCATTGGTCGATATCACTCAGGGGTTGGTGTCGCACCTGCCGGTGGAGCAGATATATCTGGTGTTGGGCTGGTTTGTCGCCGGGCTGGGGCTACAGTCTGGTCTTGGGGCCATTGCGCTAGCCATCACTCATTTTGCGGATGCAAACCTACAGTGCTCATTGCGCATTCGGCTGATTGAGAAACTGGGGCGTCTGCCTGCCGTGTGGTTTGGTGAACACGCCGCCGGCAAGACTCGTCAGGTTATCCAGAATGACGTCGAGGCGCTGCATCAATTGGTAGCGCATAGCCTGGTTGAAGGCGTGGCGTTAGTAGTGACTCCCTTGGTGGGGCTATGTTTCTGTTTCGCGCTCAACTGGCGTTTAGGGCTTGCCGCCTGCGTACCCATACTGCTTTATTGCCTGATACTGGTTTTGCTGTCGCGCGGCAACATGCGAGGCATCATGACGAAAATCTCCACGCAGCTGGCTGGGATCAGTGCGGTGATCGTTGACTATGTGCGTGGCATTGTCGTGTTGAAAGTGTTTGGCAGTGCGGGGGAAGGTTACCAACGGTTTACCGATGCCTCTCGTCATTTCCATGATGAATTCAGCGCGCTGGTACGTCCGGCGATGAAGGCCCAGTCCATCGCGATCATTGCCATTACCTCGCCGGTTGTGGCGCTGGTGATGGTGCTGGTAGGGATTTGGGGAATAGGGAATGGCACGATGGGGGCGGCTGAGGTTATGGTGGCCACGCTGGTGGCGATACTGCTCCCCGCGTCGATAATGACGGTTGCGCTGGCAGATCAGGTGCGAAGTGCCGCCTTTGTTGCCGCAAGCGACATTCAGGCATTACTGAATCAGGATGAACTCCCCAATGCCTGCGAGCCGGTTTCATTGGGAACTGGGGAGATAACCCTGCGCCAGGTTGGTTTTCGCTATGGTGAAAAAGAAATCTTGCGGGATATCAATCTGACACTCCCGGCAGGCAGTTTTACCGCGTTAGTCGGCCCTTCTGGTGCCGGGAAAACCACGCTGGCGCGCTTGATAGCGCGCTACCAGGATGTGGCCTGCGGGCAGATTTGTATTGATGGGCATGATATCCGGCACATTCCTTTGCCACAGTTCTACCGCATGGTTGGTGTGCTGGAGCAAACGCCCGCGTTACTGGCCATCCCCCTGGCGCAAAACATCGCGCTGGGTATGGAGGATATCCCCCTGGAACGGATCCGTCAGGCTGCCCGTGCCGCGCTGATTGATGCGCGCATCATGGCATTGCCGCGAGGTTATGATTCAGTGCCGGGGATCGATGTACACCTTTCCGGCGGGGAGACTCAGCGGGTGGCGATAGCCAGATTGATCCTCGCCGCGCGTCCGATTCTGATTATGGATGAAGCCACCTCTGCGATCGATCCTGATGCGGAAATGGAAATCCGTCAGGCCATCGCCAATCTCACCCGTGGGCGTACCACGTTAGCCATTGCGCATCGGCTTTCGACGATTAAAGACGCCACTCAGATCGTGGTTATTGATCAAGGGCAACTCAGCGAGTGGGGTAAACATGCGGAGCTGCTAGCCCGGGGTGGGCTATACGGTCGGCTGTGGCGGGAATGTTCTGCCACCGGTCAAACGGAGGGGGTGGCATGATAGCGTCATTATTACAGCTGGGCGAACGCTCGATTGAGGCCAGGTTTTGGCGATTTATACTGTGTGTAGCGTTGGTGGGGGTCTTTCAGGGGCTGGTTGTTGGCTGCTTTATCATCATTGTGTACGCGCTGTTTATTGCTGATATACACGCTGCACTTATCGGATGTGTGTGGCTTTTGCTCGGTGCTCTGGTGAATGGCGGGCTTCAGGCATATGTCACGATGCGCGGCTTTAGTGAAGCCATGCGCATTATGGTGATTATGCACCGTCGGCTGGGAGAACGGCTGGTGGCCTTGCCGCTTGGCTGGTTTACTTCTCGCTCGACCGGTATCGCCAGCGGTGTTGCGGTGCGCGGGACGTTATTCGTGGCCCAGACGGTGATGGATTTGCTGGTTCCGTTAATTATCAATATCACCACGCCGTTGACTATTGCGTTGTTGAGCCTGGCGCTCGACTGGCGTCTGGGCGGCATTTTGTTGCTGAGCGCACCGCTGATTTGGTTGGCGGCCAGGTGGGGGAGTCGACGCAATGCCGGCAGTCAGGAGCGGGTACATGAAGCGGCTCAGGAAACCGATGCACGCCTGCTGGAATTTATCGATCACCAAATGCTGCTGCGTCAGGCGGTATTGAGCGGGCCGGGGAGCCATAACTATCTTCCATTGATGCAGGCGATTAACCACCAGCGGCAGACCATGGTGAAAGCCCTATGGTCTTCGGTACTGGGGCTGATCACCCAAGCGCTGGTGGTGCAATGTATCTTTGGCCTGGTAGTGGGCGTAGCGGTCTGGTTGGTGTTGACGGCACAGCTCGATCCGATTTGGGCCATCGCCCTGATCGGGCTGGGGGCCCAGTTTATTGGGCCGCTGAAGATCCTTTCCGAGTTGGGGACGGCATTTAAGCGCGCACAAATCGAACTTAATGATGTGGTTCAACTGGTTCAGCTCCCTACCTTGCCAGAAGCCGAGGTACCTCACCCCATGCCTACCCGCTATGACCTGGCTTTCGAGCGAGTGGCATTTCGCTATAACGAAGCTTCCCCCTGGCTTTTTCATGATTTCAACCTGGAGATAGCCCCCGGTTCGCTGACGGCGCTCGTCGGCCCTTCCGGGTGTGGTAAAACCACGCTGACTCGGCTGGTGGCACGCTTCTGGGATGTCAATCAGGGGCGTATTACGCTCGGTGGTGAGGATATTCGCCAGATACGTCATGCGGAGCTGATGGGGGCCGTTTCCCTGGTTTTCCAGGATGTTTATTTATTTGACGATACGCTGGAGGCCAATATCCGCATGGGAAACCCTGATGCCAGCGAGGCACAGTTGCTGGCGGTAGCCGAATTGGCCTGCGTCACGGAAATCGTCAATCGTCTGCCTCAGGGGTGGCAAAGTCCGGTAGGGGAAGGGGGGCGCCTGCTCTCCGGTGGTGAGCGCCAGCGCGTCTCCATCGCCCGGGCGTTGTTAAAGGATGCGCCGTTGTTACTGCTGGATGAGGCGACCGCCGCACAGGATCCGCTGACCGCAATGGCGATTGCTCGGGCCATCAACGCCCTGAAGGGGCGTGCCACGGTGATAGTCATTGCCCATCAGTTGAATACGGTGAGAACGGCCGACAAGATTGTGTTTATCGATCACGGGCAGGTCTGTGAGCAGGGAACTCATCAGGCGTTAATCACCCAACAAGGGCGTTATGCCAACTTCTGGCGTAGCCATACGAGCCCGGTAAGGGCGCCGCTTAACGAGGAGGTTTGGTAATGAGTATTCGACCTGCGGAGTTGATCACGCTCGGTATATTCTCGGTGATTATTATCACTATCAATATGGCGATTAACATGCTGGCCGTTTTGTCGCCTTTCCTCATCCCCATAACCAAAGTTTTGTCCGGCATGATTGCAGGGATCCCTTTTATGCTCTACCTGGCACGAGTGGAGCAGAAGGGCTTGATCAGCCTGATGGCAATGGTGTTGGCCGTGGTGATGGTGCTTGCCGGGGACTATGTGTTAACGCTGGTTTCGGCGTTGGTCGCCGGGGGGATCGCCGATGTTATCTGCAGCGCGGCGAGAAAAAATCAGCGCCGCTCCTTGATGGTCCTGGGTTACGGAATTTTCAATCTCTGGCCCGTTGGCGGCCTGCTTCCATTGCTGTTTATGCGCCAGAAAATAGAAGCCCAGGTTGCTCAACAGTTGGGGCAGGAGTATGCCCACAGCTTTAGCGCGTTATTTTCCGTCCCGGTTATATGCTGGCTCCTGGCAGGGATTTTTGTCAGCGGGTTGCTGGGCGCGGTCATCGGATTGGGCGTGCTCAATAAGCATTTTGTGAGGTCCGGGCTTGTCCAGAAAAACGGTTGCTGAGATCTTTGCGGCGCGGCGGATGGCATTTATTGATATTCGTACCAATATGTTGGCGTTGCTGGTGATTAATACCCTGGTTTTGACCGGTAAAGGCGGTGTTTTTCAACTGGCATCCGTTGCCGTGATTAGTGGATTGCTATTGATGCAGCGGCGTTGGCGTGCCGCTGTGTTATTAGCGTTGTGTATGGGGGCGATGTCGCTGCTTTCAGCGGTGGCCAGCTTGGCTGGTTTGCCTTCCGGCGTGATGGTGCTGTTGGCGGCACTGATGTATGCCTGGCCCTATGTTATCGCCAGCTTTATGGGGTACTACTTTATCTGTGCCACTACGCCCAGCCGTCTGATTGCGGGCATGTATCGCCTGCATGCGCCACGCATGGTGATCATCCCGCTTGCGGTGATGCTGCGCTTTTTCCCGGTGCTATGGGAGGAGCAGCAGGCCATTCGCGGTGCCATGCGTTTACGGGGGTTGCCGGGTAGCGGCGGTATTTTGCTGCATCCTTGGCGCACGCTGGAGTACATTTTTATCCCGTTGATAGGCGTCATGTTGCGATCGGGTGAGGCCCTATCCGCCACTGCGTTAAGCCGGGGGCTAGGTAGCCCCAGTACGCCCTCCTCCATTTTGCGACTGAGATTTACCGTGGCAGATCTGCTGCTGGTCTTGCTGTGCATTGGGCTGGTGGTACTGTGTTTTTACTGTGGTGAGGCATAATGGACGACATCGTACTCGAACAGGTTAGCGTCACGTTTCCTGGTGCCGGGAGTCCCGCGCTCGATAGGGTCCGCCTGGGTGTCCGTCAGGGGGAATGTGTGCTGCTAACCGGGCATTGTGGTTGTGGAAAATCCACCCTGTTGCGCCTGATTAACGGAATAGTGCCGCATGTTATTCCTGGGGTGATTGAAGGGCGTATCAGCATCAATGGGATGAACCCGGCGGCAGAGAAACTTTATCGGTTGGGGCGTCAGGTTGCCACGGTTTATCAAAACCCACGTAGGCAATTTTTTTGCGCCGATCCGCTGGGTGAACTGGCATTCGGCAGCGAAAATGCCGGGCAGGAGCCAGCTGCTATCCTGGCGCGCGCAATCGGGATAGCGAAACGCCTGGGGATCGAGCATTTGCTGGCACGCAATATGTTTATGCTGTCAGGCGGAGAACTCCAGCGTATTGCCATTGGTTCGGCATTGATGGATCAACCC
Source organism: Serratia sp. 2723 (assembly GCF_050434425.1). Lineage (NCBI taxonomy): Bacteria > Pseudomonadati > Pseudomonadota > Gammaproteobacteria > Enterobacterales > Yersiniaceae > Serratia > Serratia sp. 2723. The sequence goes on from NZ_JBNDIN010000001.1 coordinate 495,427, forward strand.
TCCATTCTTCTGCTGGATGAACCTGCATCCAATCTTGATACGCGCACTATTAGCGCTTTGGCGCAGATACTGCAAAGCCTGCGTAGCATCGGCATGACCATCATTATTGCCGAGCATCGGCTGTGGTTTTTACAGGGAGTAGTTGATCGTGTCCTTCGCTTGAGGCAGGGGCAAATTGTTGAAGATTTACCCGCCCACCAGTTCTGGCAACGCGATGATACGCTGCGTATGCAGCAAGGGCTGCGGGCTTTGACACCCCCCCAGCCAGCATCGCTTGCCGAACCTCCAGTTGGCAGTGGCGGGATTGTTTATCGGCACCCAGTCAAAGGGGCGCTGCACTTTCCTCGTGGCTGTGTCACGGTGCTGTTCGGCGAGAATGGCGCAGGGAAGAGTACGCTAGCCCGAAAGTTGGCGGGGGTGGAGAACACCCGCGACGAGATTTTGCTGGATGGAAAACCCTTTCCTCGCAGGCAGCGTTTACGGCGCTCATTTTTGGTGATGCAGGACGTTAACCGGCAGCTTTTTGCTGCCAGCGTGTTGCAGGAATTGCAGATGGGGTTGCACACCGTGAACGCTCAGTCTCTGGATAGGACCATCAATGATATGGAGCTGGGTGGCCTGCTGGATGTCCACCCGATGGCACTCTCCGGTGGGCAACAACAGCGCGTTGTGATTGCTTTGGCACTGCTGGAACAGCGCGAGGTATTTATCTTCGACGAACCCACGTCTGGGCTTGATTATACCGGGTTGATCCAGGTGGTTTCGCGATTAAAACAGCTGGCGAGTACGGGCGCAGTGGTGATCCTGATTACGCATGATGAGGAACTGAGCGCGTTATGCGCTGATTTTCAGATAGTGATGCCTTCATCGCTATCTTCTGAAATTTTCCTTCGGTAACATAGCCCTCTTTATTTCTGGTCAGGGCATTGTTATGAGTTTCAGACGCTGGTTGCCGCGCCGTTTTAATCCCGTTTTTGCCGCTTTCCTGCTGATTGCCTTCCTGACCGGCATTGCCGGAGCGCTGCAAGCCCCCACGCTGAGCCTGTTCCTGACCACTGAGGTAAAGGTGCGCCCGCTGTGGGTGGGCATGTTCTATACCGTGAATGCCATTGCCGGGATCATCGTCAGCTTCCTGTTGGCCAAGCGTTCGGATACCCGTGGCGATCGGCGCAAGCTGATCCTGGTGTGCTGTATCATGGCGGTGGGCAATAGCCTGCTGTTTGCGTTCAACCGTGATTACCTGACGTTGATCACCGCAGGCGTACTGCTGGCCGCCGTTGCCAATACCGCCATGCCGCAGATTTTTGCCCTGGCGCGGGAGTATGCGGACAGCTCGGCACGTGAAGTGGTGATGTTCAGTTCGGTGATGCGCGCCCAGCTTTCACTGGCCTGGGTGATCGGCCCGCCGCTGTCGTTTATGTTGGCACTGAACTACGGCTTTACCGTGATGTTTATGATTGCGGCGGCGATTTTTGCCATCAGCGTGCTGCTGGTGTGGTTGATATTGCCTTCGGTGCCTCGTGCCAACGTTGAGATCAGCATAGATTCTCCGCCTATTGCGCCAATCAGCGCCTGGCGCGATCCCGATGTGCGTCTGCTGTTTGTGGCCTCGATGCTGATGTGGACCTGCAACACCATGTATATCATCGATATGCCGTTGTATATCACCGCCGATCTGGGTTTGCCGGAACGGCTGGCAGGTTGGCTGATGGGCACGGCTGCCGGGCTGGAAATCCCAGCTATGCTGCTGGCGGGCTATTACGTCAAACGCTTTGGCAAACGCAATATGATGCTGTTTGCGGTTGCGGCGGGCGTGCTGTTTTATGCCGGGCTGGTGCTGTTCAAGTTCCAGTCGGCCCTGATGGTATTGCAGCTGTTCAATGCGGTGTTTATTGGCATTATTGCCGGGATCGGCATGTTGTATTTTCAGGATCTGATGCCGGGGCGGCCCGGTGCCGCGACCACCATGTTCACCAACAGCATTTCGACCGGGGTGATCCTGGCCGGTGTGCTGCAAGGCGCGCTGGTGGAAAACTTTGGGCACTATGCGGTTTACTACCTGATCACGCTGCTTGCGATCCTGGCACTGTGGATGTGTGCCAAAGTTCGCGAAGTGTGAGCTGTAACGCCCTGTTAGTTGATACATATCATTGAGAAAACAGCCGCTTTCTCACTAAGATAAATGGACTCAGAGCGTGAGCTTCGCGCTCTTACCCATCTTGCCATTAAGATGCCAATCCCGTTGATAAAAGTGGGTATGTTATGGATAAACTAACGCCGCTCAAACCGGTTCCCTCCCTCTGTGCCGTTATCGCCGCTCTACTGATCTGGTTTGTGATCCCTGTTCCCGAAGGGGTGGCACCGAATGCCTGGCATTTGCTGGCGCTGTTTATTGGGACCATCATTGCCATTATCGGTAAGGCGATGCCTATTGGTGCCGTCTCTATCATCGCTATTGCGCTGGTGGCAGTGACCGGAGTGACCAACCCCGGCAAGCCGGGGGCCGCACTGGACGACGCACTGAGCGGGTTCTCCAACCAACTCATCTGGCTGATCGGTTTCTCTATCATGATTTCCCTGAGCCTGAATAAAACCGGCCTGGGATCGCGCATTGGCTACTACTTTATCTCGCTGTTTGGCAAAAAAACGCTGGGGATCGCCTATGCGTTAACCCTGGCGGAAACCGTGCTGGCCCCGGTTACGCCGAGCAATACCGCCCGTGGCGGCGGGATCATCCACCCGATAATGAAATCGATAGCGGACAGCTTTGGCTCCAAGCCCGAGCTGAATACCTCCGGCAAGATTGGCCGCTATCTCTCGCTGGTGAACTACAACATCAACCCGATCACCTCGGCGATGTTTATCACCGCTACTGCTCCTAACCCTTTGATTGTCAATCTGATCGCCAAAGGTGCCGGTTCCGAGTTTGAACTGACCTGGGGTATGTGGGCGGTAGCGGCGTTGGTACCGGCGATCTGTTCGCTGCTCGTCATGCCGCTGGTGGTTTATTGGTTGTATCCACCGGAAATCAAAAGCACCCCGGATGCGCCACTGTTTGCCCAAGATAAGCTGCAAACTCTGGGGCGGATAACCCTGCCAGAGAAAATCACGCTGGGCGTGTTTGCCCTGTTGCTGGTGCTGTGGGCCGGGGTTCCGGCAATGGTTTTTGGCCCCGCTCTGGCGGTTAATCCGACGACGGCTGCGGTGATCGGCCTGGCGATCCTGCTGGCTACCGGCGTACTGAGCTGGGATGACGTGCTGAAACACAAAGGGGCCTGGGATACCGTGGTCTGGTTTGCCGCTTTGGTGATGATGGCGACCTACCTCGGCAAACTGGGGCTGATTGGCTGGCTGTCACAAACGGTGGGTTCGGGTATCGACCATATGGGAATGAGCTGGGTCGGCGGGACCATTCTGTTAACGCTTGTCTATCTCTATTCGCATTATTTCTTTGCCAGTACCACCGCGCACGTGACCGCCATGTTCGCCGCGTTCTTTGCCGCAGGTATTGCCCTTGGCGCACCACCGGCACTGCTTGGCCTGATCCTGGCCTTCTCGTCTTCACTGATGATGTCATTAACCCATTATGGTACTGGCACCGCGCCGATCATCTTTGGGTCGGGTTATACCACTCTGGGGGAATGGTGGAAAACCGGCTTTATCATGAGCGTGGTCAATCTGCTGATCTGGGCACTGATCGGGGGAATGTGGTGGAAGTGGCTAGGCTATTGGTGATTTTGATGAAAGCCTCACCCGCTGGGCGGCGGGTGAGGCTGAGGTTTAGTTCAGGAAGGCGGGTTGTTGCGCCTCGTAGCGGGAAATCTCCGCTTCGTGCTGCAACGTCAGGCCAATGCTGTCCAAACCGTTAATCATGCAGTGGCGGCGGAAGCTGTCGATCTCAAACGGGTAGCTTTTGCCCCCGGCATTTACCGTCTGGTTTTCCAGATCGACCACGAACTCCGTGCCTTCGTGCTCTGCCACCAGCTTAAACAGCGTATCCACATCCTGCTCGCTCAGTGTGACCGGCAGCAGCTGGTTGTTGAATGAGTTGCCGTAGAAGATATCCGCAAAGCTTGGTGCAATCACCACCTTAAAGCCGTAATCGGTCAGTGCCCATGGCGCGTGCTCACGGGAGGAGCCACAGCCAAAGTTTTCCCGGGCTAACAGGATGCTCGCTCCTTTGTAACGCGGAAGGTTCAGTACAAACTCGGGATTTGGCCGCTGACCCGCATCGTCCAGAAAGCGCCAGTCGTTGAACAGGTGCTGGCCGAAACCGGTGCGGGTGACTTTCTGCAGAAACTGCTTCGGGATAATGGCGTCGGTATCGACGTTGGCTGCGTCCAAAGGCACCACTAAGCCGGTATGTTGAGTAAATTTAGCCACGCTGGTGCTCCTTAGTGCAATTCACGGATGTCGGCAAAATGGCCGGTAACGGCGGCGGCGGCGGCCATCGCCGGGCTGACCAGATGAGTACGCCCACCGCGGCCCTGACGCCCTTCGAAGTTACGGTTGCTGGTTGAGGCACAGCGTTCGCCTGGGTTCAGACGGTCGTTGTTCATCGCCAGGCACATGGAGCAGCCCGGCAGACGCCATTCGAAACCGGCTTCGATAAAGATCTTGTCCAGACCTTCCTCTTCCGCCTGAGCTTTGACCGGGCCGGAGCCAGGCACCACAATCGCCTGCACGCCTGCGGCCACTTTACGGCCTTTGGCAATGGCGGCTGCGGCACGCAGATCTTCGATGCGTGAATTGGTGCAGGAACCGATAAACACTTTGTCGATTGCGACGTCAGTCAGTTTGATGCCGGGCTGCAGATCCATATAGGCCAACGCTTTTTCAGCCGAGGCACGTTCCACCGGATCGCTAAAGGAATCGGGGGTTGGGATCGCCTGATCGACCGCGATAACCTGCCCAGGGTTGGTGCCCCAGGTGACCTGTGGTGCGATATCTTCCGCCCGCAGGGTGATGGTGGTGTCAAATTTGGCTTCGGCGTCGGACTTCATGGTGCGCCAGTAGGCCACGGCCTGTTCCCAGTTTTCCCCGGTAGGAGCGAACTGGCGGCCTTTCAGGTAATTGAAGGTGGTGTCGTCTGGTGCCACCAGGCCCGCTTTGGCCCCCATCTCAATCGCCATGTTACACAGCGTCATGCGGCCTTCCATGCTCAACGCTTCGATAGCTTTGCCACAGAATTCCACCACGTGGCCAGTACCGCCAGCGCTGCCGGTTTTGCCGATCACGGCCAGCACGATATCTTTGGCGGTAATACCTTCTGCGGCATTGCCGGTGACTTCAATCTTCATCGTCTTGGCGCGGCCCTGCTTCAGGGTTTGGGTCGCCAGCACGTGTTCCACTTCCGAAGTACCGATACCGAACGCCAGCGAGCCAAAGGCGCCGTGCGTGGCGGTATGGGAGTCGCCACAGACGATGGTCATGCCCGGCAGCGTCATGCCTTGCTCAGGGCCGATAACGTGGACAATGCCCTGGAAGGGGTGGTTCAGGTCATACAGCGAGACGCCGAACTCCGCGCAGTTCTTGATCAGCTCCTGCATCTGAATACGGGCCATCTCGCCGCTGGCGTTGATGTCTTTGGTCTGGGTCGAAACGTTGTGATCCATGGTGGCAAAGGTCTTGCCCGGCTGACGCACTTTGCGGCCCATGGCACGCAGGCCATCAAAGGCTTGTGGGGAGGTCACTTCATGCACCAGATGACGATCGATGTACAGCAGCGGTGTCTCGTTTGGCGCTTCATGCACCACATGGGCATCGTACAATTTCTGATATAAGGTCTTGGCCATGATTTACGCCCCCTCAGCCACGAAGCGGGCAATGATATCGCCCATTTCACTGGTGCCGATGGCTTTGCCGGCACCGGCCAGATCGGCGGTACGGTAGCCCTGTTCCAACGCCTGATTAATGGCGCGTTCGATCGCATCTGCGGCTTCATCGGCACCCAGGCTGTAACGCAGCAGCAGAGTGGCCGACAGAATTTGCGCGATCGGGTTGGCAATGTCTTTGCCCGCGATGTCCGGAGCGGACCCACCTGCGGGTTCGTACAGGCCAAAACCTTGTTCGTTCAGGCTGGCGGAAGGCAGCATGCCCATTGAGCCGGTGATCATGGCGCATTCGTCCGACAGGATGTCGCCGAACAGGTTGGAACACAGCAACACGTCGAACTGGGACGGGTCTTTGATTAACTGCATGGTGGCGTTGTCGATATACATATGCGACAGCGATACATCCGGATAATCCTTGGCTACCTGGGTCACGACTTCACGCCACAGGATAGAGCTTTGCAACACGTTGGCTTTATCAATCGAGGTGACGATGTTGCGGCGCTTGCGGGCGGACTCAAAGGCGATACGGGCGATGCGTTCGATCTCAAAGCGGTGGTAGACCTCGGTATCAAAGGCACGCTCATGCATGCCCTGGCCTTCACGGCCTTTGGGTTGGCCGAAGTAGATACCACCGGTTAACTCACGCACGCACAGGATGTCGAAGCCACGTGCGGCGATATCGGCACGCAGCGGGCAAAAATCTTCCAGCCCTTGGTACAGGCGGGCAGGGCGCAGGTTGCTGAACAGTTTGAAGTGTTTACGCAGCGGCAGCAGTGCACCGCGCTCCGGCTGCTCTGCCGGTGGCAGGTGCTCCCATTTCGGGCCGCCCACCGAACCAAACAGGATGGCATCGGCCTGCTCGCAGCCGGCAACGGTCGCTGCGGGTAATGGGGTGCTGTGACGATCGATGGCAATACCGCCGACGTCATATTCACTGGTTGTGATGCGGATACCAAAGCGTTGGCGCACGGCATCCAACACTTTGTGGGCCTGAGCCATTACTTCCGGGCCGATCCCGTCTCCGGGCAAGACGGCAATGTGGTAGGTCTTAGTCATGTTCACACCGTTTCCTGATTATTTTGATGTTTGGTTTGCTGCAAGCGCTGCTTTTCTTTTTCTACTTGCTGAGAGCGCCAGATATTGTTCAATACGTGGATCATCGCCTTGGCAGAGGATTCCACAATATCGGTTGCCAGGCCCACGCCATGGAAGCGGCGGCCATTGTAAGACACCACGATATCAACCTGGCCCAGCGCGTCGCGGCCCTGGCCTTTGGCGGTCAGTTGGTATTTCACCAGCTCAATCGGGTAGTCGGTAATACGGTTGATGGCTTGGTAAACCGCATCGACCGGCCCATTGCCCGTGGCGGCTTCGGACTTCTCTTCGTCGCCACATTTCAGTTTGACCGAGGCGGTAGCCATAATGCTGCTGCCAGACTGCACGCTGAAGTATTCCAGGCTGAAATGTTCAGGCTCTTCCTGCTGCTTGTTGATAAATGCCAGGGCTTCCAGATCGTAGTCAAACACCTGGCCTTTCTTGTCGGCCAGCTTCAGGAAAGCCGCGTACAGCACGTCCAGATTGTAATCCTGCTCCTTGTAGCCCATCTCTTCCATGCGGTGTTTTACCGCCGCGCGGCCGGAACGGGAAGTCAGGTTCAACTGGACATCTTTCAGACCGATGGTCTGCGGGGTCATGATTTCGTAGTTCTCGCGGTTTTTCAGCACGCCGTCCTGGTGGATACCGGAGGAGTGAGCGAAGGCATTGGAACCGACGATGGCCTTGTTGGCCGGGATGGGCATATTGCACAGTTGGCTGACCAACTGGCTGGTGCGGTAGATTTCCTGATGATTGATATTGGTGTGCACCTGCATAAAGTCCTGGCGCACCTTGATGGCCATGATCACTTCTTCCAGTGAACAGTTACCGGCGCGTTCGCCGATGCCGTTCAAGGTGCCTTCGACCTGGCGGGCACCAGCCTGGACGGCAGCGATGGAGTTACCCACGGCCATGCCCAAATCGTCGTGGCAGTGGACGGAAATAATCGCTTTATCAATATTAGGCACGCGGTCGTACAGCGTAGTGATGATGCCGCCGAACTGGTTTGGCGTGGTGTAGCCAACGGTATCAGGAATATTAATGGTAGTGGCACCGGCGTTGATGGCGGCTTCTACTACGCGACACAGGTTATCAATGGGGGTACGGCCAGCGTCTTCACAGGAGAACTCTACGTCATCGGTATAGTTACGGGCGCGTTTCACGGAGCGCACCGCCATTTCCAGCACCTGGTCGAAAGAGCGCTTCAATTTGGATTCGATATGCAGGGTGGAGGTGGCCAGGAAGACGTGAATACGAAAAGCCTCGGCCACGCGTAACGCTTCGGCAGCGACGTCAATGTCGTTATCAACACAGCGTGCCAGACCACAAACGCGGCTGTTTTTGATCTGGCGGGCAATGGTCTGTACCGACTCAAAGTCCCCAGGAGAGGAGACTGGGAAGCCGACTTCCATTACATCGACACCCATTCTTTCCAGCGCCATGGCGATCTGGATTTTTTCTTTAACGCTCAGGCTCGCCTGCAGCGCCTGTTCACCATCACGCAATGTGGTATCGAAAATAATGACTTGCTGGCTCATCGTGTTGTTCCTTGTCGTGTTTGTTTCACGCTAAGCGGGTAAAAAAAAACCCGCGCAGTAGCGCGGGTTTTGCAGATGATGGGCTGAATCAGCTTTGAACCCCGTCCACCAGCGTACCGCGCACATAAGATGCGTTTAGTAGTAGGCCTAGTAGACGGTGAGTACGGATCATGGCGGTCAGCTTCTCTAAAATTGTTTCGTTGCCTAATTTGATACTTTATTGGCCGGGGCATGTCAACACCTGATTAAAACAGGGGTATTGAAAAGCGCGGCACCAACGGGGATGGCACTAGTTGGAAACTCGGCAAAACCCCCCAGAGCCAGTGCTAAACCCGCTGATGATCGGCAGTTTATTAGCATAAATGGTTTGAAAGCGACACTGTCGCATTGATTAACAAAACTACTCGGTTAACATTTATCGTTGGCGCAAAAAAACAGCAAACGGGGGTTTGATTGGAGGTTGATGTTGCGGGTTTATCATTCACAGTGTCAATTTGTTGGTGTTAATTTATTCATTGTTCGTATTTTTAACGCTGAACTGAGTGGCTACAATCAATTAAGTGATGCTAAAGATATCTATTTTGCTCTGGTATGATTGTCCATTAACTCATTTTATGGTCTGATCCAGAGGTTGATGAGTACCCAACAGGTATCCATAACTCAGGTGTTTTGCCTGCCAATTTTGTTTGTATGCCATCGGCGAGTTGCGAGCCGATGTGCCAAGGCTACCTACCAACGAACAATGCCTAATATGCACCGCTGTGTCATATTTTTATAGGATGATGCCCGATTGCTATCTTACGAGGGTAGTCAAAAGGGATAACTAATTTCGCTGTGTGGGAATAACGTAAGTGTGTCTTTTCCCGTTATTCCCTTGCGCGCTAGCGGGATTATCTACATGGGACTTAGTGGAGTTTGGATATGTCCGAATATAATTCAGGAACTGTCTTGAGGAAAGAAAACGGTGATATTCATTTGCGCAGTGTGGATCTTAATTTACTCACTGTTTTTGATGCGGTTATGCAGATGCAGAATATTACCAAAGCGGCAAATTCCTTAGGGATGTCGCAGCCTGCGGTCAGCAATGCCGTATCGCGGCTGAAAATCATGTTCAATGATGAACTGTTTGTCCGCTTCGGCCGTGGCATTCAGCCTACTATGCGCGCCCGCCAACTTTTTGGCCCGGTACGCCAGGCACTGCAGCTGGTACAAAATGAGCTGCCAGGCGCTGGTTTTGATGCCCTGAGCAGCGAACGCCTCTTTGTGCTTTCTGTCTGCAGCCCGCTAGATATACGTCTGACTGCCAAAATAATTAACAACGTCAAGAGCATGGCTCCCAACGTGCAAATACAGACCAAGTCTTACATGAGCAATAACATCGAGCATCAGTTACGCTATCAGGAAACCGAGTTTGTTATTGGCTACAGCCGCCTTGAGCATCCCGAGTTTCAGGATATTGCCTTATTCGATGATGAATTGACCCTGGTTGCCGCGCAGTCTCATCCACGGCTGGTGGGCACCATTAGCCAGAAACAAATGCTGGCGGAACATCATGCCGTCATTGCATTAGAGCGTTTCTGTTCCTTCAGCAAACCCTACTATCTTGATGAAACCATACAACGCAGTGTCACTCAGCAATGTACCGACCTGTTCAGCGTATTGAATCTCGTTGCCATGACCGAGATGGTGGCAATTGCTCCCCGTTGGTTTGCTCAGCAGCACGCGCAAGCCTTGCAGCTAAAATTAATTCCGCTGCCCTGGGAGAGAAAAACCATCACCTGTTATCTTTCCTGGCATGAGTCTGCCGAGCGTGATGAAGGCCATCAATGGATGAAGTCTGTACTTAGCCAAGCTGGTGTATTGCGCTAATGAGTGATTTATTGGCCCAGCGCGCTTTCGAGTGCGTCGGGTTGATAATGGATAGCGCGACGGATTAATAAGAATGGGGTTAAGGAAAATTAAGATTATTCCTTGTGGTGGCATCATTGGAAATATCATTTACCCGCGAGGGTTAATTAATTTGAGCAACTGAAACTCTATTCTGCTCCAAACGACACTGCCGCTATTTTAACCTGTCACCTCTCCCTTCTTATCGTCGATCCCACTTTGTCTGTTTGGCATAAACCTTTTGCACTCCCTTTTGTCCAAGATCAAGAGAAGTGAGTACAAGCGCGTTTTAGCTCACACTTCGACGCTGAAATCCCTTTTCCCACAGCCAGAGACTAGGTAGACTGCGAAAAAAAAGTAAACACGTGTAAGCTGAGATGTGAGCGCTTTCGCTCCGATCGCGGTTAACTGATTGATTAATTTCAGGCTTAGAGCGCTATGACCAATACCTTGCAGCATTACCATCAGGTCGAACGTATACAGCATCAAATTGCTAACCGTGCCGAACATACGGCTTTCCGTCAGTGGTCTCCGCAGGGGGAAACACGGCTGACCTGGTCTCAGGTCGGGGCGCATATGCAACATATTGCCTGCGCCTTGCTGGCACTGGGCGTCGAGGTACAGGAACGTATCGCGATTTTTGCCAATAACAGCATGGCCTGGTCGTTGGCCGATCTGGCGATCCTCGAACTGCGGGCGGTCAGCGTGCCGCTTTATGCCACCAACACTCCGGCTCAGGCGGCATTTATCATTAACGATGCCGATATCCGCATTCTGTTTGTCGGCGAACAAGAACAGTTGGATGCTGCTATTGCGCTGCGTGGCGTATGTCCGCAACTGACCCACATTATTGTCTTTGATGCTTCAGCCGATTTGCGCGGCTGTGAGATTGCTCAACACCTGCATCATTTCGAACGTCTTGCGGATATCGAGCGTTTCGATGCCCAGCGTCAGCAAAGAATTGCCGAGCGCGATTTGCAGGATTTGTTCACCCTTATCTACACCTCAGGCACCACCGGGGAGCCGAAAGGCGTGATGCTTGACTACCGCAATATGGCCGCACAGCTGCAGCTGCATGACGATCGCCTGACGGTGACGGCGGATGACGTTTCCCTCAGCTTTCTGCCACTGTCACACGTGTTTGAACGTGCCTGGAGCTTCTTTATCATGCATTCGGGCGCGCAGAACGTTTATCTGCCCAATACCGACTGGGTGCGGGAAGCGATGGCCGATGTCAAACCGACCCTGATGTGCGCAGTGCCCCGCTTTTATGAAAAAATCTTCAGTGCGGTGCATGAAAAGGTCGCACGTGCGCCTTGGTTGCGGCGTGCCTTATTCCACTGGGCCATCGTCTGCGGTGAACGCAAGTTCCTCCAGGAAAGGGCTGGAAAACCGTTAGGCAAGCTGTTCGATCTCTCTCACCGCTGGGCTGACAAGCTGGTGTTAAGCAAGCTGCGGGGGATCCTGGGAGGGCGGGTGCGCTTCTTGCCTGCGGCCGGTGCCAAGCTTGATGACAACGTCATCCTGTTCTTCCAGGCGATGGGCATTAACATCAAATACGGCTACGGCATGACGGAAACCTGTGCCACGGTCTCCTGTTGGGAAGAGAACAACTTCCGCTTTGGCTCGATCGGCAAGCCGCTACCCGGCGTGGAAGTGCGCATCGGTGATGAAAATGAAATCCAGGTGCGTGGGCCAATCGTGATGCGAGGCTATTTCAATAAACCGTTGGAGACGGCCGATAGCTTTACCGCAGACGGCTGGCTGAAAACCGGTGATGCCGGCATGATCGACGATGGCGGCAACCTGTTTATTACCGAGCGGCTGAAGGATCTGATGAAGACTTCCGGCGGCAAATACATTGCGCCACAGATGCTGGAAGGTACCCTGGCGCAGGATCGTTTTATCGAACAGGTCGCGATCGTTGCCGATGCACGCAAATTTGTCTCCGCGCTGATCGTTCCGAGCTTTGAGTCGTTGGAAGAGTATGCCAAATCGGTCAATCTGAAGTATCAGGATCGGATCGAACTGCTGCGCAACAGCCATATCATCGAAATGTTCGAAAAGCGTCTGCGGGAGATGCAAAAAGAGTTGGCCCTGTTTGAGCAGGTGAAGAAATTTACCCTGCTGCCGGCGGCCTTCTCGATGGAATTGGGGGAGCTGACCCCGACGCTGAAGCTGCGCCGCAAGGTGATCCTACAGCGTTATCAGCATGAAATAGAGTCGATGTATCAGGAAAAGTGATGATAGGGGCGGCAGGCGGACGAAAAATCCCCAGTCGCCCTTGCCTGATATAGTTCTGTAATTACCCCCACCCTCGAAATAATGCCTAGATGGACAACCGCTCAGCTAGTGCATAGTTTTGCCAAGCCGCACTTCTCCAGCCTGATGGCAATACCCTTGCCCACGATAAGCCATTTTGCCGTTTGCTTGCCCCATATTCTGACGCTATGTTAAGAGTCCAAAACGTCCATAAGATTGTTGGGGCCATGCCCCAGACAGGACAGGCGCTACGTTCCGGCGTCAGACAAGAACAAGCTATGTAAGCCTGGAGGCAAACCCATGGAAATATTGTCAGGAGCCGAGATGGTCGTCCGATCGCTGATCGATCAGGGCGTTAAGCATGTATTCGGCTATCCGGGCGGGGCGGTACTCGATATCTATGATGCCCTGCACACGGTGGGGGGCATCGATCATATTCTGGTGCGCCACGAGCAAGGGGCGGTGCATATGGCCGATGGCTATGCGCGAGCGACCGGCGAAGTGGGCGTAGTGCTGGTCACTTCCGGTCCTGGAGCCACCAACGCCATTACCGGCATCGCCACCGCCTATATGGATTCCATCCCGATGGTGGTGCTATCTGGCCAGGTGCCGAGCTCGCTGATTGGCTACGATGCCTTCCAGGAGTGCGACATGGTGGGGATCTCCCGCCCGGTGGTAAAACACAGCTTCCTGGTCAAGCGTACCGAAGACATTCCCGCCGTGCTGAAAAAGGCGTTTTACCTGGCTTCTACCGGCCGTCCTGGCCCTGTGGTGGTCGATCTGCCGAAGGATATCGTTGGCCCGGCGGTAAGAATGCCCTACGCGTATCCGCAAGACGTCAGCATGCGTTCCTACAACCCGACGGTGCAAGGCCATCGCGGGCAGATCAAACGCGCTCTACAGACCATTCTGGCGGCTAAAAAGCCCATCATGTATGTGGGCGGCGGCGCTATCAATTCAGAGTGCCATGAAGAGTTGCTGCAACTGGCGGAAAAGCTGAACCTGCCGGTCACCTGTACGCTGATGGGCCTGGGGGCGTTCCCGGGGACTCATCGCCAAAGCGTCGGTATGCTGGGTATGCACGGTACCTATGAAGCCAACAAGACCATGCATCATTCCGACGTGATTTTTGCCGTCGGGGTGCGCTTTGACGATCGCACTACCAATAACCTGGCCAAATACTGCCCGGATGCCACGGTACTGCATATCGATATTGACCCGACCTCCATTTCCAAAACGGTGGATGCCGATATTCCTATCGTTGGCGATGCCAAACAGGTGCTGACGCAGATGCTGGAACTGCTGGCGCAGGAGAGTAAAGCGCAGGATTTCGATGCGCTGCGTGACTGGTGGCAGTCCATTGAACAGTGGCGCGCGCGTGATTGCCTGGGCTACAACAAAGACAGTGGCACCATCAAACCTCAGGCGGTGATCGAAACGCTGCACCGTCTGACCAAGGGTGATGCCTATGTCACCTCCGACGTTGGCCAGCATCAGATGTTTGCCGCGCTCTATTATCCGTTCGATAAACCGCGCCGTTGGATCAACTCTGGCGGCCTGGGCACCATGGGCTTTGGTTTGCCAGCTGCCCTGGGGGTAAAACTGGCATTGCCGGGCGAAACGGTGGTGTGCGTCACCGGTGATGGCAGCATACAAATGAATATCCAGGAGTTGTCCACGGCTCTGCAGTACAACCTGCCGGTGGTGGTGGTCAACCTGAATAACCGCTACCTGGGCATGGTGAAACAGTGGCAGGACATGATCTATTCTGGCCGCCATTCGCAGTCCTATATGGATTCCTTGCCGGACTTCGTCAAGCTGGCCGAAGCCTATGGCCATGTCGGCATCGCCATTCGTACCCCGGATGAGCTGGAAAGCAAGCTGGCGCAGGCGCTGGCTGAAAAAGAACGTCTGGTGTTTGTCGATGTGACCGTCGACGAGACCGAACATGTTTATCCAATGCAGATCCGCGGTGGAAGCATGGACGAAATGTGGCTAAGCAAAACGGAGAGAACCTGATGAAGCGCCGTATCTTATCGGTATTACTGGAAAACGAATCCGGTGCGTTGTCGCGCGTCGTTGGGCTGTTCTCTCAGCGTGGCTACAACATCGAAAGCCTGACGGTCGCTCCTACCGATGATCCAACCTTGTCGCGCATGACGATCCAGACGGTGGGTGATGAAAAGGTGCTGGAGCAGATAGAGAAGCAGTTGCATAAGCTGGTTGACGTGCTGCGTGTTAGTGAGCTGGTGCAGGGGGCTCACGTTGAGCGTGAAATCATGCTGGTGAAGCTGCAGGCCAGTGGCTACGGACGTGAAGAGGTGAAACGCAGCACGGACATCTTCCGTGGACAGATTGTGGATGTTACCTCGTCGCTGTACACCGTGCAGTTGGCGGGGACCAGCGATAAGCTGGACGCCTTCCTCAACGCCGTACGTGAAGTGGCAGAAATCGTTGAAGTGGCCCGCTCGGGGATTGTGGGTGTGTCACGCGGCGACAAGATTATGCGCTGATAGCGGGTTTTCTGCACTGTATCGAGGGCGTGGCGGGCTTGCTACGCCCTTTCTTTTTTATTTTTTGCCCATTTGTTGGCACCTTTGGGCGAAAGCGGTTGCTCGGCCGTGTTTTCTGCTGTTAGATCGCCATTACGGGTTGAATAACCATAGTGACTATCATGGTTACTCATTACCCTTCCGCTTTCGGTACGCTGTGTGTTAAGCCGTACTCTGAAAGCGTAGGGTAAACAACGCCACAGGATCCATTGTCATTTTCAGAGTCATTTAAAGGGGTTAACGTGAAACTGGATGAAATCGCGCGTCTCGCAGGCGTTTCGCGCACTACGGCCAGTTATGTCATCAACGGCAAGGCGAAGCAGTATCGTGTCAGTGATAAAACCGTCGAAAAAGTGATGGCCGTGGTCAGGGAGCACAATTATCACCCGAATGCCGTAGCTGCAGGGCTGCGTGCAGGCCGCACTCGTTCTATCGGCCTGGTGATCCCGGATCTGGAAAATACCAGCTATACCCGCATCGCCAACTACCTGGAGCGTCAGGCTCGTCAGCGCGGTTATCAACTGTTGATCGCCTGCTCGGAAGATCAGCCGGATAATGAAATGCGCTGCATTGAACATCTGCTGCAGCGTCAGGTAGACGCGATTATCGTTTCTACTGCGTTGCCGCCAGAGCATCCTTTCTATCAACGCTGGGCTAACGATCCTTTCCCAATTATCGCGTTGGATCGCGCTCTGGATCGTGAACACTTTATCAGCGTGGTGGGGGCCGATCAGGAAGACGCCTTTGCCCTGGCGCAGGAGTTACGCACTTTCCCCGCCAAGTCGGTGCTGTATCTGGGGGCTTTGCCTGAGCTTTCTGTCAGTTTCTTGCGTGAGCAGGGTTTCCGCCAGGCCTGGCAAGATGATGAGCGGCAGGTGGATTATCTGTATGCCAACAGCTATGAACGTGAGGCGGCCGGTGTGCTGTTTGCGGAATGGCTGAAAACCCATCCGATGCCACAGGCGCTGTTTACCACCTCATTCTCGCTGTTGCAGGGGGTGATGGACGTAACGCTGAAACAGCATGGGCGTTTACCGGCGGATCTGGCAATTGCCACCTTTGGTGACCATGAGCTATTGGATTTCCTAGAGTGCCCGGTGCTTGCCGTGGCCCAACGCCACCGTGATGTTGCCGAGCGAGTGCTGGAGCTGGTGCTTGCCAGCCTGGATGAACCACGCAAACCCAAACCGGGTATGACGCGGATTCGTCGTAACCTGTTCCGCCGTGGCAGCCTGAGCCGCAAATAATGCCCTCACCCTAACCCTCTCCCATAGGGGGAGGGGACCGATCGTGCCACTGGTTGATACGGTTTTCGTCCTGCGCGTTATCCCAGCTACAGAATCTGATTACAGCTCCGTATCTGTTCTCTCCGATCGAGTGGGCCTGTTTGGTGCTGAGATTACCTCTTTACTTCCACCCGAGCAGGGACCATCGGCTCCCTCTCCCTGTGGGCTGAGGAATCCCCAGAAAAATTGAGGCGAGAAATAGGCTGTTTTTCAAACAAAAGTGGGGGTGAAAAACAGCCTTAAGCAGACGAGAAGAAGTCGTTCGTCATTCTCTCACTGCCAATTTACGAACAAAATGGAACAGATTGTTCGTAAAACACTCGTTCTAATTCTCTGAAACCACTAACAAAAAATTAGTGGGGATTCCTCAGCCCATAGGGGGAGGGGACCGATCGTGCCACTGGTTGATACGGTTTTCGTCCTGCGCGTTATCCCAGCTACAGAATCTGATTACAGCTCCGTATCTGTTCTCTCCGATCGAGTGGGCCTGTTTGGTGCTGAGATTACCTCTTTACTTCCACTCGAGCAGGGACCATCGGCTCCCTCTCCCTGTGGGAGAGGGTTGGGGTGAGGGGACCTAAACGTAACCCACCACGCGAAACAGCCTGCGGCAATACTCCAGAAAATAACCGTACACCATGCCCATCGCCATTGAGATCACCGCATTGCTGGTCACCGCAGCCAGGATCTGCTGGCCGTCTGCCCCCACGCTCCACAGAATGACGGCGTAAACTGGCGATTGAAAACTGACGTAAGCCAACAGATCGGCCAGGTTACGCAGCAAAAATTGCCCGCGGGGGCTGCGGCGTGCGGTGGCGATAAAGAAATCGCGGTAGCGGCCATAGGGCCAGGCGATCAAGATATTGACGGGGATCGACACCAGCCGGGAGGAGAGCGATTGGCTGAAGCTCATGCCCGAAATCAATATTTCTATCGCCATCCCGACGATAAAACAGTACACCACCAGCGCAAAGGTATCGGCGGCAGCGCTGCGCCATGGTGAAACGGCTCTAGACATGACACGATCCCTGAATTCATTGGTTAACATGTTGCTTATTAATGTTAATTAGGTGTTATTAACTGGATGTATTGCTATTTAGTAGTTTACTTGACTGAGTTGAATGTTTTAAGTGGTTTAAAATTTTTATTTTTAACATTTGGCTGATTTTTATCCTGAAAACAGAGGGAAAAGCCTGGAAAGCAGGAATTTAAAATGGCGCTTGAAATTATT
The DNA here is from genome assembly GCF_050434425.1 of Serratia sp. 2723. Classification (NCBI taxonomy): domain Bacteria; kingdom Pseudomonadati; phylum Pseudomonadota; class Gammaproteobacteria; order Enterobacterales; family Yersiniaceae; genus Serratia; species Serratia sp. 2723. Next base: position 513,112 of record NZ_JBNDIN010000001.1, read on the forward strand.
ATCATTATAAACAATGTGTTATGATTTTCTGGTGCCGGGGAGAGGACGGCTTTGTGGGGGATTTATAAATAGGCACACTAAATTTACGTATATTTAAAAATTGGCAAAAAAAGCCAGGCGAATTGTAAATAGGTGTTTTGAGAATAATCTTACGAGTTTGATTTGAATCGTAATTAGCGGCTTGAGCCAGTGGTTCGCCATTTATTTTATCTTTGGGTTGTTCTTTGACGGAATAATTGAAGTAAAATAGCGCGCCGTTGGCAGCGAAATACTCTCTGAGTGTTATTAAGTCAAGGGTTTATGGCATTTTTCAGCGGGCAGGCGTTTGTGGCCAAGCCTTGACCGATGCGGGATGCGGTGGGGTTATCCCCACCGAGAGCGATGTTGAAAAGTGAGACCTGGATTGCAGAAGGGCATATTGAGTTATTTAATCGTCAATTTGTGTTTATTTTAATCACACTCTTTCCGCTTAGAAAATTCTCCTCTTTAATCATGATGTTAATTTATATTCATGCAATAAATAGAGTTCCTTTCGTGAGCCAGCCTCCAAATTATGCCTATAAATATTGCCAAACCGCTCTTGCTCTGGCTTGACAAGGTTTTCATACCCTCCGTAAACTCCCTTATGTGGGAATTTGTGGTGTAAAGTGGTGAAAAGGGTCATGAGGGGGTAGCTCAGGTATGTTTCGTGGGGCAACGATGGTCAACCTCGACAGTAAAGGACGGCTCGCCGTACCGACCCGGTATCGGGATTTACTGAATGAGGAATCGCAAGGCCAAATGGTTTGCACCATTGACCTCCATCAGCCCTGCCTGCTGCTTTATCCATTACCGCAATGGGAAATCATCGAGCAAAAGTTGTCCCGTCTGTCGAGCATGAATCCCGCCGAGCGCCGCGTCCAGCGCTTGCTGTTGGGCCATGCCAGCGAGTGTCAGATGGATAATGCCGGTCGGTTGCTGTTAGCCAATACGCTGCGCCAACATGCCGGGCTTACTAAAGAAGTGATGCTGGTCGGGCAGTTCAACAAGTTTGAACTGTGGGATGAACAGATCTGGTATCAACAAGTCAAGGATGATATTGACGTGGAACAGTCCACTCAGGAACCGTTGTCTGAGCGGCTACAGGACTTGTCACTATAAGCATGCTGGAAAATTATAAACATACGACCGTACTGTTGGATGAGGCCGTGAAGGGTCTCAATATTCGCAGTAACGGCATCTACATCGACGGTACTTTTGGTCGCGGTGGCCATTCTCGTCTGATCTTGTCCCAACTGGGGCCGGAAGGGCGTTTGTTGGCTATCGATCGCGATCCGCAGGCTATTGCCGCAGCTCAATCTATTGCAGACCCACGTTTTACTATCATCCACGGCCCGTTTTCCGATTTGGCTGATTATGTGCAGCAACGGGAACTGGTGGGCAAGATCGACGGCGTGTTGCTCGACTTAGGTGTCTCTTCACCGCAGTTGGATGACGCAGAACGCGGATTTTCCTTTATGCGTGACGGCCCGCTGGATATGCGTATGGACCCTTCAAGCGGCCAATCCGCCGCCGAATGGTTGATGAAAGCGGAAGCTGACGATATTGCCTGGGTGCTGAAAACCTTCGGTGAAGAGCGCTTCGCCAAACGCATCGCCCGCGCCATCGTGGAAAGAAACCAGGTCGAGCCAATGACCCGTACCAAGGAACTGGCCGAGCTGATCGCCCATGCCAGCCCGTTCCGTGACAAGCATAAACACCCGGCAACCCGCAGCTTCCAGGCGATCCGTATCTACATCAACAGCGAGTTGGAAGAGATCGAACGCGCGCTGGACGGTGCATTGGCCGTGTTGGCACCAGAAGGCCGCCTGTCGATCATCAGCTTCCATTCGTTGGAAGACCGTATCGTCAAAAGCTTTATGCGCCACCACAGCCGTGGTGCCCAGGTTCCGGCAGGAATTCCGCTCACTGAAGCTCAGTTGCGTGAAATGGGCGGCCGCACGCTGAAAGCCTTGGGCAAAATGAAGCCAGGTGATGTTGAAGTGGCTGAAAACCCACGGGCGCGCAGTTCGGTACTGCGTATTGCCGAGAGGATGCCCGCGTGATTGGTAATGAGCGCCACGGTTTAGTTGGCGTCATTGGTGGCGATCTGCTGCGTAACGCCAAGATCCCGTTGATTTTGATGGTCGCAGCGCTGGTTTCTGCGGTGTTTGTGGTGACCACCGCGCACCGTACCCGCCTGCTGACCGCTGAGCGCGAACAGCTGGTGCTGGAGAGAGATGCGCTGGATATCGAATGGCGCAACCTGATCCTGGAAGAGAATGCCCTTGGCGATCACAGCCGCGTAGAGCGTATTGCCACCGAAAAATTGCAGATGCAACACGTTGATCCATCGCAGGAAAATATCATTGTCAAGCCATGAGTGGTTTAGCCGAAGTTACGATACGGAGCAAATAGCTAACGCATGAAAGCAGTACGTCCCGGTAAGAAGTTGAAACGCCAGGAAGATCAGGCCAGCTTTGTCAGCTGGCGTTTTGCGTTGCTGTGCGGTTGTATTCTGTTGGCGCTGGTTGGGCTGATGCTGCGTGTGGCTTATTTGCAGGTGATCAATCCGGACCGGTTGGTGAAAGAAGGCGATATGCGCTCGCTGCGTGTGCAGGCGGTGCCTACCGCGCGCGGCATGATTAGCGATCGCTCTGGCCGCCCGCTGGCGGTGAGCGTGCCGGTGAACGCCGTGTGGGCCGATCCGAAAGAGTTGAACGAACGCGGGGGTATTACGCTGGATTCGCGCTGGAAAGCGCTGTCCGACGCGTTGCAAATTCCGCTCGATCAGCTCTCCAATCGTATTAATGCCAATCCGAAGGGGCGGTTTGTCTATCTGGCCCGGCAGGTTAACCCGGCGATTGGTGATTACATCCACAAGCTGAAATTGCCTGGCATCTACCTGCGCCAGGAATCGCGCCGCTACTACCCGTCTGGCCAGGTTACTTCTCATATCATCGGCGTGACCAACATTGACGGCGAAGGGATCGAAGGGGTCGAAAAGAGCTTTGATCGCTGGCTGACCGGCCAACCGGGCGAAAGAACCGTACGTAAAGACCGCTATGGCCGAGTGATCGAGGACATCTCCTCGGTAGACAGCCAGGCGGCACACAACCTGGCGCTGAGCATCGATGAGCGCCTGCAGGCACTGGTTTATCGTGAGTTGAATAACGCCGTCGCCTTCAACAAGGCGGAGTCTGGTACCGCAGTGCTGGTGGACGTGAACACTGGCGAGGTGCTGGCGATGGCCAACAGCCCATCGTACAACCCGAACAACATGGCCGATACGCCGAAAGACACCATGCGTAACCGTGCCATCACCGATATTTTTGAACCTGGTTCTACCGTGAAACCGATGGTGGTAATGACGGCGTTGCAGCGCGGCGTAGTGAAAGAAAATAGCGTGCTCAATACCATTCCTTACCGCGTTAGCGGCCATGAAATCAAAGACGTGGCGCGCTATTCGGAACTGACTGTGACCGGGATCTTGCAGAAGTCGAGTAACGTCGGTGTTTCAAAGCTGGCGTTAGCGATGCCGTCCTCAGCGTTAGTAGATACTTACTCACGTTTTGGGCTGGGAAAAGCGACCAATTTGGGGCTGGTCGGAGAAAGCAGTGGCTTATACCCAAAAAAACAACGGTGGTCTGACATAGAGAGGGCCACCTTCTCTTTCGGCTATGGGCTAATGGTAACGCCGTTACAGTTAGCGCGAGTCTATGCCACGATCGGCAGCCTGGGCGTTTATCGCCCACTGTCGATCACCAGGGTTGACCCTCCGGTTGCCGGTGAACGCGTTTTCCCTGAGGCTACCGTGCGTACGGTAGTGCACATGATGGAAAGCGTCGCCTTGCCGGGCGGTGGTGGGGTGAAAGCCGCCATCAAGGGTTATCGTATCGCCATTAAAACCGGTACCGCCAAAAAGGTCGGGCCGGATGGTAAATACGTCAACCGATATATCGCTTATACCGCGGGGGTGGCGCCAGCTAGCCAGCCTCGTTTTGCTCTGGTGGTGGTCATCAACGATCCACAGGGTGGGAAATACTACGGTGGTGCGATTTCCGCGCCGGTGTTTGGTGCCATCATGGGGGGCGTGCTGCGGATCATGAACGTTCAGCCAGATGCGCTACCCACCGGTGACAAAAGCGAATTAGTGATTAATAACAAAGAGGGTTCAGGTGGCCGATCGTAATTTGCGCGATTTACTCGCTCCGTGGGTGCCAACGGCACCCGAGCGCGCGCTGCGGGAAATGATATTAGACAGCCGTATTGCGGCTGCCGGGGATCTGTTTGTCGCCGTAGTTGGCCATCAAACGGATGGACGCCGCTATATTCCGCAAGCCATCGCCCAAGGGGTTGCCGCCGTTATCGCCGAAGCGGAAGGTGAAGCTGAAGACGGTAAAATTTGCGAAATGCACGGCGTGCCGGTGATTTACCTGAGCCAGCTTGGCCAGCGCCTGTCGGCGTTAGCCGGGCGTTTCTATCATCAGCCTGCCGAACGTCTGCGCCTGATTGGCGTGACGGGGACCAACGGTAAAACCACCACCACACAACTGCTGGCTCAGTGGAGTCAACTGTTGGGCGAAACTGCCGCCGTGATGGGTACCGTGGGCAACGGTTTGTTAGACCAGGTTTGCCCAACGGAAAATACCACCGGCTCTGCCGTCGACGTGCAGCACGTGCTTAACGATCTGGCGCAGCAAGGGGCTACCTTTGCCGCGATGGAAGTTTCCTCTCACGGTCTGGTGCAACACCGCGTGGCGGCTTTGCCCTTTGCCGCAGCCGTTTTCACCAACCTGAGCCGCGATCACCTGGATTACCACGGTGACATGGCCAGCTACGAAGCGGCCAAATGGTCACTGTTTGCTGGCCACGACGTTGGTCAGGCGATCATTAATGCCGACGATGAGGTCGGGCAGCGTTGGCTGGCCAAATTGCCGGACGCGGTGGCCGTCACCATGCAAAACAATTTGCAACCTGGCTGTCATGGCCGCTGGCTGAAAACCACGGCGGTGGACTATCACGACAACGGTGCCACCATCCACTTCAGCTCAAGCTGGGGCAACGGCGAGATCGAAAGCCGCCTGATGGGGGCCTTCAACGTCAGTAACCTGATCCTGGCATTGGCGACGCTGCTGTCACTCGGTTACCCGTTTGAGAAGCTGGTTAACACGGCCAATCAGTTACAGCCGGTCTGTGGCCGGATGGAAGTCTTTAATGCGCCAGGCAAGCCGACGGTGGTGGTGGATTATGCCCACACCCCGGATGCACTGGAAAAAGCGCTGGAAGCCGCTCGCCTGCATTGCCAAGGGCAACTGTGGTGCGTGTTTGGCTGCGGTGGCGATCGTGATCGAGGTAAGCGCCCACTTATGGGTGGTATTGCCGAGCAGTTTGCCGACCGGGTAGTGGTCACGGATGACAATCCGCGTACCGAAGAACCGCAGGCCATCATCAAGGATATCCTGGCCGGTCTGCTGGACGCCGGGCATGTACAGGTGATCCACGGGCGCGCCGAAGCCGTGACCAGCGCCATCATGCAGGCCAAAGAGCAGGATGTGGTGCTGGTGGCGGGTAAAGGCCACGAGGATTACCAACTGGTGGGCAACCGACGTCTGGATTACTCCGATCGCACCACCGTCGCACGTTTATTGGGGGTGTTGGCATGATCCCGGTCTCGCTTCAGACGCTGGCGGCGGTATTGGATGCCGAGCTGATCGGCCCCGATTGCATCATTACCGAGGTGACGAGGGATACTCGTCAGGTCACTGCGGGTTGCCTGTTTGTGGCCCTGAAAGGGGAGCGTTTCGATGCTCACGACTTTGCCGCCGATGCTGTCGCCGCTGGCGCAGGTGCTTTGCTGGTAAGTAAGCGCTTATTGGTGGAGGCCCCGCAACTGGTGGTGAAAGATACCAGTCTGGCACTGGGGCAGTTTGCTGCCTGGGTACGTCAGCAAGTACCAGCCAAAGTGGTAGCGCTGACCGGTTCATCGGGCAAGACCTCGGTGAAAGAGATGACCGCGGCCATTTTACGTGAATGTGGCGAAGTGCTGCATACCGCCGGGAATTACAATAACGAGATCGGCGTGCCGCTAACGCTGCTGCGTTTAGAGCCGCAGCATGATTTTGCGGTGATCGAGCTGGGTGCCAACCATATCGGTGAGATTGCCTATACCACCGCCTTGGCGCAACCGCAGAGCGCGCTGGTGAATAATCTGGCCGCAGCCCATCTGGAAGGTTTTGGCTCACTGGCTGGCGTTGCGCAGGCCAAGGGTGAAATCTTTGCCGGTTTGCCGGCGGATGGCGTGGCGATCCTCAACGCCGATAGCAACGACTGGCCGCACTGGCAGGCGCAGTTACAGGGCAAGACGGTCTGGCGTTTCTCCCCCCAGGCTGCGGAATCTGTGGATTTCTTTGCCAGCGATATTCAGGTGAAAGGGAGCGTCACTCATTTCACCCTGCACAGCCCGTTCGGCACGGTAGCGATCGAGTTGCCATTACCAGGCCGCCATAACGTGGCCAATGCGTTGGCGGCAGCAGCACTGGCGATGTCGGTTGGCGCTACGCTGGCTGCCGTAAAGGCGGGCTTGCAACAGCTTCAGGCTGTGCCGGGGCGTTTGTTCCCGATCGCCTTGGCGCAAGGCAAGCTGTTGCTCGATGACAGCTATAACGCCAACGTCGGCTCCATGACGGCAGCAGCGCAGGTGCTGGCAGAAATGCCGGGTTATCGCGTAATGGTCGTTGGTGATATGGCCGAGTTGGGCGCAGAGGCCGAAGAGTGTCATCGTCAGGTGGGTGAAGCTGCCCGTCTGGCCGGTATTGATAAAGTCATCAGCGTGGGTGGGCTGAGCCAGGTCTTGAGCTCCGCCGCCGGTAACGGTGAACATTATCAGGATAAAACAGCAGTGACCGCGCGCGTAGCGGAACTACTCTCAGCACATGCGGTAATTACCGTGTTAATCAAAGGTTCACGTAGTGCCGCAATGGAGCAGGTAGTACGCGCGTTACAGGAGAAAGCACCATGTTAGTTTGGCTGGCCGAACATTTGGTCAAGTATTACTCAGGCTTCAACGTCTTTTCTTATCTGACGTTCCGGGCCATTGTCAGCCTGCTGACCGCACTGTTCCTTTCCCTGTGGATGGGGCCGAAGGTGATCAAACGCCTGCAGGAAATGTCCTTTGGCCAGGTAGTGCGTAACGACGGGCCAGAATCGCACTTTAGCAAGCGCGGCACGCCGACCATGGGCGGCATCATGATCCTGACCTCCATCACCATTTCGGTGCTGATGTGGGCCTATCCGTCCAACCCTTACGTGTGGTGCGTACTGTTCGTACTGGTGGGTTACGGCATCGTCGGCTTTGTCGATGATTATCGCAAAGTGGTGCGCAAAGATACTCGGGGGTTGATCGCCCGCTGGAAATATTTCTGGCAATCGGTGATTGCCCTGGTCGTGGCCTTTGCCATGTATGCCGTAGGAAAAGACACGCCAGCCACCGAGCTGGTTGTGCCGTTCTTTAAGGACATCATGCCGCAGCTGGGCCTGCTGTATGTACTGTTGGCGTACTTTGTGATTGTCGGCACCAGCAACGCGGTCAACCTGACCGATGGGCTGGATGGGCTGGCGATCATGCCAACCGTGTTTGTGGCGGCGGGCTTTGCGCTGGTGGCCTGGGCGACCGGTAACATGAACTTCGCCAACTACCTGCATATTCCGTATCTGCGTCATGCCGGTGAGTTGGTCATTGTCTGCACCGCGATCGTCGGGGCTGGTTTAGGTTTCTTATGGTTTAACACCTATCCGGCTCAGGTGTTTATGGGTGACGTGGGTTCACTGGCGCTGGGCGGCGCGTTGGGCACCATCGCCGTGCTGCTGCGCCAGGAGTTCTTGTTGCTGATTATGGGCGGCGTGTTCGTGGTTGAAACGCTGTCGGTGATCCTGCAGGTGGGATCGTTCAAGCTGCGCGGGCAACGTATTTTCCGCATGGCGCCGATCCACCATCACTATGAATTGAAAGGCTGGCCAGAACCACGGGTGATCGTGCGCTTCTGGATTATTTCGCTGATGCTGGTGCTGATTGGCCTGGCGACGCTGAAGGTGCGCTGATTATGGTGGATTATCAGGGTAAAAAAGTGGTCATTATCGGGTTGGGCCTTACCGGCCTGTCCTGCGTTGATTTCTTTATGACCCGTGGCGTGACGCCGCGGGTTATGGATACCCGTATTTCGCCGCCGGGCCTGGAGCAACTGCCCGAGAGCGTTGAACGTCATCTGGGCTCCCTGAACCAGGAATGGTTGCTGTCTGCGGATTTGATTGTGGCCAGCCCAGGCATGGCATTAGCGACTCCGGCTTTGAGCGCTGCCGCCGATGCCGGGGTTGAGATCGTCGGTGACGTTGAGCTGTTCTGTCGTGAAGCCCAGGCGCCAATCGTGGCGATCACCGGTTCCAACGGCAAGAGCACCGTCACCACGCTGGTGGGCGAAATGGCCAAGGCCGCCGGTTGGGCCGTGGGCGTCGGGGGCAATATCGGCCTGCCAGCGCTGAGCCTGCTGCGCCAGGAGTGCCAACTGTACGTGCTGGAGCTGTCGAGCTTCCAATTGGAAACCACTTACAGCCTGCATGCCGCAGCGGCCACCATTTTGAACGTGACCGAAGATCATATGGATCGTTATCCATTTGGCCTGCAGCAATACCGTGCCGCCAAATTGCGCGTCTATGAAAATGCCGAAGTCTGCGTAGTGAATGCGGACGACGCGCTGACCATGCCGGTGCGCGGTGCCGATGAGCGCTGTGTCAGCTTTGGTGCCGACGTGGGGGACTACCATCTCAACCGCCAGCAGGGTGAAATCTGGCTGCGGGTGAATGGTGAGAAAGTCCTCAATACCAGCGAGATGAAGCTTACCGGTCGCCATAACTTTACCAATGCGTTGGCGGCCCTGGCCCTGGCCGATGCCGTCAAGCTGCCGCGTGCGTCCAGCCTGAAAGCGCTGACGACCTTTACCGGCCTGGAGCACCGCTTCCAACTGGTGTGGGAACACAACGGCGTGCGCTGGATTAATGATTCCAAAGCCACCAACGTTGGCAGCACCGAGGCAGCGCTGAACGGCCTGCAGGTTAAGGGTACGCTGCATCTGCTGTTGGGCGGTGATGGCAAGTCTGCGGACTTCTCGCCGCTGGCGCGCTATCTGCAAGGTGACAACGTGCGTTTGTACTGCTTTGGCCGCGATGGCGCACAGTTGGCACAGCTGCGTCCGGAAGTCGCCACACAGACAGAAACGATGGAGCAGGCGATGCAGGCCATTGCCCGGCAGGTGGCGTCAGGCGATATGGTGCTGTTGTCACCGGCCTGCGCCAGCCTGGATCAGTTCCGTAATTTTGAAGTGCGTGGCAACGAGTTTGCCCGTCTGGCACAGGAGCTGGGCGGATGAGACTACGGGTGCCGACGTTCGGCCTGACCAACAAGCTGAAAGACTGGGTGATGGGATCGCGTGAAAGCGATACGAGCAGCATGGTGCTGTATGACCGTACCCTGCTGTGGCTGACCTTTGGCCTGGCGATTGTTGGTTTTGTGATGGTGACGTCGGCCTCGATGCCTATCGGCCAGCGCCTGGCAGAGGATCCGTTCCTGTTTGCCAAGCGCGATGCGCTTTACCTTGGTCTGGCATTCGGCCTGTCGCTGGTGACGCTGCGTATCCCGATGGCCGTATGGCAGCGCTACAGCAACGTCATGCTGTTGCTATCGATAGTCTTGTTGCTGGTGGTGCTGGTGGTTGGCAGCTCGGTAAACGGGGCTTCACGCTGGATTTCACTGGGCCCGTTGCGTATCCAGCCCGCAGAGTTATCCAAGCTGTCGCTGTTTTGCTACCTGGCGAGCTATCTGGTGCGCAAGGTGGAAGAAGTCCGCAGCAACTTCTGGGGCTTCTGTAAGCCAATGGGCGTGATGGTGGTGCTGGCGGTGCTGCTGCTGGCCCAGCCGGATTTGGGGACGGTGGTGGTGCTGTTTATCACCACGCTGGCGATGCTGTTCCTGGCCGGGGCGAAGATGTGGCAGTTCCTGGCGATCATCGGTTCGGGCGTGTTTGCCGTGGGGCTGCTGATTATCGCGGAACCTTACCGTATGCGCCGTGTGACTTCGTTCTGGAACCCGTGGGCCGATCCGTTTGGCAGCGGTTACCAGCTAACCCAGTCGCTGATGGCGTTTGGCCGCGGCGAGTTCTGGGGGCAGGGGTTAGGCAACTCGGTACAGAAACTCGAGTATTTACCCGAGGCGCATACCGACTTTATCTTCTCCATTTTGGGCGAAGAACTGGGCTATATCGGTGTGGTTTTGGCCCTGTTAATGGTATTCTTCGTCGCTTTTCGCGCCATGTCGATCGGCCGCAGGGCGTTGGAGATAGACCAGCGGTTTTCCGGTTTTCTGGCGTGTTCAATCGGTGTCTGGTTCAGTTTCCAGGCGTTGGTGAACGTCGGTGCGGCAGCGGGGATGCTGCCAACCAAAGGCTTGACCTTGCCACTGATAAGCTACGGTGGTTCGAGCCTGTTAATTATGTCGACGGCGATCGTGCTGTTGCTGCGAATTGATTATGAAACGCGCCTGACCAAAGCGCAGGCGTTTGTGAAGAGGTAGCGGATGAGCGGTAAAGCTAAGCGTTTAATGGTGATGGCAGGCGGTACCGGCGGACACGTGTTTCCGGGGCTGGCGGTCGCGCATCATCTGATGGCGCAGGGCTGGCAGGTTCGCTGGCTCGGCACCGCAGACCGAATGGAAGCCGATCTGGTGCCAAAGCACGGGATCGAGATTGATTTTATCCGCATTTCCGGGTTGCGTGGCAAAGGGCTTAAGGCGCAGTTGACCGCACCGGTGCGTATCTGGCAGGCGGTGCGTCAGGCTAAAGCGATTATGCGCAGCTATCAGCCGGACGTGGTGCTGGGGATGGGCGGTTACGTTTCTGGCCCTGGCGGTTTGGCTGCCTGGCAGTGTGGTATCCCGGTGGTGCTGCATGAGCAGAATGGCATTGCGGGCCTGACCAACCGCTGGCTCTCAAGGATCGCCAAGAAAGTGTTACAGGCGTTTCCAGGGGCGTTCCCGAATGCGGACGTCGTGGGTAACCCAGTGCGTACCGATGTGTTGGCGCTGCCGCTGCCTGCCGAGCGTCTGAACGGGCGTGAAGGGCCAATCCGCGTGCTGATTATCGGCGGTAGCCAAGGTGCGCGCGTGCTGAATCAGACAGTTCCTGAAGTCGCCGCGCTGCTGGGCGATAGAATAGCCCTCTGGCATCAGGTAGGTAAGGGCGCATTGCCAACGGTACTGCAGGACTACCAGAGGGTAGGGCAGACCGGGCACAAGGTGACCGAGTTTATTGATGACATGGCAGAGGCTTACGCCTGGGCTGATGTAGTGGTGTGTCGTTCTGGCGCTCTGACCGTCAGCGAAGTGGCGGCGGCGGGATTGCCAGCCATTTTTGTGCCGTTCCAGCACAAAGATCGTCAGCAATACTGGAACGCGCGTCCTCTGGAAGAGGCCGGTGCGGCCAAAATTATCGAACAGCCGCAGTTTACTGCCGATGTCGTGGCAGAACTGCTGGCAAGCTGGGATCGCCCAACGCTGTTGAAGATGGCCGAAAAGGCCCGCGCGGTGGCGATCCCGGATGCAACAGAACGCGTGGCGGCAGAAATTATTCGTGCAGCCCTGTAAGGCCGTAGGGGTTATCCCTGTTGAGCTAAATCGAACCTGATAGATAGAGAAGTGATGAATACACAACAATTGGCGAAACTACGTACTTTCGTGCCCGAGATGCGACGCGTCCGGCACATTCACTTTGTTGGCATCGGTGGTGCCGGCATGGGTGGTATCGCCGAGGTGTTGGCCAACGAGGGTTATCAGATCAGCGGTTCCGACCTGGCGCCGAACCCGGTCACCCAGCAGTTGAGCGAGCTTGGGGCAACGATTTACTTCCATCACCGCCCGGAAAACGTACTGGATGCCAGCGTGGTAGTGGTTTCGACCGCCATCCCGGCAGACAACCCGGAGATCGTCGCAGCCCGCGAGGCGCGCATTCCGGTGATCCAGCGGGCAGAAATGCTGGCCGAACTGATGCGCTATCGTCATGGCATTGCCATCGCCGGTACGCACGGCAAAACCACCACCACGGCGATGGTGTCCAGCATTTACGCCGAAGCCGGTCTTGACCCAACGTTTGTTAACGGCGGGCTGGTGAAGGCGGCGGGTACCCACGCACGTTTGGGTTCTAGCCGTTACCTGATTGCGGAAGCGGATGAGAGCGACGCGTCGTTCCTGCATCTGCAACCGATGGTGGCGATTGTCACCAACATTGAAGCCGACCATATGGATACCTACCATGGCGACTTCGAGAATTTGAAGCAGACGTTTATCACCTTCCTGCATAACCTGCCGTTTTATGGCCGTGCGGTGATGTGTATCGACGATCCGGTCGTGCGTGAGTTGTTGCCGCGCGTGGGTCGCCATATCACCACCTACGGCTTTAGCGAGGATGCGGATGTGCGCATCGAGAGCTACAGCCAGATTGGGCCGCAGGGGCACTTTACCCTGAGCCGTCAGGATAAGCCGTTGATGACGGTGACCCTGAATGCACCGGGTCGCCATAACGCCTTGAACGCGGCGGCGGCGGTTGCCGTGGCGACGGAAGAAGGCATTGCCGACGAAGCCATTCTGCGTGCGCTGGCCGGTTTCCAGGGCACGGGGCGTCGCTTCGATTTCCTGGGCGAGTTCCCGCTGGCGGCGGTGAACGAAAAACAGGGTAGCGCCATGTTGGTGGACGATTATGGCCACCACCCAACGGAAGTGGATGCCACCATCAAGGCGGCGCGTGCCGGTTGGCCAACCAAGCGGGTGGTGATGATCTTCCAGCCGCACCGTTATACCCGTACTCGCGATCTGTATGACGATTTCGCCAACGTGTTGTCGCAGGTTGACGTGTTGCTGATGCTGGATGTCTATCCGGCGGGTGAGGCTCCGATCCCTGGCGCTGATAGCCGTAGCCTGTGCCGTACCATTCGCAATCGCGGCAAACTGGATCCGATCCTGGTGTCCGATGCGGATACCGTGCCAACGCTGCTGGCGCAGCTGTTGCAAGGGGACGACCTGGTGCTGGTGCAAGGGGCCGGTAATGTCGGTAAAATCGCGCGCCGACTGGCTGAACTGAAACTGCAACCACAGACCAAAGAGGAGGATCATCATGGCTGATAAAGTCGCCGTATTGCTGGGTGGTACCTCCGCAGAACGTGAAGTTTCACTGCAATCTGGCGCGGCCGTGCTGGCCGGGTTGCGAGAAGCGGGCATTGATGCCCATGGTATCGACACCCGTGACTTCCCTGTCACCGAGCTGAAAGCGCAGGGGTTCACCAAAGTGTTCATCGCGCTGCACGGGCGGGGCGGAGAAGATGGTACATTGCAAGGTCTGCTGGAGTTTCTGCAGTTGCCTTATACCGGCAGCGGCGTGATGGCCTCGGCGCTGACCATGGATAAATGGCGCAGCAAAATGGTGTGGCAGTCGATGGGGTTGCCGGTGGCACCTTACGTGGCGCTGAACCGCCGCCAGTATCTGGGCGACGATCGGCAAAGCCAGCTGGTTGCCATTGAGGCTCTGGGATTGCCGCTGATTGTGAAGCCAAGCCGCGAAGGTTCCAGCGTTGGCATGAGCAAAGTGACCGAACGCGCAGCCCTGGAAGGGGCGCTGGAAGAAGCTTTCCGTCATGATGAGGATGTGCTGGTCGAAAAATGGCTCAGCGGCCCTGAATACACCGTGGCGATCCTGGGTGACAAGGTGCTGCCTTCCATCCGTATTCAGCCCGCCGGCGTGTTTTACGATTACCAGGCCAAATATATTTCCGACGATACGCAGTATTTTTGCCCGAGCGGCCTGGATGCCCAGCAGGAAGCCGCTATGGCTGCGCTGGCACTGCGGGCTTACCGTGGGCTGGATTGCAGCGGTTGGGGGCGTGTTGATGTCATGCAAGACAGCGATGGCAGCTTCTACCTGCTGGAGGCGAACACCTCACCGGGCATGACCAGCCACAGTCTGGTCCCGATGGCGGCCCGGCAGTCCGGATTAACTTTCTCGCAGCTGGTTGCGGGAATTCTGGCGTTGGCTGACTGAGATGTCGCAAGCGGCTTTGAATGCACGCGATCGTGAGGCGGATAGCGGCCCACGCCGCAGCAATGGCACCCAGTTGGCAGGGGTGATTTTCCTGCTGATGGTGTTGGGCACCATCCTGTGGTGTGGCTGGGTGGTGGTGGGTTGGATGCAAGATGCCAGCCGTCTGCCGCTCTCAAGGCTGGTATTGACCGGTGAACGCCATTTCACCACTAACGACGATGTTCGCCAGGCGATCTTGGCGTTGGGAGCACCAGGCACCTTTATGACGCAGGATGTGGACATCATCCAGCAGCAGATCGAACGTCTGCCGTGGGTCAAGCAGGCCAGCGTACGTAAACAGTGGCCGGATGAGCTGAAAATCCACCTGGTGGAGTATGTCCCGGTGGCGCATTGGAACGATTTGCACGTGGTTGATGCCGAGGGTAAATCGTTCAGCATTCCGGCGCAGCGTTTGGGTAATCAGAAATTACCGTTGCTCTATGGTCCGGAAGGCAGCGAACAGGATGTTCTGGAAGGTTACCGCGCGATGAACGGCGTGCTGGCAGCCAGCAAGTATCAGCTAAAGATGGCGTCCATGACGGCCCGCCATTCGTGGCAGTTGGCTTTGGATAACGATGTTCGGCTGGAACTGGGACGTGACGATCGCATGGGCCGCTTGCAACGCTTCATCGGGCTTTACCCGGTGCTGTTGCAGCAGGCGCAGGCGGAAAACAAGCGCGTCAGCTATGTCGATTTACGCTATGACTCCGGTGCCTCGGTCGGCTGGGCTCCGGCGTTTATCGACCCGCAGGCAGCCGCAGGCGATCGGCCAAACAGTAATCAGCAACAGAATCAGGCACAGGCAAAACAACAATGATCAAGTCGACGGACAGAAAACTGGTAGTTGGACTGGAGATCGGTACTGCAAAAGTCTCCGCATTGGTAGGGGAAGTTTTGCCCGATGGCATGGTCAACATTATCGGGGTGGGCAGTTGCCCGTCTCGCGGTATGGACAAGGGTGGCGTTAACGATCTGGAGTCGGTAGTCAAGTGCGTACAGCGCGCTATCGATCAGGCCGAACTGATGGCGGATTGTCAGATTTCTTCGGTTTATCTGGCCTTGTCGGGTAAGCATATCAGCTGTCAGAACGAGATCGGGATGGTGCCGATCTCCGAAGAGGAAGTGACGCAGGAAGACGTGGAGAACGTGGTGCATACCGCCAAGTCGGTACGTGTCCGTGATGAACACCGGATCCTGCACGTCATTCCTCAGGAATACGCCATCGATTATCAGGAAGGCATCAAAAACCCGGTTGGGTTATCCGGCGTGCGTATGCAGGCCAAGGTGCATCTGATCACCTGCCATAACGATATGGCCAAGAACATTGTCAAAGCAGTGGAACGTTGTGGTCTGAAAGTGGACCAACTGATTTTCGCCGGTCTGGCCGCCAGCTATGCGGTGCTGACCGAAGATGAGCGCGAGCTCGGCGTCTGTGTGGTAGATATCGGCGGGGGCACCATGGATATGGCGGTGTATACCGGCGGTGCTCTGCGCCACACCAAAGTGATCCCTTACGCCGGGAACGTGGTCACCAGCGATATCGCCTACGCCTTCGGCACGCCGCCGACCGACGCGGAAGCGATTAAAGTTCGACACGGTTGTGCACTTGGGTCGATTGTTAGCAAGGATGAAAGTGTTGAGGTTCCTAGCGTGGGGGGAAGGCCTCCTCGGAGTCTGCAAAGACAGACATTGGCTGAAGTGATTGAGCCGCGCTACACCGAACTGTTGAATCTGGTTAACGATGAAATATTGCAATTGCAGGAGCAACTGCGTCAGCAAGGGGTGAAGCATCATCTGGCAGCGGGTATTGTGCTGACCGGCGGTGCCGCCCAGATTGATGGCCTGGCAGCCTGTGCGCAACGGGTATTCCATACCCAGGTACGCATCGGCCAACCCTTGAACATCACGGGGCTGACGGATTACGCGCAAGAGCCTTACTATTCTACAGCGGTGGGGCTACTGCACTATGGAAAAGAGTCTCACCTGAGCGGTGAGGCAGAAGTAGAAAAACGCGCCTCGGTGGGCAATTGGTTTAAACGCATCAATAGCTGGCTGAGAAAAGAGTTTTAATGTTTAGACAAAGAGATCATGCGTCAGTAATTTTATGATCTCGCAGCGACAGGCACAAAACGGAGAGAAACTATGTTTGAACCAATGGAACTAACCAATGACGCGGTGATTAAAGTCATCGGCGTCGGCGGTGGCGGTGGCAACGCCGTTGAACACATGGTGCGCGAGCGCATCGAAGGTGTTGAATTCTTCGCCGTTAATACAGACGCTCAGGCGCTGCGTAAAACGGCAGTTGGCCAAACCATCCAGATTGGTAGCGGTATTACCAAAGGTCTGGGTGCAGGCGCGAACCCGGAAGTGGGTCGTAATTCAGCGGAAGAAGACCGTGAAGCCCTGCGTGCCGCTCTGGAAGGTGCAGACATGGTCTTCATCGCGGCCGGCATGGGTGGTGGTACCGGTACCGGTGCTGCACCAGTGGTGGCAGAAGTAGCAAAAGACCTGGGTATTCTGACCGTGGCCGTGGTGACCAAGCCTTTCAACTTTGAAGGCAAGAAGCGCATGGCGTTCGCTGAGCAGGGTATCGCAGAACTGTCCAAGCACGTGGACTCGCTGATCACCATCCCGAACGACAAGTTGCTGAAAGTTCTGGGCCGTGGCATCTCTCTGCTGGACGCGTTCGGTGCGGCCAACGACGTGTTGAAAGGCGCGGTGCAGGGTATTGCCGAACTGATCACCCGTCCAGGTCTGATGAACGTCGACTTTGCTGACGTGCGCACCGTGATGTCCGAAATGGGCTATGCGATGATGGGTTCTGGTGTCGCCTGTGGCGAAGACCGTGCCGAAGAAGCGGCGGAAATGGCGATCTCCAGCCCACTGCTGGAAGATATCGACCTGTCCGGCGCCCGTGGCGTGCTGGTCAACATCACCGCTGGCTTCGACCTGCGTCTGGATGAGTTCGAAACCGTGGGTAACACCATCCGTGCTTTCGCTTCCGACAATGCGACCGTGGTAATCGGTACCTCGCTGGATCCGGAAATGAACGACGAACTGCGCGTGACCGTAGTCGCGACCGGTATCGGTATGGACAAACGTCCTGAAATCACCCTGGTAACCAATAAACAGGCCAGCCAGCCAGTGATGGATCACCGCTATCAGCAGCATGGTATGTCACCGCTGCAGCAGGAAGTGAAACCTGCCGCCAAGGTGGTGAACGATCAGAGCGCGCAACCAAACAAAGAGCCTGATTATCTGGATATCCCGGCCTTCCTGCGTAAGCAGGCAGACTAGGAATAAGCTGATAATTTGGAATCTCCGCTCTTTGTGCTAAACTGTCCCGCCGGCCTTGCTGTATGCTGGGCTGGTTGGATTGATAACATTGCGAGATAAAACGATGATCAAACAAAGGACATTAAAACGTATTGTTCAGGCGACTGGTGTCGGTTTACATACCGGCAAGAAAGTCACGCTGACAATGCGCCCAGCGTCGGCTAATACCGGGGTCATCTATCGTCGCACTGACTTGAATCCACCGGTTGATTTCCCGGCTGATGCAAAATCCGTGCGTGATACCATGCTCTGTACTTGCCTGGTGAATGAGTCAGACGTGCGTATTTCCACCGTTGAGCATCTCAATGCTGCGTTGGCGGGCTTGGGTATCGACAACATCATTATTGAAGTTGACGCTGCCGAAATCCCGATCATGGACGGTAGTGCCAGCCCGTTTGTCTATCTGTTGCTGGATGCCGGCATTGAAGAGCTGAACTCGGCGAAGAAATTCCTGCGTCTGAAAGACACGGTACGCGTTGAAGATGGCGACAAGTGGGCAGAGCTGTCCCCGCATAACGGGTTCCGCCTGGACTTCACCATCGACTTCAACCACCCGGCGATTGATGCCAGTACCCAACGCTATCGTCTGGATTTTTCAGCCGATTCGTTCGTACGCCAAATCAGCCGTGCGCGTACCTTCGGTTTCATGCGTGATATCGAGTATCTGCAGTCCCGTGGCCTGGCCCTGGGCGGCAGCTTCGATTGCGCAATTGTGGTGGATGACTATCGTGTCCTCAACGAAGACGGCCTGCGCTTCGAAGACGAATTCGTACGCCACAAAATGCTGGATGCCATCGGCGATCTGTTCATGTGCGGCCATAACATCATTGGCGCGTTCACCGCGTACAAATCAGGCCATGCGCTGAACAACAAGCTGCTGCAAGCCGTGCTGGCGAAACAGGAAGCTTGGGAATTCGTGACATTCCAGGATGAGGCCGAAATGCCGTTGGCATTCAAGGCTCCGTCAACCGTACTGGCCTAAGCTGCCAAGACGTCAATTACTTATCACGACCGGTCGCGTTGGCTCTCTCTCCTGCCAACGAGGCCAGTCGTTCCAATATCTTGCGCAATTTTTCTGGGCTCTGCGCCGCCAATCCCCGTAATGCATCCGCACTTTCCAGGCTCAAATGACGCATAGGTACCTCTGCTTGCTGGCCATTTTCCGTGCTTTTGCCGTGGTTTTGTACCTGGCTGCTGCCTTTTGCCATCAACGAAGGATTAATCCTGATGTCGATTGACGACAAAGATGGTAGAATTTGCGCTCGTAGTGCGGATAGCAGGCTGGGTTGTTCATAGCGTAAGCGCATCATCCAACTGGCATTGGCGGTTTCCAGCACTAAAATACCCTGTCTGAAGTTGGCGACACGGCACCAAGGGTGCAGCTGAGCGGGCAATAACCCCTTCACGGCACGATTGAGTTTCAGTAGCGCAGTGGCGCGTTGCTGAACGTTATGCAGCGGTCCTTTCTCTGTTGCAGACGCGTCGTCAAACAGGATATCTAATAATTGTGGACGGCTATCGCGCATAATGGGCTCCGGCGGATAATAAACACGTGATCGGTATTCTAAATCGTTGGCGACAATTTGGCAGACGTTATTTCTGGCCTCATCTCCTGTTGGGGATGGTCGCGGCTACGCTTGGCGTACCGCAAAATCTGTCCGGCACCGTCGATCAAAGCGCATTACCGAGCACCTCGTCCAGTCTTAATCGGCAAAACACTGTCAGTCACGCCTTTAACAGTCTGGCGTTACTGCAAGAAGTGCATCGTCGCCCAACGTTTAACGTTGATTACTGGCACCAGCATGCGCTTCGAACCGTCATTCGTCACCTCTCTTTTGCTCTGGCACCTCAGGCCGTCTATGCCCGGGTGCAGGAAGCGGAGGCCGTTGCGGTTGAACCCCCATTACAGGTGGCTCAGCTTGCCCTGCTCTCCACGCTCAATGCGCTACTGACGCTCGAGCCAAAACCACCGACTATCATTCGTGATACCCATCACCCCATCGTACCTTCTTTGGCGCAGCATCAGGCCGGGCTGTGGCTCGCTCAGGTGCGAGGTATTCGCGCCGGGCCTGTAGCCTTCGGCTAATCTTCGCCCCCTGGGGCAGCAAAAAACAAACAACACAACAGCTTGTTGACGGCCATTATGGTGTCGTCGCGTAAGAGATATATAGAATCATGTTAATCAAACTATTGACCAAAGTTTTTGGTAGCAGCAACGATCGTACCCTGCGCCGTATGCGCAAAGCGGTTGAGATGATC
This sequence comes from Serratia sp. 2723, assembly GCF_050434425.1. Lineage (NCBI taxonomy): Bacteria > Pseudomonadati > Pseudomonadota > Gammaproteobacteria > Enterobacterales > Yersiniaceae > Serratia > Serratia sp. 2723. Next base: position 532,896 of record NZ_JBNDIN010000001.1, read on the forward strand.
AACCGTATGGAACCAGACATGGAAAAACTGTCTGATAGCGAATTGCAGGCCAAGACGGATGAATTCCGTGCGCGTCTGAAAAAGGGCGAAGTGCTGGAAAGCCTGATCCCGGAAGCTTTCGCCGTAGTGCGTGAGGCCAGTAAGCGCGTCTTCGGCATGCGTCACTTCGACGTGCAGCTGCTGGGCGGGATGGTGCTCAACGACCGCTGTATCGCCGAGATGCGTACCGGTGAAGGTAAAACCCTGACCGCAACCTTGCCTGCCTATCTGAACGCCCTGAGTGGCCGTGGCGTGCACGTGGTTACCGTCAACGACTATCTGGCCCAGCGTGATGCCGAAAACAACCGTCCGCTGTTCGAGTTCCTGGGGTTGAGCGTGGGTATCAACCTGCCTGGTATGCCTGCTCCGGCCAAGCGTGAAGCCTATGCCGCAGATATTACTTACGGTACCAACAACGAATACGGTTTTGACTACCTGCGTGACAACATGGCGTTCAGCCCAGAAGAGCGCGTGCAGCGTAAACTACACTATGCGCTGGTGGATGAGGTTGACTCCATCCTGATCGACGAAGCGCGTACGCCGCTGATCATCTCTGGCCCGGCCGAAGACAGCTCAGAGATGTACAAGCGGGTTAACACGCTGATCCCACAGCTGATCCGTCAGGAAAAAGAAGACTCCGACACCTTCCAGGGTGAAGGGCACTTCTCGGTCGATGAAAAAGCGCGCCAGGTTCATCTGACCGAACGTGGCCTGATCATGATCGAAGAGATGCTGATGGAAGCGGGCATCATGGATGAGGGCGAATCGCTGTATTCACCCACCAACATCATGCTGATGCACCACGTCACCGCCGCGCTGCGTGCCCACGTGCTGTTCACCCGTGACGTTGACTATATCGTCAAAGACGGCGAAGTCATTATCGTTGACGAACACACCGGCCGTACCATGCAGGGCCGCCGCTGGTCCGATGGTCTGCACCAAGCGGTAGAAGCCAAAGAAGGCGTAGAGATCCAGAACGAAAACCAGACGCTGGCTTCGATCACCTTCCAGAACTACTTCCGTCTGTACGAGAAGCTGGCCGGTATGACCGGTACGGCGGACACCGAAGCCTTCGAATTCAGCTCCATCTACAAGCTGGATACCATCGTGGTGCCGACCAACCGCCCAATGATCCGTAAAGATATGCCGGATCTGGTCTACATGACCGAAAAAGAGAAGATCGCGGCGATCATCGAAGATATCCGTGAGCGTACTTCCAACGGCCAACCGGTACTGGTGGGGACCATCTCGATCGAGAAGTCCGAAGTGGTTTCCCGTGAACTGACCAAGGCAGGCATCGAACATAAAGTTCTGAACGCCAAATTCCACGCCATGGAAGCCGATATCGTGGCCAACGCAGGCCAGACTGGCGCGGTAACCATCGCGACCAACATGGCAGGCCGTGGTACCGATATCGTATTGGGGGGTAGCTGGCAGAGCGAACTCTCCCATCTGGAAGAGCCGACTGAAGAGCAGATTGCCGAGATTAAAGCGGCCTGGAAAATTCGTCACGACGCTGTGCTGGCCGCCGGTGGTCTGCATATTATCGGTACCGAACGCCACGAATCACGCCGTATCGACAACCAGCTGCGCGGCCGTTCCGGCCGTCAGGGTGATGCCGGTTCTTCCCGCTTCTACCTGTCAATGGAAGATGCGCTGATGCGTATTTTCGCCTCGGATCGTGTTTCTGGCATGATGCGTAAACTGGGTATGAAGGATGGCGAAGCCATCGAGCACCCGTGGGTCACCAAAGCCATTGCCAATGCGCAACGCAAGGTTGAAAGCCGTAACTTTGATATTCGTAAGCAACTGCTGGAATATGATGACGTGGCCAACGACCAGCGCCGTGCGATCTACAGCCAACGTAACGAATTGCTCGACGTGTCAGACGTGAGCGAAACCATCAACAGCATCCGTGAAGACGTGTTCAAAACCACCATCGACAGCTACATTCCGCCGCAGTCGCTGGAAGAGATGTGGGACGTTCAAGGGCTGGAAGAACGCCTGAAAAACGACTTCGATCTGGATATGCCGATCGCCGAGTGGCTGGATAAAGAACCTCAGCTGCACGAAGAAACGCTGCGTGAGCGCATCATGGCGAAGGCGAAGGAAGATTACCTGCGCAAAGAAGAGGTTGTTGGCGCCGAAATGATGCGCAACTTCGAAAAAGGCGTGATGCTACAGACGCTGGACTCCCTGTGGAAAGAGCACCTGGCGGCGATGGATTACCTGCGTCAGGGTATCCACCTGCGTGGCTATGCGCAAAAAGATCCGAAGCAGGAATACAAGCGTGAATCCTTCAACATGTTTGCCTCCATGCTGGAATCGCTGAAATATGAAGTGATCAGCGTGTTGAGCAAGGTTCAGGTACGCATGCCGGAAGAGGTTGAAGCCCTGGAGCTGCAACGCCGTGAAGAAGCCGAGCGTTTGGCACGCCAGCAACAACTGAGCCACCAGGAAGAAAATGCTCTGGCGGTCACCGATCCGAACGCTCCGGCTGTCGCCGAACGTAAAGTAGGGCGTAACGATCCTTGCCCATGCGGTTCCGGTAAGAAATACAAACAGTGCCACGGCCGCCTGCAAAAGTAAGCCGGGTGCAGTGAACGGTTAACGGTAAGGGCTCAGCATGCTGAGCCCTTTTTTTAAGTAACATCTGGAGGATGCAATGAAGCATCTGAACATCGCCGTAGGGATTATCCGCAACCCACAGCAGGAAATCTTCATCACACGCCGCGCTGCGGATTCGCACATGGCTGGTTTTTGGGAGTTCCCTGGCGGCAAGATTGAGCAGGGCGAAACGCCGGAGCAGGCATTAGGCCGCGAATTGCTGGAGGAAACCGGGATCCACGCCAATCAGGCACGGTTGCTGGAGGTGCTGGAGCACCGTTTCACCGATCGGATCGTGACGCTGAATTTCTATCTGGTAGAGGATTGGAAGGGCGAGCCCTATGGCCGTGAAGGACAGCCGATGCGCTGGGTGAAGCAGGCCGAGCTGCGTGAAGAAGAGTTCCCCGAAGCCAACATCAGTATCATCAAACTGTTGGTGGCGCAGGCCGGTGCCGCGTAATGAGTTTTAGGCCTGGCGCTGCCAGGCCAATAACGCCGTCTTAACGTTCGTCGTCTTCAGACCAGTCTTCGCTTTCATTCAGCTCATTATTGCTGGGAATGCGTTTTTCTTCATCGGCCCATTCACCGAGATCGATCAACTGGCAGCGCTTGCAGCAGAACGGGCGATGCGGGCTGACTTCCCCCCAAACCACGCCTTTGCCACAGGTTGGGCATTTTACTACGGTCATATTCATTCCTTTCTCCCTCATACCCGTCGCCTTTCAAGCTGCAGCGTTGTTACCTGCACTCACTCACCCCAGTCACTTACAAAAGTAAGCTCCTGGGGATGAGTGAGCTTGGTGCCTAGCTGCAACTTGAAATTCTTAGGGTATAAAAGGTTAATTTCATATGCTAGCAACAGGCCAGCTCAAAGGTAAGACGCTCCGGTACCGTGCCGTTTTCGCTGTCTAGCGGCAGGAAACGGATGGCATAGCGCGTCTTGTGGCCGGAAATCTGCGGGTAAAGCTGGTAAGCCAGATTGATACGCAAGCGTAACAGATCTGCCCCTTCGGCGTTATCCTGGAAGAAGCCGTTGAGGCTGATCTGATTGCGAAACGGCCCGGCCTGGCGCACCAGATCCAACACGATGGTCAGCGCCTGATTCAAGGGCTCGAGGGTTTGCAACCACTCTGCCACGTCGGCATCACGCTCATGTTGTGCCACGTGCATCCACATATGCAGCGTAGGCAAATCAAAGCTGCAGCAGCCGCCAGGGATGCTCAGACGTTGACGAACCAGGCTAATCAGCCGATCTTCACGCAGTGCCTGACCCATACGCGGGGCAGACATCAGCGCAGAGGCACAGCCTTTCAACTGGCTGCGTAGCTGATTGATCACCGAGATATCGACACCGGGTAATTCTGCCCACTGCAATAATTTCTGCTGCTGGCGTTCCAGCTCTTTGAGCAGTTCGGTGCGCACTTCGCCACGTTCCAATACGTCCAGCAGGTCTGCGACGGTTCGGAAAAAGGTCAGGGCGATAGCCGTTTCGCTCAGTGCTCTTTGGCCATGCAGTTGCTGTAATAAAAATTCTATCCGCAACCAGGTGCGCATTTTTTCATTTAACGGGTGTTCAAAGAGAACGGTTGGAGAAGCGTCACTCATTCGGTGTGATCCTGTCGGGTCGCTGAGGTTGCCAGCTCAAGATAGTGTTGATGCAATGCGGCGACATGGGATCCAATTCCCTGTGCACTACCGCTATTGTCAATTATGTCATCCGCCACGGCCAGGCGTTGTTCGCGCGTGGCCTGTGCAGACAGAATATTCAGCGCCTGCTGACGGCTGATGCCGTCGCGGGCCATGGTTCTGGCTAATTGTGTTTCGCTGTCGACATCCACCACTAAAACGCGGTCGGCACGATCCTGCAGGCCGTTTTCTACCAGCAAGGGGACTACCCATAGTACGTAACAACTCTGGGCGTTGGCTAGTTGGCGTTGCGTTTCCCGCTGGATCTGCGGGTGCAGCAACTGGTTTAGCCAGCGTTTTTCGTCGGGATCGCTGAAGATCCGCTGACGCAAAGCCGCACGGTTGAGGGATCCATCCGCCAGCAACATTTCATTACCAAAATGTGCCGTAATGGCGTCCAATGCCGGGGTTCCAGGCTCAACAACCTGGCGAGCAATGATATCCGCATCCACAATGGCCACGCCAAAACGTGCAAAGGCGTTGGCGACGGTGGACTTACCGCTGCCGATACCGCCGGTTAATGCCACTAGGTAGGCCATGGTCGAAGGGGATCCTGATATTCACCAAAAATAATAACCGAATCATAAAGCGATTGCGCAGAAGTGCAAGCGGGCGCGTGTGACTTGCCCTGCGTTCGCTGTTTTTGGTGGGATAATTGGAGCAGTGGCATCGGGAAAATGAGGCGGCAATCACATTGGGGTGTAGCAGGTAAATTTGTGGGATTGTACCGTAAATAAAGGCGAAATCGCAGTCTTGCCGAGTGATTATAAGTGCGTATGATAACACCACTGGAACTGGCAATAACAATACCCGTCGCCTTTCAAGCTGTAGCTTGAAATTCATAGGGTAGTGGTTCGAAATCCCTTTGCGATCCGTCGCCAAAAACCAGGAAATCATCAGTCATGCGTATTGAAGAAGATTTGAAGTTAGGCTTTAAAGATGTGTTGATCCGCCCAAAGCGTTCCACGCTGAAAAGCCGCTCGGAAGTTGAACTGGAACGCCAGTTTACCTTCAAACATTCAGGTTACAACTGGTCCGGTGTGCCGATTATTGCTGCCAATATGGACACGGTTGGCACCTTCCGCATGGCCGAGGCCCTGGCAACCTTCGACGTTCTCACCGCCGTTCATAAACATTACACCGTTGAGCAATGGGCCGAGTTTGTGCAGCGCTCGTCTGGATCCGTGTTGCGTCATGTGATGGTGTCTACCGGCACTTCTGAAGCCGACTTCGTCAAGATGAAGCAGATCCTGGCACTCTCCCCGGCGTTGAAATTTATCTGTATCGACGTGGCCAACGGCTATTCCGAACACTTTGTTGCCTTCCTGAAAAAAGCCCGTGAAGCTTGCCCGAGCCATGTGATCTGCGCGGGTAACGTGGTTACTGGTGAAATGGTGGAAGAGCTGGTGCTTTCCGGTGCCGACATCGTCAAGGTCGGGATTGGTCCAGGTTCGGTCTGTACCACCCGTGTGAAAACCGGCGTGGGCTATCCGCAGCTTTCCGCGGTGATCGAATGTGCCGATGCCGCACACGGCCTGGGTGGGCAGATTGTCAGCGATGGCGGTTGTTCTGTACCGGGTGATGTAGCGAAAGCCTTCGGCGGTGGCGCAGACTTTGTCATGCTGGGCGGGATGTTGGCCGGGCACGACGAATGTGAAGGCACCGTGGTGGAAGAGAACGGTGAGAAATTCATGCTGTTCTACGGTATGAGCTCAGAGTCTGCCATGAAACGCCATGTGGGTGGGGTAGCTGGCTACCGTGCAGCGGAAGGCAAAACCGTCAAGCTGCCGCTGCGTGGTGAGGTCGAGTTTACCGTGCGCGATATCCTCGGTGGTCTGCGTTCTGCCTGTACTTATGTTGGTGCAGAGCGTCTGAAAGAGCTGACCAAACGCACCACCTTTATCCGCGTGGCGGAGCAGGAAAACCGCGTTTTCGGCAGCAAGTAATTGCCTGACCTTGTACGGGCACAGCATGTGCCCGTATCACACAGAGTGAAAATAGAGAGCATTATCCCAGCACGTTTCCCAACTGGAATATCGGCAAATACATCGCGATAACCAACGTCCCCACAATCCCGCCAACCACTATCATCAGCAACGGCTCCAGCGTTTGCGCCAGCGTATCGGCGAGTTCATAGGTTTGTTGTTCGTGCCAGACTGCCAGCTTGTCCAACAGAATATCCAACGTGCCGGACTCTTCTCCTACCCGCACTAATTGCTGGCACAAAGAAGGAAACAGCGGCTGTTGAGCTAACGCACTGTGGAAGGGATACCCTTGGGAGAGTTGCTGCTCGATCGCCGTCAGCGCCTGACAATAAAATACGATGTTCACCGATAACTTTGCCGCGCCTAGCCCTGCTACCAGCGTCAATCCGGCCTGCTGTGTCATGGCCAGAATACGGAATATCTGGCTCAGGCAATTGCCCTTGACCAACGAGGCAATCAACGGGATACGTAGCAGCATTGCTTGCTCACGTTGTTGCCAATCTGCTAACGGATGCAACCTGCGCCAATAAAATCCTGCCAGCCCAGCCACTGTGAGCAATAGATAAGGCCCGGTAGCGATCAATGCGCCGGACAGTGCCAGCAGCCCTTGAGTAAACCAGGGCAACGGGGCGTCGAATGATTGATAAATCTTGGCAAACTCTGGCAGCACCATCACCAACATCAAAATGGTGACTGAAATGGCCACCAGGCAGATAAACAACGGGTAGCGCAGTGCCTTCAGCACCTTTTTCTGTAGCCTTTGCTGGGCTTCTTGTTGCTGTGCCAACTGTAGGCAGCAGCGATCCAGATTGCCCGTCAATTCACCGATGGCGATCAGTTGGCGGTAGATTAGGGGGAATATGCGATGTTGTTCTGCAATCACCTCGGAAAAGGGTTGCCCCATCGCCACGCTATTGCTGATTTCCAGCAACAGACAGCGCCAGGCTGCCGACTGATGCTCCTGACCCAGCAGTTGTAGGCTGTTGACCAGTGGTAACCCGGCTTGCAACAGGGTTGCCAACTGGCGGGTGAATTGGATCATCGGCTCGCCACGCCATTGACGTGCGGAGACCCGTTTCCCCGCCCCCAGTTGGTAAGGCTGCAATCCTTGCCCCAGCAAATGCTGATAGACCTGGTTTTTCTCTTCTGCCAACAGCTCGCCACGGCGAATTCCACCTTGGCTGTCGATGGCTTGCCAAGCAAACAGACGGCGAGTTTTCATGGCGTGCTCTCACCCTGTGCTGTCACCCCGACCACGCGGTACAGTTCCTCCAGCGAGGTTGTCCCTTGGGCGACTAGCCCCAGGCCCGCTTGCAGCAGCGTTGTTTGACCCTGCTGCTGTGCGATATCGGCCAACTGGCTCACCGAGGCATTTTGCATCAGGGCATTTTGGATCTCGGGTGTGATCTTCAGCAGCTCGTAGACGCCGATCCGGCCGTAATAACCGCCAAAGCAATGCTCACAGCCGGCCGCACGCCACGGGATCAGGGGTTCCGGCCAAATGGTGGCCGGGAAGTGCAGGATCTCAACTTGTGGATAGCGGCAATGGGGGCACAAACGCCGCACTAGGCGTTGGGCGATCACCAGTTTCAGGCAGGCCGCCAGCAGGTAACCGGGGATGCCCATTTGGGTCAGGCGGGTCAGCGTTTCGCAGGTGGAATTGGTGTGCAGGGTCGACAGCACCAAATGCCCGGTTTGTGCCGCCTTGACGGCAATTTCTGCCGTTTCTTTATCGCGGATCTCGCCGATCATGATGACATCCGGATCCTGGCGTAGCAGGGCCCGTAACACGCGAGCGAAGTCCAGATCGGTTTTGCTGTTGATCTGCGTCTGGTTAATACCGAACACCGGGATCTCGATGGGATCTTCAACGCTGCACAGGTTGCTCTGCACATCGTTCAACTGGCGTAACCCGCTGTACAGCGTCACGGTTTTACCACTGCCAGTCGGGCCGGTAACCAGGATCATGCCTTGCGGGTTGGAGAGGGCATTGGCATACCATCCAAGCGCTTCCTGGCTCATACCAAGCTGTTCGAGTGGCAGCTCCTGACGATCGGTTTGCAGGATCCTCAGTACCACCTTTTCGCCATGCAGCGTGGGTAAGGTGGAGATCCGCATTGAGAAACGGGCATTGTCCAGCTGCACGTTGAGTTGGCCGTCCTGTGGCAGGCGGCGCTCCGCGATATCCAGTTGCCCCATGATCTTCAGCCTGGCGGTGATCCTGGCCGCTAGCGAGAAGGGCGGAGAGGCGATCGCCTGCAGCACGCCGTCAATTCTGAGTCTGACGCGAAATCTCTGCTGATAAGGCTCAAAATGCACGTCAGAGGCACGCCGCTGGATAGCGCTACGCAGCGTTTGATTAATAAATTGCACCACCGGTGTGTCGCCGTCGTCGTTAAGTGAAGGGGGCAGCTCCTCGGTATTTTCTGGCGGTGGAACCAGGATGAGGGATTGCCGCTGGTTTTGCGCCTGTTCCAGCCGCGCAGCGGGCCATTGCTCAATCCCAACGCTTTTGCCGGTGGCGAAACGCAGAGCGCTTACTAGTGCCGCAGGGATTTCACCATGCAGGGCGATAGTCAACCGCTGCTGGTCTTCGCTGAGTGCCAGTGCCTGATAGCGTTGGCACAGCGCGTGGATTTCATCGCTGATTTCCATGCGTGCTCCTTACTGTGTGGCATCATCAAAACGGAAAACCTCCAGGCAGGTCTCCTGCAGGTTGGTGTTGCTACTGCTGCATTGGCGTGTCCAGCGCATCGGGCCGGTGGCGTCTATCGTGGGAGTCAGTGTCACCGTCAGGCCCTGCAGGCTCTGTGCGCCGGCCAGGGTGATGGTTCCCCCGGTGACCTGGATACTGCTGACGTAACGAGCTGTTGCTCCCGCAGGGATCCCTTTGCTGCCGGCATCGCAGCCTGACGGGCCACCGCCTTCCAGTGCGCACAGTTCAACCGCCATTTTGTACGGCACCATGGCCTGCAACATATCGGTCATGGCCGCTTTCTGGATATAGCGCTGATAGGCGGGAATGCCAATGGCGCTGAGAATGGCAACGATGGCAATCACCACCATTAATTCGATCAGGGTAAAACCGCGTTGTGTTTCCATCTGTTGTTTCCTCCATAGTCATCGGGAGGTAACGTTAAAATGGCCAACAGCGGGTGGCGAGGGCGGAATGTGGATTATGCGTGGCTGTTCCACCGCAATACGTCCGTGTTACGCGGCGTTGAAAAACAATGCGTAGTGCTTCACAACCGGGAGGAGATGATGCCTTTTTGATTATACCCCATCGGCTAGGGCCGTTGACTGAGTTGGGGGACGTCCATTTTTTCTCTAAAATTTCCCACTCATGGAATGTGATTATTCTTATTGAATAAGAATGATCCCGTATTTGGCTTTTTTTAACCAATACGATAACTCTTGGGGTTGGTTCTGATTTTATGGGTAATCGCCCTTGTTTTTATAAGAATAATCCTTCATTAATAATTCCGTAATATAATTCTTATATAATGTTTATCAATAAAAATACCATTGATCTGTTTTAGAGATCACGGTATCTTTGCCCTCGCCGTAACAGAGAAGTTAATAAATATCATATATTCTGCGCTTTAATAAAGGCATGGGTTATCGTGCCTTTATATTGAGCGTAGATTTGTTCTATCATTGATGATAGACATAACTAGGGCTATTTATTTCACTTTTATATAAGGATGATGTTGTGAAAAAATTAAACGTTTCTGAAGCTAGCACAATCGTTGGCGGCACCTGCAAAACCTGTAGCGTTGAGTATGTAAACCTTACCCCATCTACTTGTAATGCCGTTACCACTTGTGTAGACAAAGATGGCAAGGTTGTTAGCGTTGACAGCGCGCCAGTTTCTTTGGCCAACTGTGCTCTGAAGCCATAATGTAAACGTTGGTTTCCTGTATAACAGGAACTGATGCCAGTGCTGGTGCGGTAGGGTTTATCGCATCAGCCTGTTTGATTCTCGTGCATTTTTAATGGACTGGGATGTGACTGCTGCAAGGATTATTGCCAGCCTGCCTGACTAAAACGAATAATATCCCTCCGTTATTAAGTGCTAATCGATTTACCCTTATACATTAAGGTTTGTGATTATTCACACGAAACCTTGAAAGATTTTGGGTATATGTAATTTAGGACGTAGCGCTCATGTTCAAGAAGCCCTTTTATCTTTTCTCCTATACCCTTTTGGTTATTATTATATCTTCGCTGATCACCACGGCTTATTTTCATAATTTTGTGCTGAATCAGAATGCCGGTCCTGAACAACAGACCCTGACTATGGTCAGCGAGAGCGACGTTAAAACCAGCCCGATAAACACGGATAATACGATTGTCGAGATCTTCTCTTACGGCTGCCACTATTGCGCCTTGAACGAAGAGAATGTTGCCAAGATGGAAGCGCGGATGCCAGCCGGGACTCAACTGGTTCGTGTGCATATCGCCAACCAAAACAATGATGGCCTGGCGAGCTTTGCCCCGTTGTTTGCCACCCTGACGGTGATGGGCATTGAACCACAGCACCGTGAGAGCGCTTATGACGCCATTATCAAAGACAAAATAGATCTGAGTAACCCGGTCAATCGCGATAAATGGTTAACGAAAAACGGTATCGATCTTGCTGCCTATAACAAAGCCAGCCAGACACCGCAGGTGGCGGAGCTACTGGGCTATATGACCAAAATATCCGGGCATTACCAACTCAAGGCGACCCCAACGTTTATCGTCAACAAAAAGTGGATGGCCGTGCAGGATCGCGATTTCCCTGAGTTTGCCGATCATCTGCTGTCACTGTTACAGCACGACAAACCGCTGGAGCAATAATGCGTTTATTTGCCGTGTGGGTGTATCTGGCGTGGAGAGAGGCGCTCACAACCCTGGCACGCGGTTCGTTGTCCTTGCGCAGAGCATACGGCAAGACGGTTTGTTGGCTGCTGCGCCACGGCAACTACCGTTGGTTCCTTGGGCTGGCGGCGCTGAGCCGCTGGCTGCGATTAAATGACCGGGGCGATCGTCGGCGTGCCTTTGTGGCCGAGGCGAATAAGCAATCCCTACTCGGGGCCGACTACCAAGGGAATTTTGCCCGCACCAGTCAGCGCCGCCGTTTACTGGAGCTGGCCGCAACCTATGGTCAGAGCCCTCAGGTCGCAGCCCAACTGGCTCGCTGCCAGGCAGAGCTTAATGCGGTCGTCGAGCCTTTGCATCAGGCAGGACACCCAGTGGTGCTGGCTCCGCTGCATATGCTTTCTGATGTGCTGGCCGGTATGGTCGGTGCCGGGGTATTTCCGGGACAGGCAACGGCGATTGTCTCCGTGAGCGTGGAGGTGTATCACGCCAGGGCGCGGGAATTAGGGGGCGTTAACCTGTCCTATTGCTCGATCCATGATGATAACCGGGAAATTGCTGGCAATCTGATGGGCGCGATTATGGAAGCGGCCGATCATCAACGCAATATCATGATTTTCCCGGATATCTCGCCGGATTACACCGTCAATACCAATACGGCGCAAACGGCAAAGCTCAGTTGCCGTCTGTTTGATCGCCCGGCTAATCTGCACAGCGGCGTGATCCGCATTGCCCGAGCGCTGTCGGCGCAGGTGGTGTTTTATTACCTGTATTACGACAAAGAGATAAAAATCCACATTGAGCCGCCAATGCCGGCGCGCAGTGTGAAAGCCAGGCTACCGGAAATTGTTGAGAGTTCGATCGTCCGGCACCCCGAGGACTGGCTGTTATGGCACGCACATTCGTTATTTTTTATCAATGAATAAACCGGAAATTGAAGAAGTCAGATCATGGAAAAGATAATCCCGACGCTGGTCTTTCAAGGCGAAACTAACGAATGTGGGCTGGCCTGCATCGCCATGATGGCGGAAACCCAGGGGATTGATGTCTCGCTGGAAAGCCTGCGTGAACGCTATCCGGCCTCGCAGCATGGCACCTCGCTGGCCAGGCTGTGCGATATCATGGGCGAAATGGCGATGCCCGCTTATCCCGTTGCTTTTGAGCATGACGAACTGGCAGAACTGCCGCTGCCCGCCATTTTGCATTATGGCGCCAGCCATTACGTGGTGCTGGCCTACCGTAAAGGCAACCATGTCTGCGTAATGAATCCGGGTATCGGCCAACAACTGCTGCCTATCGATGCGTTAAAGCTGGACATCAGCGGCTATGCGCTGGTGCTGGACAATGAAACCCAGCCCGATCCGCAGGCGCTGGCCAACGTGCAGCGCAGTAAACGCTTTCGCATGTTCGACACCATGAGTCTGAAAGAAACGGCACGTATCCCCGGCATTTACCGATTGATGATACTGGCGTTTCTGATCTCGTTAACCCTGTTTATCATGCCGACGATGGTCAGTAGCGCCATCAACCAGGTCTTTTCTTCTGCGGGAAAAACAGATTTCCCCTATTTTTACTTCCTGCTGGCGTTTGTCGTTTCGACCACGCTGGCCTTCGGCGTGCGCTGGATCACCGAGCGATTTATTAAACGTTTCGTGGTGGTCAACAGCGTGGCTGGATTCTCGCGCTTGCTCAGTAATTCACTGAATTTCTTTGATAAACGTGCACCAGGTGATGTCTTTAGCCGTTTTGCCAGTTGGCAGATGGCCTCGGGCATTAAAATCGAGCTGGATAACGGCCTGCGTACCGACTGGATCATCGGTGCCATCGCGCTAGCGGTGATGTGCTATATGAGCCCGCTGCTGGCCATGGTGTCTGGCATCAGTGTCACCCTGATGGGGCTGGTTAGCGTCTGGGCCATCTATCGTGACCGCTATTTTACCCAGCAAATGCAGGTCAAAACGGCCGATCAGAGCGACTTTATCCTTGAGAGCATTCAAGGGTTCGCCACCATCAAGTCCGCTGGGCTCGATAGCCAGCGCAAGGGCCTGTTTGCCAAATATGCCCTGGCGCTGTTTACCTGCCGCCAGCAGCAGAGAATGTACGAGCAGGTCAAAAGCAGCCTGTATCAGCTGATCGGCAGCCTGGAGATGGTGCTGTTTATGTTCCTGGCGCTGCCGTTGTTGAAAAACGAAACTATCACGCTGGGTGAGTTCTTTGCCTATAGCTTTGTGCGTGAAATCTTCACCTCTTACATCACCAAAATTTTCTATTCCATCCTGCAAAAGAATCAGCTGAATGTGATTGATACCCGCGCCCGGGATCTGTTTCCGTCACGTTCTGCACCGGAGCCAGGCAATGATGCGGTCCCTGCGCCCATCCCGTCGTTCACCTCGCAACTGCGTTATAACCATATCGCCTTTGCCTATGACGCCCAGCAACCGGTGCTGCACGATCTTTCGCTGTCGCTCAGGCCGGGGCAAAGCATTGCCATTGTCGGTGAGTCTGGCGCGGGTAAAAGCACCTTGCTGAAGGTGATGACCGGCCTGATGCCACCACAGCAAGGGGATGTAATGGTAGATGGCCAGCCGCTCGATTATCAGCAGGTGAACGCGCTGTTCTTCCTGCAAAGCCAGGAGGACATCTTGTTCAATGCCACGGTGCTGGAAAACATCACGCTGTTTGATGAGAACTTTAATGAGCAAAAGCATCGGCAGATTGAGCGTTCGCTGGAGGGGCTGAATCTTGCTCCGGTGATCGAGAAATTGCCGGGCGGCCTGAATGCCCTGATCCGTGAAAGCCATGCTGGGCTGTCTCTGGGGCAACGTCAACGCCTGTTGCTGGCACGTGCCATGTACAGCGATCGCCCGGTGCTGGTGCTTGATGAACCCACGGCCAACCTGGATGAAGAAACGGCGCATCAGGTGATGACCACCTTGCTGGCACATTGTCGCGAACGGCATAAAACGTTGATCACCGTGACGCACAGCGAGAGCGTATTACCGATGTTTGATCGGGTGTTCCGCGTGAGCAATGGCCATGTGGCTAGCGTCGAAACACCACCGACACTGACTACGGCGGTGTGCTGATGAAGCTGAAACGGGTTGGCATAACCAAACGTTGGCTGGTGCCGATGGCCTTGCTGTGTTTGGTGGCGATGGGTGCGATCGTCTGGTACGCCACTGCACCCACGCAGGAAAATGCCTATGACACCGAAGAGATCACCCGTGGCGATATCGAAAAAACCGTGCTGGCCACCGGCATTCTTAAACCGGCACTGCAGGTCAGCGTTGGTGCCCAGGTTAACGGGCAATTGCAAAAGCTGTATGTGAAGCAGGGCGATCGTGTCACCCGCGGGCAACTGCTGGCGGAAATCGACCCGACCTTGCAACAGAACGCACTGCGTAAATCGCAAGCGGCCCTGCAAAGTGCCGAAGCGCAAAAGCAAGTCACCCTGGCAACACTCAAACAGTATCAACAGGAGCTGAAGCGTCAGCAAAAGCTGGATCGTGATGGTTCAGGGGTGAAAAGCGAATTGGAAAAGGCGCAGGCGCAGTTCCAAACCCAGGTTGCCCAGTTGAAGGTCAACGACGCGCAGATCGTCCAGGCGCAGATGGAGCTGGAAACGGCCAAGGCTAATCTGGGCTTTACCCGCATCGTTGCGCCGATCGACGGTGAAGTGCTGGGGATCGTCACCAAAGAAGGGCAGACCATCGTGTCGTCACAAACCGTCCCGACCATTCTGGTGCTGGCGGATGTGGATACCATGACGGTACACACCCGTATTTCGGAGACCGATATCCTGAAGGTGCGCGTGGGGCAACCGCTGTGGTTTTACGTGGTGGCCGATCCAAAACAGCGCTACGAAAGCGTGATGGGATCGATCCAGGAAGCCCCCAATGAGGCTTTGCAGGAAGACAACGTATCAAGTTCCTCCAATCAGCAGGCTTCGGCGGTGTATTACAGCGGCGTATTTGCTATCGCCAACAGTAAGCGCTTGCTGCGAACTTCGATGACCGCCCAGGTATTTATCATTACCGAGCAGGCGAAGAACGCCCTGCGTGTCCCGGTAGCCGCCTTTGGTGAACAACAGGGTAAAGATCGTTATCAGGTACAGGTGATGAACGGTAAACAGCTTGAGTCACGCTGGGTGCGAATCGGCCTGAACGACCGCCAGTTTGCCGAAGTAAAAGAAGGGCTGAAAGAGGGCGACCGCGTGGTATTGGCGGGGAGCGCTAGCAATGGTTAAGCCATCTTCGGCGTTGATCTCACTGAGCGGTATCTCCCGGCATTTTGTTTCTGGGTTGCAGACCGTAGCGGTACTGAAAAATGTCTCCCTCTCCATCCAACCGGGCGAGATGGTGGCGATCGTTGGCGCGTCCGGCTCGGGGAAATCCACGTTGATGAACATCATCGGCTGCCTGGATAAACCCACCGAAGGTGAGATGCAGATCAAAGGTATCTCCACCCAACTCGCCAGCAGTGAGCAGTTGGCCGAGTTACGCAGCCAGTACATAGGGTTTATCTTCCAGCGTTATCATCTGATGCCTTATCTGAGTGCCAGCGAAAACGTCGCCATTCCTGCCCTGTATACCGCAATGCCTGCGGCGGAACGCCAGACGCGGGCCGAATACCTGCTGACCCGGCTTGGGTTGCAACAGCGGATGAACTACAAACCGGCGCAACTCTCCGGCGGGCAACAGCAGCGCGTCAGTATTGCCCGCGCGTTGATGAACGGGGCGGAAATTATTCTGGCCGATGAACCGACCGGTGCGCTCGATCGCGCCAGTGGGCAGGAGTTGATGGAAATCCTGCACTCCCTGCACCGCTCGGGGCACACCATCATTATCGTCACCCACGATCGGGATGTTGCCAACCAGGCGCAGCGTATTATTGAAATCAGCGACGGTGAAATTATTGCCGATAGGCGCAATGAAGCGGTCGCGCCACAGAAAACCCGGCCCGTATTGCCGGTGGTCGCTGCCACAGGACGCATGCCGTTTTGGCAGAGCGTACAAGAGGCGATCAAGATGGCCTGGCGTGCGCTGATGGGGCACCGTGCCAGAGCCTTCCTGTCGATGTTGGGCATCATTATCGGTGTCTCTTCCGTGGTGTCGTCAATGGCGGTGGGTGAGGGCGCACGGCAAAATATTCTTAGGGAGATCGGTCAACTGGGCAACAGCACGTTGGAGATCCGCCCTGGTGAGGGGAGGGGGAAAGTACGGCCTGACTTTGCCCGTGCACTGAAGGTCTCTGATGTAGAACTGTTGGCTCGCCAGCAGTATGTCGACAGCGTGTCGCCTGTCGTCAGCAAAACCGTGGCTGCGGTGCGCGGTGGCAAAGAGGTGATGGTGGCGATTTCCGGCATCAGCAATGCCTATTTCCGCGTGCAGGGCCTGCATTTTATCTCTGGTAACGGTTTTACCCAGCGCGATCTGGACGAGCGGGAACCGGTGGTGATTATTGATCCGGAATTACGCGATACGCTGTTTGAAACGGATGAAACACCAGAAGGGGAAATCATCCAGCTTGGCGGTACGCCTTACCGGGTGATCGGCATTGCCGAGCGTAAAGGCGGCAAATTCAGCGGCATGATGCTGGGCGCCTGGATGCCCTATACCGCGCTGCTGGAGCGCATGTCCGGCGATATGCCGATCGAGTCCATGACCTTGCGTGTACGTGACGGGCTTTCACCGCATGAGGTGCAGGGACGCGTGGAGAAACTATTAGAACAGGCTCATGGCCAGCGTGACTTTTACACCCAGACCAACGATCAGATGACGCAGGCCATCCGCAAGGCGTCGGACTCCATGAATCTGCTGATCACCGCCATTGCCGGGATTTCGCTGCTGGTGGGCGGGGTTGGCGTGATGAATATCATGCTGGTGTCGGTCACCGAACGCACCCACGAGATCGGCATCCGTCTTTCGGTCGGCGCACGGCCAGCGGACATCATGCGCCAGTTCCTGATTGAAGCGATGGTGATCTGCTCGCTGGGCGGGCTGATCGGCATTATTGGCTCCGGTTTGGCCGGGGTGATCTTCTCGTGGGTAACCAAAGAGTTCACCATGATCTTTACCTGGCCACCGTTGGTACTTGCCTGCGGGTTCTCTGCACTGATCGGCCTGGGTTTTGGTTTTTTCCCGGCGCGCAATGCGGCACGTCTTCATCCCACGGAGGCGCTGGCGCGCGAATGATGATGAACAAATTCTCTCTAGCCATCTTGTTGCCCCTGCTGCTGGGCGGTTGTGGTTCCTTGACGAAAAGCGATTATCAGCGGCCAATGCTGTCGGTGCCCGCCGAGTGGCGAGTGCAGGATACCGGTTCTGGTTATCTGCAACACACTGACCACTGGTGGGATAACTTTGAGGACCCACAGCTCTCGATGCTGATCGGACGAGCGCTGACCAGCAACAACGATCTGGCCATCGCGGGCATACAGCTCCAGCAGGCCCGATTGGCAGCCGGGTTAACCGATACCAATTTAACGCCTGATGTTTCAGTTACGGGTAGCGCCAACAACAGCAAAAACCTGCGGAATAATACTACTCCGACGGAGTCTTACAGCACGACGGTGTCGCTGAGCTATGAGCTGGATCTCTGGGGGAAATTGGCCCGAGCCAGAGAACAGGCGCAGTGGCAGGCTGAAGCCACGGAGCAGGATCGGCAAAACACCGCGCTGACGTTGATCGGCAATACGGCGCAATATTATTGGCAGATTGCCAACCTCAACCAGAAGATAAAACAGCAGCAAGCGGGGCTGGCAATTGGTCAGCAGACGCTGGCTCTGGTGCAGTCACGCTATGCTTCCGGTGCCGCCGGGCAGCTCGATCTGTTACAGGCGCAGCAATCGCTGATCAATCGTGAAAACACCTATCGCACGCTGCAACAGCAGCGGGAAGAGAACCGTAATGCGCTGGCGATCCTGTTTAACCGTTCGCCCACCGATCGCCAGGCAGAGCGCAGCTCGCTGGACATCAATCAGGATGTGCCGATCGCCAAGTTGTTGCCGGTTGAAGTCATTGCCCGTCGCCCAGACGTGAAGGCGGCGGAAGGGCGCCTGCGCGCAGCTCTGGCAGGTTCGGACGTGCAGCGTTTGAGCTTCTACCCATCGCTGTCACTGGCGGCCTCACTCGGTTCTGCCAGCAGCATTTTCTCTCAATGGTTCAGCGATCCGGTCAGGACGCTGGGAGCCAACGCTGCGTTGCCGTTTGTGCAATGGAACACGGTGCAATTGACCATTGAGAAGTCTGATTTGGACGTCAAACAGGCGGCCATCGTCTTCCGCAGCCAGGTCTACAACGCGCTTGCCGATGTGGATAACGCCATGTCGCAACGCCTTAGCTATCAGCAGCAAAAAATCAATCAGCAACAGAATCTGCAGCTTAGCCAGCAGCGCCTGGTATTGGCCAGAAGCCAGTACCAGGCGGGGGCCGTCTCATTCCAGAGCCTACTGGATGCTGAGGACGATCTGCTGACCATCGAAACCAATTTGTCAGATCTGCAGTACAACTACCTCAATGCCACCATGAAGCTGTGGTTGGCGTTGGGCGGCGGTGTGGAAAAAGACAGTGATATAACAGGATGAGATCATGAATAAAGATGCTTTGTCACGTCGCGTGGTGGTTACAGGCTTTGGTGCGGTCACGCCATTGGGGATGAATGCCGAGCAAAGCTGGGCGGCGATTATGGATTATCAGTTGGGCTACCGGTATTTCGATCGGTCCGCCGTGGGGATCCAGTCGCGCTTCTTCGGGGTGATCGACGATGAACCCAGCCTGAAAGGCGTTCCTGCAGCGATCCGTCGCCGCCTGCCACGTTTTGCCCGCCTGGCGTTGGGGGCGGCCCGCGAAGCGATGGAGATGGCCTTCCACGGGGAGAGCCCGGCGGCCTATTACGATCTGCTTGAGTGCGGCACCATCATCGGCAGCGGATGGGCGGGTCAGGATGAAACCCATATTAATTACGAAGGCTATCTGCGTACCGGGTTGGGTTCGCCGTTTGGCTGTTTCCTGTCCATGCCGAATGCCGCAACGGCGGCCTGTAGCCTGTTTTGGGGACTGCGCGGTTATCAAAATAGCCCGATTGCTGCTTGTGCTACCGGGACGATCGCCATCGGCGATGCGTTTGAGGTGATCCGCAGTGGCCGTGCCTCGATGATGCTGGCCGGGGCAGGTGAGTCGTTGTGTACCGATGCTGCCGTGTGGAACATCGATATCCTGCGCGCCTTGGCGAGTGAGCAGGATGATGCCAGCAAGGCCTGCTGCCCATTCAGCCTGGATCGCAACGGTTTTGTCCTTTCCGAAGGTGCTGCCGTGTTGTGCCTGGAAGAGCGCGAAGCCGCACTGGCGCGTGGGGCAACTATCCTGGGGGAAATCAAGGGATACGGCAATTACTCCGATGCCTTCGACTTTACCGCACCGGCGGAAGACAAGATTGCCCGGGTGAAAACCATCCAGCATGCCTTGCGCCAGGCCGGGGTAACGGCGAAGGAGATTGACTATATCAATGCGCATGGCACCTCTACGCCCCTCAACGATCTGAATGAAACCCAGGCGATCAAGCTGGCCTTCGGTGAGGCGGCCTACAGTACGCCGCTTTCCAGCACCAAGTCTTACTCCGGGCATCTGATTGCGGCGGCAGGCAGCTTTGAATCCATCATCTGTCTGCAAGCGTTGCAGCATCAGCTGATGCCCGCCACCTGTCACCTGAAAAATGCCGATCCGGAGTGCGATCTGGACTATATCAGCGAAGGGCATCGCCCGGCCCGGTTACAGAACATCTTGAATCTGAGCTTTGGTTTCGGTGGCGCTAACGCGGCCTTGGTTATCGGGCAGGCATGAGCATGATCCTCAACTACACCCTGCGTGATGCTGAAGAGTGGGCCGCCTTTTCCGGCGACTACAACCCGATCCATTTTGATCTGCAGCACGTGCGCAAAATGGGGGCCGATCAGCTAAGTGTCCACGGGATGCGTGCGATGCTGGACATGAAACGTCATCTGAGTGCGGTGTTGCTTGCAACTCCGCTGGAGCATGACTTTTATGTTTTCAGCACCCGTATGCGCCGGCCGGTGCTGTGCCAGACGCCGTATCACTTGCAGATTGTGGGCAATGGCAAGCAGATCACCGGCAAGATGCTGGACAGTGTCACGCAGGAAAGCTGTTTCAACAGCAAACTGGCCCCGGTTCAGCCGTTAACGCTGGCAGCTTCTGAACAGGAGCATGCACTGAGCAATAACGAGGTGATGGCACTCAGCCAGACATTCCCGGGGCAGGCATCGGATGCCACTCAAGCGTGGAGTTTCTTTGACGCCCTGCTGTTCCAACTGCTGGTGAAATCACCGGAAACCTTGGCGGCGCTGACGACGGCGCTGCCGGAACTGCAGGTCGCTACACTGATTGAGGTGTTTGCTCAGATCCCGGTGGTACAGACGCACCATGAGACCCACTTCAGCGCCCGATTATTCAACCCCGAAACGCTATTTGCACCCGAAGATCGGCTGTACTACCGCATTCAGCCGATGCTGGTTATCGGGGACCGAAGCAGCGGATTTGTGTTACGCGCGGTGATCGAGGCCAGAACGCAGCGGCAGCCTCTGCTCGTCACCTCGGTGACCTTAAAAACATGGCCATTGGCCGACAATTAACCACAGGGATATAACCATGGAAAACTACCAACAGGTTTACGACACCGTTACGGAAATGATTTGTGATGCCAAAGATCTCGAGATGGCCGATCTGGCGCCAGAGATGCCCCTGCAGCAGTTGAAGCTGGACAGCCTGGACTATGTGGAGCTGATGGTATTGGCCAAACGTGAGTTCGGAGTCACGCTCAACGCCGAAATGTTCATCAATCAGCCGAATATGACGCTGGGTGAACTCTGTCAGAACCTGGCTGATGCGCAAAAGTAACCCTATGACTAAACAATGGGTGTTAGTAACCGGAGGGAGCCGAGGGATTGGCCGCGCATTGGTGGAAGAACTAGCCAAGCAATGGAACGTGGTGTTCACCTGCCGTAGCGGCCAGTCGGCCAGCGCGGCGGTGATTGAAGCCTGCGTGGGTTTGCCGGGTTGGGTGGAAAGCTGCGTGTGTGACGGCAGTAACGAGCAGGCGGTGAACCTTGTGGCTCCGCAGTTGCTGACACGCTTCGGAGCGCCTTTTGCGGTGATCCACAACGCCGGGATCACACAGGATGATTTGCATATCCAGCAAACCGGTGAGCGCTGGCGGCAGGTGATCGACACCAACCTTAACGCCATCTTCTACTGGAACCGCCACCTGCTGCCCGCCATGATGGCGCAGGGGGAAGGGGCGATGGTGCTGATGTCTTCGGTGACGGGCATCAAGGGCAACACCGGACAAACGGCCTATGGGGCCAGTAAGGCGGCGATGATCGGCATGGGGAAATCTCTGGCGCTGGAAGTGGCCCGTTTTGGTATCCGTGTGAACTGCCTGTTGCCCGGGATTATCGAAAGCGAGATGACGCAGGCCATTCCGCCGGAGGCGCTGAAGGCGCTGCGCAAACAAATTCCTCTGCGCCGCCTGGGCAAAGCCAGCGAAGTGGCGCGTACCACCGCGTTTCTCATCGGTGATGACAGCCGTTATATGACGGGCCAAAGCCTGATCCTTGACGGGGGTTTGACCGTCTAAGGTAAGCCTGATTTACTCTTCTATTGGGGTATCTCTGCATACCCCAAGTACTTTCGATAACCCCCTATTGCCTCACCTCAGAGCATCCACGATCTCCCCCTCCTTCTATTAAATGGTGAGTCTAGCTTACGATCTGCGCGGTTAAATAAAGCACCGTTGTTAAAACTGACTGTTCAAAAAACAGACTATTCCACACGTTATTACCACGGGGTGAAATGAATAAATGGCACTAAATCCGCTGAAATTCGATTTATTCCACAA
Organism: Serratia sp. 2723; assembly: GCF_050434425.1. NCBI lineage: Bacteria > Pseudomonadati > Pseudomonadota > Gammaproteobacteria > Enterobacterales > Yersiniaceae > Serratia > Serratia sp. 2723. The sequence continues at coordinate 554,987 of NZ_JBNDIN010000001.1, forward strand.
AGTTATGCTGAGCATCAGGTTGTAGCTTGACCGGAATTTTCTTATGTCGTTAAATCCAATATCTGGAAAAACGTGTGTAGGGAAATACCGCATGTCGGCTAACACCAATCGTAAGTTTTTGAGCATGGATGAAGTACAGCGTTTACTTGATGCAATTCCTGATCATAAGAATACCGTCCGCGATAAATGTATGTTGCTGGTTTGCTTCATTCATGGATTGCGCGTCTCCGAACTCTGTAATCTGCGCCTGCAGGATCTGGATTTACTCAGCAAAAAATTGTATGTCAATCGCCTGAAAAATGGCTTTTCCGTCCAACATCCGATCCAGCCGCGTGAGCACTCTGCACTGGTCAGTTGGCTGGCCATGCGCCCGCAATATCTTGAAGCAGACAGTGATTTTCTGTTTCTGTCACGCCAGGGGGGACGACTTTCTCGCCAGCAGATGCATCGCCTGTTCCGCGAGTATGGTGAACTTGCTGGACTGAATGTCCCCGTGCATCCGCATATGTTACGCCACGCCTGTGGTTATGCACTGGCTGATGGCGGCATTGATACTCGCTTAATCCAAGATTATCTGGGCCATAAAAATATTCAGAATACGGTAATTTACACGGCCAGTAACGCGGGGCGTTTTCGCTCGATTAGAATATAATTAAAATCTGCTTGAAAAACAGTTTATTTAATTCATCTATAATGGTTAGACTCATCCAATCTTGGTTGAGTTTAACATTAGATATATAACTACCCCTAATTTATTATGCGCTCATGGATAAAGGAACTCATGAGGGCATAATATATAAATACAATATTGGCTACTGCACTCATTATTGATAAGGCATTTCATTTTATTGTGATTGAATTATTTCGGATTCATCCCTTATTTATGGGAGAATAATCCTATAATTTATAGAGTATTGGCTTTTCTATGGCGTTTCTTTTTTTTTGTCGGATATCCTTAGCAATTCCATGGCTGTTGTCTTTTTTCCTCTCCGCTATACTGATCTGGGATAGGTTGAAGCTGTAGCAACCCTTGCATCAGCGATCCTATGAATCTTGTAGGTATGTAAAAGGATGAATAGCCCTGCACATTTTTTAGTAAAGTCACAGTGAGGCACTATGAATAATCGCAAGCATCTGACTCCTTCCGAAGTTGCGCGTCTGCTAGGAGCTACTCAGCATGGTAAACACGCTGAACGCGATTACTGTTTGATTTGGATGTGTTTTATCCACGGATGTCGCGTCAGTGAGATCAACCGCTGGCGCCTTTCCGATATCGATTTGGAGGGCAAAAGCATTTATATCCACCGCCTGAAAAACGGCTTTTCCACTATTCATCCTTTATATGCCAAAGAACATAAAGCGTTACGCGCCTGGTTAAAGGTCAGACGCACTTATCGAGGTGCCGACAGCGACTGGTTATTTCTTTCCGAGAAGGGAAACCATCTATCCCGCCAGCGTATCTACTGGTTAATGCGTAATTATAGCGAGTTGGCTGGTCTGGAGGTTAACGCTCATCCTCACATGCTGCGACATGGTTGTGGATTCGCGCTGGCAGACCGCGGGATAGATACTCGGTTGATTCAGGATTTTCTTGGGCATAAGAATATTCAGCACACCGTACTTTATACGGCCAGCAATGCGCGGAGATTTAAAGAAGTCTGGTAAACAACATGTAATAATTTAATTCACCCGGTACACTTTGAACTAAACTGTCAAGCACTCTAAGGATTATCTTTTTGCGAGTCAACAAATTTGTTATGGCAACATTCCTAATTTTTAAATAATGTTTAATATCAATGTGTTAAATTGATTTCTGGACAGCTATCCATCATTGCGCTCTCCCCCGTTAGTGGCTGTTCAAGCCCACGACTGATAGGTCTAAAAAAATCCCCCTCGGCACTGTAGATAGTCTTAACGTTTCATGTTTGTTCGTTAATTGTTTACCGGTTGAAATTTAATGCTGGTGGCTAGGAAATTTCAGCATAAATAATTGGACGGTACACTTTAGTTCAAAATGACTCGTCGGTTAGATAAGGCTTAACGGCTTGATGGGTTATTTAACGGGAGAGGTTCTCGCTTGGAGCTAAATAAACAGGGAACGACATAAGGCTATGTCAAATAATTTTGCTATGCACATGGGTGCATTACATTAAAGGAAAGTGTTGTATGAAAAAGAATCTGATTGCTGTTGCCGTATTGGCCTCCTCTGTGTTTGCCGTTACCGCTGCTGCCGCTGCTGATGGTCAAGTGGATTTCGTAGGTAAAATCACCGATGACGCTTGTGTTGTAACTAACAACCCAGGCAGCCCACTGCAAGTGAATCTGGGTGAAGTCGCTACCACTTCTTTCAACGTGGGTGGCGTTCCGACTGCGGGTGTTAAATCTTCTGCAACCAATTTCACCATCAAATTGACAGGTTGCCCGGCTGCGGCAACTCAAGCTTCAGTCAAATTTGACGGTATCGCTGTGTCTGGTGACAACACCGTTCTGGCACTGACTGCTGGTGGCGCAACAGGTGTTGGTATTCAGCTGAGCGATGACGCTAACGCTGTAGTTCCATTGTTTACCGCATCTAAATCATATCCACTGGTTGTGGGTAATAACGATCTGAACTTCGTTGCACGTTATATCTCTACCTCCTCCACCATCACTTCTGGTGTTGCGAACTCCACCGCTAGCTTCACCCTTAACTACAACTAAGACTTTACCAATTCGACGTAGAGATTAGTTGTTCTGATTTCAGGCCAGCGGCAGTTGAGCTGGCCTTTATGTCTCATTTCACGGGGTGTTTGTATGAAATTTATTCCTGCCACAGTGCTGACGAGCTTGCTGATGATGAGCTGTGTTGCTCAGGCCGGTGTGATTGTGGGCGGTACGCGTCTGATTTATGAAGGCGGTAAAAAGGAGTCTTCACTGAGCGTCAGTAACCCGGACAAGGGGCCGTACCTCATCCAGACCTGGGTAGAGACCACCGCAGGTGGCGCTGAGAAAGCCCCCTTTGTGGTGACCCCGCCGCTGTTCCGCCTGGATGGCGACCAGAAAAACGTCCTGCGCGTGGTGCGTGCAGGGGGCAATCTGCCCTCCGATAAAGAATCGTTGTATTGGATGAACATCAAGTCCATCCCCGCAGCCAGCAAAGCTGAAGTCCGCAATACGCTGCAAATTGCAGTGAAAACGCGCATCAAGCTGATTTACCGCCCGCAGGGCATCAAAGGCACGCCGGAGCAAGTCACAGAGAAACTGACCTGGCAACGCAGTGGTAATAACCTGCAGGTGACCAACCCGACGCCGTTTTATATGAATTTCTATGAAGTGAAGGTTGCAGGCAAGAAATTGAGCGATGTGACCTATGTGGCTCCGATGAGTACGGCAAGCTTTGCACTGCCAACCGGAGTGAGCGGCGGCCCGCTCAGTTGGAAAATTATCAATGATTACGGGGCGGTAAGCAAAGAGCAACTCGCGTCGTTATAGCGTTCAGAGAGCAGGGATCCCCACAGGCTGTGGGGCACAGGACACAGGGGTAGTTTCACCCTGTAGGCAATGGAGTCAAACGGATGAATAATTATAAAAGCCAGGCCGGGCACTCGCCGCGCGTCAGCAGGCTGGCGTATTTGATCGCTGCCCAGCTGGCATTGATGGGAACCCTATCCTTTAGCGTACAGGCGCGTGACTATTTTAACCCTGCACTGCTGCAAATGGATAACCCAAACCAGGGGGCGACAGATTTAACGGTTTTTGAGGAAGGCATAGGTCAGGCACCAGGCACCTATCGGGTCGATATCTATCTCAATAACGAACAGCAGGACACACGGGATGTGACGTTCAGTATGCAAAAAGGGGCTGATGGCAAAGAGCATCTGCAACCTTGTCTGAGCGTAGAGCAACTTAATGCCTTGGGGGTGAAAACCGATTTATTCCCAGGGCTCGGTGATGCCAAGTCACAATGCGCCAACATCAGTGCCATTCCCCAGGCCAGCGCCAAGTTCCGTTTCAGCGAACAGCAATTACTGATCAGTATTCCTCAGGCTGCCCTCTCACAGAAAGCACGTGGTTACGTTCCTGAAAGCCAGTGGGATCAAGGTATCCCGGCATTGCTGCTCAACTACAGCATGAGCGGTGCCAACACTTATGCACGTAATGGTAATAGCCAAGACAGCAACAGCCAGTACGTCAACCTGCGGCCAGGTGTCAACCTCGGGGCGTGGCGGTTGCGTAATTACACGACCTGGAGCCGAAACAGTGACGGCCAGGATAAATGGGATACCATCTATACCTATGCCCAGCGTGACATTATCGCGCTGAAGAGCCAAATGACGCTGGGGGATAGCAGTTCGCCTTCGGACGTGTTCGACAGCGTACCGTTCCGTGGTGGGCAGTTGGCCTCGGACGACGAAATGATACCGGACAGCCTGAAGGGCTATGCGCCAATAGTACGGGGTATTGCACGAACCAATGCGCAGGTGATTATCCGCCAGAACGGCTACGTGATTTACCAGACCTACGTGGCGCCAGGTGCGTTTGAAATCAACGATATGTTCCCTACCGGGGGCAGCGGTGACCTGCTGGTGACCATTAAGGAAGCCGACGGTAGCCAACAGCAGATGGTGGTGCCGTTTGCCTCGCTGCCAGTGCTGCAACGTCAAGGTCGTTTGAAGTACTCGGTCACCAGCGGGCAGTACCGTTCTTATGACAACAGCATAGACAAGACCCTGTTTAGCCAGGGTACAGCGATTTATGGTCTGTCCAATGGCTTTACTGCCTACGGCGGTGGCCAGTTTGCCAGTAAGTACCAGTCTGTGGCCTTGGGGCTGGGCAAGAACATGGGTGACATCGGTGCCATATCGGCAGACGTGACCCAGGCATGGTCTACGATGCAAGACCAACCTAAAACCGATGGCCAATCATGGCGAGTTCGTTACAGCAAGAACCTCGTACAGACTGGGACCAACTTCTCGATTGCCGGATACCGTTACTCAACCGCGGGCTACTACAGTTTGCAGGAAGTATTGGACACCTACCGTGACGGTAGTAGTTACCGGCTCACCGACCGCAAGCGCAACCGCAGCGAGTTGACCATCAGCCAGAACCTGGGAGATGCGGCGGGAACCCTGTCATTAAACTGGGTCAGCGAAGATTACTGGAACAGCGATCGTACCTTACGCTCGATTGGTGCCGGCTACAACAACAGCTGGAACGGTATCAGCTACGGGTTGAGCTACAGCTATAACGAAAACTCGACGGCCAGTGGCAACAGCAGTGGCGCAGTTTATGACCGCGATCAGATATTTGCGCTTAACGTCAGCCTACCTCTGGATCGTTGGTTGAGCAGGAGTTATGCCAGCTACAACATGAACACCAGCCAGAAGGGCTCCACCAACAATTCCGTCGGCCTGAATGGCACGGCGTTGGCGGACAACAACCTGAGTTGGGGCGTACAGCAAAGCTATGGTAACAAAGGCATAGGTAACGGTGGCAACCTGAATGCCGATTACCGGGGTACCTATGGGGAAGTGTTGGCGGGTTATTCGTACGATCGCAACAGCCAACGTCTGAACTATGGCCTGACGGGCGGTATTATCGCGCATCAGGACGGGGTGACCTTCGGCCAACCGTTGGGTGAAACCATTGCGCTGGTGAAAGCACCAGGAGCCAGCGGCACGGGAGTTAACAACCAGACCGGGGTTAAAACCGACTGGCGTGGCTATGCCATCGTGCCGTACGTCAGCCCTTATCGCAAGAATCAGGTGCAGTTGAATACCGAAACGCTGGCGGATGACGTCGAGTTAGAGTTGACCACTCAGAACGTGGTGCCAACCCGTGGTGCTGTAGTTCGAGCCAACTTCCAGGCTAACGTGGGCCAGCGAATACTGATGACTCTGTTACGCCAGGGCGGCGCACCGGTACCGTTCGGTGCCACGGTGAGCGATCCGGCACAGCAAACAGCACAGGGCTTTATCGTCGGGGACGGTGGCCAGGTTTATCTGACCGGGATGGCAGACAGCGGCAGCCTGAATGTGAAGTGGGGCAGCGGTTCAGACCAACAGTGTCAGGTGAGTTACTCACTGACAAAACAGACAACGGAAAGTGCTGGCATTCAGATGCTGAATGCGCAGTGCCGGTAAGGAACGATGATGAAGTTAATCAGGTTAGTTAAATTTACATTGGGCGGCCTGCTGTGCCTGTTTTCCGTATCAAGCTTTGCTGCAACAGGGTGGTGTACCACGGTAGGTGGTACGAAGATATATAACTTCCCCTTTGTCAAACAGTTCGATAATCCAGATGATAACAAGACTGGCATGTATTTTCATCAAACCTATCAGTGGAGTTTAGGTGGGGATTATGCTGCCAATTGTGATTGTACAGGCTCGCCTATAACCTTTTATAAGGCAGAGGTGCCCAGCAATCTGACCTTCACAAGGGACTATGAAGGCTTACATTTTTATTCAATAAATAGATATTTGGAAGTTGCTACTGAATTGTGGGTCGGAGGGGGTAGACAGAAAAACATTGCCACCCCATTCGATAACGAAAGCAATCTGTATCCCAGTGCTTGTAAGGGGATAACCAACTGGACGTCCGGTAGTAGTGGTTATGTGTCTTTGTACTTTACCCGGCCATTTGTGGGGCAGGTCGTTATACCCAGCACCAAGATCCTGGATCTTTTTGGTACCAAAGTCAGTGGTTCATACGGTGGGATGCCGATGTCGTCTATCTATATGAGCGGGTCGGTAACGGTTCCACAATCTTGTAATATTAATGCCGGGCAGGTCATTAATGTCAACTTTGACAATATCATGTCAAATGACATCAAAACCAAGGGTGACATTGCCAATGGATTTACCCCTAAAGTCGTTAATATGACGCTGGCCTGTAACAATATTTCTAACGGTGTTGTCGTCAGCTTATCCTTTAGTGGAGAGCCCGCGAGTGGAGATCCAACCGCATTGAAGTCCTACGATAATACTGATATCGGGGTTCGGGTACGCGACGCAAACAATAATATCGTGTCGCCGGTCAATGGAAATCTGCCTGTCACCTTCGACTATTCTACACAAACTGGTACCAGTTCTATGACGCTGGCACCAATGAATGTGACGGGTAATACCCCGGCGCTGGGACGGTTTAATGCCGTGGCCACCATTAATGCAGAAATTAATTAAGTTTTTTTAACTCAAGGAAATCAGGCAGGAATTCCCTGCCTGAATATAGACGGGAACAGTAAGGAAACCTCATGAAAAAACAAACTCAACGTACACTGCTCGCCTTGATTATTTTGGGTGCCGGTGTCCATCAGGTAGTGGCAGCTCCAACTCAAGTCAATATTACCGGCGTTGTGGTCGCTTCGCCCTGCTCGGTAGATACCACCAACTCAGATTTGAACGTCAATCTGGGTACCAACATTCAGGCGACCAGCCTGTCGACGGCGGGAAATACTTCTACACCGGTGCCCTTCAAGCTGGTAGTGAAGGACTGTCCGACGACAACCAGCAAAGTTACCGCATCATTTAGCGGAACGACGGACGCTGCGGCTGGCGGGCGCTACGCGACGACCAGCGGTACGGGTATGGCAGATAACGTGGCGGTAGAAGTTAAACAGGATGCGGCTCCGAATGCCCTGCAAAACCCAGGATCTACCATGGATATGACGGTGGTAGGAAACTCGGCAACATTTGCATTGAGAGCCAGTGCTTATGCCAAAGGGGCGGTTACGCCGGGTAATATCGCTGCGGTAATGTCAGTCGATTTTACCTATAACTGATGAGCAAGGTCAGTTCGCTCGGGGGGTAAAACGCGGTCGAGTTTGACGGCTGGCGTTGGTTTCCCTGGCCGCTGTGTGTATTGGCGTAGCAAGCTTTAACATCGGCACCCAAGTCTATTTTGGGTGCCAGCACCTATCAGGACAAGCTGAGTCATTAATAACGGAACTATTATCATGATGACATCAACCGTATGGAACAACACACCCCTACCGAAAATGCAGACGGCATGCCGCATCGACCGGGTATTGCTCATGGACGCTTGCCCGATAACGCGTGCCGGGATCTGCTCTGCATTCCAGCCACCACAGTTTCAGGTCATGGATTGTGTGCACGTAGAAAAGGTGTGCGATCTGCCAGTGGCGATGCAGCAGGGCAAGGTGGATGTGGTGATCACCGAACTGTGTGGCGAAGGTGAGTCGGTATTGGAGGGGCTGCGAATGATTAGCCATTTACGCCAGTACTGGGCACGGGTGCCGCTTATCGTTGCCACCTCTTTGCAGGAACCGCACCTGCTTGCACAGTTGAGAACGTTGAGGGTCAGCGGTATCTACCTTAAACAGGATCCCCTGTCATCACTGACACAAGGCGTTCTCTGCGCGATGGCGGGGTTGTCCAGTCTTAGCCCGTCAGCGGTGAACCTGATTGGCAATGGCGCGCCGTCATTATCGCTAACCGGACGTGAGATGGACGTACTGGAGTGCCTATTTGCTGGCAGAACCGTGACCGATACGGCGCGGGTGCTAGCTCGGGATGTGCGCACCATCAGCACCCATAAACGCCGTGCCATGATTAAGCTCGGCTTCCATAGTGATAGCGATCTCTATACACGTGGAGATTATCTGGCGCGTAATGGATTACTGATCTAGGAGTCGCTCATGAATACGCCTTTATCGGTTGTCAAACTGGCCGTTGTTGCCCCTATACCCTTGCTTCAGGCAGGGATGGCACATTTTATTCAGAACCTTGATCCCCCTATGCATCTGCTGGTGATGGTCTCTTCGCTTGAGCAATTGCTGGCGCAATGGGCGCCGCCACAAATTGACCTGTTGGCGGTGGTGCTCAGTGGCTCGCCGCAGGAGATTGCCCGCGACACGCAACAGTTGCTGATGCTCTCTGAACGTGCGCCCGCGCTGCGTATCGTGGTGTGCACCTATTGCCGGGACATTGCGTTGTTGACGCGTTTGAATCTCCGGCCGCACATCAGCCTGCTTGCCCGCCAGGAGTCGCAGGAGCAGACTCGCCGTGATATGGCACAGGCGTTGACTGGTGCCAAGGTTTGTAGCCCCAGTATGGCAATGTACCTGCTGCACAGTGCCACTCCTGCGCAAGTGCAGGACAGTTTGGTGGTGTTGACGCAGGCGGAACATAAGGTACTGGAGTACTTGCAGCAAGGAATGAGCGTTTCTGACGTGGCTGATTTACTGCATCGCAGTGTCAAAACCATCAGCGCACATAAGTGCAATAGCATGCGCAAGTTGGGGGTTCGCAATGATGCGGAACTGTTCCAGCATTTACGCAGTCAGGTCACCGACACGCCCTACAACACGCCGAATTCCCCCTGGTATGTAACGACATGATTAACCAGAAGCGGTACCGGGTGGCAGTAGTTTCACCGTGCCGTTTCTTTCAGGCTGGGATCTGGGCGTTGCTCAACACCCATTCGCTATTGCGGGTCTGGCACTGCCAGAAAGCCGCTGAAGCACAATGGTATCTGGATGCACAGCCGGTGGATGTGCTGGTTATGTCATTGCACGTTGGGCAACAGGCAGACTTATTGTTAGCCTTGCGCTTTATTCAGCAGGTGCGCATCTCTTTTCCCGGCGTCGCGCTGATGGTTATTCTGGATGACCCCATTCCTTATCTGGTGACTCGGTTGCGCCGTCTGGGGGTGAGACATATCGTGGATCTGGGGCAACCGTTAGTCTTGTGGCATACGCAATTGCGTCAGATTCTGTTGGGGGAGGATAGCCGGGCTGGCTGCACTTTACCGGGGTGTGATGAGGAAACGTTGTCTATGGGGGAGCTGCAGGTGGTCGAGTACCTGATACAGGGGATGACTCCTGCTGAAATTGCCGCGCTGACAAGGCGCAGTATCAAAACCATCTCCACACAGAAGGGCATAGCCATGCACAAGCTGGGGATCCGCCACTATGCCCAGCTTATCGCGGTACAAAGCGTCTTTACCGACAGTTGGCTGCCCCATGACGGAGTCCAGATGGTCGGGGAACTGACCCCAAGCCTTTGGTATTATTGCTGAGTTTATCAACGTGTTCGCTTAAATCCGCATTGGTAGATAGGGAGATGCTGTGTGAGTGGCTCTCACATAAGGAACAACGCCCCAGGAAGAGGCGTTGCCAATAACAGGCTCAGTTAAAACGCATTGACAGATCGAGCGCGGTAACGTGTTTGGTCAGTGCCCCGACAGAGATATAATCCACACCGGTTTCGGCAAACTCGCGCAGGGTCTGATCGGTGACATTGCCGGAGACTTCCAACTGCGTGCGTCCCTGGGCCAGAGCAACGGCATCACGCATCATCTCGACGCTGAAATTATCCAGCATCACAATATCGGCACCGGCATCCAATGCCTGTTGCAACTCATCCAGCGATTCGACCTCCACCTCTACCGGTACGTCGGCGTGCAGCCAGAAGGCTTTCTCTACCGCGTTTTTGATCGAGCCGGAAGCTATGATGTGATTTTCCTTGATCAGGAAAGCATCCGAGAGACCGAGACGATGATTGCTGCCACCGCCGCACAGCACGGCATATTTCAGCGCAGTGCGCAGGCCGGGCAGTGTCTTGCGGGTATCCAACAGACGGGTTTGCGTGCCTTGCAGCAACTCTACATAGCGGTTTACCGCCGAGGCCACGCCGGAGAGCGTTTGCACAAAGTTCAGCGCGGTGCGTTCGCCCGTCAGCAGGATTCGCGCTGGGCCGCTCAGGTGGCATAGCGGCTGGTTGGGCACCAGTTTATCGCCGTCCTCTACCAGCCACTCGATCTTCACCTGCCCACCGAGTTGGATAAAGACTTCTTCCAGCCAGCGGCGGCCACAGAAGACGCCGGGTTCACGGGTGATCACCGTGGCGTTGGCCTGTCTGTCTGCGGGTAACAGTTGTGCGGTGATATCGCGCTCGGCATCTACGGTTCCCCCCAGATCTTCGCTCAGCGCCAGGGCGACGCAGGCAGGGACATCATGGGCAATACGTTCGAGAAGCGCGGTACGGCGGCTGTCGGCACTGTAGCGGCGTGTCGGCATGGCAAACTCCGAAATGGACGGATAGGACGGTGAGTCAACATGCTACTCCGTTTTATAGCCCTGAGCTAGCGGTGAGTTGTAAATAATATCAATGGCTTAGTAAAGAAAAAATGATACCAAGAAGTGCCAACTATTCAGGGGCATGTCGCGCTGATGGGATTAATCAGTATCTTTCGTTTATTGAGTAACAAAACTTCCATGTTGAACTGCACCTTGTCGCTGGAACTGGTACCATCGAAAGCACTATGCTGGGGAACTGGACAAAGGGAGAGGATTAGCTAATGACGCTGTTTACGCTGTTACTGGTTTTGGCGTGGGAACGTCTGTTTAAACTGGGTGAGCACTGGCAGTTGGACCATCGTCTGGAAGTGGTGTTTCAGCGGCTGCATCGGTTTTCTTTGGTACAAACGTTGGCAATGACCCTGGTCTGGATGTTTGTCGTCTGGGGCATCCTGTGGTTGGCTCAGGGCCTGTTCTTCGGTGTTGTGGTGTTACTGTTGTGGATTGTGATTGGTCTGCTGTGCGTGGGGGCCGGGATCACACGCAAACATTATCGGGCCTATTTGCAGGCTGCGCGGCAGGGCGATAGCCACGCCAGCGATCAGATGGCGGAAGAGCTGGCGCTGATCCACGGTTTACCGGTGGATTGTAGCGAAGAAGAACGCCTGCGTGAGCTGCAAAACGCCCTGCTGTGGACTAACTATCGCTACTATCTGGCACCGCTGTTCTGGTTTGCAGTGTGCGGGCCTTATGGGCCACTCGCTCTGGCAGGTTATGCTTTTCTGCGGGCCTATCAAACCTGGTTGGCCCGGCATCATTCACCGCTGCAACGCTCGCAAACGGGTATCGATTTCCTGTTGCATGTGCTGGACTGGGTCCCGGTTCGTCTGGCAGGGGTGGCGTATGCGCTGATTGGGCATGGCGAAAGGGCGCTGCCCGCGTGGTTTGCTTCGCTGGGGGATCGTCATACTCCGCAGTATCAGGTGTTGACGCGTTTGGCGCAGTTCTCTCTGGCCCGTGAGCCGCATATGGACTCGGTTCAGACGCCGCGCGCAGCGGTAACATTAGCGCGTAAAGTAACCCTGATCGTGGTGGTGGTGGTGGCGTTATTGACGATTTACGGTGCCTTGCTCTGAAGGTAACGGCGGGCGCAGAATGGCGCCCGCCAGAAGATTACAGTTTGGCGAAGCAGCGGCGTGCGGCATCGACGGTGCGCTGAATATCTTCGTCGCTGTGTGCGACAGACATAAAGCCAGCCTCGAACGCTGACGGTGCCAGATAAACCCCCTCATCCAACATCAGATGGAAGAAGCGCTTGAAGCGCTCGACATCGCAGCCCATCACGTCCTGATAGCAGGTGACCGTCGGTGCATTGGTAAAGAACAGCCCGAACATGCCACCTACATGGTTGACGACAAAGGGAATGTTCTCTGCCTTGGCCGCTGCCAATAGGCCTTCAGCCAGCTTGTTGGTCAGATCGGTCAAGGTCTGGTGAATGCCAACCTGGGAAACTTCGGTCAGACAGGCGAAACCGGCGGCCATCGCAATCGGGTTGCCAGACAGCGTACCAGCCTGATACACCGGCCCGGTAGGTGCCAGAGCGGCCATCACTTCACGGCGGCCACCGAAGGCTCCCACCGGCATACCGCCACCGATAATTTTGCCCAGGCAGGTCAGGTCTGGTACCACATCATAATAAGACTGAGCACCGGCCAGTGCGACGCGGAAACCGGTCATCACTTCGTCAATGATCAACAACGCGCCATACTTGTCGCACAGGGCGCGCAGGCCCGGCAGGAAGTCTGGCAGCGGTGGGATGCAGTTCATGTTGCCCGCGACAGGCTCAACGATGATGCAGGCGATCTCTGAAGGGTACTGCTCGAATGCGGTACGTACGGAGTCGAGGTCGTTATAGGTACAGGTCAGCGTGTGCTTGGCGAAGTCTGCCGGCACGCCCGGTGAGTTCGGCTGGCCCAGCGTCAGTGCGCCGGAACCGGCTTTCACCAGCAGGCAGTCGGCGTGGCCGTGGTAGCAGCCTTCAAACTTGATGATCTTGTCGCGGTTGGTGTAACCCCGCGCCAGACGAATGGCGCTCATGGTTGCTTCGGTACCGGAGTTCACCATACGCACCATATCCATCGTGGGGACCAGAGTGGTCACCAACTCGGCCATTTTCACTTCCATCTCGGTAGGTGCGCCGAAGCTCAGGCCGCGCTGTGCCGCCTCGATCACCGCATTGCGGATCGCCGGATGGTTATGGCCCAGCACCATCGGGCCCCAGGAACCGACATAATCGATATAGGCTTTACCATCGGCATCAAACAGATAGGCACCGTCGGCACGTTCGATAAACAGCGGGGTGCCGCCTACACCGGTGAATGCACGCACTGGGGAGTTGACTCCGCCTGGGATCAGCTGTTGCGCCTGGGCGTACAGACTTTCGGACTTACTGTGTAAGCTCATAAACCGGCTCCTGGGTTTGCTTTTGAATGATTTGACCGCGCTATTCTAGAGGAGAGTAAGGAGTTATGAAACGATCACAGTCCGATACCTATTTAGAGGGGCGGTAGGGGAACGACTGAGCTAGAATGGTTTACATCGCTATTCGTATGATTTTTCACTGCAATAATGAACCTACTATGACTGAATTACAGCAACAGTCTCCTGCGGCCTCAGGCGTACGCCTGACCCGCAACGATAAAGTCCGTCAGTTTTTTCGCTAGGATAAGACGCCGGTTGTCATCCTGCTGATGGCGGCGTTGGTGGGGACGTTAGCGGGGTTATTGGGCGTTGCTTTTGATAAAGCGGTAGAGTGGGTGCAACAGCAGCGGCTGTCGGGCCTGGCCTCTGTCGCCAACTCCTGGATCCTGGTGTGGCCGCTGGCGTTTATTTTTTCTGCCGTGCTGGCCGTTTTGGGATTTTATCTGGTCAAACGCTTTGCGCCGGAGGCGGGTGGCTCGGGGATCCCGGAGATCGAAGGGGCGCTGGAAGAGTTACGTCCGGTGCGCTGGTGGCGAGTGATCCCGGTGAAATTTATCGGCGGTATGGGGACGCTCGGCGCTGGTATGGTGCTGGGGCGCGAGGGGCCAACGGTACAGATGGGGGCCAATGCCGGGCGAATGGTGCTGGATATTTTCCGTATGCGCAGCGCGCAAGCGCGCCATTCCATGCTGGCCACCGGTGCTGCTGCCGGCCTCTCCGCCGCATTCAATGCCCCCTTGGCGGGGATCTTGTTCGTTATCGAAGAGATGCGGCCGCAGTTTCGTTACAACCTGATTTCCATCAAGGCGGTGTTTATCGGCGTGATTATGTCGAGCATTGTCTTTCGCATTTTTAATGGTGAAAGTGCGCTGATTGAAGTGGGCAAACTCGCTTCGGCACCGCTTAATACGCTGTGGCTTTACCTAGTGCTGGGGACGCTGTTTGGCGCGGTAGGGGTGATGTTTAACGCTCTGGTGTTTCGTACGCAGGATATGTTTGCCCGGTTTCATGGTGGCAAGATGAGCAGGATCCTGCTGATTGGTGCCCTGTTAGGGGGCATTTGTGGCGTACTTGGGCTGATCCAGCCGGCAGTAGCGGGTGGTGGTTCGGCCTTGATCCCGATCGCGGCGGCGGGCAATTACAGCGTAGGTATGCTGCTGTTTATCTTTATCGTCCGCGTGGTCACAACGCTGTTATGTTTCGGCTCAGGCGCACCGGGCGGTATTTTTGCGCCGATGCTGGCCTTGGGGACGCTGCTAGGCACCGCTTTTGGCCTGTTCAGCAGTCACCTGTTCCCTGAATATGGGCTTGAGGCTGGCACCTTTGCTATTGCAGGGATGGGGGCGCTGTTTGCCGCTACCGTGCGTGCCCCGTTAACCGGTATTGTGCTGGTATTGGAAATGACCGATAACTATCAGCTGATTTTACCGATGATCATTACCTGCCTCGGCGCGACCCTGGTGGCACAGTTCATGGGCGGTAAGCCATTGTATTCCGCTATTTTAGCCCGCACCTTACAAAGGCAGCAGCAGGAATTGGCCGAGAAAACAGGTAAAGAAAATACAACAAATGCGGTGAATACTTGAACGCAACACTCAGGTATTGGATAATCAGCAACATTAATCAGGTTACCGTCGTCGTCGCCTGATGTGAAACACTGTTGGGAGTAACGAGTATGAGTGATGAAACAGCACTGCCCCTGCAATTTACCGAGGCAGCAGCAAGCAAGGTGAAATTCCTGATTGCTGACGAAGAGAATCCAAACCTGAAGTTGCGGGTTTACATTACCGGTGGCGGCTGCAGTGGATTCCAGTACGGCTTCACGTTTGATGACAAGATCAACGACGGCGATATGACCATCGAGAAACAGGGCGTTGCGCTGGTGGTTGATCCGATGAGCCTGCAATATCTGGTTGGTGGCTCGGTGGATTATACCGAAGGGTTGGAAGGTTCACGCTTTATCGTGACTAACCCGAATGCCAAAACCACCTGTGGCTGTGGTTCTTCATTCAGTATCTGATCTGCCGCCGTTAGAAAACCCGCCAGCCTGCACGGTGCGCGGGTTTTTTTGTGCCTACCATTCCACGGTGATCAGTTCACTTTCCCGATCGTCTACTACCCGTTTGCTGTGGCTCATCTTCGGCTGCAAGACTGTGCCATTGCCGCATTCCACCTGTGGTGTGTTGCCGGCCGTTGTTACGCTGCAGGTGGGTACAATCGTCAGACTGATACCAATCTTGCCGCTGGTGTTCTCGGCCAGCACACTGCTGCTCAACAGCAGTGTGCTGGCGATCAAAAGACTTTTCTTCATGTTTAAACTCAAAACAATACCTATCTGCAGGCCACAGCAATCAGACCTATCGGCAAAAGTGAACGGAACTTAACAGCGCGGGATAATTTTTAACGAGGGGTTAACCAGATGATTACATTATTCGGTCGCACTTTGTTAGCGCAAAATAATAGCATATTGCTTATATAATAGTCGAATTCACTGTCTGGCAGGAAAACCTCCGCCGAAGCCGGCGGAGGCCGTAATTACTGTTCTAGCACAAAGGCCGGTAGTTTCAGATGCCAACGAATGGCGGCCAGGCGGATGCCCAGCGTGATGATCATCCCCAGCATCATGGCATGCTGCAACGGCATGCCAAAGGTGTAGAACGCCGTGACGTGCACCGCTCCGCCGACGATGCAGGCGGTGGCGTAGACTTCGGTTCGCAGGATCATCGGGATCTCGCGGGCCAGCACGTCGCGGATAATCCCGCCGCCGACGCCGGTGATCACGCCCATGCAGACTGCCACCAGTGGCCCACTGCCAGCGGCGAACGCCTTATTGACGCCGATCCCCACGAACACCGCCAGCCCGATGGCATCCAGCACCGGCAGGATCCATTTCGGTAAGCGACGCGGCTGGCGTACCAACAGCAGCGTCAGCACACAGGTGATCATCGCTACCACCAGATCGGTGGGATCCTTTACCCAGAATACCGGGCCGTTGGCGAGCGCCATATCACGGATCGTCCCGCCGCCGACCGCGGTCACTACCCCCAGTACCAATACGCCAAAGGGATCCATCCGTAATTTGCCCGCCAGCAACACACCGGAAATGGCAAACACCGCAGTACCAAGAATATCCAGCCAAAATACCATCAATGGATCTCCGCCAATTGACCGCATAGTGATTGTGCCGCCAGCATGATGCGTGGCCCGGCACGGTTAAACCAATCTTCCTCAAGCGCAATCACCGGCACGTCCAACTGCGGGCCCCAGAAGGCTTTCACATTGGCGATCTGCTGGGCATTCCCGCTTATGACGATGGCCTGTGGTTTACGCACCAGCACCTGCTCCCGGCTCACCTGCGGCCAGGGCACGGGGCTATCGGCAAAGATATTCTGTGCGCCGCATAATGTCAGCACCTGGCTCTGCAACGTGGCCGCCGAACTGGTGAACAGTGGTTGGGTGCCAAACTGTAACAGCACCGGTCTTGGCGAATTGCTGGCATAGCGTGTTTTCAGCTCCTCTACCTGTTGGCGGAGGCTGGCTGCGGCCTGGTGTGCCTGTTCTGGATGAGGGCTGTACTGCGCCAACGCATCCAGCGACTGGGCGATTTCATCAATATTCTTGGCATCCGCGTAGAAAATCGGGATGCCGAAGGCGGCGAGCTGATCCAATACCCGCTGGGGGTTACCGCCACGCCAGGCGAGAACCAGATCGGGTTTCAACGCCAGGATCCGTTCCAGGTTGATCCCTTGCCAGGAGGCGACCTGCTCCAGCAGTCTGGCTGCGGGGGGATAATCGGAGTAAGCGCTGACGGCCAGCAGGGTATCCCCCATACCGGCCGCGTAGGCAAGCTCCGTGGTGCTCGGTGCCAGGCTGATCACCCGTTGGGCGGCGCTGGCAGGCAGCAGCATTCCCAGGATCAGCCAGCTCAGCAGGGCGCACAGACGCAGCTTCACATTAACCGCGCTTGGCCAGGGCTTGCAGTATGGCATTGACCATCAGCGAGGACTGCTTGGCGGCTACCGCCAGGAACTCGTCGAAGCTCATATGGGATTCGCTATCGGCAACGTCGGAAATCGCGCGTACCACCACGAATGGCGTGCCGAACTGATGGCAAACGTGGCCAACGGCGGCGGCTTCCATTTCGACGGCGGCAACGGTTGGGAAGGTGTTGCGGATGCGCGCCAGAGGCTCGGCACCGTTGATGAAGGCGTCACCGCTGCAAATCAGGCCGCGAACCGCGTTCAGGTCAAGCTGTTTGATGCAGTTTTCAGCCAGTGCGATCAACGCAGGGTCGGCAACAAACGCTGGTGGGCAACCGGCCATCTGACCCGGTTCATAGCCAAAGGCGGTCACGTCGGCGTCGTGGTAACGCACTTCTTCAGACACGACGATATCGCCCACTTTCAGCGTAGCGGCCAGGCCACCGGCGGAACCGGTATTGATCACCACATCGGGTTGGCACTGCTCCAGCAGCAGGGTGGTACCCAGCGCCGCCGCCACTTTGCCGATGCCCGATTTGAGCAGGGCGACTTCCACGCCGTTGATTTGGCCGGTATAGATCTCGCAACCCGCACGTTTCAGGGTCTGGCGGTTCGCAATTTGCTCGCGCAGCAGGGTAACTTCTTCTTCCATTGCGCCGATGATGCCTACTTTCATAAATAATACTCGCTGATAGGGTATGGAAATTGCGCCATAGTCTATCATGGCTCTGAGAGAGAGATAATCCGCAATACCGTTGCATCTGCCGCCGGGAATTGTTATCACGGAGGGAATGCGCAACGGGAGGAGAAACAGATGTCCGGGATCGACTTTAAGCAGAAGATCAGCTTTCAGCGGCCTTTTAGCAAGCCGATTGAAGCCGAAGAAGAGTACGACATCATTCGCCAGTTCGAGAGCGATCGCGGGCGCATTGTCAATTCTGCGGCGATTCGTCGTTTACAGCAGAAAACGCAGGTGTTTCCGCTGGAGCGTAACGCGGCGGTGCGCAGCCGCCTGACCCATTCAATGGAAGTGCAGCAGGTAGGGCGGCATATTGCCAAAGAGATCCTCAACCGCTTCAAACAGGACCAGCGTATTGATGCGCTCGGCCTGAGCAAGCTGCTCGATCCTTTCGAGAGCATTGTCGAGATGGCCTGCCTGATGCACGACATCGGCAATCCGCCGTTTGGTCATTTCGGTGAATCTGCCATCAACGACTGGTTCCGCCAGCGGCTCGATCCCGCCAGCTGTGGCAGTGAGCCGGGTAGTCACGATCGTTGCCAGGTAGAGGTGTTACGCCTGCATGAAGGGGAGAGCGATCTTAACCGGCTGCGCAGCCGTATTCGCCACGATCTTAGCCATTTTGAAGGTAATGCTCAGGCGATCCGCCTGGTCTATACGTTGCTGAAATTGAACCTGACCTATGCCCAGGTAGGCTGCATCCTGAAATATACCCGCCCGGCCTATTGGGCGAACGATATTCCCGCCAGCCACAGCTATCTGATGAAGAAGCCGGGGTTTTATCTGGCGGAGGAGGCTTTTGTCGATCGCTTGCGGCGCGAATTGCATATGGGAGAGTTCGACCGTTTCCCGCTCACCTATATTATGGAGGCCGCCGATGATATTTCTTACTGCGTGGCCGATCTGGAAGACGCGGTAGAAAAGAACATTTTTACCGTGGAGCAGCTGTATCAGTATTTAATCCAGGAATGGGGCGAGATTGCTCCAGGGGATCTGTTTGATAAGACCGTTGCCAGCGCGTTTCGCAAAATTGAGCGCAGCGGGGCGCGCCGCAGTTCGGAAGATCAGTTCTTTATGTACCTGCGGGTATTTACCGTCGCTAAATTGGTTCCCCATGCGGCGCAGCGGTTTATCGATAACCTGGATGCGGTGTATCACGGCCACTTTAATGGGGCATTGCTGGAGGATGCCAGCCCGGCTTGCCGCCTGCTCGCTATCTTCAAGAACGTTGCGTTCAAGCACGTGTTCAACCACCCGGAAGTGGAGCAGTTGGAGCTACAGGGTTACCGGGTGATCAACGGCCTGCTGGACATTTATAGCCCGTTGCTGGCCATGTCGCTGGCCGATTTCAGCCAGTTGGTGCGGGAAGACAGCCACCGGGCGTTCCCGATTGAGACGCGGCTGTTTCACAAGCTTTCGACCAAACACCGCCTGGCCTATGTCGAGGCGGTAGAAGGTTTGCAGCATCTTTCGGCCGAGCAGCAGGCTATTCGGGAATATTATTTCCGGGCGCGGTTGTTACAGGATTATATCAGCGGCATGACCGATCTTTATGCCTATGATGAATATCGTCGATTAATGGCGGCGGAATAAATTCATGAGACAGTCTGCGGCTTATTTTAGCGAGATAACTCTCAAGCCGGGACATTATTTCGAGTTTTGTAAAGGCCGACAATATTTATTTACTATTACCTGGCCGCACCAGTGGAACTTCAGCTAATCAGCAGGCTCTTACTAAGCACCAAGACCCGGTATTCCTTTTGAACGACTTTTAAGAGACACACAGATGAAGATGAAAAAAACAGCACTGGCTTTAAGCGCCTTGGCTTTGAGTATTGGTTTGGCAATGGGTCCGGTAACTACCGCCAACGCCGCAGA
This sequence comes from Serratia sp. 2723, assembly GCF_050434425.1. Classification (NCBI taxonomy): domain Bacteria; kingdom Pseudomonadati; phylum Pseudomonadota; class Gammaproteobacteria; order Enterobacterales; family Yersiniaceae; genus Serratia; species Serratia sp. 2723. The sequence continues at coordinate 575,082 of NZ_JBNDIN010000001.1, forward strand.
AACGGCTTCTGCCTCCACTAGCGCCCAACCGTTGCCAAGCCTGGCACCGATGTTGGAAAAAGTGATGCCTTCGGTGGTAAGCATTAACGTGGAAGGAAGTGCCGCGGTGAATGCGAAAACGCTACAGCAAATGTCGCCGTTCTGCCAGGATGGTTCACCCTTCCAGGGTTCCCCAATGTGCCAAGGTGGCGCACCGGGTGGGCCAACTACCCAGGAAGCCTTCAAAGCCCTGGGTTCAGGCGTCATCATCAACGCGGAAAAAGGCTATGTGGTCACCAACAACCACGTGGTAGACAATGCCAGCAAGATCACGGTGCAATTGAGCGATGGTCGTCGTTTTGAAGCCAAGGTGATCGGCAAGGATCCGCGTTCTGATATCGCGTTGATCCAACTGAAAGACGCCAAAAACCTGTCGGCGATCAAAATGGCCGATTCCGAGCAGTTGCGCGTGGGTGATTACACCGTGGCGATCGGTAACCCATATGGCCTGGGTGAGACCGTGACCTCCGGGATCGTTTCTGCCCTGGGGCGTAGCGGCCTGAACATTGAAAACTACGAAAACTTTATCCAGACCGATGCGGCGATCAACCGGGGTAACTCCGGCGGTGCGTTGGTTAACCTGAACGGTGAGCTGGTTGGCATTAATACCGCGATCCTGGCGCCGGACGGCGGCAACATCGGTATCGGTTTCGCCATTCCAAGCAACATGGTGAAAAACCTGACCTCGCAAATGGTGGAGTATGGCCAGGTGAAACGCGGTGAGCTGGGCATTATGGGGACCGAGCTGAACTCCGAGCTGGCGCAAGCGATGAAAGTGGACGCCCAGCGTGGCGCATTCGTCAGCCAGGTTGTGCCGAAATCCTCCGCTGCCAAGGCTGGTATCAAAGCCGGTGACGTGATTGTCACCCTGAACGGTAAGGCCATCTCCAGCTTTGCGTCGTTCCGTGCCGAAATCGGCAGCTTGCCGGTGGGCACCAAGATGGCGCTGGGCATTATCCGCGACGGTAAGCCGGTGACCATGGACGTAACGCTTGAGCAAAGCAGCCAGGAGCAGGTTGATTCCAGCAATATTTACACCGGTATTGAAGGTGCAGAACTGAGTAACAGTACCGACAAAGTGAAAGGTGTGAAGATTGAGAAGGTGAAACCTGGCAGTGCCGCCGCGCGTATCGGGCTGAAAAAAGGTGATGTGATCATGGGTGTGAACCAGCAGCCGATCAATAACCTGGGCGAGCTGCGTAAGGTGCTCGACAGCAAGCCTGCGGTGCTGGCGTTGAACATCCAACGTGGCGACTCGACGCTGTATCTGCTGATGCAGTAATGTTGTCCCGTTGTTCTAACAGGGTACGCTGCGGCGTACCTTTTTTATGGCTAAAAACTGTGCGTTTGAGCACAAACTCGTGTCCGGCTAACACGCATTTGGGCATCTGCACAATGTGCCCGTGGAGGCTCGTCGGTATGCTGAATGTTGGTTTATCATCTGACGGGGATAAGACGCAATGGCGGAATATCATCTTGATGCCAAGCTAGCCAGGGAAATTGTCGCTCGTACCATGAAAATTATTGATAGCAATATCAACGTGATGGACAACCGTGGTCGGATTATTGGCAGTGGCGATCCTGAGCGCCTGGGGGAACTGCATGAAGGGGCATTGCTGGTGTTGTCACAGGCCAGAGTGGTCGCTATCGACGATGCCGTTGCCCGTCATTTGCACGGCGTTCGGCCCGGCATTAATCTGCCGTTGCACGTTGATGGAAATATCGTTGGGGTCATCGGCCTGACTGGCGATCCGGTGCAACTGCGGCAGTACGGTGAACTGGTCTGCATGACCGCTGAAATGATGCTGGAGCAGGCGCGTTTGTTGAGCTTATTAGCGCAGGACAGCCGCTTTCGTGAAGAGTTTGTGTTGAACCTGATCCGTACGGAAGAGCTGTCACCGGCCTTGATGGAATGGGCACAGCGCCTGGGGATAGATCCCAACCAACCTCGCGTAGCGGCGGTCGTGGAGGTGGATAGCGGCCAGTTGGGGGTCGACAGCGCCATGGCCGAATTACAGCAGTTACAGGAACTGCTGACGCTGCCAGAGCGTGACAACCTGATCGCCATTGTTTCTCTCAGTGAGATGGTGGTGCTTAAACCGGCGCTGAATCACCACGGGCGTTGGGATGCCGAGGCTCACCGGCGGCGGGTGGAGAATCTGCTGGTGCGGATCAATGAAAGCAGCCGATTGCGAGTGCGCATTGCGCTCGGCAACTATTTCATTGGCCCAGGTAGCCTGGTGCGTTCCTACCGCACGGCGCGTACCACCATGGCCGTTGGCAAGCAGCGCATGCCTGAGCGGTGGGCCTATTATTATCAGGATCTGATGCTGCCGGTGTTGCTGGGCAGCCTGCGTAGCGGTTGGCAGGCGGATGAGTTGGCTCGGCCATTGGAACGTTTGAAGGCCATGGACGGGAATGGGTTGTTGCTGCGTACCTTAAACGCCTGGTTTTTGAATAATGTGCAGCCTACCGCGACTGCCAAGGCACTCTATATTCACCGCAATACGCTGGAATATCGCCTCAATCGCATTTCCGAACTGACCGGGTTGAACCTGGCCAATTTCGATGCGCGCCTGTTGTTGTATGTGGGGTTGCAGCTGGGTGAGGATTAAATCCTTCAGAGCTTTGTGGTAACTAGCTGAAAGCCATAATACAGCGGGTGGGGATCATGCAGAACGCCGACATGCCGTGAACCCGTCCGTGGGGGCCGCAATCGCGTATCCCTACCCACCTCAAGCTTTGGGTGTTGCGGCATTAAAACCACCAGCTAATACGGGATCGAGGTCCCGCTAAGAAGTGAAACAGTGGCACATTCGGTTCCCTCTCCTTGGGGAGAGGGTTAGGGTGAGGGGCGTTGCACTCAAGTAACAGGTGCCGGATTAAATACCGCCAACGCGTTGAACAAACCCCATTGATCTGACCAGGTTTGCTTGCGTCCGCTGGCGATATCCAGGATCAGTTCAAACAGTTGCCAGCCCACCTGTTCGATGGTCGCTTCCCCGGTGGCAATGGTTCCAGCGTTGATATCGATCAGATCGTGCCAACGTTCAGCCAGCGCACTGCGCGTCGCCATTTTGATCACCGGCACGGCAGTCAGGCCGTAAGGGGTCCCCCGGCCGGTAGTGAACACTTGCACCGTAATGCCGGAAGCCAGCTGCTGCGTGCCGCAAACAAAGTCGCTGGCGGGGGTGGCTGCATAAATCAGCCCACGTTTGCTGGGGCGTTGGCCGGGGGAGAGCACTTCGACAATCGTGCTACTGCCAGATTTGGCAATTGAGCCTAATGCCTTTTCCACCACGTTGGCCAAACCGCCTTTCTTGTTACCGGGTGAAGGGTTGGCGCTGCGATCGGTTTGCCCTTGATTGAGGTAATCGTCATACCAGGCCATCTCCTCCAGTAAGCGCTTGCCAACGTGTTGATCGGCGACCCGTGGGGTTAACAGGTGGATGGCATCACGCACTTCGGTGACTTCTGAGAACATCACGGTAGCCCCGCAGCGTACCAGCAGATCGGAAGCAAAACCTACCGCCGGGTTGGCCGTCACCCCGGAAAAGGCATCACTACCGCCACATTGCATCCCCACCACCAGCTCGGAGGCCGGCACGGTTTCGCGCTTGCGGCGGTTCAGGCGTTGCAGGTGCTGCTCTGCGACGGCCAGAATTTCGGCCACCATGGCCTGAAACCCAACGTGTTTCTCATCTTGCAGGCGTACAATCCGGCTTTCATCCACGGTGATGGGTTGGACATCTGGGGTTCCCTGCAGCAGGCGCTCCGGCTGCAGCTTCTCGCAGCCTAGCCCCACCACCATCACTTCGCCGCCAAAGTTCGGGTTGAGCGCCAGATTATGTAGGGTACGGACAGGTACTACCGCGGCGGGAGCGTTGATAGCGACGCCGCAGCCATAGAGATGATTCAGACCTACCACACCGTCGACGTTGGGATATTTCGCCAGCAGGTCGCGTTCAATGATTTTCACCACATAATCCACTACACCGGCCACGCAGTGCACGCTGGTGGTGATAGCCAACAGGTTCTTGCTGCCAACGCTGCCGTCGGCATTACGGTAACCTTCAAAGGTATAACCTTCCAGGGGCGGTAATGCCTGGGGCACATTGTTGGCGAGTGGCAGGCTGGCCAACTCGGGGGCCGGGGGAAGCAGCACCAGCGATTCATCAATCCAGCTGCCACGGAGAATATCCCGTGCGGCAAAGCCAATCACTTCGCCATAGCGCAAAATAGTGCTGCCTTGAGGAATATCTTGCAACGCAACTTTGTGCCCTTGAGGAATATGCTCCAATAATGTCAGACCGCAAGGGAAGCTTGCTCCTTTAGGCAGCCCATGGTCGTTAACCACAATGGCGACGTTATCTTGCCGATGAACCTGAATATAGCGCGGTAATGTTTTAATACTGCCAACTGCATATTCTGACATAGTGAAACCTCACGCACTCTGACTTATCTACGCCGTGGGTAATAATCGAAAGACTGGCTCAGCAAAAAGCATAACATTCGCTATCGTGTCGGGCATTATGCAAATGACCTAGATTTGGCGCTTTCCGGACGTCAATCTTTGGCATTGTGCCAACCCGCTGTGAGATAGTTCACGCAACCGCAGGATCCGTGAGCCAGCCCGCGCCCGATTGGGCATACGCCATAAATAAGCCGCCATATTAGCCCTGTTATTGGGTTATTTGCCCGATGAGTCCAGGCAGTCTGTTCCCTATACTTTTCTCTACCAAGCGTTAATGCGTTTAAAAATTGCCGATGCCGTATTAATCGAACTGCTCAAAAAAGGCTGCAATTTAATTTAAACCTTTCGTTCTGAGATATTTTTAGCCTGTGGATTTCAAGTCGTAGCTTGAAAGAAGGCGGGGATATATCGGTCTTTCAGGATGAATATAGTAATGCAGGAGAGCATCATGTCTACTATCAGCGCTGCCAACAGTGCCATCAAGCGAACCAATAAGCGTTACTGGATCGTGGTAATGCTGTTTATTGTCACCTCATTTAACTATGGCGATCGTGCCACGCTTTCCATTGCCGGTACCGCAATGGCTCAGGATATTGGCCTCGATCCGGTCGGAATGGGCTATATCTTTTCGGCGTTTTCCTGGGCCTATGTGATTGGTCAGATCCCCGGTGGCTGGTTACTGGATCGCTTCGGCTCCAAACGAGTCTATTTCTGGAGCATCTTCATCTGGTCGCTATTTACCTTGCTGCAAGGTTTCGTGGATATCTTCAGCGGTTTAGGCATCGTGGCGGCGCTGTTCGCCCTGCGCTTCCTGGTCGGCCTGGCAGAAGCACCGTCATTCCCCGGAAACAGCCGGATTGTAGCCGCCTGGTTCCCTGCCCATGAACGTGGCACGGCGGTATCGATCTTCAACTCGGCCCAGTACTTTGCCACGGTGATCTTCGCGCCGATCATGGGCTGGCTGACGCATGCGGTCGGTTGGTCGCACGTGTTCTTCTTTATGGGCGGGCTGGGCATCATCCTGAGCTTTGTCTGGCTCAAAGTGCTGCACGATCCCAAAGATCACCCCAGTATCAACCAGGCCGAACTGGACTATATCGAAGCCGGTGGTGCCTTGATCAATATGGATCAGAAGCAGGCCACACAGGTGAAGGTCAAAGGCGAGAAGTGGTTCCAGATCAAGCAGCTGCTGCAATCACGCATGATGATTGGGGTCTATATCGGCCAGTACTGCATCAACGCGCTGACCTATTTCTTTATCACCTGGTTCCCGGTGTATCTGGTGCAGGCGCGGGGTATGTCGATCCTCAAGGCTGGTTTTGTCGCCTCGGTTCCGGCCATCTGTGGTTTTGTCGGTGGAGTGCTCGGCGGCGTGATTTCCGACTACCTGATGCGCCGGACCCAGTCGCTGACCTTCGCCCGTAAAACGCCGATCGTGCTGGGCATGCTGTTGTCGATGTCGATGATCTTCTGCAACTACGTTGAAACCGAGTGGATGGTGGTGGGCATCATGGCCGCAGCGTTCTTCGGCAAGGGACTGGGCGCGCTGGGTTGGGCTGTGATGGCGGATACCGCCCCGAAAGAAATCAGCGGCCTGAGCGGTGGCCTGTTCAATATGTTCGGCAACATCTCCGGCATTGTCACGCCGATCGCCATCGGCTACATCATTGGTACCACCGGATCCTTTAACGGCGCGCTGGTCTACGTCGGGTTCCATGCGCTGTTGGCGGTGGCCAGTTACCTGTTCATCGTGGGAGAAATCAAGCGTATCGAGTTGCAACCGATGGCGAAGGCCAGCAGGCAATGACACGGCGGCGAGTTTGGTAAATGAACCCACAATTCTGAGGACATCTTGATGACTACAGCACCAAAAATTACCACCATGCAGGTTGTGCCGGTGGCCGGTTACGACAGCATGCTGCTCAATCTCAGCGGCGCTCACGCCCCCTTTTTCACCCGTAATATCGTGATCTTGCAGGATAATGCCGGTAACACCGGGCTAGGGGAGATCCCAGGAGGGGAGAAAATCCGCCAGACCCTGGAAGAGGCCCAGCCCCTGGTGGTTGGTAAAACCCTGGGGGAATACAAGAACGTGATGAACCGGGTGCGTGAGCGTTTTGCCGATCGTGATGCCAGCGGACGCGGTCTACAAACCTTCGATTTGCGTACCACCATCCACGTGGTGACCGGCATTGAGGCCGCGATGCTGGATCTGCTGGGGCAGTTCCTTGATGTACCGGTAGCCGCCCTGTTGGGGGATGGGCAGCAGCGTGACTCGGTGGAAATGCTCGGTTATCTGTTTTATATCGGCGATCGCAACAAAACGCCGCTACCTTACCAGAGCCAGCCGGATGAAGCCTGCGACTGGTACCGCCTGCGTCATGAACAAGCGCTGACGCCGCAAAGCATTGTGCGCCTGGCGGAGGCGGCGTTTGATAAGTATGGCTTCAACGATTTCAAGCTAAAGGGCGGCGTATTGGCAGGTAGTGAAGAGGCCGAGGCCGTCACGGCGTTGGCGCAGCGCTTCCCTCAGGCGCGTATTACGCTCGATCCCAACGGAGCCTGGTCACTGCAGGAGGCGATCATGCTCGGTAAACAGCTGCGTCATGTGCTTGCCTATGCCGAAGATCCCTGCGGGGCGGAGCAGGGCTTCTCGGGGCGGGAAGTGATGGCGGAGTTCCGCCGTGCCACCGGCCTGCCTACCGCGACCAATATGATCGCCACGGACTGGCGGCAGATGGGGCATACGCTGCAGTTACAGTCGGTGGATATCCCCTTGGCGGATCCTCATTTCTGGACCATGCAGGGATCGGTGCGCGTCGCCCAGATGTGCCATGAGTTCGGCCTGACCTGGGGCTCACACTCCAATAACCACTTCGATATCTCGTTGGCGATGTTCACCCATGTGGCTGCGGCGGCACCGGGTAACATTGCGGCAATCGACACCCATTGGATCTGGCAGGAGGGCAACCAACGGCTGACGCGGGAACCGTTGCAGATTGTCGGTGGCCGCGTGCAGGTTCCGCAACGGCCAGGGTTGGGGATCGAACTGGATCGGGATCGGCTGATGCAGGGCCATGAGCTTTACCAGAAGCACGGGCTTGGGGCACGCGATGATGCGCAGGGCATGCAGTATCTGATCCCTGGCTGGGTATTTGATAACAAGCGCCCTTGCCTGGTGCGTTAATCCGTCTATAGAGGACATTTCATGAAGAGCTGCCATAACCCTTTTCGCCAGTCGCTGTTGGCGGGCGAAACCTTGATCGGCTGCTGGTCTGCGCTTGCCAACCCGATCTCCACCGAAGTTCTGGGGCTGGCCGGTTTCGACTGGCTGGTACTGGATGGCGAGCATGCGCCGAATGACATTGGCACTTTTGTGCCGCAACTGATGGCGCTGAAAGGTAGCCCCAGCGCTGCGGTGGTTCGGCCGCCCTGCAACGAGCCGGTGATTATCAAGCGCCTGCTGGATATCGGTTTCTACAACTTTCTGATCCCGTTTGTGGAAAGTGCCGAGCAGGCGCAGCAGGCGGTAGCGTCGACGCGTTATCCCCCTGCGGGGATCCGTGGGGTTTCCGTTTCGCACCGCAGCAACGGTTACGGCACCGTGTCGGACTATTTCGCCCAGATCAACCAGCAAATTGCGGTGCTGGTGCAGATCGAAAGCCAGCAGGGGGTCGATAACCTGGACGCGATAGCTGGTGTTGAGGGCGTTGACGGCATCTTTGTCGGGCCGGGGGATCTTTCCGCCGCTTTGGGGTATCTCGGCCAGCCAAATCACCCAGAGGTGCAGGCGGTGATCCGTCATATTTTCGAGCGTGCCAGCGCGCACGGAAAAGCCAGCGGCATCTTGGCACCGGCTGAGGCTGATGCCCGCCGTTATCTGGAATGGGGAGCCAGGTTCGTGGCCGTCGGCAGCGATCTCGGCATATTCCGCACGGCCACACAGGCTTTGTGCGATCGGTTTAAACAGGGTGTTGAATAAGGAGAGTGGGATGAAAATTGGATTTATTGGTTTGGGGATTATGGGGAAACCCATGAGCAAAAATCTGCTGCAGGCGGGTTATTCGCTGGTGGTAATGGATCGCAATGCCGAAGCGGTGGCGGAATTGAGCGCACTGGGTGCCGATGTGGCCGCCACGCCAAAAGCGGTGGCCGCATTGAGCGATATCGTGATCACTATGCTGCCTAACTCACCGCAGGTGCGGGAAGTGGCATTGGGAGAAAATGGTCTGATTGAGGGAGCCAAAGCGGGTAGCGTGCTGATCGACATGAGTTCTATTGCCCCGTTGGCAAGCCGTGAAATCAGCGAAGCCCTGGCAGCCAAACAGATTGCCATGCTCGATGCACCGGTGAGCGGCGGTGAGCCTAAGGCAATTGATGCCACGCTGTCGGTGATGGTGGGTGGTGATAAAGAGGTGTTTGATCGCTGTTTTGACGTGATGAAAACCATGGCCGGTTCGGTGGTGCACACCGGCGATATTGGCGCTGGCAACGTCACCAAACTGGCGAACCAGGTGATAGTGGCGCTGAATATTGCGGCCATGTCCGAGGCGCTGGTGCTGGCCACCAAGGCAGGAGTTAATCCAGATCTGGTTTTCCAGGCGATCCGTGGCGGGTTGGCGGGTAGCACAGTGTTGGAAGCCAAGGCACCGATGGTTATGGATCGCAATTTCAAACCGGGTTTCCGCATAGATTTGCACATCAAGGACCTGGCCAACGCGCTGGATACCTCCCACGGCGTGGGGGCACAGCTACCGCTTACTGCTGTGGTGATGGAAATGATGCAGGCACTGCGCGCCGACGGGCTGGGCAATGCCGATCACAGCGCACTGGCGTGTTATTACGAAAAGTTGGCCAAGGCAGAAGTCACTCGATAAGGTCAGTGAGCTGGCGGAATGCTGGTTAGCCCCTCACCCCAACCCTCTCCCACAGGGAGAGGGAGCTGTTAGCCCCTGCTCTTTTGCAAATAAACGGGTTATCTCAGCAAACTCGATTATCCCCTCATTCAAGGTAATTCACCGAATTTTCAGACTCACTCGTTTGTCCTCTCATCCAAAGTACATCACTGAATTTTCAGACTCACTCGATCGGTCCCCTCTCCCTGTGGGAGAGGGTTAGGGTGAGGGGCATCTAGCTTATCCCAACAGGAACTTCGCTTCCGTCTCCACCAGCTCAATCTCATCCAACAGCTCCAGCCATTCTGGCTCCAAATCGCCGCTGCTGGTACCCTGACGCAGTTGCTGCTCAAGATAGAAACACAGTTGCTTAAGGCGCGGGACGCCGCTGTAGCTGCAACTGCCGTGCAGCTTGTGGATCAGATCGAGTATGGTGTCGTCCTCTTCCCCTTCCAGCACGGCTTTTACCCGACCGCTGACCTGTGGCAGGAACTCGATCAGCATCTGCAACAGATCGCGCGCCAGATCCTCTTTATTGGCGGCTTGGCGCAATGCCAGCGGCCAATCCAGCGATAACGGTGGTTCGGCCGGGCTACGCGGCTGGGCTGACTCTGGTTCAAGCTCGACGGTGTGATATCGGGAGAGCACCCGCGTCAGCATGGCTTCGTCAATCGGCTTGGCCAGATAGTCATCCATGCCAGCCTGCAACAGGTGTTCGCGCTCGCCGCTCACCGCATGGGCGGTAACCGCGACGATCGGCGTGGAGTTGTGATGCGGCATCTGACGGATCAGCTCACTGGCGCGGATGCCGTCAATGTTCGGCATCTGAATATCCATCAGGATCATATCCAGCACGTTATCACGTGCCAGCACGATGGCCTCCTCACCGCTTTCGCACAGCAGCGTTTTTTCTACCTGTTCGGCCAGCAAGGCACCGATCAGCTTCAGGTTGGCCGGGTTATCATCGACTGCCATCACCGTCAGCGGTAAGCGTTTATGTACCGTTGGCGCATTCTGACGCAGCGGGGTCTCCAGACGCAGTAACGGATACAGGCGATTACTACTGATGGGTTTGGTCAAGCAGCCGATAGCGCCCAGCTTTTTCATTTTTTCGGCATCGATCTGCGACTGGCTAGGCACCGCCAGGATCACCCGATCGGCGAGGTTCAGCGACTCCAGCAGCTTGTCCTTATGCAGGCCGATACCGTCCCGGTAAGGGATCGGTACGCCCACCAGCAGGAAATCGTAATGATTTTTCGGCAATTGTCCCAGGGTCGGTGAATGGGTCACCACCAGATGGGTGACGCTCAACATATTCAGTGTGGCCTGGGCCGCCGTTGGGTTGGCTTCGATATAGGCCAGCGTTTTACCGCGCAGATCCGGCAGACTAGGCGGCAGCGACAACATGCCTTCGTTGAGATCGAGGGTAATATGGAACCAGAAGGTCGAGCCACGATTGAGCTGGCTGTGGAAGTTGATATCGCCCCCCATCTCTTTCACCAGTTTCTGGGTGATCACCAGGCCCAGACCGGTACCGCCATGGCGGCGCGAGATGCTGGCGTCTGCCTGGCGGAAGGCCTGGAACAGTTGCGATTGCTGGCGTTCAGAAATCCCGATGCCGGTATCGTGGATCTGCACCTCCAGTTCCACCTGGCGTTCCAGCTGGTTACGTAGCTCGACGCGGATATCGATATTGCCGGTTTCGGTGAACTTCACCGCATTGCCGAGTAGATTGGTAATCACCTGCTGTAGCCGCAGTGAATCGCCAATCACCTGTTCTGGCACATCGTTTTGCACATCCAGGGTCAGCTCCAGCCCTTTTTCGTGTGCGCTAGGGGCCAGCAGCACCAGCACCTCATCCAGCGTTTCACGCAGCGAGAACGGAATGTGTTCCAGGATCAGCTTGCCTGCCTCCAGCTTGGAGAAGTCCAGCACGTCGTTGATGATGGTCAGCAGGTTGTTGGCCGAGCGTTCGATAGTTTGCAGGTAGTCGGTCTGGGTAGCGCTCAGGTCGGTTTTCAGCGTCTGGCGGGTAAAGCCGATCACCCCATTGAGCGGGGTACGCAGCTCATGGGACATATTGGCCAGGAATTCGGATTTGATACGGGCAGCTTCCTGCGCGCGCTTCTTCGCCAGATCCAGCTCAACGTTCTGGATCTCCATTTGCTCCAGCGTTTCACGCAGATCGGAGGTGGCCTGGTCGATGTTCTGCTGCATCTCTTCGTGATAGGCGGTCAGCGACATCGCCATCGAGTTGATGCCGTTTTTCAGCATTTGCAGCTCGCCGAGCATAAAACCTTCTACCCGGCTATCCAACTGGCCGCGGCGGATACGGTCGACGGTATTGACCATATTGCGGATCGGGCCGGTGACGTCGCGCATCAGGCGGTAGGCAAACAGAATGGCGATACACATACACAGCAGCAACAGCAGGGTAGAAACGAACACCTCTTTATATTGCTGCAGGCGTACCGATTGCAGGTCCAGTTCGATTGCCACATAGCCAAGATTGCTGTCGGGATGTACTTCCTCGCTGGCGTTTTCGTCCGGGAACTGTGACTCCGACAGGATTGGCGTGCGCAGGATCAGTGAATCGCCGCGCCGGGTCAGCATCATATCGGTGGGCATCGGCACACCTTTGGGCAACTGCAACTGGGTATAATTGTGATGATAGTTGGAGGTGACAAACAGGTTGTTCTGCGCATCAAACACGGTGATCGCCCGGACGATATCCGAATGGCGGCGATGCAGCAGGCTGACCAGTTGCCGGACCGACTCACGGCTGCGGAAGGTCATACCATATTCGCTGGCGACGGCCAGAGGTTCTATGATGCTGGCACCGGCATCGACCAATTGCTCCTGCAACTCGTTGTAGCGATGCACTACAAAGAAGGTGCTGAGCAGCAGACCGATCAATAAAGTCGGTGCCAGGATCAGGATCATCATGCGCGCGCGCAAGCTGTATTTGGTCATGGGATTCCAATGTGGGAGAATTGGAGGCTAATCTTAAGCTTAATTAACCAACACACAATCAATAATTATGGCGCAATTCTACTCTCCGAAACGCCGCGTGACGACCCGGCAAGCTTCACAAATATTCACGGTGACGGTAACGGACCTCGATCCATTTGGCCAGGGAGTGGCGCGCCATGAAGGCAAAACGGTATTTGTCCCCGGAGTTTTACCGGGAGAACAGGCCGAAATCCAGTTAACGCAGGACAAACGACAGTTTGCCAAAGGTAAGCTCAGGCAACTGTTGAATTGCAGCATACAACGTGTTGAGCCGCGCTGCCCACACTTTGGTGTGTGCGGAGGTTGTCAACAGCAGCATGTTTCCGAGGCGTTACAACAGCAAAGCAAGGCGGCGGCGCTGGGGCACTTGATCTGCCGCGAAACCGGGGTGACACCGCAGCAGGAACCGGTGATTGCCGGGCCACAGTATGGCTACCGTCGGCGGGCGCGGCTGGGATTACAGTGGCAGCCTCGGCAGCACCGTTTGCTGATGGGTTTTCACCAGGCTGCATCGTCCGATCTGGTGGCGGTGAAGCAGTGCCCGGTATTGGCACCGGAACTGGAACGGCTACTGGTGCCGTTATATCAATGTCTGAGCGGCCTGCAGGCGGTAAAGCGTCTGGGTCATGCGGAGCTGGTATTGGCGGATAACGGCCCGGTGCTGGTGTTGCGCCACCTGGATACGCTCAAGCAGGGCGATCGTCAGGCTTTGCAGCACTTCGCCCTGCAGAATGCTACCGCCGTTTATTTGGCACCAGACAGCGATCGGCTGGAAAAACTGTGCGGTGAAGCGCCGTATTATCAGGTTGACGGGCTACGCTTAGACTTTAATCCGCGCGACTTTATTCAGGTTAATGATGCGGTAAATCAGCAAATGGTGGCTCAGGCCCTTGAATGGCTGGAGATTGAGCCCAATGATCGCATATTGGATCTGTTTTGTGGCATGGGCAACTTTACCCTGCCGCTGGCCAAGCGGGCCAAAGCGGTAGTCGGGATTGAAGGTGTTGCCACGCTGGTAGCGAATGGGCAATATAATGCCCATAGGAATAGGCTCAGTAATGTCTCCTTTTTCCATGAAAATCTGGAAGATGACGTTGCGCGACAACCATGGGCAGCACAGGGATTTGATAAGGTGATGCTGGATCCAGCCCGTGCAGGCGCGGCTGGGGTGATGTCACATATTGTAAAACTGGCGCCAGGGCGCGTGGTGTATATATCCTGTAACCCCACGACGTTGGCACGCGACAGCAAAGTGTTGCTGGACGCCGGTTATCGTCTTGCACGTGTGCGGATGTTGGATATGTTCCCGCACACGGGGCATCTTGAATCCATGGCGCTGTTTATCCACGGGTCGCGGAAAAAGTAGGGAGAAGTTATGGTCGCGGTAAGAACTGCACATCTGAATACGGCGGGTGAATTCGCGCTTGATGACTGGATTGCCAGCCTGGGGCTTCCCAACCCGCAGTCAGGTGAGCGATTGGCCGCAACCTGGCGTTACTGTGAACAGCAGACGAAAGACCATCCCAACGCGCCATTACTGCTATGGCGTGGCCTGGAAATGGTGGAGATCCTCTCGACCCTCAGCATGGATAACGACAGTATGCGCGCGGCGCTGCTGTTCCCGCTAGTGGACGCGGCGATTGTTCCTGAAGCCACTCTTACCGAAGAGTTCGGGGCCGGCATTACCTCCCTGGTGCACGGCGTACGCGATATGGATGCCATCCGCCAACTGAAAGCCACCCACAACGACTCGATGGGCTCCGAGCAGGTCGATAACGTGCGCCGCATGCTGCTGGCGATGGTGGAAGATTTCCGCTGCGTGGTGATCAAGCTGGCAGAGCGCATTGCCCACCTGCGTGAAGTGAAGGATGCGCCGGAAGACGAACGCGTGCTGGCGGCCAAAGAGTGTTCCAATATTTACGCCCCGCTGGCCAACCGCCTGGGCATCGGCCAGTTGAAGTGGGAACTGGAAGACTTCTGTTTCCGCTATCTGCATCCTGATGAATACAAACGCATTGCCAAACTGCTGCATGAACGCCGTATCGATCGCGAGCAGTTTATTGATGACTTCGTGGCTTCATTGCATAACGCGATGGAAATTGAAGGGGTCAAGGCGGAGATTTATGGCCGCCCGAAACACATTTACAGCATTTGGCGCAAGATGCAGAAGAAATCGCTGGCGTTCGACGAGCTGTTCGACGTGCGTGCGGTGCGCGTGGTGGTGGAGCGTCTGCAGGATTGCTATGCGGCGTTGGGCATCGTCCATACCCATTTCCGCCATCTGCCGGATGAGTTTGACGACTACGTCGCCAACCCGAAACCGAACGGCTATCAGTCGATCCATACTGTGGTGCTCGGGCCGCGTGGCAAAACGCTGGAGATCCAGATCCGCACCCGCCAGATGCACGAAGATGCCGAACTGGGCGTTGCTGCACACTGGAAATACAAAGAAGGCGCGGTGGTTACGGCGCGTTCCGGCTACGAAGAACGTATTGCCTGGCTGCGTAAGCTGATCGCCTGGCAGGAAGAGATGGCGGATTCGGGCGAAATGCTCGACGAAGTGCGCAGCCAGGTGTTTGACGATCGTGTCTACGTGTTTACGCCGAAGGGCGACGTGGTGGATCTGCCTGCCGGTTCCACGCCGCTCGACTTTGCCTACCATATCCACAGCGACGTCGGCCACCGCTGTATAGGTGCCAAGATCGGTGGCCGTATCGTGCCCTTTACCTATCAGTTGCAGATGGGGGATCAGATTGAAATCATCACCCAGAAGCAGCCGAACCCCAGCCGTGACTGGCTGAACCCGAACCTGGGCTATGTCACCACCAGCCGTGGGCGCTCCAAGATCCACAACTGGTTCCGTAAGCAGGATCGCGATAAAAACATCCTGGCCGGGCGGCAGATGCTGGACAATGAGCTGGAACACCTCGGTATCAGCCTGCGGGAAGCCGAAAAGCTGCTGATCCCACGTTATAACGTCAACTCGCTGGATGAAGTGTTGGCGGGCATTGGCGGCGGCGATATCCGTCTGAACCAGATGGTGAACTTCCTGCAGGGCAAGCTCAACAAGCCTAGCGCCGAGGAGCAGGATCGCGAAGCGTTACGCCAACTGACCCAGCAGAAAGCCCCGGCAACGTCGGCCCGCAGCAAAGATAATGGCCGCGTGGTGGTCGAAGGCGTCGGCAATCTGATGCACCACATTGCCCGCTGCTGCCAGCCGATCCCGGGTGACGACATCGTCGGCTTTATCACCCAGGGGCGTGGGATTTCGATCCACCGTGCGGATTGCGATCAATTGGCGGAGCTACAGTCTCACGCGCCGGAACGTATCGTGGATGCGGTCTGGGGGGAAAGCTACTCCAGCGGTTATTCGCTGGTGGTGCGCGTCGTGGCCAACGATCGCAGCGGACTGCTGCGTGATATCACCACCATCCTGGCCAACGAGAAGGTCAACGTATTGGGCGTCGCCAGCCGCAGCGACACCAAAAAGCAGCTGGCCACCATCGATATGGACATCGAAATCTATAACCAGGTGGTGCTGGGCCGCGTGCTGGCCAAGCTCAACCAACTGCCGGATGTGATAGACGCCAAACGCCTGCACGGCGCTTAATACCCTTCGTCTTTCAAGTTGTATCGTTGTTGGCTGCGAACGTCTAGATACAACTCGAAATCCATTGGGTATTACTTATCGTGCAGGCATCATATTTTGTGCGAGTTTTTTAGATAGAGACGTCAACATGACCCAACCAATGCCGCTGCAACGCCTGCTGACCATTATGAAAACCCTGCGCGATCCGCAGGTGGGTTGCCCGTGGGATCGTAAGCAGACCTTCGCTACCATCGCGCCTTACACCTTGGAAGAAACCTACGAAGTGCTGGACGCCATTGAGCGCCAGGACTATGCCGATCTGCGTGATGAACTGGGCGATCTGCTGTTCCAGGTAGTGTTTTATGCCCAGATGGGGCAGGAGCAGGGGCTGTTTGACTTCGACCAGGTGTGCAACGCCATCAGCGACAAGCTGGAGCGCCGTCACCCGCATATCTTTGGTGAGGCTGAGGCAACAGACAGCGCGGCGGTTTCCGCCCGCTGGGAGCAGTTGAAGGCCGGTGAGCGGGCAGAGAAAGCGCTGCACTCGGCGCTGGATGATATTCCCAACGCCTTACCGGCGCTGATGAAGGCGCATAAAATCCAGAAGCGCTGTGCCGCTGTCGGCTTCGACTGGAACACTTTGGGGCCGGTCGTGGGCAAAGTGTATGAAGAGCTGGACGAAGTGATGCACGAAGCGCAGCAGGCGGTGGTGGACGAGCAGAAGCTGGAAGAGGAGATTGGCGATCTGCTGTTTGCCACGGTCAATCTTTCCCGCCATCTGGGGCATAAAGCGGAAAAGGCGTTGCAGGTGGCCAACCGCAAGTTTGAGCGCCGCTTCCGCCAGGTTGAAGAGATCGTGCAAAGCCGTGGCCTGACCATGCAGGAAGCCACGCTGGAGCAGATGGAAGAAGCTTGGCAACAGGTAAAACGCCTGGAAAACTAATTGCTCATCGCGTTGTCCTAACTGTGTTGCTTGTTTGATCGGCGACAATGTTCACTCAAGCTGAAACGGTTAAGCTCGGGGTTGTGGATTGCTGAGTCTGGTTTAACCGGCAGAAAAGCTCAACAAACTGAAATCTAAGGTGTTTTATTGCATCAGAAGTCGGTTTGAACGCAGTTTATTACGCTAACTCATTGTTTCTAAAAGGCTCAATAACGGGGGCCGAACGATTAAACCGGGATGAACTCACGGGGGTGACTGGGATGATGGCAGGTAAAACGATCGTTTGTAGGTCAAGAGAGGTTCGGGTATACTACTTTCCCGTCTTGGTTCTTCCATCGTCTTTAAACCTAAACTCTCAGGTTCAGCATGACAACTAACTATATTTTTGTAACCGGCGGGGTCGTATCCTCTCTGGGTAAAGGCATTGCCGCAGCCTCCTTGGCGGCTATTCTCGAAGCCCGTGGCCTCAACGTTACCATCATGAAACTGGACCCGTACATCAACGTGGATCCGGGCACCATGAGCCCGATTCAGCATGGGGAAGTTTTCGTCACCGAAGACGGGGCAGAAACCGATCTGGATCTGGGTCACTACGAGCGTTTCATCCGCACCAAAATGACGCGTCGTAACAACTTCACCACCGGGCGTATCTACTCCGATGTGCTGCGCAAAGAGCGCCGTGGTGACTACTTGGGTGCCACCGTACAGGTGATCCCACACATCACCAACGCCATTAAAGAACGCATTATCGAAGGCGGCGAAGGCCACGATGTGGTGCTGGTCGAGATCGGCGGCACCGTCGGCGATATCGAATCCCTGCCGTTCCTGGAAGCCATTCGCCAGATGGCCGTCGAAGTGGGCCGTGAGCACACTCTGTACATGCATCTGACGCTGGTGCCATATCTGGCAGCTGCGGGTGAAGTGAAAACCAAACCTACCCAGCATTCGGTAAAAGAACTGCTTTCCATCGGTATTCAGCCAGATGTGCTGATCTGCCGTTCCGATCGCGCAGTTCCTGCTAATGAACGCGCTAAAATCGCTCTTTTCTGTAACGTACCGGAAAAAGCGGTTATCTCCCTGAAAGACGTTGATTCCATTTATAAAATCCCTGGCCTCTTGAAATCTCAGGGCTTGGATGATTATATTTGTAAACGATTCAGCCTGACACCACCGGAAGCCAATCTGGGCGAATGGGAGCAGGTGATCTACGAAGAAGCCAATCCAGGTGGCGAAGTGACTATCGGGATGGTCGGCAAATATGTCGAACTGCCAGATGCTTACAAGTCGGTAATCGAAGCGCTCAAGCACGGTGGGCTGAAAAACCGTCTGACCGTCAACATCAAGCTGATTGATTCGCAGGATGTTGAAACCCGTGGCGTTGAAGTGCTGAAAGATCTGGATGCAATCCTGATCCCTGGCGGCTTCGGCTACCGTGGCGTGGAAGGCAAGGTGATGACCGCACGCTACGCGCGTGAAAACAAGATCCCTTATCTGGGCATTTGCCTGGGTATGCAGGTGGCGTTGATGGAGTTTGCGCGCAACGTGGTAGGCATGGAAAATGCCAACTCCACCGAATTTGTACCAGACTGTAAGTACCCGGTTGTTGCATTGATCACCGAGTGGCGGGACGAAGACGGGAACGTCGAAGTCCGTACCGAAGAAAGCGATCTGGGCGGCACGATGCGCGTCGGTGGCCAGCAATGCCACCTGACCGACAACAGCCTGGTGCGCAAGATGTACGGCGAATCCACAATCGTGGAACGTCATCGTCACCGTTACGAAGTCAACAACATGCTGTTGAAGCCGATCGAAGCCGCAGGTATGCGTGTGGCGGGTCGTTCTGCGGATAACAAGCTGGTTGAGATTATTGAATTGCCTGATCATCCGTGGTTTGTGGCTTGTCAGTTCCACCCGGAATTTACTTCGACACCGCGTGATGGGCATCCGTTGTTCGCTGGTTTCGTCAAGGCGGCCGGTGAGCACCAGAAACGTCAGGTAAAATAAGAGTTTTAGTAAGCAACGCGCGGCCAAAACCGCGCGTTGTTTGTCTGGAGTTTTAGTTTAACTTGTGACTTGAGGAAAACCCATATGTCCAAAATTGTGAAAGTCATCGGCCGTGAAATCATCGACTCACGCGGCAACCCAACTGTTGAAGCCGAAGTTCATCTGGAAGGCGGTTTCGTCGGTCTGGCTGCAGCGCCGTCAGGTGCTTCTACCGGTTCCCGTGAAGCACTGGAACTGCGTGACGGTGACAAGTCTCGTTTCCTGGGTAAAGGCGTACTGAAAGCCGTTGCCGCAGTAAACGGCCCAATCGCGCAGGCGGTGCTGGGTAAAGATGCCAAAGACCAGGCTAACATCGACAAGATCATGATCGAGCTGGACGGTACCGAGAACAAATCCCAGTTTGGTGCTAACGCCATCCTGGCCGTTTCTCTGGCTGCTGCCAAGGCCGCTGCTGCCTCTAAAGGTATGCCGCTGTATGAGCACATCGCTGAACTGAACGGTACTCCAGGCAAATTCTCTATGCCGTTGCCTATGATGAACATCATCAACGGTGGTGAGCACGCAGACAACAACGTCGACATTCAAGAGTTCATGATCCAGCCTGTGGGCGCTAAAACTCTGAAAGAAGCCGTGCGTATGGGTTCTGAAGTGTTCCACACCCTGGCTAAAGTGCTGAAGTCTAAAGGCATGGGTACTTCTGTTGGTGACGAAGGTGGCTACGCGCCAAACCTGGGTTCTAACGCCGAAGCGCTGGCTGTTATCGCTGAAGCGGTAAAAGCGGCAGGTTACGAGCTGGGTAAAGATATTACTCTGGCTATGGACTGTGCAGCGTCTGAATTCTACAAAGACGGCAAATATGTTCTGGCTGGCGAAGGTAACAAAGCCTTCACTTCCGAAGAGTTCACTCACTTCCTGGAAGACCTGACCAAGCAATACCCAATCGTGTCTATCGAAGACGGTCTGGACGAATCTGACTGGAATGGCTTCGCCTACCAGACCAAAGTGCTGGGCGACAAAATCCAGCTGGTGGGCGACGACCTGTTCGTGACCAACACCAAGATCCTGAAAGAAGGCATCGAGAAAGGCATCGCTAACTCCATCCTGATCAAATTCAACCAGATCGGTTCTCTGACCGAAACTCTGGCTGCAATCAAGATGGCGAAAGACGCAGGCTACACCGCGGTGATCTCTCACCGTTCAGGTGAAACCGAAGATGCTACCATCGCTGACTTGGCGGTAGGCACTGCGGCTGGCCAGATCAAAACCGGTTCTATGAGCCGTTCTGACCGCGTTGCTAAATATAACCAACTGATCCGCATCGAAGAAGCGTTGGGCAACCGCGCACCGTTCAATGGCCTGAAAGAAGTTAAAGGTCAGTAATATAACGGTTTGATTCGTGATTGAATCAGTAAGTAAACGGAGAGTACCGTAAAGGTAGTCTCCGTTTTTTTATGCCTACGTTAAATGAATTCACCAATCTTCAACATAACGTAAATAATTCATTTGAGATTTAACTTGGCTCATGAAATATTATTTCACTGCTAACTATCTTGTCTGGTGGTGATATTATCCTGCTCCAGCGGTGCAAGCCGTGATATCGGATTGGTCACTGAATAATCAATAAGAACGTAATTCATAACATTAAATTATTAAAATCCTTAGGATCAATCCTAACTACAGGTAATACCCCTAAAAAGGCTTATATGTTTCAAGGTATTTCAATTGATAACCAAATGATTCAATTTCGTTTTTAAGCTATTGATATTAAACGGTTAAATTTATTAATGATACAAAATTAATAAATGTTACAAATTGTAAATTTAACTTATTATCTCGTGGTGCCACAAAAAAATAGTTGTTAAGAAAATTCTTGGCTTGTTAGACTAGCTCCACATGTCCACAGGGCGTCTGAGAAAGATGGTGTGACATGTTTATCTTAGTGAGTTTAAGCCAGTAAATAATTACTGCCAGGACTGCTTTATTGGAAAAAAGTAAATCAAAAGGAATTTTTATGAAAATCAAAATGATGACTCTCGCTTTAATTGCATTTTCTAGCACCTCGTTGGCTGACTCTACCAACACAGTGCAATTCAAGGGTGAAGTTAGTACTCAAACCTGCTCGGTTAATATTAACGGCAATGAAACCAATCCGGTGGTGTTACTGAATACGGTTGCGGCCAGCTCGCTGCTTACCAAAGGTGCCACCGCTGGGGAAACGACCTTTACCGTTAACGTGACCGGTTGTACTACCGCGGCCAGCGACACCTCCATCAAAACGGTATTTGTGGGGAATAACGCGACCACCAATGGCAACCTGGGTAACACCGGTGATGCAACCAACGTTTCTATTCAGTTGTTGGATAGCGATGCCACCACGCCATTGAACTTTGTTTCAGGTTCATCGGCCACCACCAGCGCAATGACGCTGGCAACCGGCGCGGTATCAACGTCGCAAGAACTGGTTGCCCGTTATTATGCCGAAGAGGCCGGGGTGACTGCAGGTTCGGTGATCGCCACGGCACAATATGCGATTACGTATAAATAATACCGGGTCGCTCCAAGTTGTTTCCGCCAGCGGGCGCAAGCCTGATGGCGGGAAATAACCTGTTACCCACAGTAATGTCAGCACTGCCCGAAACGCTCAGTGGTGCTGGGTTATTAGTCTTGTTGACTGGTCTCTCTTATGGCGTATACCACACGTACCTCTTCTTGTTGGGCGGCATTACTGTTCAGCCTGACGTTGCTGATGATCGATAGCGCTGCTGCCAGCGTCACCATGCTGGGCAACCGAGTGATCTACCCGGCTCAGGCACGCGAGAAGACGCTGCAGTTTACCAACGATGATGCTGCCCCGGCGCTGATCCAGATCTGGCTTGATATCGATAATGACAAATCGACGCCGGAAACGGCCGATGCCCCTTTTATTGCATCACCACAGATTTTCCGGATGAATGCCCATAGTGGGCAAATGGTACGCTTGATGTACAGCGGGAAAGGCTTACCGACCGACCGCGAATCCCTGTTTCACCTTAACTTCCTTCAGGTGCCAGCCGTCAAACAAAGCGAAACGGATAAAAATAAGCTGGTGCTGTTGGTCAGCAACCGGCTGAAGGTGTTCTATCGGCCCGAAGGGCTGCCGGGAGAGGGTAATCAGGCGGGCAAACAGTTGCGTATCCAGCGCAATGGCAATGCATTACAGGTCAGTAATCCAACGCCTTATTACGTCAGCATCAGCTATGCCAAAAGCGGCAATAAAAACCTGCATATTGAACCGGCCGATATGGTCGCGCCTTTTTCGCAGGTGAGTTGGCCGCTGGGTTCGGCGTTCCCCAAAGGGAAGCTGAAAGTGATGCTCGGCATCATGAATGACTACGGAGTAGAGGTTCCCGTAACGCTAGAGACGCCGCACTAAAAAAGGACAGGGAGGTCCTGATGTCACTAAAAAACTATCCCGCATTTTCGTCTCCGCTATCAACGTACTGCCGCTATGGCCTCTTTTTGCTCTCTCTGGGCGGGATCTCTCTGGCACAAGGCGCGACGGATGATTACGCCTTCGACGCCGATTTACTGCGTGGCAGCGTTTTCAGTACCACGCAACTCGAACAGTTCAACCAACAGGATCTGGTGACGCCGGGCAACTATGAGGTCGAACTGTTTACCAACGGTGTGTTTGTTGAACGCAACCAAATCCGCTTTGTCCTGGGTGACGATCGGCACGTATTGCCGTGTTTTGAGCGCCAACAGCTGGAACGCCTTGGCCTGAAGGAAGTACCGGCGGCGCCTGCGGAAGGCTGCCTGCAACCTGGCCGCGATCTTAAAGATTTTCAGGTTCATGCCGATATGTCTCAACTAAGATTGGATCTCAGCATTCCACAGAGTTTGCTGAACCACAAACCCCGTGGCAGCGTTAGCCCTAGCAGCCTGAGCAGCGGTGAATCGATGGCGTTTTTCAACTACAACGTTAACCAATATCACGTCAACTATCGCCAGGGTCAGACCAAGGACCTCAACTCCACCTTCGCTAACTTGAACGGGGGCTTTAACCTGGGGTTATGGCGCTACCGCCAGCAATCCAGCTTCCGTTTTGATAATGAATTTGGCAGCCAGTGGGATACCAGTCGCCGCTATGTCCAGCGGGCAGTGTTGCCGTTACGCAGTGAGGTTTTGCTGGGGGAAGGTTTTACCGACGGCCATTTCTTCGCCGGGCTGGGGTTTCGCGGCGTCAGGATGACGTCGGACGATCGTATGCTGCCGGACTCGCTGCGAGGCTATGCTCCCGTGGTGCGCGGTATTGCCAACAGTAACGCCAGAGTGACCGTATTTCAGGGCAAAAGCCAACTGTATGAAACCACGGTGGCTCCTGGTCCCTTTGCGATTGACGATCTGTTTGCTACCAATTTCTCCGGTGACCTGACGGTGGTGGTGACCGAGGCCGATGGCAGCGTCAACACCTTTACCGTGCCATTCTCTGCCGTTCCCCAATCCATGCGTCCTGGAGCCTCTCGCTATTCGGCGACCCTTGGGCGATCGCGCTTTATCGGCGACAACGATCTGTTCAGTGAGTTGACCTGGCAGTATGGTTTGACCAACTCGCTGACGTTTAACACTGGTAACCAGCTGGCCGATGGCTATCAGGCCTTGATGCTGGGTGGGGTCTACAGTAACTCACTGGGAGCTTTTGGTCTGGATAGCACTTTTTCCCATGCCAACCTGCCGGAAGGCACTACCTCGGGGTGGATGCTGCACCTTTCCTACAGCAAAAACTTTACCCCAACGGATACCACACTTTCCATCGCCGGGTATCGTTACTCCAGCGAAGGGTTTCGCGATTTGAGCGATGTGCTTGGCGTACGTCAGGCAGACAGCAGTGGGCAAAGTTGGCAATCCGATTCCTATCGCCAGCAGTCGCGTTTTGAAGTGGCTGTGAATCAGGGGATCGGCTCATTAGGCAACCTGACGCTGTCGGGTTCTACCCAGGATTACCGCGATGGGCGTGGCCGGGATAATCAACTACAGTTGGGTTGGGGTAAGGTATTTGGCAACGGCGTCGCGTTGAACCTTTCGGTGACGCGTACCCGCAGCCTGAGCGGCAGCGATAACGCCTATTACGACGGCAGCCAGCCCTATGTGAATACCAATGGTTTCGCGAATACCAATACCTCGCAAACCGTTAGCTCGCTCTCCGTTTCTTTTCCTCTTGGCCGCACTTCTTCTGCGCCAACGGTGTCGTTGTTCTCCAATCATAGCCAAGGGCAGGGAGGGAGCTATCAGGCGGCGCTCTCGGGCACCGTGGGGGAGACGCAGCAGGTCGGCTATGGGCTTAATTTCAGCACCGATGATAATAGTCACAACAGCATCTGGGGGGGAAACCTGCAAACCCGTCTGCCTTATGCCAGTGCCACCGGTTCGGTTTCAGCATCCAGCCAATATTGGCAGGGATCGGCTGCGCTACAGGGTGCAGTGGTTGCCCATCGCGGTGGGGTCACGCTCGGGCCTTATGTCGGGGATACCTTTGCCCTGATTGATGCTCCTGGCGCGCGCGGTGCGCAAGTGATGGATGGGCAGGGGGCCCGTGTCGATCGTTTCGGCTATGCGCTGGTTCCTTCGCTGGTGCCCTATCATTTCAATACCGTGGCCCTTAATCCGCAGGGGATGAGCAGCAAAGCAGAATTGGAGGATGGGCAACGGCGTGTGGCACCTTTCGCCGGAGCCACGGTGCGGCTGCACTTCAAAACGATCCGCGGACAGGCGGTGCTGATCAAAGTTCAGCGGCCAGACGGCAGTATAATCCCAATGGGGACCTCAGTGTTTGATGACAACAATAACGATGTCGGCATGGTCGGCCAGGCTAATCAGATTTATCTGCGCAGCGATAAACCGCAGGGGAAATTGACGTTACGCTGGGGAGAAGGGGCCAATGAACAGTGCAGACTGCTCTATAAACTCCCCCCGCCAGGCGATGAGCCGATCCTGTTGCTGAAGGCGATATGCCGCTGATTCACCGATTATTCACCGGAGGTTATTCCATGAAGTTATTTTCATTGCTGCGGTTGGCGCTGTTGGGAAGTCTACTTGCAGGGATCGGCCTGCCAGCGGCGGCCAACTGCACTCGTGTTACACCAAGGATTGACTCCGGTTGTGACGCCTGCGGCGTCGGGATCGGCCTGGGGCGTATCAACCTGACCAGCACTTACCTGCAGCCTGTAGGCACGCCGCTTGGCAGTAGCGTGTTTGATTTCACCTACGGCGTCCGTTACCCGGATCCGAACAAAGTCTTGTATGAGTGCGATACCAGTGATATCGGACAAATTTTTGAAGTGTTTGCCACCAACGGTGACGACCGGGTTGGGGGCTATTATGATTTAGGGGCGATGGACGGCAACCCCAATTATTATGCCACCTATTTTCCCTATGTCGGTATTCGGCTAACCCATCTGAATTCGGGCAAGGTATTTACCCGTTACTGGCAGGCAACACCGATTACCCGTTATGCCATAGTGGGTGACAAGATCCAGATCCGGGTCAAGGATCTCAGCCCCATCCGGGCAGATCTGATCCGCATCAGTTCGCTCCCCGGCCGTGGTGCCAGTAACTA
Source organism: Serratia sp. 2723 (assembly GCF_050434425.1). NCBI lineage: Bacteria > Pseudomonadati > Pseudomonadota > Gammaproteobacteria > Enterobacterales > Yersiniaceae > Serratia > Serratia sp. 2723. Next base: position 600,633 of record NZ_JBNDIN010000001.1, read on the forward strand.
TTGTGGTTACAGTGCATCAAATCCGTTGAGGGGCATGGCTTCCACCACCGGTAATTCGAACTATACCTGCGATCAGCCTAATGGCTATGTGACCTTCCAAGGGCCGGGCATTGCATCTGATCCTATCGGTAGCGATTCGGCCACCAACTATTCGACCTGGGGAACCGGGCGTTGGAACGCCATGGGCATGGGGACGTCGCCGATTTCTTCCCTTTCTTACACTGCCACTTGCGTCGCACGCAACGTCACGCCGTTGGTGATCTTGCCAACGCTTGCCGTCAGTCAGTTAACCGCAGGACGAACTTCTCAAGCCCAGTTCACCATCAATATCGAATGTGATAATGCGGCGGTTTCCGGGATTAGCACCAATCGTACCGCCCTGGGCCTGCAAGTCCCTTATGCCAGCTATGTTCTGGCGCAACGGTTTGGCCTGGTCAACGCCAGTGGTGGCGTCAGCTATCTGCTCTCCGACGGTTATGGCACGGACAGCAGCGTTGCCACTGGCGTAGGGATTGCGCTTTCCAACAGTAGCAACGGTAGGCCAATGAACTTTGTCGGCTGGGCCCGCTGTAGTGCTGGCCAGTGCCCGCAGGGTAACAACGCGGGTTGGTACCCTGTGCTCGATGGCGCAAACAGTGGGGGCAGCACTGTGACGGGGTATACCCATTACACTACGCAACTGACAGCCACATTATCACGCTTGCCGGGGCAGACCGTTACGGCGGGGAAGGTTGATGCCAAGGCTTATGTTTGGGTCAAGGTACAGTAGAGAAAATTATGAAGAAAATCGTCTGTATGCTACTGCTGCTCGGTGGCTTGTTACCTGCAATGCTGGCTCAGGCCGGCATCATTGCCTCCGCGACGCGAGTGATTTTTCGTGAGGGCGATAATGAAAAAAGCTTGATGCTCCTCAATACCAACGACTACCCAATCGTGGTACAAACCTGGGTTGACGATGGGGATGTCAATGCGGCACCCGAGCAATCAACGGCGCCTTTTGTCAGCTTGCCTGCCGTATTTAGCATGCAGCCCAAGACCATGAAAGGGCTGAGGCTGGTTTATAACCAACAGCCATTGCCAACGGATAGGGAGTCGGCCTTCTGGATTAATCTGTACGAAATCCCGCCGGCGCGTCCGGTGATCCCCCCGTTGCAGCCTAGCGTTACCATGGCGATGAACACCCAGATGAAGATTTTCTATCGGCCCAAGGCGGTGGTCGCGGTCGAGAGGGATACGCCTAAGCCGGTGTTCACACTGAAAAAGGAAGATAATCATTACGTCTTGCTGTGCGATAACCCGTCGGCTGTCCATCTCTCTTTTTCCCGTCTTTCGCTGCGCGTCGGCCAGCAGGATTATCCGGTGCAACAAGAGAGCGATATGATGACGCCGCCTTACGGCAGTAAAAAGTATCGGATTGATGATATTGCTCACTCAGGGGCAATATCATCAGCGATGGTCAGCGCTGCCATTATCGATGATCAAGGCAATGCGCTAGACCAGCTGTATGCTGTACGGAAATAACAGGACGCACCTTGCGAGTAAATAGAGAATAAGATGATATCCAATAAAAATCAGATCGAACTTGAGTTGGAGCAACAAGCCATCAAGATAAGAAACTCGCCACAGTTCCATCAGGCGATTAGTAAACATGGTATGATCATATCCAATATCTATAAGAATCATCCTATGTTCTACAAAATCATTTTTCGTAACAGCCGATTTATCATCTGCTCGGCTATGCTGGCTATTTTTTACACGCAAAACGAGGCCGCACTGAAGGACATTAAGTCCTTTTTTAAAGGAAAAAATATTATCAGCGAGAACTCGTTGGACTCCTTTTTGTTCTTCCTGCGCGTTGGTCGTTGGTTGGAGGTCAAAAAGGCCGAGCAAGATCGACGGACGCTGCTATTTACCCCCACCGAAAATGCCTTGCGCCAGGCCCATGAGCTGGTTTCCTCAATGGCGTTGCCTTACCAGGTGTTAGCTCCCGAAATTCCGGTTGCCGACTTGCTGGAGCAGGACTGGTTTTTACCTGCGTTTTTCAAGGGTTACGGCCAACTGATGATACAGGAGATCTATCTGATCGATCTGGTGCCACAGGCCGCGTTATTTATTACTAAAGATGCGGGCCATATGGTGTTGCTGATGCTGTTTATGGAAAGTATCCGCCACAATTCCCACATGCTGTTATTGTCCTCGGCGGAGATCGCCAAGTTTAGCTCGGTGTCCCGTACGCATATCAATCGTATCCTGCTGGCGGCGGAGAAATCAGGCTTGCTCACCACCAAAAATAACGTGCTGATTGAGTTAAATAGCTCGTTTATTGTGATGGCAGAGCGCTACTTTAGCCTATATATGGCGATGGTGGGTTATAGCCTCGATGGGGCATGTCAGCAGCATAAAATCCATGCCTACCAGAAAAAGCACGAGAGTGATATAGCTGCAATATGCAATTTATAGTATAAAACTAATTATCATGCTATTTATTTTTTAATGTTTATAACGCCATGATTTTATTTGTGTAATAAAAATCCTATTTGTATATTCTTTTTTTTGCCTTATGGCTGTTAGCTATTGGACTCTTAAATTTATTAGGGGAATATCTGTTCCCCTCTTCGCGGTGCATTATTACAAGCCCGCGTTTCAGCCAACTATCTTTCGGTCCATGCGCTGCTGTGTCAGCCGGACACGTTATTGGGATTGAAATCATCGGTCAGCGTTTGTGAACCTCGACGCTGCCCGCAGAAAGCTGGCGGCAATGCTTCTTCCCCCCGGTAGGTCATCGCTATGTCAATGCAATCCAAACAGGCGTCCGCCACACGCGCCATTCATCACGGTTTTGACCCGCAGCAATTTCTGCCCACCGGTTTTTATGAGTTCGCCCACCAGCCTCGTCAATAGAGGCTGGTGGGCTGGTTTTTAGTGGCTTTCTGTTGAGACTACCGCAGGAGTTTCCCCACCTTTTTTACGTACCCACAACGTATATGCCAGCGTCAGGAAGGCTACCCAGACTAGCCCGACATACAGCGCGATACGGCTTTCCTCGAAGTAACCAAGCAGGCCGATCACAAATACCATAAACGCCGTAGCCAAGGCGGGGGCGACTGGCCACCAAGGCACAGGGAAGCTCAAGGTGGCTACTTCCTGTTTAGTGAGCGTGCGGCGCATGGCGATCTGCGACAGCAGGATCATCAGCCACACCCACACCGTGGCAAAGGTGGCGATGGAAGCAATGATGATAAAGATCTGTTTGGGGATCAGATAGTTGAGCACTACGGCCAACAACAGGGCAATGGACATCACCAATACGGTCATCCAGGGCACACCGTTACCGGTCAGTTTGGTGAATGACTTCGGCGCCTGCCCATCCTGCGCCATGCCGTACATCATGCGGCCAGCGCCGAAGATGTCGCTGTTGATGGCCGAGATAGCGGCGGTGATCACTACCACGTTTAAGACGTTAGCTGCCGAGCTGATGCCCATATGGCTGAAAATTTCGACAAACGGGCTACCGTTCTGGCCGATGCTGTTCCAGGGATAGATAGACATCAATACCAGCAGGGTCAGCACGTAGAACAGCAGGATACGAATCGGCACGGCGTTGATCGCTTTAGGCAGCACCTTGGCGGGATCTTTGGCTTCGCTGGCGGTGATACCGATAATTTCAATTCCGCCGAAGGCGAACATCACTACCGCCAGGGAGGCAATGACGCCACCGATACCGTTAGGCATAAAGCCACCGTGTTGCCACAGATTGCTGAAACCGGTGGCTTGCTGCGTGACGCCAAAACCGAACAGCATCACGGCGGCCCCACCAACGATCATCGCCACGATGGCGGCAACCTTGACCAGCGACAGCCAGAACTCCATCTCGCCAAACACTTTGACGCTGCACAGGTTAAGCGCGCCGATAAACAGAATGATGCTCAGCACCCAGACCCATTGCGCGACATCCGGGAACCATAGCCCCATATAGATGCCGAAGGCCGTCACGTCGGCCAGGGCTACGATCACCATTTCAAAGGTATAAGTCCAACCGGTGAGGAAGCCCGCCAACGGGCCGAGGTAATGGCTGGCGTAGTGGCTGAAGGAGCCGGAGACGGGCTGATGCACCGCCATTTCCCCCAAGGCACGCATCACCATAAATACCGCCGCACCGCCCACCAGATAGGCAAGCAGTACGGCCGGGCCAGCCAATTGAATAGCGCCAGCGGAACCATAAAACAGACCGGTACCGATGGCTGAACCCAGAGCCATAAAGCGGATATGTCGCGCGTTCAGGCCACGCCGGAGTTGGGGTTTCTCATTACGCATGTTGCTTCTCCGTTTTAATCATATTGTTGTCGGACAGGCAGCGCTATCCGCACAGGGGGAACGAACCCCGGCGGGATAGAGGACGAATTGTGCAGGGTAATAGGCCGTGCTCCAGAGTGACGGGGCACGGCCTAAAGGCGTTACGCCTGGCTAGGTAACAAGGTGGCTGGGATCAGCGCGGTCAGATGGCCTGCTGCCAGCAGTTGGCTGGCCGCTTCGATATCGGGGGCGAAGAACCGATCCTTATCGTAGTAGGCAACATGCTCACGCAGCAGATGCCGAGCCTGCTCCAGCCCTGCGGTGGTTTGCAGACCTTTACGCAGATCCAGCCCCTGGCAGGCCGCTAGCCATTCGACTGCCAGAATGCCGCGGACGTTATCTGCCATTTCCCACAGGCGGCGGCCCGCTGCCGGTGCCATCGAGACATGGTCTTCCTGGTTGGCCGAGGTTGGGATGCTGTCAACGCTGGCTGGGTGTGCCAGTGCCTTGTTCTCGCTGGTCAGCGCGGCGGCGGTGACCTGGGCAATCATAAAGCCGGAGTTCACCCCGCCGTTATCCACCAGGAACGGTGGCAGCTGCGACATGTGTTTATCCATCATCAGTGAAATACGGCGCTCGGAGAGTGAACCGATTTCGGCAAACGCCAGCGCCAGGTTATCGGCAGCCATGGCTACCGGTTCGGCGTGGAAGTTACCACCGGACAGCACGTCGCCCTGTTCGGCAAACACCAGCGGGTTATCGGAAACGGCGTTGGCCTCGATCTCCAGCACTTCTGCGGCCTGGCGGATCTGCGTCAGGCAGGCTCCCATCACCTGCGGTTGACAGCGCAGGGAGTAAGGATCCTGTACTTTTTCGCAGTTGGCGTGTGAATCCGACACGGCGCTACGTGCGCCAAGCAGGTGGCGATAAGCGGCGGCAGCGTCGATCTGCCCACGCTGGCCACGCACCTCGTGGATGCGAGGATCGAACGGGCTGCGAGATCCCAGAGCGGCTTCCACGGTCAGGCTGCCGGTTACGGTGGCGGCAGCAAACAGATCTTCGGCATCAAACAGGCCACGTAGCGCAAAGGCGGCGGAAACCTGGGTGCCGTTCAGCAGTGCCAAGCCTTCTTTGGCTGCCAGCGTTAACGGTTTCAGACCCGCTTTGGCCAGCGCCTCGGTGGCCGGTAACCACTCGCCCTGATAGCGGGCTTTACCTTCACCCAACAGCACCAGACTCATGTGTGCCAGCGGGGCCAGATCGCCTGAAGCGCCTACGGAGCCTTTCAGCGGGATATGCGGATACACTTCGGCATTCACCAGCGCCATCAGCGCCTGGATCACCTCCAGACGGATGCCGGAGAAACCACGCGACAGGCTGTTGATCTTCAGCACCATAATCAGGCGCACCAGGTTGTCATCGGTAGGCGCACCCACACCGGCCGCATGTGACAGCACGATGGAGCGTTGCAGGTTCTCCAAATCTTCGCGGGCGATACGGGTGGAAGCCAGCAGGCCAAATCCGGTATTGATACCGTAAGTGGTGCGGTTCTCTTCCACAATGCGTTCCACGCAGGCCACGCTTTGCTGGATCGCGCCGTAGGCGTTGTCGTCCAGCGTCAGGGTGACCGGGTGCTGATAAACCTGGCGCAGTTCGGCAAGCGTCAGCTTACCTGGGCGGATAGTCAGAGCGTTCATGCTTTTTCTCCCTGAGTGGCGGCAACCATTGGCAGGTTCAAACCTTGCTCGCGGGCGCAGTCGATAGCGATCTCGTAACCCGCATCGGCATGGCGCATGACGCCGGTGGCGGGATCGTTGTGCAGTACGCGGGCGATACGCTCGGCGGCTTCATCGGTGCCGTCACAGACGATCACCATGCCGGAGTGTTGGGAGAAGCCCATGCCGACGCCGCCGCCGTGGTGCAGAGACACCCAGGTGGCACCGCTGGCGGTGTTGAGCAGGGCGTTCAGCAGCGGCCAGTCGGATACGGCATCAGAGCCGTCTTTCATTGATTCGGTTTCACGGTTCGGGCTGGCAACTGAGCCGGAATCCAGGTGGTCACGGCCAATGACGATTGGAGCAGAAAGTTCGCCGCGGCGTACCATCTCGTTAAACGCCAGGCCCAGCTTGGCACGTTGGCCCAGGCCGACCCAGCAGATACGGGCTGGTAGCCCCTGGAAGCTGATGCGCTCACGCGCCATATCCAACCAATGGTGCAGGTGCTCATCGTCTGGGATCAGCTCTTTGACCATCGCGTCGGTCTTGTAGATATCCTGCGGATCGCCAGACAGCGCGGCCCAACGGAACGGACCGACGCCACGGCAGAACAGCGGGCGAATATAGGCAGGCACAAAGCCCGGGAAGTCAAAGGCGTTATCAACGCCCATCTCTTTGGCCATCTGGCGGATGTTGTTGCCGTAGTCGAAGGTAGGCACGCCCATTTTCTGGAACGCCAGCATGGCTTCTACGTGTTCGGCCATCGACTGTTTGGCAGCCTTCACCACCACGGCAGGTTCGGTTTGTGCACGGCGGCGATACTCTTCCCAGCTCCAGCCTTTTGGCAGGTAACCGTTGAGTGGATCGTGGGCGCTGGTCTGGTCGGTGACCATGTCTGGGCGCACGCCGCGCTTGACCAGCTCCGGCAGGATTTCTGCCGCGTTGCCACACAGGGCAATCGAGATGGCTTTGCCTTCGGCGCAGTATTTTTTCAGGCGTGCCAGTGCGTCATCCAGATCGGTGGCCTGCTCATCGACATAGCGGGTTTTCAGGCGGAAATCGATGCGGCTCTGCTGACATTCGATATTAAGTGAACTGGCTCCAGCCAAAGTGGCGGCCAGTGGTTGTGCGCCACCCATACCACCCAGACCGGCGGTCAGCACCCAGCGGCCTTTCAGACTGCCGTCGTAATGCTGGCGGCCAGCTTCAACGAAGGTCTCGTAAGTGCCCTGCACGATGCCCTGGCTACCGATGTAAATCCAGCTGCCGGCGGTCATCTGGCCATACATCGCCAGGCCCTTGGCATCCAGTTCGTTAAAGTGTTCCCAGGTTGCCCAGTGAGGAACCAGGTTGGAGTTGGCAATCAGTACGCGCGGGGCGTTACTGTGCGTTTTGAACACGCCGACCGGCTTGCCGGACTGCACCAGCAAGGTTTCGTCGTCTTCCAGCGTTTTGAGGGTGGCAACAATCTTGTCGTAACAGTCCCAATCACGGGCTGCGCGGCCGATACCGCCATAAACGACCAGTTCGTGTGGATTTTCAGCCACTTCAGGATCGAGGTTGTTCATCAGCATGCGCAGCGGCGCTTCGGTCAGCCAGCTTTTGGCGTTTAATTGTGTGCCGCGGGGCGCGCGAATATCAACATGGCGAACTTTGTTATTTGCAGTCACAGCTAGTTCCTCAAACAGTATCGGTACAAATCTCATCTTATGACGGCAACACACAGGCCATAACAATGAGCGGGGTTTATTAACATATACTTGTATGTACAAGCATATGCAATAGCAGCGACACTTTGAGGAAAATGGCATAAGTAAAGGTTATTTGTGTTTTAAATCAGTGTGTTGCATTTTATTTTCAGATTAAGTCCATTAGCTGTACGTGGCAAAACAGTGAGCTGCGCTACAAAAATGAATTAAAATAGTGTCATTTTTGAGCGACAAATCACAATAATTTTACATATGAATTACAACTAAGCGGGGCGATAAAAAAAACGTATTACCGGGGATAGGGGGACAACCATACGTAGGGCGCTGTATACAGCGCCCGCTAATATAATCAATAGGTTAGATGGCCGGTTGCAATGTGCTTGCCCGCGTCATCTTGAATACCGTAGCCAGGCTGGCTAGCAGCGCCGGGATAGCCAGGAACAGCAAAATACTCTGCACCTGCCACTCCATCGCCAATAGTTGAGCAGCCATCATGGTGCCGGCTACGCCGCCAAAGCGGCCAATGCCCTGCATCCAGGCAATACCGGTAGCGCGGCTGTGCGTTGGATAGTAGATGGCGGCCAGGGTTTGCAGGCCGGATTGCGCGCCGTTCATGGTAATGCCCATCAGGAAGATAAAGGCGCCGAGCAGCACGATCTGACTATCCTCGGTGGCCATTGCCACAATCAGCAGGGCGCTGATGGCAAAGCCGGTTGAAACCACCTTGTGGGCATTCCAACGGTCCATCAACCAACCGGCCATCAGGATCCCCAGCGTACCGCCAAAGGTGAACAGCGACGTCAGGATCGCCGACTGCTCAAGCTGATATCCCAGCCCTTGCATCAATAGCGGCATCCAGCTCAGCAATACGTAGTAGATCACCAACCCCATAAAGTAGGTGAGCCACAGCATCAGTGTCCCCACCAGGTAGGGGCGGCTGAACAGCAGGCCGACGCTGGTCTTCGACAGGGCCAGCTTGTCTTCATACAGATAGAAACGGGTGATGTGGCTGATGTTGCGGTTGATAAAGCGTTGGGCAATCCGTTTGATTTTAGCGGCATCCTGGCCACGGTTAACCATGTATTTCACCGATTCCGGCAGCAGCAGGATCAACAATACGGTGAGCAATAGTGGAGCAATGGCCCCCAGCAGCAACACGCTGTGCCAGCCGTAAGCGGGGATCAGCCAGGAAGAGATGGCGCCACCGCCAGCCGCTCCCAGCGGAAAGCCGCAGTACATGGTGTTGATGGCCAGCGATCGGCAGCGCTGCGGGGCGTATTCGGAGATCAGCGTGATGGCGTTTGGCATGGCGGCACCCAGCCCAAGCCCGGTAAGGAAGCGCCATAGCGTCAGGCTATTGAGTGAACCTGCGTAGGCGGTAGCCAGGCTGGAAAGGCCAAAGAACAGGCAGGAGAACACCAGCACCCGTTTGCGGCCAACGCGGTCAGAAATCGGCCCGGCAACCAGGGCGCCCAACGAAAGGCCAAGCAGCGCCGCGCTTAATACCGGCCCCAGATCCTGTTTCACGATCCCCCAGTCTTTGGCCACCGAAGGGGCGATATAGCCCATCGCCGCCGTATCGTAACCGTCAATCGCCAGGATCAGGAAACCCAGGATGATCAGGGTCCAGTGAAACAGTGAAAATTTGCTGTCGTCGATAGCCTGTTGAATATTCAACTCGGTAGAGTGAGCCATAGTTTCCTTAAACGCAGATAGGGGGGGAAGAATGGATCGTCAGAACTGCGCCCGACTTGTCTATACATCTGCGGCAGAGTCACATTTATGTCAAATATTTTTGTCTTAAATGTTAATTTTATGTTTGTTTTGAGCGGTGGATAACATCGGCGGTCGGCGTTAAGTCTGCAATAAACGTCACCCATTAGCGGGTTAGCCGGAGAAAGCTGCTGGCCGCCGACGAACGGACAAAATTTAATACACTTTTCCTGGTTTGGTCGCCCGGGCGGGATCTGCGATAATGCGCCTTTCCCTAAACAGATTGAGAAAACGATGCAGTACCCGATTAACGAGATGTTCCAGACTTTGCAGGGCGAAGGCTATTTCACCGGCGTTCCGGCCATTTTTATTCGCCTACAGGGTTGCCCGGTGGGATGCAGCTGGTGCGATACCAAACACACCTGGGAAAAGGACGCCGATCGGGAAGTGGATATGCAACGCATCCTGGTGAAAACTGCCGAGAGTGATGCCTGGGGGAGCGCCAGTGCAGAACAGTTGCTGGAGGTGGTCGAACAGCAGGGCTATACCGCACGCCATATCGTGATCACCGGCGGTGAGCCGTGCATCTACGATCTGATCCCGTTGACCAGGCTGTTCGAGAACGCAGGCTACGGCTGCCAGATCGAAACCAGCGGCACCCATGAAGTCCTCTGTTCTCCCAATACCTGGGTCACCGTTTCACCCAAAGTGAATATGCGCGGTGGCTTGAAGGTGGTAGAGCAGGCGCTGATGCGGGCCGATGAGATCAAGCATCCGGTGGGGCGTGAACGTGATATTGAGGCGTTGGATGAACTGCTGGCAACGTTGCACGATGAAAAACACCGTATTATCGCTTTGCAGCCGATCAGCCAGAAAGAAGAGGCGACGCGGTTGTGTATTGAGACCTGCATTGCCCGCAACTGGCGGCTTTCGATGCAGACGCATAAGTATTTGAATATCGCTTAAGACCGGCCCCTCACCCCAACCCTCTCCCACAGGGAGAGGGAGCTGATAGCCCCTGCTCTGTTGTGAGAAGAGAGATAATCTCAGCAACCCGGATCATTCCTTTAACCGCTGGTGCTGATGATACATCACTACACTATCAGCTTAACTCGATGGGTTCCCTTCAACCGCTGGTGCTTATGATGCATCACTGTACTTTCGCTTAACTCTATCGGTTCCCTTCAACCGCTGGTGCTGATGATACATCACTACACTATCAGCTTAACTCGATGGGTTCCCTTCAACCGCTGGTGCTTATGATGCATCACTGTACTTTCGCTTAACTCGATGGGTTCCCTTCAACCGCTGGTGCTTATGATGCATCACTACATTATCAGCTTAACTCGATCGGTTCCCTCTCCTTGGGGAGAGGGTTAGGGTGAGGGAGATCGCACCGGAGCCAATCGCCTCACCCTGAGCTTTGCCCTGTTAACCTTTATATACGCAGCCAGCGGTACAGGTCTCTTTGACCATCACCGCCGACAGCTCTGGCAGCTGCGGTTTCAACTGCTGCCAGATCCAGGCGGCAAGCACTTCGCTGGTCGGGTTCTCCAAACCAGGAATATCGTTCAGATTATAGTGATCCAGGCGCTGCCAAATCGGCTTGAAGGCGGCCTTCAGCTCGGCAAAATCCATCACCCAACCGGTATGGGCGTCTACTTCCCCGGTCACTTCAATACGCACCATAAACGAATGCCCGTGCAGGCGGCCGCATTTATGGCCCTCCGGTACGTTTGGCAGATGGTGTGCGGCTTCAAACTGAAAATCTTTAAATAGCGTGGTTGCCATTATTACGGCCTCATTGACTCAAAAACCGCCGAATACTAACGGAAAGCGGCCCTGGTTACTATCTTTTGGGCTGCTTCAGGGGAGATCCAGGGGGGGCAGCATGTAGCGCTGCTGGCATTTTTATTTGGGCGGGATTGAGCCGATCGGAGGACGTTATCCGCATCAAATGCGATTCATTCAAACTTTAAAAAAATAAATCATTAAATATCAATTAATTAAAAATAAACATCTAACGGTTTAGCCACTATCCCTTACCAGCAAAACTGCTTAGTCGTTTTGGTTATTAATTATTGCTATCCCTTATTTAATCGTTGCAATGACGCTCGGTAACCTTACAAACTCTCCTGGTCTTTTCAGGACATTACACAACAGCAATTACAGCGACTGACACTGGCTAAGCATAGGATATCCGTACCGCGATGACGACTCAGGTTCCTCCAACATCTTTGCTCCCGCTGACCCCCGAACAGCTTTCGAGTTTGCAGGCCGTCATTGGCGGGTACTCCCCAACGCAGCTGGCGTGGCTTTCTGGTTACTTCTGGGGCAGGGTTAATCAGCAGCCGGAAATCGTGGCTTCAGCACCGGTTGCCGCGGCCCCTGCGGCCAGCATCACGTTGATTTCTGCTTCCCAGACCGGTAACGCACGCCGTCTGGCCGAGCAGCTACGCGACGATCTGCTGGCGGCTAAGCTGAGCGTCACCCTGGTGAATGCCGGTGACTACAAGTTCAAGCAAATCGCCCAGGAGCGTCTGCTGGTGGTGGTTGCCTCTACCCAAGGGGAAGGGGAACCAGCGGAAGAAGCGGTGGCGCTGCACAAATTCCTGCATTCGAAAAAAGCCCCCAAACTCAACGAAACCGCCTTTGCGGTGTTTGGCCTGGGGGATAGTTCTTATGAGCATTTCTGCCAGTCCGGCAAAGACTTTGATGGCAAGCTGGCCGAACTGGGTGCCGAGCGCCTGGTGGAGCGCATCGATGCGGATGTGGATTATCAGGAACTGGCTATCGCCTGGCGTAAGCAGGTGGTGGAAGTCCTGAAGGCTCGAGCACCAGCGGAAAACAGCGCTCCGGCAGCATTGGCCAGCGGTGCGGTCGATCAACTGGACAGCAGCCCCTACAGTAAAGAACAGCCGCTGACCGCGCAACTGGCGGCCAGGCAAAAGATCACTGGCCGCGCTTCCGATAAAGACGTGCGTCATATCGAAATCGATTTAGGCGATTCCGGCCTGCGTTATCAGCCGGGCGATGCCTTGGGCGTTTGGTTTGACAACGATCCTGCACTGGTGGATGAGCTGGTACAGCTGCTGTGGCTGCAAGGCGACGAACTGGTCGAGGTTGAGGGGCAAACCCTGCCGCTGCGTGAAGCTTTGCGCAGCCACTTTGAACTGACGCAGAACACCACGCTGATTGTGGAAAAATATGCCGGGCTATCGCGGGACGAAAAGCTGATTGGCCTGCTGGCTGACAAGCCTAAACTGCAACACTACGCCCATAACACCCCAATTGTGGACATGGTACGCCAGGCTCCGGCCGATCTGAACGCAGAGCAGTTACTCGGCCTGCTGCGCCCGCTGACGCCGCGCCTGTACTCCATCGCCTCCTCTCAGGCAGAGAATGAAAATGAAGTGCACATCACCGTTGGTGTGGTGCGCTACGAGATTGATGGCCGCAGCCGTGCCGGTGGGGCTTCCAGCTTCCTGGCCGATCGTCTGGAAGAGGAGGGCGACCTGCGGGTGTTTATCGAACATAACGACAACTTCCGTTTGCCAGCCAACCCGGAAACGCCGGTGATCATGATCGGCCCTGGCACCGGCATCGCCCCGTTCCGCGCTTTTATGCAGCAGCGTGAAGCCGAAGGTGCTAGTGGGAAAAACTGGCTGTTCTTTGGCAACCCGCACTTTACCGAGGACTTCCTGTACCAGGTTGAATGGCAGCGCTATGTGAAAGAGGGCTTGCTGACCCGCATCGATCTGGCCTGGTCACGGGATCAACAACATAAGGTTTACGTGCAGGACAAGCTGCGCGAGCAGGGCGCGGAAGTCTGGAACTGGATCCAGCAGGGCGCGCACATTTATGTCTGTGGCGACGCCAACCGCATGGCGAAAGACGTTGAAAACACATTGTTAGCACTGGTGGCCGAGCACGGTGGTATGGATACCGAGCTGGCAGACGAATTCTTAAGCGAGCTGCGCCTTGAGCGCCGTTATCAGCGAGACGTTTACTGATGAGTGATAAACACCCTGGGCCTCTGGTGGTTGAAGGCAAACTGGCCGATGCCGAGCGTCTGAAGAAAGAGAGTAACTTCCTGCGCGGAACCATTGCCGAAGATTTACAAGACGGTCTGACCGGCGGCTTTACCGGCGATAACTTCTTGCTGATCCGTTTCCACGGCATGTACCAGCAGGACGATCGCGATATTCGCGCCGAACGTGCCGAACAAAAACTCGAGCCGCGCCACGCCATGATGCTGCGCTGCCGCCTGCCGGGCGGGATTATTTCTCCGCAACAGTGGCTGGGGATCGACAAATTTGCCGCAGAAAGCACGCTGTACGGCAGCATCCGTATCACCAACCGGCAGACGTTCCAGTTCCATGGCATCGTCAAAGGCAACGTGAAACCGGTGCACCAGCTGCTGAACCGCCTGGGGCTGGATGCGCTGGCGACCGCCAACGACGTGAACCGTAACGTACTCTGCACCTCAAACCCGGTGGAGTCGGAACTGCACCAGGAGGCATACGAATGGGCGAAGAAAATCTCCGAGCACCTGTTGCCGCGTACCCGTGCCTATGCTGAAGTGTGGCTGGATAAAGAAAAAGTCGCGACCACGGACGAAGAGCCGATCCTGGGTGCGACTTACCTGCCGCGCAAGTTTAAAACCACGGTGGTGATCCCGCCACAGAACGATGTGGATCTGCATGCCAACGACATGAACTTTGTGGCGATAGCCGAGCACGGCAAGCTGGTAGGTTTTAACCTGCTGGTGGGCGGCGGCCTGTCTATCGAGCATGGTAACAAGAAAACCTATGCGCGTACGGCGAGTGAGTTTGGCTATATTCCGCTGGAACACACGCTGGCCGTTGCCGAAGCGGTGGTGACCACCCAGCGTGACTGGGGCAACCGCACCGACCGTAAGAACGCCAAAACCAAATATACGCTGGAGCGGGTGGGGGTTGACACTTTCCGCGCCGAGGTCGAAAAGCGGGCAGGCATTACCTTTGCGCCGGTGCGTCCGTACGAGTTTACCGGCCGTGGCGATCGCATCGGCTGGGTAAAAGGGGTTGATAATCACTGGCACCTGACGTTGTTTATTGAAAACGGTCGCCTGCTGGATTATCCCGGTCGTCCGCTGAAAACCGGCGTGGCCGAGATCGCCAAGATCCATCGGGGTGATTTCCGTCTGACTGCCAACCAGAACCTGATCGTGGCCGGTGTGCCGGAAAGCGAGAAGGCCAAGATAGAAGCCCTGGCGCGCCAGCATGGTCTGATCGACGACGGCATCAGCGAGCAGCGCAAGAATTCCATGGCCTGCGTGTCTTACCCAACCTGCCCACTGGCGATGGCGGAGGCCGAGCGCTTCCTGCCGGAGTTTGTGACCAAGGTAGAAGGCATCATGCATCGGCATGGTGTGGGCGATGAGCACGTGGTACTGCGTATCACCGGCTGCCCGAACGGCTGTGGCCGAGCGCTGCTGGCGGAGATTGGCCTGGTGGGTAAAGCGATTGGCCGTTACAACCTGCATCTGGGCGGTAACCGTGAAGGGACGCGTATTCCCCGCATGTATCGGGAAAATATTAACGAAGAAGAGATCTTGCAGACCATCGACCAACTGGTAGGGCGTTGGGCAACAGAGCGCACAGCTGGCGAAGGTTTTGGTGATTTCACCGTTCGCACCGGGATTATCCGGCCGGTGGTGGATCCCGCGCAGGATTTCTGGGAATAACCTTGCTGGCTTTCCTCACTTTTTGTGCAGCAGCTAAGTTTGTGCACCTTACTGTCCCCTCTCCCTGTGGGAGAGGGTTAGGGTGAGGGGCCACATCAACACTTTCAGGAGATCGCATCATGGCTGAATTGGATCTGGCGGCGCTGAACGCGCTACCGAAGTCCGGGCAGGCGCTGGCACTGGCGGTCGTCAACGGCCAGTTGGAACAGCTTTCGGCACAGGAGAGGGTTGTCTGGGCGTTGGAACATCTGCCGGGGGAGTTTGTGCTTTCCTCCAGCTTTGGTATCCAGGCGGCGGTGTGCCTGCATCTGGTTACGCGCATCAAGCCGGATATCCCGGTGATCCTGACCGATACTGGCTACCTGTTCCCGGAAACCTACCAGTTTATCGACCAACTGGCCGACAAGCTGAACCTGAACCTGCAGGTATTCCGCGCCGAGCATTCACCAGCCTGGCAAGAGGCGCGCTACGGCAAGCTGTGGGAGCAGGGCGTTGAGGGCATTGAGCAGTACAACCAAATCAACAAGGTTGAGCCGATGAACCGCGCGCTGGAAACGCTGGGAGCGCAAACCTGGTTTGCCGGCCTGCGCCGTGAGCAATCGGGCAGCCGGGCCAATCTGCCGGTGTTGGCGGTGCAGCGTGGGGTGTTCAAGATCCTGCCGATCATCGACTGGGATAACCGCCAGATTTACCAATATCTGACCGAGCATGGGTTGAGCTACCACCCGCTGTGGGATCAAGGCTACCTGTCGGTGGGCGATACCCATACCACCCGTAAATGGGAGG
Organism: Serratia sp. 2723; assembly: GCF_050434425.1. Lineage (NCBI taxonomy): Bacteria > Pseudomonadati > Pseudomonadota > Gammaproteobacteria > Enterobacterales > Yersiniaceae > Serratia > Serratia sp. 2723. The sequence continues at coordinate 616,577 of NZ_JBNDIN010000001.1, forward strand.
AAGGCATGAGCGAGGAAGAAACCCGCTTCTTCGGCCTGAAGCGCGAGTGTGGTCTGCACGAAGGTTGATGTCCCCTCACCCCAACCCTCTCCCACAGGGAGAGGGAGCTGATAGCCCCTGCTCTGTTGGGAGAAGGAGGTTCATCTCAGCAAACTCGATCGGTCCCCAAGCCTCTCCACAGGGAGAGGGAGCTGATAGCCCCTGCTCTGTTGGGAGAAGGAGGTTCATCTCAGCAAACTCGATCGGTCCCCAAGCCTCTCCACAGGGAGA